>NZ_PUIA01000016.1:0-600000 GCF_002967715.1 Blastopirellula marina
ACGCCCAAGTCCGCTTGGGCGTGCGAAGCAGGTACCAGCTAACCACCAGTCATTGGTGTGAATTGTTTCAACTTCCAAGACACCCTCAAGAAGACTTGGGCGTGGCCCCCGGATTGTTGAATTCCACATTCTCAACCAACGATTGACGTAATTCCTTTGTCATCACACGCGCCGCCGCGCGCACCGTCTCCTTTCACCGAAAGCAAACCCCATGTCCCACGAACACGAAATCCCCGAGCGTCTCACTCGCGAGTGGCTCGAGCAGGCTACCACCGCCCAGGTGATTGCCTGCATTAAAAGACGGCACCAGCAAATGCGTGACCGGCTGCAAGAGAAGCAGCAAAAGATCGAACGGCTACGGCAAGAGCTGGCCACAATCCAAACGGCCAGCATCGAACTGCCGCCTATCGAATCAATTCCCGGGTGCCACGCCCAAGTCCGCTTGGGCGTGCAAACGAGGTACCCGCCTGCCACGGTGAATCAACGCGACGGGTACCATGCCCACGTCCGGGTGGGTATGCCAACTCGGTACCCGCCCACCACCGGTCATCGGTGTGACTCATTCAGATTTCCCAGGCACGCCCAAGCAGACTTGGACGTGGCACCCGGATTCTTGGGGTTCGGTCCACTAAAACGCAGGGCGAAACCACGTGCACTGCTGCGCCCACCGATCAGGCGGGCCACGCGTGGACGTCCCAGGGACCCTTGCGCGATCCTGGGCAGCAGTGCCAGGCGAAACCGCACCGATGCACGCGAACCGCCGTGATTGGTGACTACCGTGGCTTCTTCGTGCTCTTCGGGATATCGAAGTCGTACTCGCCAGATTCCATCGGCAAGTCGTAGCTTTCTTCGTGAGGAGGGAAGAGGAGTTTGCCGTCGAGGTTATCGCCGTTGGCCACCCCGTCGAATCCTTCGATACGTACCACGTGCGGACCACCTACCAGGCCGAAGCTTTCCTGCGTGGTGTAGGCACCGTCGGTGATGATCGCCTTGCTGCCGTGACCGGTGTTGCCTTGTTTGCCATCGGGCGAGAAGGTGATCGTGCCGCGCGGGACCGGCTGGCCGTCGTACGTGACGTGGCCGGTCAAATGGACGCTAGAATCGCCAGCGCCACAGCCGCCAGCGGCCAGAAACAGAAGTAAGCTGGCCGCGAGGGTGGAGGTTTGTCGCAAATAGGTCATTACAAAGATCCCAAACCGCCGGTCGGCGCTCCATCGTCGATTTTGCCCAGCGTTTGATACGTGGCCAGGTCGATCGTTTCTGGAATGAAGTGAACCGATGCGTCCCCCATCAGAAACATACAGCCGCCAGGATGATAGCTGCCGAACAGTTTGGTCATGATGTTAAGCGTGTCGTTAGTCATGCCGTTGCGCGGGTCCGAGTTGATCTGCTCGCGCGTCGCGGCCAACACCAGCGGCGTTCCCCACGAGTCGAGCTTCGTCGCCGAAGCCCAACCGCTGTGGTAACCATCCGGCCGGCCCGCTGGGGTCAGACAGTAACGCGTTTCTCCCACCATGAAAACGTTGGTCGAACCGTCGGTCAGATCCTGAAACCCGGTATCCGAGTTCAAGTGCAGCACGCCGTTGCGATAGAACACCCGCTGCCCGGACGAGGTCGAACACGATTCGTCCGCGGCCGGGCCACCCCCTTGCACGCCGTAGTAGCTGATCGAATTCCATTCGTCCCGGCTGGCTGGGTCCGAGGGGCATTGATACGCCGATTGGTTCAGTTTGAACAGGTTGTTATTCACCGTCGCACCGGGCACGTTGCTGGTGGCCGTGAAGCTGGCATTGAGATCGAATTGATCGTACAGATTGTTTTCTTCCAGAAACGGCAGGATCTTTACCGTCCACGGTTCGCGTGTGCCGGTGGTGCCAGAGGTCGAACACCAACTGCCGCTGGTGAAGTCAGGCTCCGGCGTATAACGAACCCCGGATGGAAACTGGCCGTAAGTATCGTGGTGGTTGTGAATTGCGAGACCAATCTGCTTCAGCTTGTTGGTGCAAGTCATCCGCCGAGCGGCTTCCCGAGCCTGTTGCACAGCCGGCAGCAGCAGGGCGATCAGCACCCCGATAATGGCAATAACAACCAGCAGTTCCACCAACGTGAAGGCCGTGCGACGAGCGGTAACCATAAAGCCACCTACCAAGAAAAGAGATAAGAGAAATATTGATTGGATATCGGCTTTTTATCCTTCTAATACGCAGTGTTCAAGAAGGAATTCGCGAGCTGAACTCAATATGTGATGATTTGCTTCCCTTAAACACCGAATTACCCACGCAAGCTTCGCTTTGCGTTGAATTAGTGGAAATGGGCAGACCTGCCAGAAAAAACCGCTTCACTGTGCCGATTGCGCCGCACGGGATGCTTTGCTGGCAGTTGTGAACTATTTCACAGATCGACCATTCCACTGGCGTAACGATAAACTGCCTATCAAGCGCTGCTCCCTTACCTGATAGAAAGAGATCATGTCCTTTTGTCGATTAAATCTGCGAGTCGTTTTGTGCCTGGGCATTATGCTGCTGGGCAGTGCCACGCTTCATGCCGAAGAGCAGCCCATCGTCCCTGCTGCGTACCCCGAAGGCCCCTTGGGCGAGGTCGTGCGGCTGGGGGAACTGCTGGTCAACGAGACGAAAGATCACCCGCTGAGCAAACCGTTCATTGGTAATCAACTCAACTGCACGTCGTGCCATTTAGAGGGGGGCCAGCATCCCGATGCGGGCAGTTTCCTGCAAACGGCCACCGCGTACCCAGCCTGGTCGCCGCGCGAGAACCGCGTGATCACGCTCGAAGATCGCGTGCTGAACTGTTTCATGCGCAGCCAGAACGGCGTTCGCCCACCCAACGGCAGCCAGGTCTCGGTCGCCATCACGACGTACATCACCTGGCTGTCCACCGGCAGCAAGATCCAGATGAACGAGCAGAAGCCCCTCGGCCCGCGGCATGTGCCGGAACTGAAAGTCGATTGGAGCAAAGCCAATCCGGTACAGGGGAAGGAAGACTACAAAACCTACTGCCTGGATTGTCATGGGCAAGAGGGGGAAGGAACCGACGACGGCCCGCCTGTCTGGGGACCGCAATCGTACAACGACGGAGCCGGCCTGAGCCGCGTGCCGAAGCTGGCCTCGTGGCTGAAGGTGGGCATGCCGCTGGACGATCCTTCCCTCACCGAGCAGGAAGCGGCCGACATCGCCGCCTATATCAACAGCCAACAGCGCCCCAAGTTCAAACTGGAAGAGCACCTGCCACCGGCGGAAAGGCTCGGCGAGTACAACCACGAGCCCGCCAGGCCTTAGGCGAGAAACAACCGGTAAGCTGGGTTCTCGGTTTCTTCGACGTACGGGTACGCGATGCTTTCGATAAAGTCTTGAAACTCGGTCGTCGTGTCACTGGGTATTTGCAGCCCCACGAGAATGCGTCCGTAATCCGCACCTTGGTTGCGGTAATGGAACAAACTGATATTCCAGTCGCTGGGCATCGCCGAGAGGAACTTCATCAGCGCCCCTGGCCGCTCGGGAAAGACGAAGCGGTACAGGTGTTCGTCCGCGGCCATTTTGCTGTGCCCACCTACCAGGTGCCGCACGTGCAGCTTGGCCAGTTCGTCGTCGGTCAGGTCGAGTGTATCGAACCCGCTGCCGCGCAGTTCGTCGGCGATTCGTTTCGCCTCGTCTCGGTTGTTCACGGCCAGGCCCACAAACACATGGGCCACGTTCGAGTCGGAGATGCGGTAGTTGAACTCGGTCACGGCCCGCGGGCCGATCAGTTCGCACAGCCGACGAAAGCTTCCTTTGCGTTCGGGGATGGTGACGGCGAACAGCGCTTCGCGGTTTTCCCCCACTTCGGCGCGCTCGGCCACGAATCGCAGCCGGTCGAAGTTCATGTTCGCCCCGCACGTGATCGCGACAAGCGTGTCTCCTAGCAGACGATGCCTGGCCGCATACTGCTTGAGGCCGGCCACGCTGAGCGCTCCGGCAGGTTCGAGAATGCTGCGGGTATCCTCGAACACGTCCTTGATCGCGGCGCACACGGCGTCGGTATCGACCACGACAAAGTCGTCGACCAGGGCCTTGGTGATGCGGAAGGTCTCTTCGCCGACCTGCTTCACGGCGGTGCCGTCGGAGAAGAGACCGACGTCGGTTAGCTGAATCCGTTTGCCTTGCTTGACGCTGCGAACCATCGCGTCGGAATCGTTTGTCTGCACGCCGATGACTTTGATCTCGGGCCGGACCGCTTTGATGTATGCGGCCACGCCGGAGATCATACCGCCGCCGCCAATCGCGACGAAGATGGCATGGATCGGCTTTTGATGCTGCCTCAAGATCTCCATCGCGATGGTCCCTTGCCCGGCGATCACGTCGGGGTCGTCAAAGGGATGGACGAAGGTCATCTCGTTGGTGCTGCTCAGTTCGCCGGCGTGCTGGTAGGCATCGCTGTAACTTTCGCCATGCAGCACGACATTGCCCCCGAGGGCCTTTACCGCTTCGATTTTAAGTTTGGGTGTCGTCTTTGGCATGACGATCGTCGCCGTGCATCCCAGGTGAGCCGCAGAGAGCGCGACCCCTTGGGCATGATTGCCAGCCGACGCGCAAATGACGCCGCGCTCTAACTGCTGCGGGGTGAGCTGAGCCATTTTGTTGTAGGCCCCACGCAGCTTGAAGCTGAACACCTTCTGGCTGTCTTCTCGCTTCAGATAGACGTTGTTTTGGATACGCTCCGAGAGCTTACCGGCCCGCTCTAATGCGGACTCGTGAGCGACATCGTAAACCTGGGCGTTGAGGATCTTCCGCAGGTAATCCATCAGCCCGAGATGGGTCCCATCCCCGACCAGACCACGTTTGGCAGGCGAGGCCGCAACCGGCTTTGATTTAGGCTTTTCGTTCATGCATCCTATTGGACGCGAAGAACGTCAAATGGTCTAGGGTGCCGGGGCATCGGAATGGATTTGCCTGAGCAGAAACAGGCAAAGTTCCGGGACGTACGTGAACTCGGAATGCATCAACGTGACCGGGGGCTGGTCGTCGCGAAAGCGGATCTCCATGCCGGCGATCGCTTCCATGAGCTCTTCCGGGGAGGAATCTGCGGTGACGTTGTTTCGCCGTAACATCGGATGGATCGATTCAATTTGGGTAATGGGCCAGCTAGCGGCGTTGCGAAACCAGAACCCTTTCGCTCGAATGTATTCGCCGTCGCTCTCGACCCACTGATAGTCGCCGTACAGCTGATGAACGATGATCGCCGCGATCGCCACCAGAGGAATGGCAACCAGTTTTTGCGTCGGGTCGGAAATTGCCAGGGCCAGCCAAAGTGCGATACCCGCCAGGAAGATGGCGAACAGCAGGGGGCTCCAAAGGAGGTGGGCAAACGCGATGGCCCAGCGTTTTTCGCAGCGGACGACTTGGGATGTAGGTTCAGACATTCATTGATTGTGGTTCAATTTGCGTTCGTGTTCCAGCAGCCACTTCTTCCGCCACAATCCGCCAGCGTAGCCGCACAGGTGGCCATCGCTGCGAACCACACGATGGCACGGCACGACGATCGCCAGGCGGTTGTCGCCGTTGGTGCGGCCGACAGCCCTGGAGGCGGTCGGCTTGCCGAGTCGCTCGGCAAGTTCGCCGTACGAACTTGTCTGCCCGAAGGGAATCCCTTCGAGCAGCTTCCACACTTGCTGTTGAAACGAGGTGCCGTCCAATCGCAAGGGAAGGGTGAACTCGGTTCGCGTTCCCTGAAAGTACTGCTCGATCTGATCGGCCGCTTCACTTAGTACCGGGTGCGTGCCAGGCAGAATCGGTTGGGCGAACAGTTTGCTGACCCGCTCGAACTGCTTGGGGAGCATCTTGCGATCGGCGAATTCCAAGAGGCACAGCCCGGCGTCGCTGCCAGCGGCCAGCATGGGACCCAGCGGCGTGAGAATACGCTGGACCAGGATCGGCTCGCCATCCTTGATGCTGGTCGGCGATTGGCCGGTCCATTTGCGCAGGCTATCGCGAAACCCGCTGAGGGACTCGTAGCCACTATCGAGCGCGGTGGAAGTGACGTCCTTGCCCGTTTGTAGCATGTCGACCGCCAGGCCGATTCGCCGCGTGCGCAGGTACGCGTGGAAGGTCATTCGATAGTGCTGCTGAAACCAGCGACGAACACGAATGGGGGAAAGTCCCATTGCTTCCAGGTCGGCATTGGTCCAGCGGCGCGAAGAATCGGCCTCGAGGGCATCGACCAACTGGGTCAGCCAGGCCGGCACGCTGCCGGAAAGCTCCATCGGGCGGCAGCGTTTGCATGGGCGATAGCCGGCGGCAAGGGCCTGGTCGGCGGTGGCGAAGAATTCGACGTTCTCGCGCTTGGGGGTTTTCGCTTTGCAGCCAGGACGACAAAAGATACCGGTCGTCTTGACCGCCATGACGAACAGCCCTTCCATCTCGGCATCGCGGTCGACGATGGCCTGGTACATCGTGTTCGGGTCGGGCAGGGTGATCGTAGCGTTCATGGTGTTACTTTAGAAACGCTGCACCACGCTGGCGACCGAAAACGGAACAAACAATTCGGAAAGCGAGAATCGGCTCAGTTCAAAATCTCTTTGGTCTGGGCGACGATCTCGGTGATCTCTTCCTTGGATAGGTGAGGTCCCAGCGGCCGGTTGACCTTCAGGCCGTCGTCGTTCCACATCATGACCTGGATTTGGGCTTCGGGTGAAAGGCCGTAGCCTGCGGGGCCTTCCTTTTCGTTGAAGACGGTCAGCGGGGTGTTTTTAATGTGCTGGGCAACTTGCACGCGCTGGAGTGTCGGTTTGACCTCGTCGGTGTTATCCCCCACGACGACCATGAAGGCCGAAAGCTTCTGGTCGGCGTTCTCGCTCACCTGGCGATCGATCTGCTGGACCAAGCTGGTGACCGAGTCGTTGACCTCACGCGCGAAGATCACGACGGTGGGCTTGCCGCTGTACTTGCAGCGATAACAGAGGAACTCGCCAGCGGCCGGTCCGGTGACGTCCTCGACCTGAAACGCGCCGGGCTGTTGACCCAATTGCAGCGAGACGACCTGATGGGAGCGAGCATCCGAGGCCAGCGTGCCTGGGGAACTGTCGGTGAATTCCGGGGCTTGGAACTTGGTGCATCCAATGGCAAATGCCGCACATAGCGACACGGCGAACATAGGGATAAGAGTTCGCATAAGACACCTCCGCGAAGGAAACCGTGCGATCGCAAGATTAGGGGACCGATCCTTCCAGGATCAGTACAGCAGGCAGCGTTTTACGATCCGTTTCGTTGCCTGCTCTGCGTGCTATTATAGCCCCTTTCTCGCGATTTCCACTTCCTGGCACCCCCGGAATGAAGCCTTTTCCCGAACGATCGGCATAATCGGCAAACTTTTGGGCCGTAGCTGACGACACCTTACTTTATGTCAACTTCTCAGGGGAATTTCCTCCCCACTTGCTAGCATGGCGAAGGTAGGCGGTTATGGGTGACGAGGCGCTACAGGTATCCGAACATTTTGAAGCGTGGGCCAATCTGTTTCTGACATGGGTTGGTTTCGGCACGCTGACCGGGCTGTTTGCCAAGGCGATCATGCCGGGGCGCGATCCTGGCGGGCCGATTGCTACCTTGGCGATGGGGATTGGCGGATCGGTGATCGGCTGCGGGATGCTATCGCTGTTTTTTGAAGGGACGAAGGTCTCGCCGTTGAGCCCACTAGGCTTTGCCGTGGCCACCGGCGGCGCGTTCATGATTTTGTTCTTCTACCGACTGCTTTCAGGGCACGTGATCGACGAAAGTCATCCATCGACCGCCCCGCGTCGGATGCGTCTGTATTCGCATCGTCGCCGGTCGGATCGTTCGGCTGCCGATCGCTACTAAGAGCGTCCGCAGGACGGTGGGCCCGGCTTACCGGAATGGCGCATAAAAAAAGCCGACCCAGGGGGGGCCGGCTTTTTCGAGAGAGAGATTGACTTGGTGGTCGAAGGGTTGTGCGCTGAACCGATTCGACTTGTTTTCAAGCGATCACTAGATCGCGGACGAACCGGTTTCGGCAGTACGAATGCGAACGGCGTCAGTGAGTTCGGAGATGAAGATCTTGCCATCACCGATCTGACCGGACTGGGCCTTCTGGATGATGGTATCGACGATTTCCTGACACTGCTCGTCCGTGCAGACGATTTCAATTTTGATTTTAGGAACGAAATCGATCGAGTATTCCGCACCGCGATAGGTTTCCGTCTGTCCCTTCTGACGTCCAAATCCCTGGACTTCCGTTGCGGTCATACCACCAAACCCCTTGGTAACCAGGGCTTCTTTGATTTCGTCCAACTTGTGGTGGCGGACGACGGCTTCAATCTTCTTCATTAATGCATACTCCAACAAACTGACGTGACGTTATAAGGACAGGTCGCAACGGGATGCTCTTTCAAAGTGGAGCCATGCACTAAACAAGGCGGAGAGCGAGTGCATGATGAGCGGGTGACCTAGTTGTCCATTGCTCCCGCTTGTTTGCAACCGTTATGCCAATTGAACTGTCGGTGCGTGGCATCATTTCCTAAATATCAATGACGCAGTGGTTTAAGTCAACGAAACTTTTCCCAAGTTGCTTTTGTCCAGTGAACTTCTGCGTGACAAATCAGCAGCGTAGGAGAAACCTGCCTAAGATGGTGACAGGAAAAAGTTCTGCAGAATATCCATAAGCGCATAAAAATAGCCGAGGTTAAGGAGGCAAAACCTCCTCAACCTCGACTACCGTTCGCGGCAGCCCCACTGCACGCGAACAACACCCCATCATGCTTCCACACTGTACGGGCAAAGATCACTTGGAGATGATCTTGATTGTTCGGGTATGAAGCGAAGCAGTTGAGCTTGTCCCCAGCTCTGACGCACTCCTTGTTACAGAAGCACGGGGCAAGCATCTTATGCTTTTCAGAAGCGAGAAGTCCGAGGCTCACGATCCTTCGCGACCGGTTCCGAATCTCCTTCTGATTCGCTTTCGCCACACATTAGATGCATTCGGTGTGCCAATTCGAACACAAGCCGAGAAAACGCGCCGAAATCGGTACTTTTCCCCATTTTCGGGCAGAAAACAGCCTGTAGTTTTTTTGACCGCCCCTAATCAGCCTGGCGATTGCTGCCTAAAATGCACGCAACTGCTGCTTTCAAAAGCATCGCCCATGATGCGGTTATGCGGGTAGCCGTGGATTTAGCGGCGATGCAGTTGGTTGGAAGTTTTCAGTATTCCGTTTTCAGAAAGAAGAAAGGTCTTCTCCCACTGAAAACGGAACACTGAAAACGTGGTTATTTTTTAGCCACTCACTCACGACAAGATATTTTCAACGCTAGGTAGATTATGCCCCTCGACTGGCCCACTCTGTTTTCCTCCGCTCTCTCTTACGACGATTTTCTGGCCAAGTATGCCAACGAGAATCAGAAGGAGCGTTGGAGTGCGAAGCTGAAGACGTTGTCCCTTAGCGATGAACAGAAGACGCTGCTGGCCAGCTTCACGCGCGAGATGCACGTCCTTTGCCTGTCTGGGGCGTGGTGCGGCGATTGTGTTGATCAGTGCCCGATGTTTCAGTTAATGGAACAGGCATCTCCTAACGTTGTCGTGCGGTATATCGATCGGGATGATGCCCCGGACGATTTGAAAGAGGCGATCCAGGTTTGCGGCGGAAACCGTGTTCCGGTCGTCGTCTTTTTGAACGAAGATGACCAGGTAACCGGCATGTACGGCGATCGCACGTTGGCCAAGTATCGCCAGATGGTCGAGAAGCTCGGCGGAGCAGCGTGCAGTACCGGCATTTCGCTTCATGCCGCTGGCGAAATGGATGCCCTGACCTGTGGCGTGCTGGCCGAATGGATCGATCAGTTCGAACGCAACCAATGGATTTGTCGCACGTCGACCCGTCTTCGCGAGAAGCACGGCGACTAGAATCGTAACCGTAGCAACAGACAAACCCTTCGATTGAAGATGAAGAGACTCACGTTGAACGAACCGCCTACCCTGACCGCGGAAGAATTGATCGATGACTTCGAGTTCGCCGAAACGAAAGAAGAGCGACTGAAGTTGATTATCGAACTGGGACGCGAACTTCCCGATCTGCCGGACCAGTTGCGCCGCGACGAATTCAAGGTCCAGGGATGCCAAAGCCAGGTATGGCTGGTGCCGGAAGTGGTGGAAGTTGAAGGGCAACCGAAGAAGATCGTCTTCCAGGCCGATAGCGACGCCCACATCGTTAAAGGGTTGGTGGGCATTTTGGTGATGCTGCTTTCGGGGAAGAGCCCGCAAGAGATTCTCGACTTCGACCTGCGCGGTCTGTTCGATACGTTGAAGCTGGAAAAGCACCTGGTACCGGCTCGTTCGAATGGTTTACATTCGATGGTCCGCAAGATCCACGAGATCGCGGTCAGCGTTCGCTAAGCACGACATCGGATGATGAGTACGCCAGGCGATTAGATCGCGGGGAACTCTTCTGAATCCCGGTTCGCCATTTCGATGAGTTCGTCGACCGGGATGTTGTTCTGCCACCAGTCGGCGGCATCTTGCTGTGTCCAAGGGAAGTCGATCATCAGCTTTTCGACTTCCTTCAAAACTTCGTCGGCGGACTGCGGACGATCTTTTGGGTCTTTCGCCAGGCAGCGCGAGATGAGGTCTTGCAGGGCATCGGGGATCACTCGGTCGGAAGCATCTTTGACCGAAGGAATCGACTGCGTGACGATCTGCACCAGCACGTCGACGGCGCTGGCGGCGCTGAAGATCGTTTGCCCGGTAAGCATGAAGTAGGCCGTCGCACCGAGGGCATAGATATCGACGCGTGGATCGGCCTGGGTGGGATTCTTCACGCGTTCAGGCGGAATGTACATGGGCGTTCCGCTGATCTCGGTCGTGTTGGTCACGATGGTGGCCCCGGGATCGGCCGAAAGGTTCTTCACCAGGCCGAAGTCCAAGACCTTGGCCACGTCGTACTCGCCACCAACGCGGCAGAGCATGATGTTCAGCGGTTTGATGTCGCGATGGATCAGGCCGCTCTCGTGGGCTTCGCGCAGCGACGCAGCCACCTGCCGCATTACCGACAGCGTGCGCGAGACCGGGAGCCAGCCATACTGACGCACGAGGACTTCAATGGTGATGCCGTCCAGGTATTCCATGGCATAGTAGAAGATGTCGTCGGGGGTCTTGCCGTAGTCGTAGATCTCGACCGTGTTGGGGTGCTTCAAGCGGCTGGAAAGCTGAACTTCGCGCTCGAATCGCTTGAGCAGGGCCGGGTCGGTTTGTTCGGGCCGCATCAGCTTGACGGCCGTGGGACGTTTAAGCATCTGGTGCCGTGCGAGATAGACCTGCCCCATGCCCCCTTCGCCGATCTTGAGCAGCAGTTCATACGCCCCGACGACGGTGTGCTCGCCAATGGTGCGGCGCATTTGAACCAGGGACGATGCGGCGTAGTAAGCGAGCCCGCCAAAGCCGGCGATCAAAAACAGCAACGCGTACTGGGTATACGAAATGATGGTGAAAGGGCTGAAGGCTTCGTGCGATTCGGTTTCATAGGCGACGCCAAAATTGTATTCATCGATCCACTGCCAGGCACCCACCACCAGGTGCCCGCGGTAATTGATGTAGCGGTCCATCACGACATCCGACTTGGTATTGGTGCCGTGGTTGGCCAGCGCGTCTTCGATCAGCCGCGTATATCGGTCGTGATTTTCGGGGTGGGGGTGCTCGGCGGCAAAGGGAGGGCGAAGTATCAGATTGGCCCTTGACGGTTCCCCTTCCGGCAAGATCCCCATCCGCCAGAGGTCTTTGGTGAAGCGGCTCTCGGTAAGCATCAAGCCATTGGCATCGAACGCATACGCTTCCCCCGTCTCGCCGGTCCGTGCCGTGATAAGTGACTTGGTGAAGTTGCCCACGGAATAATAGCCGAAGCAGAGCAGCGCCGAGGGGATTTTGAATTCGTCGTAGATCGGCTGATAGACCCACGTAAAGACCACATCGGGGCGCGTGCCGGGAATGGTCAACTCGTGTTCGGGCCGCATCGGGGGCACGAAGCCTGCTTTGTTGAGAAAGACATCCGAGAAGACTTGCAGGCGACGCGAACCTTGCAGGGTTTGATTGATCGCTCCGACTTGATTTGCGGCAAGGATGGTACCGGCCGGATCGACAACAAAGTACGCCCCTTCATCGGGGATCAGGCCAGGCGGTTCCGCCTGTGCGTCACTTCGCTGATCGAAATCGATGGGCTCGTGCTCTTCGATAAACTGCTTGACGCCACTAATGGGACGATTGAATTTCGGGAATCGCTGGCGGAAGAACTCGAGCTCTTCCTGGACAGCGTCGGCCGAGTATTCGTCTCCGAGAGCTCGCTTTTGTTTGACGAGCCGCAGGATCGCGTCTTTTACGTCCTGGTCTTTGGCGACGACTGAGACGTGTTCTTTACGGGTTTCGATCCAAGAGGTGAGGGCCTGGACGTCGGCGGCCAGCAAGGCGGTGAATTCTTGTTCGCGGACTTTGCGCAGTTCGTTCCAGACGAGATAGCGCGACCCGATACCCAGCAAGATGATCAGCGCGATGAAGCTCACGATCGCAATCGTGCGATACAGACGGGAAGCCCAGACCCGGACCAGCACACTGGTGCCAGGCAGGTAACGCGTGGTCAGGCCCTGGCGTGGATGAAGCGAATGCTTGGAAGGGGGATCGACGGCGATGGTCGCATCGGGATCGACTTGATCTGGTACGAGCGTGCCGGCGGCCTTAGGGCGGATCTTGTCTTCGACCAGCTTGCGCAATACCTGATCGGTGCCGCATGTGTCGTCCAGAAACGCCTCGCGGGCAGCACCTTGGCGGCGCCGGGCCTCGGCGGCGATCTTCATAACAACTGCGGTATCAGGCTGATTCATGCTTCCAGCGTGTGAAGATTGGCTTGGTTGGGCTGCCAATATGTTACAAGCCAGCGGGCTTTAAGGAACAAGCCTGCGCGAAAAAAAGTAAGTCTCCTTTGAACTTTTTGCTCGTAAGGTCGTGTTTCATGCGGTGGTTGGCGAGTGACCTACCAACAAAAAAAGCGGCCCCTGGGAAGGGACCGCTTTCGATTTGATCGTATGGGGGGAACGCTTACTTTTCGACCGCGAAGGTATGAACCGTGGTCTCGTGAAACGTTTCGCCTGGCTTGAGCGTGGCCGAAGGGAAGCTGGGCTGGTTCGGCGTATCGGGGAAATGCTGCGTTTCCAGACAGAACGCTTCGTGCTGGTTCAGTCCGGCGTTGCCTTTGCTGCCGTCCAGGAAATTGCCACTATAGAACTGGATGCCAGGCTGCGTGGTCCAAACTTCCATCACGCGACCCGAGGTGGGTTCCTTGACCGTCGCGGCGAGGGTCAGCTTGTTGGACTGGTCGTTCAGGACGTAGCAGTGGTCGTACCCGATCGGATCGCCACCGGTTTCCTGGATGTCCTTGCCGATGGCCTTGAACGAGGTGAAGTCCATCGGAGTTCCCTTGACCGATGCCATGTCGCCGGTAGGAATCAGCGTTTCGTCAACCGGCAGGTACTTGTCGGCTTCCAACTTCAACTGGTGGTTGTAGTTCTTGCCGCTGGTAGCGCCGGCCAGGTTCCAGTAGTTGTGGTTGGTCAGGTTCAGCACGGTCTCGGCGTCGGTCGTGGCGGTGTAGTCCATGACCAGCTTGTTGTCGGGGGTCAGGGTGTACTTTACGGTGACCTTCAAGTTGCCGGGATAGCCTTCTTCGCCATCCTTGCTGGTGTAGTCGAACTGCACGCCCACGGCGTCTTCCGTTTCGATCTTCTTGGAGTCCCAGACAACCTTATCGAACCCTTTCAGACCGCCGTGCAAGGTGTTCGGGCCGTTGTTGGTGGCCAGGGTGTATTCTTTGCCGCCGAGGGTGAATTTGCCTTTGGCGATACGATTGGCGTAGCGGCCGACGGTGGCACCAAAGTAGGGCGTGCCCCCCAGGTAGCTTTCCAGGTTGTCGAAACCAACGTTGATGTTGGCCGACTTGCCTTCTTTGTCCGGCGTGGAAAGGGTGGTCATGATCGCACCGTAGTTGATCAGTTCCATCACAATGCCGTTGCCGTTGTCGACCGTGTACTTGGCAATCACGGTTCCGTCCGGCAATTGGCCGAATTCGCTCGCGGTCACATTCATGGGGGTGTCATTTCCTTTTGCTGCAGGCTCCGCGGCCGTCAGGCCAGAAGCACTCATTACAATCGCCGCAAGGCAAAGTGCGGCAGGGGCTAAGCAGCGTTTCATCATCGGAACTCCAAGCAGTTGGGGCTAGTAGACTGACGGCCGAGGGGGCCGCACCAGGAAAAGAGAAAGAGATGTGCATTGAGAAACATTATCAAGGTGCGAATTCCGGAAGTCTAGCGTTCTCCGTAATTTACGAAGCAAACCAACCCACATTTTTGTGCGTAGTACAAGAGTTTGAGTTTGATTGCACAAGCACCTGAGATTTTTTGCGAAAATATTCGAGTCACCCCGCAAGGTTTTCTCTTCTGCGGTAACTAACCCTCTGAATACAGGATGAACCCCATCGAGCTGCCAGGAGACAACGTGAAGCCCGAGCCCGCAGAAATGCTTAAGCAGCATGAGCGATGGCTGAGGACCGCACTATATGCGCGGCTGCGTAGTCCGATGGAGGTTGATGACGTGATGCAGGAAACGGTTACCGCAGCGCTGGAACATTGGCAGCAGATTAGGGACCCCAGCGCTGTGGGACCGTGGCTTTACAAAATTGCCATTCGCCAGGCTCTGTTGTATCGCCGCAAGCAAGGACGCATTCGCAAATTGCATGATGCGGCCGAGCAGAGCTTGCCGGCCAGAACCAACAGCGAGGCGAACCCACTGGACTGGCTATTGGCCGAAGAACGCAACGAGTTGGTCCGCCAGGCCATGAACGAATTACCCCGACGCGATGCCGAGATACTACTGCTGAAGTACACCGAGCAGTGGAGCTATCGCGAGATCAGCGAGCGCATGGGCGTCAGCACCAGCGCCGTGGAAGCCCGACTTCATCGTGCTCGTCAAAGATTGCGAGAGCGATTGGTGGCCCGCGAGATCGTCTCGACGGCGACCTGAACCTAAGTGAAACATGCCATGAACGATTCATTTGAAAACATCGACGACCTCCTTCTCGACCGTCTGGTCGATGGAGAGCTTTCGGCGGAAGAATACCGCCAGGTTCTTTCGCAGCTAGATCAAATGCCTAATGGTTGGCGACGTTGTGCCCATGCGTTCCTTGAGTCACAGGCGCTTGAGCAAGCTCTGCCGTTGGTGATGCAGACCGCTCCGTCATGCCCCCAGACAGAGCCGGCACCAACGGTAGAGAAGTCGTCCAACTCCGGTACGGCCTCCTTTCGTCGCATGGAAACATTGGCTGCGATGGCAGCTTCGGTGATGGTGGCGTTTGGCCTGGGGATGTACATCTCGGGTGCTGATACCCCTGCGGTCGATATGCCAGGGGGTGGCCTCACCACGAACGTGGGCAATCCGCAGTTGCCCCCGGATGCTCCGATGCACACGGTAGCCAAGCCGCAGTTTGTGTACGTCAACCAATGGGATGGCCAGCAAGGGGGCGGCATGCCGATCGCCATCGATCCGAACAAACAGTACGACCCCCAGGCCGAATGGGATACGTCTTGGGGCATGAACCCCGAGCAGCTGCAAAAGCTGAAGGATTCCGGGCAATCGTATCAAACCAAGAACCGTTTGATTCCGGTCTCGCTGGATAACGGCGACCGGGTGGTGGTTCCGGTGCAGGATGTGATTGTCTACGAAAAGCCAGATCTGCCGTACCACTAAATCACTCGCTGCCCCATGGGCACCAGCATTCGTTACTTACCTAACTTGAACTCACAGAGTCACACACGAAAAAAGGGAGTGGAAAAATGAAGGTCAGACATTGGTTCATGGCCGCGATCTTGGCGACCGGCGTTGTCGCCGTGCCGATGATGCAGGTCGCTACCGCCGACGATGCGGCCCCCGCGGAAGAAAAGGTCGAAGCCAAGCAAGCAGAGCCAGCCGCCAAAAAATATTGGATTGGCGTGCAACTGGCACCGACCCCCGAAATTTTGAAGAAGCATGTCGAACGCCTGAAAGATGGGGGCGCGATGGTTGCCGGTATCGCTCCGGAAAGCCCTGCTGAAAAGGCCGGACTGAAAGCAGGCGACCACATTTTGAAGATCAACGAAACGACGATCACTTCGCCGGAACAGATGGTGGAGATCGTACGCGATAACGATGGAGCGGTCCTCGCCGTGCGTGTTCTGCGTGGCTTGGAAATCGAAACGTACAACGTTCAGCCCGAAGAAGCTCCGGTAGACATGATATCGGTGATGCCTCAGTGGCAGGCTATTCCAGGCCTCCCCTTTGAAGAGGCTCAGCCTGGTGCCCATTTTCGTTTCTTTGGCCCAGCTCAAATGGTTCCGCCTCAAGTGCGATTGCAAGGCCTCGCGGAAGACATGCCGCTGAATATGACCATCCGCGTGGAAAAGAAGGGGGAAGGCCCCACCACGCTGCACATCGAACGTGACGGTCAGAAGTGGAGCGTGACCGAAGACCAAATCGATCAGCTTCCCGCCGACCTCCAACCGGTTGCCAAGAAGTACCTGACCTTCGGCAATGCCGGCAACATTATCATCGGTGGCGAAAATGTTCCTTTCGTCGAACTGCAGGAAATGATGAAGGATATGGGGCCAGACGGTCTGCCTGGCAACGCTGATTTCCAAAAGCGGATGCAAGAAGAAATGAAGCAAATGCACGAGATGATCCGCAAGATGCACGAGCGAATGGAACGCATTCAGGTTGCCCCGCCTGCCGACCAGCAGCCTGTTAAGGACGAAGTTTAAGCCCCCACGAAGAACTGCTGATTGATCCTGGTCCTGCCTGTCATGCCAGGAGACGACGGAGCCGCCGGCCCACAATCGTGGTCTGGCGGCTTTTTTTGTATAACGGAGGCGAAGTCCGAATCCCGTTCTTATTCGCCGAGTTGTTACTGCCTGCTATGAACTCCTCTGATCACGATCCCTTTCAACTGCTCGGCGAGGCCATTCAAGAGAATCCGCGGCTGGCCACCATGCTCACGCAGTTGTGGCGACAGTTGGGCACGGCCCAGGATCTTTCGCAACTGTTCGACGGAATTTGCCAGGCCCTGGCCAAGTCGTTTCCCGGAGCGGCCGCGCAGCTTCTGTGTCAGCAATCGACCGGTGATTGGAAGAGGATGGCCTCGGCCGGTAAAACGAGTGCGATCTCTTCCAGCCAGTCGCAGCAGTGGATGCAGGCCGACATCACCTCCGGCGATCCGGCCGCTTTCTCGCTACCGCTCGAGAACGAACCACACCGCCTGCTGGTTCTGGAAGGGGTGCCTGGGTTGCCGGCAAGATCGCTACAAGCAATCGCTCAGGTGACTCGCTTCGCTGTGAAGCGCTTCATCGAAAACCAGAACAAGAGTGATCGTTCGCAGCGGTTAAAGGCCATGCTCACCATGGTGCAGCGCTGGCATCAGACCGACGATCTCATTTCACTACTCAACGAAATGGCCGAGTCGTCGACCGAGTTCTTCGGTGCCGAGCGGGCCAGTATCTTTTTGTGGGATAAGCCCAAGCATCAGCTCATCGGTCGGCCAGCGTTGGGGGTGGAAGATGGCAAGCTGGTCGTGCCGGACGATAAAGGGGTGGTCGGTGCGGTCGTGCAAACAGGCGAGCCTCGCCGCGTCGACGACATGCTAGGGCACGAAGTCAATCGCGATATCGACAAACAACTCGAGTTCCATACGCGCAGCTTGCTGGCCGTGCCGCTGTTGGACCGGAAAGGGAAAGTATTCGGGGCGTTTGAGTTGATCAACAAGCTCGACGGCAATTTCACCACCAAAGACGAACAAGGCCTGATGGAGGTGGCCGTGCATGCGGCCGCCGTGTTGGAAAGCTCGCAGCAGATTGCCGGACTGATGGAATGCCGCGACCGCATCGCCCAGGCCCAGGCCTCCGAGATTCAACTGATCGGCGAGTCGCCAGCGATGATCGAGCTGCGTAAGAACATCGATCGCATCGCCGCCACCAAGTTGCCGGTGCTGGTGCTGGGGGAAAACGGTAGCGGCAAGGAAGTGGTCAGCCGTTTGATCCACTATCAAAGTGACCGCCGCAGCCAACCCCTGGTCGCCGTGAACTGCGCGGCGCTGCCTGACACGCTGCTGGAAAGCGAGCTGTTCGGTCACGAGAAAGGGGCCTTCACTGGCGCGCACGAAACCAAGGCCGGCAAGTTCGAACTGGCTTCTGGCGGAACGCTGTTTCTCGACGAGATCGGCGACATGAGCTTGCCAGGTCAGGCCAAACTGCTGCGCGTACTGGAGAACCACGTCGTTACGCGGCTGGGTGGGCAGACCGATATCGAGATCGATGTCCGCGTGATCGCAGCCACCAACCAGGACCTGCCCAAGCTGGTGAAAGAGAAGAAGTTTCGCCAGGACCTGTTCTACCGATTGGATGTCGTCTCGGTGAATCTGCCGCCGCTGCGCGATCGAGGGAACGATATCTTGATCCTCGCCCAGCAGTTCCTCGAACAGTTTTCTCGCAAGGCCCACCGCGAGATTCCCATGCTGTCGGCTGACGCCAAAGATTGCTTGCTGGCCCACCCATGGCCAGGCAACATCCGCGAGCTGCGCAACACGATGGAGCGGATCGCGTTTCTGTGCGATCGCGAGGTAATCACTTCCGAGGTGCTGCCGCTGGAGACGAGTACTGGCCCGCAGGTACACCAGGTTTCGGCCCAACTGGACCTGGCCGCCGCAACCGACCGCTTTCAAGCGGACTTCATCAGCTATCACCTGGGACGAACCGGCGGCAACATGGCCCAGGCGGCCAAGAATATGGGGGTCCACCGCTCGAACCTGCACCGCAAAATGAAGCAGCTAGGGCTGTTAGACGAAAAAGAATAACCCCAGTTTCCGCCCCATTTCGGCGGTTTCCGCTATGCGAAGGGGGAACGCCCCGATTTTCTTCAAGCGTCCCCTTCACCCCAGCCGAGAAAAGCGGTAAAGTATGCGTTTCGCCCCCGGCCCCAGTGGCCAACAAGGCGAAACCAAGGAGACGAGGCGAACCCAAACGCCCGCCAAGCTCTCCTTCAACCAAACAAAAGCTCCCTTAGCTCAATTGGCAGAGCAACTGACTCTTAATCAGTAGGTTGTTGGTTCGATTCCAACAGGGAGCACTTTCAGAAGCCGGCCTATTTGGCCGGCTTTCTTCGTTCTTGCCCGGTAATTCCGGGGTTTCCGCACGCTCTAACGTTTCTTTGGTTGGGACGGTCTTGGTGACATCAAGGGCCGTCTGATGACATGCGGAGTCATCTGTAGGTGCAAGCTTTTGGCTAAAGGCAGACTTCGACAAACTTTTGACCCACCCAGGCCGCCGAAGCTGGCATATCATCAAGTGATTGCAGATAGTTAGAAGTCGTACCAAGTTTCAAAGACTAGCCGTTTACTTAGCCAAAGTCTCTTGATCCAAGCACCGGGTAGCGGAACGAAAGTATCTGTGCGGCAAACGGCAGCGATATGATTTCATCGTCGCACTAAGGCGCTGGAGCGTCGGTTTCGTCCGCGACGAGTGAATCCTCTGACAGGGCTAAGAGTTGAGTAATTCGATCAAAATCTTTCTTCGAAACAGGCTTCTTGAGTCGAATTTCAACTTCATTAGTGCCTCCAGCAAGCGGGAATCGTACTACAGGCCCTTTGAATTCAGTTTGTTGCGGTGGAGGAATCTGGCTCGAAGGAGTGAGCAAATTCAATTCCACCGGCGGTTTTGCGGTCGTTTCCGTTGAAAGTGATAACTGAGACATGGGAGCATGGCCTTTCCCCTCGAAGTATGCGAAACGCTCCCCGTTGTGCTCGTCAATTCGAACAATTGGGAGAGGATGCGGAAACTGATGCACACCTTGCGAGGTCCATTGGACAATTGACCCAACTTTGATCTCCGTTGGAGAATCATCGAGGTTAATTCCATTATCCGGCGCAGGTGGTGTAGCTCCATCCTCATTTTCGTTGTTATTTTTGTCGTGCTTTCCGCACTTTGCATACTTCATCGTATCGCGTAGGCGACTGATGAATCCATCGACTGCGTCTTCGTTGAATCGTGCTCCTTCGGGGCGTTCCCAAAGCAAGTAGTCTCGCAAAATGTCATCGTGGGGCAACTCGCCGTTATAAAACTCGACGACTTCTTTGTGGATCGGAGGTGCAAGGGCTGCTTCCTTCAGCAGCTGATCTCGGTCCGGAGCATCTTTAGCGATTCGCTGGCCTACTTCCGTAACTACAACGCGACGGTTGTCCCCTTTGCCCGTGGTGTCAACTAGTCCGTATGATTTCAGGGCCGCAATTGCTTGATTCGAGGTGCTATATATCGTTTTATAGCCGATTGTTGTGCACGCATTCATCAATGGTGCCGGCTGTCGATGATACTTCTCGAAGAGAAGCTTGGTTTTCTCAACAGCCGTTTCAAGCGGTAAAGAAGGGTGGTTGGGGCTTCGGTTTTTTCGCACTTTCGGGTCTTCTGACATGGCCCTGCTCCGTGTTTGGGTGGTGTACGCTTTAACTATACTCCCTTCGCTTTTTCTCGGCAATCGACAAGGCGACAAAATTTGTCATTTTGGGAGTTGACAAGCGGAGTAGGGATGTAGATACTACTCGGCATAGGAGGAAGCATGTAATGAGAAGGGATTCTGGGCCAGCAGACGGTCAACCATATCGTCGACCTGCTGGTCCGCAGTCAAAAGAGTCCCAATGCGGTTAGCTTTCTAGAGTAACGCACACCGCATCGGGGCAAGGCGATTTCGAAGTACGGATGGCAGCTTATTGTCATCGCAGTGTCCGCTGCGATATCGAGCAATAAGGCCGAACGGTTGGGGTTCCCCACTGCCATTCGTCTTTCTCATTTAAGAGGATGCCTGTGCTCCATTGAGCGCAAACATCGTAATTGATCGTACCCTATAGACTGCGCGTAGTAAATGGGTTTGATGTCTTTAGTCGCATCGCCGACGCTCCTACTACGTTTTTGAGCTGAGAGTAAACGCGTTTCAAAAAACCCGCGCCGATCGAATGAGCATAGAAATCGTTTCACGAACCGAGGCCGGCAACGTGGGCCAGGCGTCGACGATTTCGGCAAGCTCAGAGGGCAATTGACAGATACAAGTGCAAGCCGTAAAAGGGCCTTCGCCTAAGTCGTTATCTGATTCGCACTTATCAGAATGAGCGTCCAGTCTCTTAATCAGTAGGTTGTTGGTTCGATTCCAACAGGGAGCACACTTTCAAAAGCCGGCCCATCGGGCCGGCTTTCTTGGCTTTTGATGCTTGCTGCCAGGTGCTTGGTTGGTGGTGGCACTGGCGAGGCGGGCGTACTTAGTATTCCCCGATCACTTCGCCGCCTGCTCGTGTGCACAAGGCGTGATAGGTGGCTTGGTTGATATTCTCGGAGATCAGCTTTACCGAACCATCGCCAGAGAGAAACTGGGTTCCGGCTGGGTGATAGCTGCTGAAGGTGAATCCCGGGGAGGTGTCCGAGTTGGGTGGGTTCTCGGCGACTGCGACAATTCGACCAGGTGCATGGGCCGCGCCTGCGAATACTCCGAGCCAGGTGGATGGAGAGTACTCAGAGTTTCGCTCGCCGACGATAAATGTGTTGGACAGTCCGTCGGTCATGTCACGGAAGCGAAAACCCTTCTGGAGCACAAAGCTGCCATTGCCGATGCACTCGCCGGTCGGGCAGCCTGCATTGACCATGCGAACCGTGCCAAACACGCCGATGTAGTTCGATTTCGGCACAACCGTATCCGTGAAGCTAGCCGAGTAGTTGGGCATGGGCATCGGGCCTGGTTCCAGAACGAAGGTCGAATCGCCGGTATCCGATGGACAGATGAACGAAGGGATCGACGTGGTGCGTACCTCATCGTGAAACGAGTTCAGCATTGGCAGACGGAAATCGATCAGGTTCTTCTGGATATTGCCTTGCTCCATAAACGGCAGGATGCGAACTCCCCAACCCCAGCCAGGGATGCCAAGCCAGTACGGTTGGTTGGTGCTCGGATGATTCGCAATCCAACCAGGGGGCAGCGATCCGAGCGTGTCGTGGTACATGTGCAAAGCTAGCCCTACCTGCTTGAGGTTATTCTTGCACTGCGATCGTCGGGCAGCCTCGCGGGCCTGTTGTACGGCTGGAAGCAGCAGAGCGATCAAGATGCCAATAATCGCGATGACGACAAGTAGTTCGACGAGCGTAAACCCGCGCGCAACGGGCGCGCGCACTCCTGTTGAGTACCTCATGAATGAAACTCCATAGATGGAAGGAAATGTGTGGTGCTTGCTAACGATCAGACAGTCCGATCGTTAGGTCAGTGAGGAGAAAAGCGAGCACACTTCCGGAGGAGGAGTTTCGGGCAGAATCGAGCGGTTGGGTGGGAGCATGGTTCGAGGTGGAAACCATCGTTCTCCCTGGGCATGCATCGGGCCGATGGCAGCGTCGTCTAAGATACGTGGTTCCGCATTGATCAGAAGACCCGTTTCGGCTGGGCTGCCACATCCACAGTAAGCATTAATCTGCAGCCGCGATTCGGATGCGTCATCCTGGGAATCTTGCGGCCTGGTAGCGCAGCACGACTTCGTGGATGGACTACAACAGGACTTTGCCAGAAGCGGGCCTGACGCACAGCAGGAGGCGACAGCGCGGCCATTCTTAGCCTGGTAACAGCAGCACTGCCCGGCGGCCTTGAGGTTTTTGTCGCAGTGGCAAGATGAATTCGATTCGGCGAACCAGGGCACACCTACCGCAGAGGCAGTAAACGCCAAGAGCGTTCCTATGCATATCAGATGACGCATAGGGATGGCGTTCCACGTTTTATGAAGCAGGGGTCGCATTTTGCTTAATCAGGAGGGGGGGGTATCCCTCATGATATCACGATATGTCCACGGTTGGCAACCGCGAGAACGTGATGCATGCATTTCCCAGGCTTGGTGAAATGGGGTCTATCGCCAAGCATGGGCTGCGACAGGTGGGATGGGCTTCGCTGTTACTCGGCAAGCAGTTGATAGATGTTGAGATCGTCGTCCTCGGTCAGCAGCGTTTCGGATTCTGGCAACAGATCGTTCTGGTAGATCGCATCTACTACTTTCAGATCGAAGTCCGCGTGATCTGAGATGCCAGGAAGCACTTCTGCGAGATCGTCCGTTAGAGCGATTTCGTCGGAGGCGGACTCTTGCGATTCGACACGGCGCGATCCAGAGGCGGCGTCAAAGGATGCAACCGGCGGCAGCCATGTGAATTCACTAGCCCCGTTTGGATAGGACGATTCCGCGAGCAGGCTCAGCTCGGGCGAAGCAAGGGACTCACCTTCCAGGACGAGCGATTGTTGTGGCTGGCCAGGCGTCGGATTGGGCATGACAATCGTCGCAGGTGGGTTCCCTTTCTTTCGCCCGTAGTGACTGATGAAGTTGGCGAAGTCGTTAATGCCGACCTTGCCGTCCCAGTTGTAGTCGAATCGGTAGGCCTCGGGGTTACTGGCGTTAGGTGCTTTGCTGTACTGCGAAATGAATTGAGCGAAGTCCGCGATGCCGATCTTGCCGTCGTCGTTGGAGTCGTAGACTACCGGCAAGAACTGGCCAGATACGTTTTGATCTACAGCAAACGGTTGGCTGCTGGGGGATACCTGGGCATAGACAAGCTGTACGCCATGGTCGTTGGTCGCCGTGGTGTACTCGCCTGTCTTGTTCATGAGGAGGCCGGCAGGTTCGGTGAGATCGTCCGGGTAGACGATCGTCGCCAGCAAAACGCGATCACCTGCCTGGTATTCAGACAAGTCCAAGCCGTGCAGCGTGCCAGAGGTGGTGAGGGTATTGGCATCTTGCTGATGCTGCCAACTGCTGCTGTTGGCCATGTGGGCTACTAACTGCGGTTCGGCCAGCCAGTTGTCGGTTGAGGTCAACTGGAAGGTCAGATCGAACGGAGCGTTCGGCACGTCGGCATCGATAGTGATCCACAACTGGCCAGTCGCGTCTTGCCATTCGTGGTACAACGCTTCGGGGCCTGGTCCATTGTTGTTCACGCCCCCAGGCAGGGCACCATCGTCGGCAAACTGGAACGAAACCAGCGAAGCTGTGCCGACGGTGATCGTCGTGTCGACCGTGCTTTCGCCGTTGTCGTCATCGATTGCGGTCAACTCAATCCGATACTCGCCTGCCACGGTGGGCGTGAAAGCGAACTGTGTTTGATCCACACCGCCCCCACTAAACGCGGCGGTCGGGTTGCCGTCGATGTAGACGGCGTACTGGTAGTCAATGCTGCTGTCGTCGCCATCGACATCGGTGGCCGAAGCGGTGACTTCGATTTCCGATCCGACAAAGCGGAACGAGGTGACCGTATCGATACTGGGAATCGCCAGATCATTCACCCCATCGATGCGAATCGAGATCATCTCCTCCGTTCCGTCGATTGTCGTAACGGTGAACGACTCGTCAACGTGATCGCCAATCGAGAGATCCTGCACGGATGCCGGATTAAGGGTAAACGACCAGTTACCGCTGGCATCAATGGCGAACGTTCCGTAGGTACCTGCGGTGGAAGCCTGTGGCGTGAAGGAGCTTTCGCCGGTGTCGACATCGCTGACGGTTGCCGTACCGGTGATGGCGGTAGCGGTGTCTTCGTCGGTGGTACCGGTCAGCGTTCCGCCGATGGTGGCGGCATCGTTGTTGCCGGTGATGGTGATGGCGACCTGGCTGGTAGTGCCATCGAACGATGCGATGTTGAAGTTCTCCTGGGCGGAACTTCCCGCTGGCAAGTCTTGCACGGATGCCGGATTGAGGGTGTAGGTCCAGTTACCGCTGGCGTCGATGGCGAACGTTCCGTAGGTACCTGCGGTGGAAGCCTGAGGCGTGAAGGAGCTTTCGCCGGTATCGACATCGCTGACCGTGGCCGTACCGGTGATGGCGGTGGCGGTGTCTTCGTCGGTGGTACCGGTCAGCGTTCCGCCGATGGTGGCGGCATCGTTGTTGCCGGTGATGGTGATGGCGACCTGGCTGGTAGTGCCATCGAACGATGCGATGTTGAAGTTCTCCTGGGCGGAGCTACCTGTCGGCAAGTCTTGCACGGATGCTGGATTAAGTGTGTAAATCCAGTTGCCGCTGGCGTCGATGGTGAACGTACCGTAGGTACCGGCGGTGGAAGCCTGAGGCGTGAATGCGTCTTCGCCCGTGTCGACATCGCTGACCGTGGCCGTACCGGTGATGGCGGTGGCCGTGTCTTCGTCGGTAGTACCGGTCAGCGTTCCGCCGATGGTGGCGGCATCGTTGTTGCCGGTGATGGTGATGGCGACGGTGGCGGTGGATGTCGCTCCGGCGACGTCTTCGATCTGATAGTCGAACGAGACCGTCGTCGATTGGCCAGCAGGCAGATCGTCAAACTCACCATTGGGGTCGAAGGTGAAATTGCCATCAGCTTGTTGCGTAAGGATCCCCTTGGCGGGGCTGGTCAGGGCCGTGGTCAGCGATGCATCGAGGTTGCCATCGGTATCTTGATCGGCTCCCGAACCGTTGTCGACCAGGACATCGAACATGACGGTGCTGTCCTGGTCGGTGCTGATGGAATCGTTGTTGGCGACAGGGGGCGTGTTGATATCAACACGCAGGGTACGTGTGTAGAGATAGGAAGTAGTATCTGCAAAGACACCTCTGGCGGTAATGGTATAGATGCCAGGACTGCTGAAAGTATAGTTCACCGTCGATCCTGTGGCATCCGCGGTTCCGGTGGTGTCCCAGCCCAGGCCATTGCTGGCGTCGAAGTCCCACTGGATAGCAAGGAAGTTTGGAGCAGGGTCGAGAGAGAATTCGAGCGATTGGCCTGCGTAGGCCTGGGTCGGCAGAGTAATGCTGCCGTACTTGGGAGGATTGGTGGTGGCTGAGGTCATGGCCAGGCCAGCAACGACACTGCTCCAGTAAGGCGCACCGTGATTGAAGGTGTAGCTATTGGTGACGGTTGATAGAGTGACAAAACTTCCGAAAGTGTCATAGTCTTGCCAGGGATCCAAAGTGCTCGTATGCCGCTCTTGACCTCGCGATAGGAATGTCGTGAACTCCCTGTTCCAGTCGTGATTGGCGAAAACCGTTACTTCCTGTTGTCCTTCACGGAACGCATCGGCATAACGCAGCATGATCAGAGGTTCGCCGCTCGTGGTAACGTTGTATAGGGCGTTGGTATTTCCTTGCAGATAATCACTATTTCGCCAGAAAGAATCGAAGAACCCGAAATAGGATAACTTGTTAAGGGCATTCCAATACGATGCGGCTGCGGACGAGAAAGTGAGCAAGCTTTGGTTGAGTTGTCCGCGAGTTGCGGAAGAAATTCCTGGAAATGCGATTTGATTATCGCTCGGTGAGAAATACTGAATGCCTAGCCATCGGGCGGCTTGAATCATGGTCCCAGTATGCATGAAGTCACCGGTCTGACTTCCAATAAAGTGTTCGGCAAGCCCGTTGGCATTTGCGTGAGCGATCAGGGCATCAGCAACGCGGTATTTGTGCAGGTTATCAACAATCACGCCATATGGTGCCGCCACACGCTCGACATCGGAAAACGCGGTGACAGCCCACTTCAGCGTGTCGGCACCAAATAATTCTGTATCGTTCGCTTGGTAACCCCAGGCACCTCTTCCGGTGCCGCTATCGG
This sequence comes from Blastopirellula marina, assembly GCF_002967715.1. Lineage (NCBI taxonomy): Bacteria > Pseudomonadati > Planctomycetota > Planctomycetia > Pirellulales > Pirellulaceae > Blastopirellula > Blastopirellula marina. The sequence continues at coordinate 26,667 of NZ_PUIA01000016.1, forward strand.
TTTGAGCAAAACCAAGCCAGTCGACACCTTGTTGGGTAAGCCATTCCCAACTGTATCCAGATGTATCACCTACCTGTATCGGTGTGCCTCCTAACGCACTGAGCGAGAGTGCGACAGCTGATAAGGCGGTAGCGTGACTGCCTACGGAAGTTGTATCAAAAGGAAAGTAGTAGCCAGAGAAGTAGACGCCAAATTCGTCTGTGGTACCTGGTAAACGATTGGCCGTAACGGGAGTTCCATTTGGGAAAAAGCCTGATTGATCTCCTTCATCGGACGATGGAACGGCAACAATCAACGCCGTGGAAACCACCTCGTTGAGCATCCGCATTGCCGATTCGGCATACGGATCGGCATGCCAGCGTGCATCGTTGGTGGCTTCAAAGTTCTGTGGAATCGTTTGACCATACGAATCGAACGAGTCAGGTGCATAGGCAGGCAGGTGGGTGTTCGAGATGAAGAGTTTTATTGCTTGCGGTGTCACGTTATCGTAAGCGTACTCGGCCGTCATGCCTGACGTGAGATCGCCTGAACGGGTCAAGTTCCGATGCACGTACCACATCGATTCCTGCACCGACATCTGTTGGATCACTTCCAATTGCTGGGCAGTCCAGTTGCGTGGATCATTGGAAGGACGGAAGTCGTTCACGTAAATATGAAACGTGCCGAACGCTTCTTCGCCGCTGTCGAGTTCACGGATGCGGACTTGAACGTCTAGTTGTTGGTCGAAGCTGACGTTGGGGACCGTGAATGTCTGACCGATATCGTAGATGGTATCGGTGCCGTTGGTTGCGTTCACAATACGGCTCGGGTTGTTATCGAAGTTGCCGTCAAAGTCGGTGTCCCACCAGATTTCATAATCGCCACCCGAGTCGGCACCACGGGCGATTGCTTTGAGGGTGATGTTGCCTTGCTCGTGAACCGGGTGAGGGACGTCGGGTTGCCCTTGAATGAAAGGAATCGCAACAACTTCCAGGCCTGCTAATAAGCGTCGCGATTCGAGCATTTCCGACTTCAGTCGATTGGCTTGCGCTTTTCGGGAATTGGACTTCTTCACGCGGCTACGTTGGAACATTCGTCGGTACTGCCTTGCCGGAAAGGTTCTTCTCAGAACTGCTGGATGTGAGCTTACGAAGGTGATTCTTAGTTGATATCGCGAATGAATCTATCGATTTTGATGACTAGTGTAGTTGGAATGGGGAGTGCGGTCTACCTTTGAAGTTTTGTAAATGCCGTATATTGGGTATACGATTGGGGGGCACGCATATCGATGTCTCGAGCGTTCGAAACTCGCGTTCCCGGCAGCTATAATCACCCCCAACCTGCCACGCTCCTCTTCTTTCCTTGGAGGCCTTATGCCTGTCGTGCGTCTTGTTTTGACCTCTTGCTGCGTGCTCGTGTTGCTGGCTTGGCTGGGGCGCGATTGTCGTGCTGAGAAGCCTAATGTGTTGTTCATCATTTCCGACGACCTGGGGAGCCAGTCGCTGGGGTGTTATGGAAACCAGCAGTGTCATTCGCCGAATATCGATGCGCTCGCATCGCAGGGAATGAGGTTTCAGCGGACCTTTACGCAGTACCCGGTGTGTGGGCCTTCGCGGGCCTCGCTGATGTCGGGCATGTATGCCCAGGCGATTGGGGTGACCTCGAATGGAGCTTCCGACAATTTCACGAAGAACCTGGGGGAGCGGCCGACGCTTGCCCAGCACTTTAAAGACAACGGCTACTACACGGCTCGCGTGAGCAAGATCTATCACATGCGGGTACCTGGCGATATCACCGCCGGGGTCGATGGGCCGGATCATGCGGCATCGTGGACCGAGCGGTTCAACTGCAAAGCACCTGAGCAGTGGAGCGAAGGAGAGCACGAGAACCTGGACAAAGTGCGTTTGAAGCCAGACCCCAACCGAGACATTCATTACCAACTTGGCTATGGCGGTGCGTTTTACGTGGTGAAGACCCCCGGCGATGGTGCCGAACAGGCCGACATGAAGGCCTCGGCCAAGGCGATCGAGATTCTCGAAGCTCGGGCCAAAGACAAGCAGCCATTCTTCCTGGCGGTAGGACTGGTGCGTCCGCATGTTCCGCTGGTGGCACCGGCATCCTTCTTTGAAGACTATCCGGCCGAGAAGATGATCTTGCCCGAGCAGGTCGATGGGGACTGGGACGATATTCCCAAGGCCGGCATCGTGAAGAACAGCCGCGGCAGTGGGCTCGACACGCAGCTGAAGAAACAGAAGGTGTTGGAAGCGTACTACGCAGCGGTCACGTTCATGGATGCCCAGGTTGGCAAGATGGTCGGGACGCTCGACCGGTTGGGCTTGGAGAAGAACACGATCGTCGTTTTCACCGCCGACCATGGGTATCATCTGGGCGAACATGAGTTCTGGCAGAAGATGAGTCTGCACGAAGAGTCGACACGCATTCCGCTGATCGTGCGCGTGCCGGGTAAGGATGCCGCGACCACGGCTGCGTTGAGCCAGCAGATCGATATCTACCCGACGTTGGCCGAGCTATGCGGCTTGAGCATTCCTGCCCACGTGCAAGGGAAGAGTTTGGCTGCCGTTTGGAACGACCCCACGTCGACGATTCACGAAGAGGTTTACACGCTACGAAATCGCAACGATCATCTGCTGCGAACCAGTCGCTGGGCACTCATTCGCTACGGTGACGACAGCATCGAACTGTACGACATGAAGAACGATTCGCAGCAGTTTTATAACCTGGCAGAAGATCCTCGGCACGCTACTTTGCGGAAGCAGTTGCAGGCCCGTTTGGATTGGAAGCTGGAATCAATCCAGTAAGATCGAACGCAGGTACCAAAAAGAAAGGCCGCCGAGGTGAGTGCCATCGGCGGCCTTTTTCGTTGCTTGATCGAAGCGTTACGACGCAGCGGTCTTGCACGCTTCGGAGGCGATCGCCAGGCACTCGCGAATGTCGGCGGTTGGATCGCTGGGGTTCTCTTCGTATTCCAGCGACAGGCAGCCGTCGGCTGGGAAGTCGACCTGCTTCAGAGCGCGGAAGACACCCACAACGTCGAGGTGCCCCTTGCCGAGGATAACACCCTTGGTGCGTTCCTTTTGTTCGGCGAAATCTTTCAGGTGGATACCGTACAGGCGACCTTTGAGCAGGCGAATCACTTCGACTGGATCTTCACCACTGCGAATGTAGTGACCCAGATCGGCACATGCACCGATGCGGGGATCGTGATCTTTGACGGCGTTCAGCACGTCGAGGGCCGTGTTGTAACGATGCGACGGGCCGTGGTTGTGAATGGCGATGCGAATGTCGTACTGATCGACCAGCTTGTCGAGGCTCTCGAATGCGTCAGGCGTTGGATCGGCCGAAAGGTTCTTGATACCGGCGGCTTTGGCAAACTTGAAGAGGGCTTCGTTCTTGGCGTGGTCCTTGCTGAAGCCGTGAACGCCGTGACCATACATGGCCATGCCGTGCTCGGCCATCTTCTGCTTCATCGCGGCGATTTCTTCAGGGGAAGAGGTTGGCGAGAAGTGACCACCGAAGAACTCGAGATGAGCACAACCGAGTTCGCCGGCCGTGTTGATGGCTTTGTCGACGTCGAATCCACGCAGCGAGTAGCTTTGCAGCCCGACCTTGAATCCAGGGAAGCGATCGGGATCGTACTTCGCCCACACGCTACGGCCAGGGATGGCAGTTGCGGCGACGGCTGCCGAGGCGGCGGCCAGGAACTGACGACGAGAGAGCACCATGATGGATGATCCTTTGCGGAATTGGAGGAGGGTATTTGATGGACGGCTCATTATAACTGCCCATCTTGGCTGTTTCATCCCAATGAAGGAGGTTCGGGGTGCCTTTGTAGATTTCCTAGCTTCGCGCGTTGAATTGCGAGAATCGCGTGTCGATTTTTCGCAACATGCACCGTGCGATCACGATAACCTTTTGGCCGTGAATAATGCGCTAACGAGTAGGCCGGTAACGAGTCCAGCACGCAGGTATGAATTTGAAGATTCAAACGAGTCGCTCGTACGTGCATTGATCGCCCCTTACGAGTGGAAAAATCAGGGCAGACTCAGCGTTTTTCGTAGAAAGACCAAGTTGCAAACTTGGTGTAAAAGTGCGAAAGCGAAGTTGTTTACAGAAAAAATACCGCTGAATTGTGAAAGGGCCTTAACTTGGAGACGCAGATGCCTATAGTGGAGTTGGCTATCAGAAACCCACCTTTCGCCATGTCGCAGGATGCGATTCCTCTCCCCCAGGAAGCGATTTCAAGGAAACGGCTTCCCTCGGATTTTCTCTTGGAAAAGGAGAACGCATTGCATCCAGTTACTCAGCTTGCCCAAAAGCCGGAAGTTCGCCAATACGCCGTATTTCTCGTGATTCACGCGTTAGTATACGGTATCGGATTCACCGTTGCGTTATTGCCGTAAGGTAAGAGGCTCATTCTTCGTCAGGCCGAAATCCTCTCCAACATGGCCTGAACTGCTTCCTCTGCCGCCGGTAGATTCTCCTGAGTTAGTGCTCGGATCGGCAACGGCATATCGTCCATGCGAGACATCGTCCCGCTGTCGGTGAAGCCTGGTCTTTTAATCGGGAAGAACACGCTTGGCGTGAAGTCCATCGCCCACTTGCGATGCCCTAAGACCACCGTGGGTATCTTCGCCAGCGTTTGACGTGCGGACTCTGGCAGATTGGCCAGCCAAGGTCCTTCCCAGAAAACGGCCGCATCGACGCGCCCCTGCGCGAGGAGTTTGGTTGCCGAGAGATTGTCGGGATCGAACTGCGGAATACCTTGCGTGAGCGTGGCACCGCCAGGGTAGCCGGTTCGTGAAGCGACCACGCCACCAGCACCAACCCAGTTGGGGCCTGGACGCAAGATCGAGATGGCCCCACGCGTTTGCTCGTGCATCGGCCGCACGAACTGGGCGAGCAGTTCCAGCGGAACCCGGCCTGCTTCTCGGCGCAGGAATTCATCACCCAGCACAAACACAAAATACTTCGAACGGCACAGTTGCTCGTAAAGCTGCGCGAGCTGATCGTTTGCCATGTCTTGTGTTTCGTCGAGCACGCTGCGATGGTCTGGCTTGCCTTGTGCCAGACCGATCAAGTGATGCAATGCGGCGATTTGCTGCGTTGGCTTCAGGGGGATGAACGAGTCGCACGCATCGGTTGTTTTGTTCGGCGTGCCAATGCCCACGAGCGTTCGATCATTTCTTCCGCCTGGCACAAAGCGTCCGGTCGCTTCCACGCTATATCGCTGCCAGTGTCGCAGATGGGTTGTCTGCGGGTCGCAGCCCCAGAAGATCACCAAGTCGGCTCGCTGGCGGATTTCACCCAGCGAGCACGTGACGAGCCCTGTCGTTTGAATGGTGCGTCCGGTGGGATCGTAGAAGGTTGGGTGCGTCGCATCGACGATTCCCCCGACGCGGTCCGCCAGGTCAATCGTGCGTCGTACGGCTTCGCTCGAGGTTTCTCCCAGGCCGAAGAAGAGGGGAGCTTTCGCGGCTTGCAGGATCTCGGCGGCGCGCTGCGTGCCCTGGGCCGTGGTGGCCAGGCTACCGTCCACGCGGCAATCGTCTGCCGATAGGCCTGGCTGCCGATAGTAGGCGTTCGCCATCGCGCAGGGGGGCTCGATCGATTGTACCTGGCCATTGGCGAGGCCGATTGTCAGGTCATCGCACAGGCATCCACAGCCGGGGCAGGGGACATCGTGATGGAGTTCAAGCTGGGAAGTTTCCGCTTTGGTCATCCGCTCTGGCATCTCTGGGGGTGGAAAGAATGCAACGGGATGTCGCCAGTATAACGCCCTGGGGGCAAAAATCGGGGCCTGTCATCGAATCAGGCCGCAATATTCGCTAACTTGAAACGAATCCTCATTTGCCGAGTCCCTTGTTGCCATCGCTTGTCGATCAGGAACCCTAGCCGTATGAAGTGCCCCAGTTGTGGAGCCAATTTGCTGGAAGACTCGTTAACGTGCGAGTTTTGCGGTTCGCGTACGACATCCCCCAACCAACAGCACGATCGGGACATTTTCCGACGCATCCAGCTTTCTCCGTTGTATGTCGATCGACTCTCGGCACAGCGCATCGAAAAGTTGCCCAAGCCAGGCATCGGGCAGATGATCTTTCTGGGGGTCTTTTTCACGATGTTTTGTGGCATCTCCCTGTTCATTGCCGTGATGGCGATTGGGATCGGCGGAGTGGCCAGCATGAGCGAACAGGCGTTCCCGTTTTCAATCATCCCGTTTTGTATGGGGATTGTACCTCTGGGGATGTTCGTGATGGGCGTGTTCATGGCGATCCGTATGTTCCAAAACTTCCAGACGATGCGCGATGGCAAGGTCGATGCCATCGCGGCGATTGTCACCGGGAAACGCACTCAGGTTTCCGGCGGAGGTGAGAACAGTTCGGCCAGCACCAGCTACTTCGTGACGTTCGAGTTCGAAGATGGCCAGCGCAGGGAGTTTCCGGTCTTGGATGGAAGTCTCTATGGGCGAGTTTCTGAAGACGACGCAGGCGTTCTCTTTTCCCGCGATAAATTCGCCGTCGATTTCGATCGCGTGAGGGTTTAGTACTCACATAGGAAGAAGAGGACTGACCACGGATTTCACGGATGAACACGGATAAGAGTTGATGGAATAGGTCGTAGGATGGCTACCGACGTCCTCGGCGGATAGCCATCTTTTTCATAGATTCAAGATGGCTATCGCCTCGGAAGGCGTAGCCATCCTACGACCAGCTAACTCAAAACCTATCCGTGTTCATCCGTGGTCAGAAATTCTTCTCTTGTTTCTCGCTGAATTCGCTCCGAATCCCCTCCATAACATGTCGGGACTTGTGGCTCGAAGGGAACGTGGCATAATCGGGGGCTACGTTGGCCCATCTGTTCAGTTCCAAACGGGAATGCCCGCTCATGCTCGATCTGTACGACAAAATCCAGGACGCATTGAAAGTTATCCAAGCGAAATGGAACAAGACCCCCAAGGCTGGCATCATCCTGGGCACTGGGCTGGGCGGCCTGGTGGAAGAGATCGAGGAAGAGGCCTCGTTTGAATACACCGACATCCCGCACTTCGCCGCTTCGACGGCGACCAGCCATCGCGGCCGGTTGGTTTGCGGTACGCTGTGTGGGGTTCCGGTCGTGGCGATGGAAGGCCGTTTCCACATGTACGAAGGGTACTCGCTCAAGCAGATTACCCTGCCAGTACGCGTGATGAAGGCCCTGGGTGCCGAACTGCTGCTGTGCTCGAACGCGGCCGGCGGTATGAACCCGTTCTATAACTGCGGCGACATTGTGCTGATCGACGATCACATCAACTTGATGGGGGATAACCCGCTGATCGGTATCAACGACGATCGCCTTGGGCCACGCTTCCCGGATATGTGTGCCCCGTACGATCACGAGCTGATCGACAAGGCTCTGGGCATCGCTCGCAAGGAAGATATCGTTGCGCATCGGGGCGTATTCGTGGCGGTCGCCGGGCCGAACCTCGAAACGCGTGCCGAGTACCGCTTCCTGCGTGCTATCGGCGCGGACCTGGTCGGCATGAGCACCGTGCCGGAAGTGATTGTCGCGGTACACTGCGGGCTGAAGACCGTTGGCTTCTCGATTGTCACTGACTTGTGCCTGCCGGATGCCTTGAAGCCAGCCGATGTGGCCGAGATCATTGCGATTGCCAACAAAGCAGAACCGAAGCTGCGAACGCTGGTCAAAGGTGTGCTGACAGAGTACGCCGGTTAGTAACGGCACGCGACTATTGTCCCCTCGCCCCTCAGGGGAGAGGGCCAGGGTGAGGGGCAATGTTGGTACACGGTTGGCCACTTGCCCAGAGTGGTAAGGGAACAGGAGTTGATGCTTGTTCAAGCTTAAAGCCCAGGTCGAGGATTTGGCTGCTGCCATTCGGCGTCGATGGAACGAACGCCCCTTGGCCGGAATCATTTTAGGAACAGGGCTCGGTACGCTGACTGATGGTGTCGATGTCGAAGTGACGATCGACTACGAAGACCTGCCGCACATTCCATCTTCTACCGCCCTGAGTCATAAGGGGCGACTCGTATGTGGACGACTGGGCACTGTCCCAGTGTTGGTCATGGAGGGCCGTTTTCATGTTTACGAAGGGTATTCGCTCGAAACGATTACCCTGCCGGTTCGCGTGATGAAGGCGCTGGGGGCTAGTATTCTGGTTGTCAGCAATGCCAGCGGCGGCATGAACCCGACTTATCAAAGCGGCGACATCATGCTGATGGAAGACCACATCAACTTCATGTGGCGCAATCCGCTGACCGGGCACAGCGATCCGAATCTCGGCAAGCGTTTTCCCGATATGTCGAGTCCTTACGATAAAGAACTGCTCGACGCGGCCGCTCGCATTGCCCGCCGTGAAGGGATCCCGCATCATCGCGGCGTCTATGCGGCCATGACCGGGCCGAACTACGAAACGCGGAGCGAGTACCGCTTTCTCAAGAAGATCGGGGCCGACGTCGTTGGTATGAGCACCGTGCCGGAGGCGATCGTCGCGGCCCAGGTTGGCTTGCGCGTGTTGGCTTTATCGACGGTGACCAACATCTGCCTGCCAGACAACTTGGGTTGTGTCGGCAAGTACGATGTCATTCGAGCCGCCCAGGCCGCCGAGCCTCGCCTACGTTACATTGTGAAAGAAGTCTTGCTCGAACAGCAAGGCCAGTTGGCAGCCGTCTAAGGCGTGCCCTTTTTCCGCCAGAGCTGAAACTCGGCATTCGACCAGTCGATCTGAAAGCCATCCTGCTTGAGAAGACTCTCCAGTTCTGGCAGTTGGTCGCTGCGCGTGATCACGACATCGACTTGGGCTGTTTCCAGCGTACGATCGAGTGACTGGGGATTGAGATCGATGGGATACCCGATCGAGTTTCGACGCGTGTAAAATGCCAGAACACGCGGTTTGAAGAACAGGCACATCTCTTCTGGATCGACCCGCTCGTTGACTTCTGCGAATAGTTCTTGCGCAGCTGGAGTCTCGGGACCATCTAATAGGCCGTACTCGGAAGCGGAGTACTCGCCGACATAGCAGGCCAGCGTGAAGACGACAAAGCCTGTCAGGCATACCTTTCGCCACGATTCTGATGCGGGAACGTTTTCCAGGGCATACAGCAGCCAAAACAAAAAGCCTGGCAATAAGGGCCACGTCATGCGAATGCCATTGGCACCAGGCCAGACCACGATCAGTACAAAATAAAATACGCTGGCGATGGCCAGAAGCTGCGGCCGCGGCCAGCTTTCTTTGCAGAAACCAGTGATTGCGATCAGTCCCAGAAAGAAGCCGGTCGCCGCGGTAAGCCACTTCGCGTAGCCATTCTTCCAGAAGTACAGAAACGAGACCGAGTCGGCAAACAGGTTCGACGCAAGCGTACGGACATTGATCTCGGAAAGCTGATCGAGGTAGCCAGAGCCACCGATCGGAAATGCGAACTTCTGAAAGGCATAGAAAACAATGGCCGCCGTGATACTGACCACGACGTAGCGTGTTAAACGGCGGTAAAGGATAACCTCGGTCAGCAGCAGGGCAGGGGGTAGCACGATGCCAACGGTCCGCGTGCCGATGGCCAGATATATGAGTAGGCCGGTTACGATTGCCGGTCCGAAGTGCTCGGAAGGTTTTTCGGGATCGCCGCGGTAACGCTGATAGACATAGAAGGTCAGCATCCACCACAGCATGAACAGATGCTCCGAGAGAATGGATAGATGGAAATCCCAGAAGATTGGACAGGTACCCAGCAGCCCTGCAAAACAAAGGGACGCCCATGGTGATAGTCGTCTGGCGAATAGGATCGTGGAAATCGCGACCGTTGCGACAAACAGCACGAGAATCGCAACACGAAACGCAGTGTAGTTAACGCCAAAGACCGCGTAGATCGGTGCCAGAAACAGCGGAAAGAGCGGTGGGTAGGCGCGCGGCCCGATGACCGCCGCATCGGGGTTGTAGACATAGCCGGTGTCAGCGTAGCTTTCAAGGGTGGCCAGGTTGCGTGCGTGGCTCAAGTACTGGGCGAAGTCACCTCCCCAGTCGTGTCCCGCACGCAGCAAAGCAAGCTGAAAGAGAAACGTGCCGACCAGCAGGGCCGCGAAGAGATATTTCTGCAGCGAAGTCCATCCGTGAACACTTTGGCAATCCGTTGCTTTCACTGCAGTACCGCTTAGTTATTTCTCTTGGACGAACTTATCCTGGTCGATTACTTCGAACATGTACCCGTTGGGATCTTGAAAGAAGAACCGCTCGAACGGAGTGGGGCGAATCGGCGGAATGACGTCGACGTTTCTTTCAGCGAGTCGCTCGCGAATGGTGACGAGCTTGGCAGCCGAAAAAAGAAAGGCGAAGTGGCGACCGAATTCCCGTTCGAATGGAGACACCTGGAAGTCATCGACCTGCAGCACGTGGACCTGCTGGCCGTGCCCGATATCGAGCCAATAGGTTGTCAGGTCGACGTTAGCTGGGCGATGGACTTCCGGCCAGTCGAAGATCTCTTGAAAGAACTTAGCCGTAGCCGCGGAATCTTGTGTGGCGATCGTGAGGTGGGCGAGCGACATTAGGCTTGTTTCTCCAGCACGCCGATGATCGCACGACAAAACGCCGGGAGGTCGTCGGGGCGGCGACTGGTAACGATATGGCCGTCGACGACTACTTCCGCATCTTCCCAGGTAACGCCGGCATGGATCATGTCGTCTTTGATGCCTGGTGAACCCGTTTGGCGAGTCCCACGACAGATACCGGCCGAAGCCAGGAACCATCCTCCGTGGCAAATGGCGGCCACCAATTGGCCTTTGTCGTGAAAGTGTCGAACGAGCGATTTCACCTGATCTTCTCGGCGTAGCCGATCAGGCATGAAACCGCCAGGGCAGATCACACCGTCGAACGTGTTGGGGTCGAGATCCGCGATCGCGATATCGGCTTTCGCGGGATAGGTGTGCTTGCCGGCGTACGTTTCGCCTGCGGTAAGACCAGCCAAAACGGATTCGGCCCCGGCTTCTTTCAAGCGCAGGTGAGGATACCACAGTTCGAGATCTTCGTAGATGTCACCTACAAAGATGAGAATTCGTTTTCCGGCGAGGGTTTGCTCAGAGGGCATGAAAAATCCTTATTCGTATTCGATCTGCGTTATTGTTTCGAATATTCGCCGCAATTGCCAGTCCCTAAGCAATCAGTGCTGTGGTGGGGGATGCTGGCACAGGGAATCTCGGACATCGACTCGACCCGACTGAAATGAGGGGTAGAATAAAAGTCGGTCGTCCTGCCGTATTTCTCTTCCTTGGGAGCCTCTACTGACATGCCTCGCCGAATGATAACTGTGAACAACGCCGCATTGGGATGGATCTCCGCGACGCTCGTGGGCGTGGTGATGTTGGTTGGTTGTGGAGACAACGTCAAGTTTCGCAATCCACTGGCCAAGAACGAGCCCAAGCAGCAGCCCGCTCCTGCACAGCCGGCACCTAAGCCCAAGGCGGATCCCAAGCCGGTGCAGACCAAAGAAGCCCAAGCTCGCAATACGATGATTCGCACGACCTCGCTGCGAGGCGGCGGTGCCAGCCGGTTTGGTAGCGGCAAAGCGGTGGGAGCCAATTCGAGTGTCGAAGAAAACGTCGAACGGTTGCGTTCGGAGATCGCCAGCAGCATCGACTTCGCTCCGACCATGATTGTCTGGGTCGTTGACTCGACGCTCAGTGCTTCCGAACTGCGAAGTTCGTGGGCTAGTGGTGTGAAGAAGCTGTACTCCGACTTTCAGGCCAATGGCTTGCCTGGGGGAAAATCGGCAGAAGCTCTTTCTACCGCGATTGTCAGCTTTGGCGAGAAAACCGATTTCGTACTCGAGCAGCCGACGACCGACTTCAATGAAGTGATCGGCAAGCTCAACGCCATTCAGACCGACAACTCGGGCAAGGAATCTACCTTCGCCACAATCGGCCAGGTCTTCGATAAGTACGGCCCGATCAAGCAGCAGCAAGCTCGCGAGCTGATGGTGGTTGTGGTTACTGATGAAGCTGGCGATGACTGGCAACAGGTCGACGCGATCGTGGAAAAGGCCAACACGACCGGTGTGCGAGTGTATGCGATTGGTGTGCCTGCCCCGATGGGACGCAAGATGGCAGAAGTCGCCCCGCAGGAATCGCGAACCGACGGCATACCAGCGATGCTGCAAGGACCGGAAACACGTTACTCGCAACGTGTCGATATGAAGTTCAACAGTGGCGGGTTCGGCGGTGACGACGTCGATAGCGGCTACGGTCCATTCAGTTTGACCTATTTGGCCTATCAAACGCGTGGATCGTTTCTCGTGTCGCGGCTTCGCTCGGCTCCTTGGCCAGGCAGTGCCATACGGTTCGAGGACGAGGTGATGCGAAAGTACCCGCCACAGTACCTGACCGAAGCCCAGTATCAGACCCAGCTCTCCGAGAACAAAGCGCTCGCCGCGCTGCATCAGGCTGCTTCGCAAGGACAGGTCGAAGCGATGACCTATCCCGCTTCGCAGTTCGTGGTGGAGGACGAAGCTCGGCTGAAAAACGCACTGGATGGAGCCCAACGCATTGCTGCACGCTTAGAGCCGCTGATCAACGCTATTTACGATCCGCTGGCCGAAGGGGAGAAAGATCGCGATAAGATCACCGATAAGCGTTGGCAGGCCAGCTACGACCTGGCCCTGGGCCGCGCCGCTGCCAATAAGGCTCGCGTCGATGGTTACAACCAGATGCTCGCGATTCTGAAGGGGGGGCGAAAGTTCGAGGACCCTTCGCACAACACGTGGAACCTCGAACCGGCCGATACCCTGGAAGAAGCTGGTAGCCGCCTGGAAAAGACCCGCCTGCAGGCCAAAGAGTATCTCGAACGTGTCATCAAAGAACACCCGGACACGCCATGGGCCTACTTTGCAGAAAAAGAGCTGGAAGCGCCTATCGGCTGGAAGTGGGTTGAATACTAATCGATTTCGACAGTTCCGCGCTTAGTGCCTGTTTGCTGGCATAAAAAAAGGCCGGCACCGTATACGACGGTGCCGACCCAATTGGAACGCTTCACAGCGAGAGTCATTCTCAATCACGCTCTCGCGGATAGCAATTGGCGCAGCGATTAATGCAGGCTGATTCGTCAAAACTAAAACGCACCTTAAAGCGAAGTTAACTCGCACGGCAACTTCCGTTACTGTGAGGGGCGTGAAGATGCCGATCAGGTCATGCTCGACCAGATATCTTCAACGTCCTTCTTCAGGCGTTCGAGTTCCGCCTTCAGGGCGGCCACTTCTGCGCGGAGCTCGGCAATCTCCGAACTATCGGAAGACGCGGTTGCCGACGTAGCAACTGGCGCTGGCGGAGGAGACGTTGGCTCGGGGCTGACCGGACGCTGGACTGGTTCGGCGATCGACGTGGCGTCAGGCGGTTCGACATGCGATTCGACAACTCGTCCATCGCCCAACTGGTTGCGCTGCTCGGTCAGTTCCTTCTCGCTGAACAGCGCATGCGTAACGACTTGCCCGCGCCCCTTGGGGGTGAGCGGTATGATCAGCTTCTTTCGCTGGAGATCATCCAGAAGTGGCTGCAGCGAGCCCATATCGGGAATCTTGCCCATTCGAGCTGCCCGGCCGCGCAGCTCGCCCACGGTTTGGGGACCGCGCAGTAGCAACTCGGCCATCACGGCAAGTTCGTTTCCATCGCAGCCCAGCCAGTCTTTGGCATAGTGGCGAAACTTGACGACGCGTCCGTCTCCATGCACTTCGGCGACAGCACCCATCTCGCGCAGCTGCTCGATCGCTTCCTCGACTTCCCAGCTTTCCAGGTTCAGTTGAGGGTCGCGATTGCTTTTCTGATTACTGCCGGTCGTCAGACCGTTAAGGGACATGGGATAGGCATCTGGCGTTGTCTTGGCTTTCTCGATCAGCACGCCAAGCACGCGACGCTGGATCTTGGAAAGGGGACGCCACGCTGGCTCCGGGGTATGCATATCTTCAGACATGGATGGGGTCTTTCCTGAAACGACACAACTGGGTTTGTCGCGCAGGATACGACGCTGCATGCCAAATGGCAAGGTCCGAAGGGGATCAACCTGAATAACGGCACAACGAATAGCGCGCGATTCGTTGTGCCGCGATGGGCGGTCGACCCTGCTTACGCCGTTGCGTCTTTAGCTGCTGGAATGAGGAATTCCAGGTGATGCTGGCAATGCCACAGGTGAACCTTTCGCCACTGATCGTTCGTTAAACTGCCAAAAAGTGGCGATGGAACGAACTGGGCGTTGGGGTCGGTAATTCGGGCGATTGCAGCTTCCAGTTGAGGAATCGCCTTGGGATCCTCAGCCCATTCTCCGGGAGTGAACTCCTTGAGCGTGGGTAGCCTGGCCGGCATCTGCTCGTTTCGCAGAATCTTGCCCAGGTACATCATGCGGGCAATCGGCCGAACGATCGCGGCATAGAAAGGTGCTGGCGGAAAACCGTCGAGCGACGCATCCATGAATCGCGATAGGTGATCGCAGATTTGTCCTAGCGACCACTTCGATACGCGGTGGTAACCGACACGAGAAAGACTTCTTGCTTCACCGAGAACGTCTTCGAAGTTCTCGAAATGAAGTTCGCGCCGCGACAACTTGTCGCTTGCGCCATTGCGATGAAAGCTCATAACACACCGTAAGTAAGCTGGTCCAGTCGTCGGGTCGCAAACGTAACGACCCTTAAGGCAAAGTGCTGGGTGCCTCTGGATAGCGAAAGCAAAATGCGGTTCCGAACGCATTTCCTTTTACTGTGGTGCCTAGCGTCTCTGTTCAGTTGCTTCCCTTGCGGGAAACCGATCCGTCTTGAAGCTGGAAGACGTATGAGCTTATTGAATGATACGATCGTCTTCAGGCTTATCGACTCGAGGAGCCTGGCCTCCCCGCAGAACGCTATTCCCTTCAAACAACGTACGTTGATCGATGGGTTCTGGGGTGAGCCAATCCGATTCCTCGAACTGACCGCTCTGGCCATAAGCAGCCAAAGCGTTCTTGTAACAGGTTAACTCAACGTGCTCTTGCGGGACACCCCGCTCGAGCATCAAATTGCCAGTTTTCGGAACGGCTAACGGGTCGGAAACACCCCAATCGGCGGAGGAATCGACAATGATTCTCTCTGGACCGTATTTCTTTACGATCTCGACCATGCGTTCGTTCCCCATTTTGGTCTTGGGGTAGATGGTGAACGCGGCCCAGTAGCCACGTCGCAGGACTTCTTCGCAGGTCTCCTCATTGTTGTGGTCGATCACCACTAAATGGGGTGGGATTTCGTGTTCTTCGATGATGTCCATGCTGCGATACGTTCCCTGCTTTTTGTTGCGGTGGGGCGTATGGATCAGCACCGGCAGGTCGACTTCCTTCGCCATTTCCAGCTGCAGACGGAGGTATTTCTCCTCGAGGGCGGTCATGTCATCGAAACCAATTTCCCCCACGGCCACGACGTTCTCTTTAGCTAGGAACAGTGGCATGATCTCCATGACTTGTTCGGCCAAGGCCTCGTTGTTGGCTTCCTTCGAGTTGAGCCCAATGGTGCAATAGTGGCGAATGCCAAACTGGGCCGCGCGGAACTTCTCGAAACCGACCAGGCTGCTGAAGTAGTCCTGGAAGGAACCGACGTTGGTGCGAGGTTGCCCCAGCCAAAATGCCGGCTCGATGATCGCCGCCACGCCTGCTTTGGCCATCGCTTCGTAGTCGTCGGTCGTACGCGAGGTAACGTGAATGTGGGGGTCGATGAATTTCATGGAATTGGTTTTCAGTTGTCAGTGTTCAGTTATCAGCAACTCAGCCAGCGGTAGCATGTCTATGCTAGTACGCTTGCTGAGCGATATCACGCCAAGTGATTTCGCCGCTTTCGGCTCGCTTGGCGATTTCAGGATTGGTTTTCAGGATGTCGTCGGCCTCGTCTGAAGCGGTCGAAACCAGGGCCAACGCGATGGCCGATTGTTCGAGCTGTTCGCCGGAAGCATATAGTGCTTTCATGTCTTCTAATGCTATTTCATCGGCAAACGGGGCGGCCACTCGCCACAACTCTACGGGAATCGGTCGCTTCGCCGCGCGGCGTTCGTGGGCAAAGTCGATCAGCATGCGTGCCAGTTCCGGATTCACGCGACGATCGAGCCCTTCGATTGGGTCGAGTGCCGTACCAATGAACAGCGCCTTAAGAACCATCTGATTCCAGGCCTGCTCCGACATCAGTTCCATCGGCAGCGGATTGTGGTGTGCGATCGACTCGAAGATTGACTTGACGTTGGTGCGAGTGCCTTCGGATAAGCGGTCGTCGAAAAGCTCTTGGTGTGGCAGCAGTTGCAGGGACTGGTACAGGCAAATCTGTTCGCGAATCTCTGCCGTTTGGAACAGCTTCTCCAGCGTGACAAAAAACGCGGCGTCGTCTTCCGCAGGAAGGGACATCAGCAGGAGCACGCGAGCTGCCTGGTCGATCGTCCAGGTATGCGGCATCCAACCGGGCCGGGCCTCGGCAGCATCGTTATAGTCGCGCTCGGTCAGCTGAAGATCGGCTTTGCCGATCTTTCGCGGAGCAAAGCCAAAGGCCATGTACAGCGATTTGAGATCGCCGGTGGCGACTGCTTCACGCTGCGTATCGAGCCATGCCTGGCCGGAATCGGAAGCCTGACGCAGAATCCAATTCTCTAACAGTTGAACTGGGGTGTAGGACATAGGGTCGACCTGATCGTCTGATGAAGGTTCTCTGACCGCAATGCGAAAAGCCAGAGAACCTCATTTAGCCTAAATCTAGAAACTCCACGAAGCAAGGACGTGGGACAATGCTGCGCGAGTTCCTATCGTGGGTTGGTAAAGGATTAGCCCTTCTTCAGCATTTCCGCTGCTTTAGGGGCGAAGTAAGTAAGTATGCCATCGGCACCCGCGCGTTTAAATGCCGTTAAGCTTTCGAGCATCGTCTTGTCGAGGTCGAGCCAGCCGTTGCCGGCGGCGGCGTGCAGCATGGCGTACTCGCCTGAGACCTGGTAGACGTATGTAGGCTGGCCGAAGGTTTCCTTCACACGCTGCACGATGTCGAGGTACGGCATCCCGGGTTTGACCATCACCATGTCGGCCCCTTCCTTAATGTCGAGTGCTACTTCACGCAGCGCCTCGTCGGTATTGGCCGGGTCCATTTGGTAGGTCTTTTTGTCGCCGCTGCCAAGATTGCCAGAGGACCCCACCGCATCGCGGAAAGGACCATAGAAGGCCGAAGCATACTTGGCCGCGTACGACATGATTTGCACGTGTTGGTAGCCGTCGTGATCGAGCGCCTTGCGAATGGCACCGATGCGTCCGTCCATCATGTCGCTGGGGGCGATGATGTCGCAGCCGGCCTGGGCCTGGACGATCGATTGCTGGCACAGCATCTCGACCGTTTCGTCGTTGACCACATAGCCATCTTTGACCAGGCCATCTTGCCCGTGGCTGGAATATGGGTCGAGTGCGACGTCGCACAAGATGCCGACGGTCAAACCTAGTTGTTTGATTGCTCGAACCGACTGGCAAACCAAGTTATCGGGGTTGATCGCTTCCTGGCACTGAGGTGTCTTCAGTTCGCTTGGTGTCGCCGGAAACAGGGCGATCACCGGAATGCCAAGTTCCTCGGCACGTTGGGCTTCTTCCGCGGCGAGATCGATCGTCACGCGGTCGACGCTTGGCAGGGAAGAGATCGGCGTACGTGTGGCTTTGCCTGGCTGAACGAAGATGGGCCAAATCAGATCGTCGACGGTCAGATGGTTTTCTCGCACGAGCCGCCGCGACCATTCGGTTTGCCGGTTCCGGCGAGGGCGGTAATGTGGGAAATCTCCGAGCGAACCCGTAGCAGTCATAATTGCGATCTTGTTCGTGGGGTTATCGGGGGGTGGATTGACTTTTGCAACTGGTTGGAAACGATTGTCAATAAATAAGTTATCGACAATTCAGGTGCTCGGCCACGAAAGCAATTGTTGAGCCCAGCCACACCGCAGGCAACAATAGTAAGTGAAGGCTGGAATACTACTTAGTGTACTCAGTTTTCCCTCGCGGGGCAGCATAAGTTGCCTGTAACGCTCTGGTTGGGGGTGGCATCCTAACATGGGTAACCGGGAATCGGTTATGATAGGGCCCCGCCCAGCAGAGGTTGCCATCTGTGCGAACTCCGAACATTTTGCGGTTGCCCGGACTGGAATTTCCCGGTCCTACGCTAGGAAAACTCCGACCGCACACGAATATACTCCGCTAAGGAAACGTAGATGTCCACCGACTCGCCCACATCATCGCAATCGACTTCGGCCACCCCACTGGCTTCCGAAGTGACTCGCCCATTGGCAATGGATACGTCACCAAGATTGCTGCCTGATGTCGCGAACGACACGGCTCCGCAGTTTCTGTCGCCGATCAATCGCGTTGGTATGTCGGGCATCGAAGTTGCGATTCTCGTTCGCGGCGAAGACGATGTCCTGATGCGTACGCCTGCTAAGGTTGATGCCTACGTCAGTCTCGACGACCCGGCGACCAAGGGCATCCACATGTCGCGGCTCTACCTGAGCCTACAGAATGAACTGCACACCGAGTTTTCGCGCAAGCAGATCGAACGCATTCTTGGTCGCTTCCTGGAAACGCACAGCGAAATGAGCCAGTCGGCTTACCTGCAGTTCTCGTTCGAACATATGATCCAGCGGGCCTCGCTCCTGTCGGACAACACCGCCTGGCGAAGCTATCCGATCCAGATCGAGGCTTTGAAGCAGGGAGACTCGGTCAAGTATCGCGTTCACGTGCGGCTGACTTATTCGAGTGCTTGCCCGTGTTCGGCGGCTTTGTCGCGACAGTTGCTGCAGCAGCAGTTTGAAGAGCAGTTCTACGGTCACAACTGGATGAGCGCCGCGACCGTGCTGAATTGGCTCGGCTCAAACAACACGTTGATTGCGGTTCCGCATAGCCAGCGAAGCCATGCCGATATCACCGTCGACCTGGATGACACGCGCGAAGACCTGCCGATCGACGAAATCATTCAACGCGTCGAAGGCGTTTTGAATACGGCGGTTCAAGCTGCCGTAAAGCGAGCCGACGAGCAAGAGTTTGCCCGCCTGAACGGCGAGAACCTTATGTTCTGCGAAGACGCAGCACGTCGTATGAAATCGGCCATCGACCCGATGCCAGGCGTGATCGACTACCGCATTCAAGCCAGCCACTTCGAAAGCCTGCACCCGCACGACGCCGTGGCGATTGTCGTCAAAGGCGTTCCTGGCGGCATGGTTCCTTAATTCGCCAGCCTACCCCCATCAAGATTGAGAAGCCTATGCTCAGTCGCCGTGCATTCACGAAGCAAGCTGCCGTCCTGGCAGCTTGTTCTCCGTTTCTTGCCACCTCGTCGCTGCTGCATGCGGCTGAAGCGGCCAGCGTGCCGATCTTCACGCAGCAGTATCCCTGGGGGACGTTCTATCGCCGCAGTAACCGCGATGCTGGAGATTTGAACGCGCTGTTGGCCGAAGTGAAATCGTGCGGCCTAGTGGGTTACGAGCCGATCGCTGGCTCGCCGCAGCAGATGAAAGCAATCGCTGACGCGGCCAAGCAGCATGACCTGAAAGTCGAGTCGCTGTACGTCAACAGCACGCTGCACGATCCTGGCCAGGCCGCCGCGAGTATTCAGTCGGTTCTCGATATTGCTGCGACTGCGAAAGAAGCTTGCGGCACGCGGATCATCGTGACCAATCCAAGTCCCATTCAATGGGGCGGCAGTCAGAACAAATCCGACAAGCAACTGAGAACCCAGGCCAATGCTCTTGATCTGCTCGGAGCTCAGTTGCGAAAACAGGGGCAGCAGTTGGCGTATCATAACCACGATATCGAACTGCGCGAGGGGGCTCGTGAACTGCATCACATGTTGGCTTCGACCGACCCCGACAACGTCAAATTCTGTTTAGATGCCCATTGGATCTTTCGCGGGTGCGGTAACTCGGAGGTGGCTGTGTTCGATGTGGTGCGACTGTACAAAGATCGGATCGTCGAGTTGCATCTGCGTCAATCACACGACGGGATCTGGGACGAAGCATTCGGTTCCGGTGACATCGATTACGATCAACTGGCCGAGATGCTATTGGACCTTGAGACACCGCCCCTGTTGGTCTTAGAGCAAGCGGTCGAAGGAAAGACACCCAATACGGCCGGCGCGGTCGAGGCCCACACAATCGGCCGAGAATACGCTCAAAAAACCTTTGCGAAATTGATTGCCCCGTGACACAGACCGAAAACCCTCTGACGCTTCGCCAGGCCCAAGACGACGTCGACCAGTGGATCCAAACGATCGGCGTAAGATACTTCTCGGAACTCACCAACCTGGCCCAGTTGATGGAAGAGGTGGGTGAGGTGGCCCGCGTCATTTCGCGAACCTACGGCGAACAAAGCTTCAAAGCGTCGGACAAGAAGGTCGAGCTTTCGGATGAACTTGCCGACGTGTTGTTCGTAGTGATCTGCCTGGCCAATCAAACAGGTGTCGACCTGACCGAGGCCCTCCGGCGAAATCTCGAAAAGAAAACCCGACGCGACGCGACCCGTCACCACGAAAACGAGAAGCTTAAGTAGGCATTCTCACCGTATTGCCCCCAAGGACTGGGTTGCCATCCTTTTGGGGTACTGGTATCTGCGTGTGAAAAATGGTACGATACTAGTTGCTGTGGAAAAACTGGCGCTTTCTTACCAGAAGCACGAAGCTTTCTCGGACGTAAGGCGTTCTTTTTTCCTGCCCGCAATTGTTAGATGCGTCTGACGATCGCATGGCATCAGCAACCTCGACTTTACGGAAAAAGTCGCCAATTTAATAGCAGGAGGCTGAGCTCTTCGATTCCTTCTCATAGGAGCTTCCCATGCTGACCGAAGGCGAAAAGAAAGTCCTCAGAACGTTCCGCCAGTATTTGATGGATCCAGGCCGAATGCTCTGCTTCACCGGGCCGATGTTGGCCACTCACAAGAATTCACTCACCAAGCTGGTCAAAAGGGAATACTTGGTTCCTGAATCGTTCAAAGGCGCTTACAGCCTGACCCAGTCCGGTTTTGAAGCCATGCGAACTTGCAAGTAACGACCCAGGCAAAGGTCGATTTACCATATTCGGGTGCCGGGATGACTTTCAAAAAAGTCGACCCGGCACCCGTTTTTCGTAATGATAGTAGTAACCCTGCTGCCACCACCCGCCGGCATACCCGGGTCAAGTGGCACGGAAGCCACTTGTCTCTTGATTGGGGCTGGCATTAACACGGACGACTGATTCCGACTTGTCCGTTTATCTCTTACGCAGCAGCTGTCGCACTTCCAGCACAAGCTTCACAGCAATGAATAGGCCCGCGAATCCGCCGAGCACAAAGGGGAGGGCCCATTCGGGAAGTGTTAGTAGCAAGATTCCCATGGTCAGGACTCCGCCGATCACCATCAGGATCATAAGGCCTTTGGTGTCCGAAGATGTTTTGTAGGGCTGCTGCGGTGAGGGATTATCTACCGCGCGGAACGAGCGATCTCCTTCTTCGCTGAGAACAGAATCAAGCAGCGTATTCGATTGGTTGTCGGGCTTTGTGGTATTGGACATGGAGATTTAAATTCCTATCGTTCAACGTATTCTTTCCACATCGCTAAATATTCATGCGCGGCCAAACTCTGAGAAGTCATCGCGATGCGTTGCAATTGATAAAGCAGTGCCCGCTCGACTCGTTTCAGCCACGCCGACTCAGGGTTGCTAAAGTTGAACTCGGCACTGAAGTCGTTGGTGGTGGTCGCAAGATGATATCCGATGCCGTCGCGAGAGGAGGTAACGATGTTCTCGGTGAAGTCAACTTGATTAAGTTCCGCCCAAAGGACATCGTGCGGGATGGATGCGACCGCGATTTCTTCCAGCGTTTGCAACTTGCTGTTGGGCAATGCAAAGGCGCCTTTCCACTTGCCTGAATTCACGGGATCCGAATCACTCAGCCGCTGTGTATGAATGACCGTCAGTATACTCATACCACGAAACGTAGGCATGACCGCGGCTTGCCAAAAATAGACTAACGAATGGCCGTCTGTGTTCTGAACTCTCCAACTGCCATTGCGTAATTCGGAAAGCCCGAGAGCCTCGGCGATCTGCTTATTGTAAGGCTGGAAGAGTTCGGGCGAGATCGACATGAGAGGCCTCGGGGCTCGACTAATCTTCGTTGTGGCTCAGGTGCCACTGTGCCAGTTTCCACTCGGGATCTTCGTCCATTCGATAGTCGAAGGGCCGAGGGTACTCCGGCGGGGCTGAGTTGATGAGGTCCTGGAGGTAAGCGTGAGGGAGTTCCGGATCGAACACCCGCCAGATTAGTTCGCGGGTTCCATTCCACGTGATTCTGGCCAGGAACAAAGCATTCGGTCTCTGCTTGTCCTTTCCACGGATTTCTTCATTTAGACGCTCGCAGAAGGGATCGACGATTTCACGTTCTAATTGCGACGGCATTCCGTTGTCGATTAAGTCTTCAAAGTTCAGCAGCAGCGACAAGTGCCAGGCAAATACTATCTTCGGCTCGAAGCTGCGAAGTGCTCTATTGATCACGGCCACGCCTGGAAGGCTTTCCTGTTGGAATTCCAGCAGCGACCATTCTTCTTCCGGGATGATGACTCGATATTCAGTCAAAAGTGGGTTCCGTTTTATAGATGCAGTCATGTCCAATTCGGCAAGGTTGGGCTCTCGTATTATATTGACTACTGAATTCGTGTCTCGAACTCTGCGTACTTTCCCTGTGAAATCATGCGACCTTCCATTCTTCACCTAGCCGCTTTGGCAATTTGCTGTCTGGCTTCGACGCACCTGCGTGCAGAGAATACCAAGCCCAATATTGTCTTTATCCTCACCGACGATCACCGCTGGGACGGGCTCACTTCCGCCGGTAACGAGCAGATCAGAACACCCAATCTCGATAAGCTGTGCCAGGCAGGCACGCGGTTTGAGAACGCGTTCGTGACGCTGGCCATATGCTCGCCTAGCAGGGCCGCCTGTTTGACGGGACGCTATGGTAGTCGCAACGGGGTGACTGCGGTTGGGCATGCTTCGCTGAAGAAAGGGGAACCGACCTTCGCCCGTGCCCTCAAGGAGGCAGGCTATGCAACTGGTGTGGCGGGTAAATGGCATCTGGGAAATTCACCGCGCGATTGCGGCTTCGACTTTGCTTCGACGTGCTGGTCGAACGGTACGTGGTACAACCGCGAGTTTATGATTGATGGAAAGAAGCAAGTGATGCCTGGCTTCGTCGACGACGTCGCAGTTGAACAATCGCTGCGTTTTCTCGATCAAGCCGCCGAGGCCAACAAGCCGTTTGCACTTTGGCTCTGCACGCAGGTTCCACATATGGACCACAAGCATACCTGGCCGGCAAAGCAGGAGTACAAGGATCAGTACATAGTCGGATCTATGCCGCTGGCAGCAACGTGGAACGATGACCTGGAAGGAAAGCCAAAATATCTGGCGATGTCACGCAGCCGCACCCAGGCTCTGTCGTACGGTTACGACGACCCAGAGAATATCCGCAAGCACACACGCGACTATTACGCGAGCGTTCAGCAAATGGATGCGGCTGTTGGGAAGTTCCTGGACGAGCTCGAGCGGCGTGGCCTGCGTGAAAGTACGTGGATCATATTGATGGGAGACAACGGCTGGATGCTGGGGGAACATGGCTTCACCAGCAAGGTTCTTGCCTACGAAGAATCGATGCGTGTTCCCATGGCCGTTGTCGGCCCCGGCCAACAGCCCCAGGTTCGCAGTGAACTGGTGCTGAACATCGACTTGACCGCGATGATCTACGAGTTGGCCGGGCTGGAAGTACCAAGGTCGCTACATGGGCGCAGCGTATTGCCGATCGTCCAAGGAAAAACAATTAGCGACTGGCGAACGAGTTTCCTCTATGAGGCTCCGACGCCGCAGTTGGGAAGCAAACCTCTGTGGGCCGTGCGTGATGCCCGTTGGAAGTATATCGAGACCGACTTGGGTAATGGTCAGGTCTTTCGCGAACTCTACGATCTGAATTCCGACGCGATCGAAGCGAATAACGTGGCCAACGAATCGAGGCATGATGATCGGATCTCGCAAATGGAGCGGCAGCTCAAAGCCTATCTGAAGAGAGTCGTGCAGAGTGATTAGCCAAGTGGCCGATGCCTGTGAACTTTTAGGTTAGATGTCTTGTCGTAGGTGACTGATTGGGCTAGGAATCTTTGCTGGCTCATTGGTTTCCCGCTGTTTCCTTGAGAGAACTCGCTGCATGCCTCCGATTGAATTGCTTCCCTACTTTTTGTTTGCCATGCTGGTGATTAGCGTGACGCCGGGGCCAGATATGTTGGGGATCTTGAGTTACGGGGTCGGTCGCGGTCGACAAGCGGGGATGGGTTTTGCGATTGGTGTCGGCCTGGGTACCCTCTTTCATACACTTCTAGCCGTAGTGGGGATCTCGGCGGTCGTTGCGACGTCGCCGTGGGCGTTCCGATTTATCGTGTACGCTGGAGCTTCGTATTTGATTTACCTGGGCACCCGAGCATTAGTCGCTCCAGCCAAGGGAGAGGGAATGGCATTGGATGCACAAGTTCCCCGCCAAAGCTTTAGTGAGGCTTGCCTGCGGGGCTTTTTGTGCAACGCATTGAACCCCAAGGTGGGGCTCTTCTTTCTGGCATTTCTGCCGCAGTTTATCGACTCTAGCCAGCCGGCTTGGTCGCAGTTGTTGGTGTTGGGGATCGTTTTTTGGTTGTGGGTGACGCTCAGCTATTCCCTTTTGGGGTACTATAGCGGCTTGGTCGGTGGTTGGCTGCGAGGTCGTCCCTCGACTGGTCAGTGGATTGATCGCGTGACCGGTGCCCTGTTTGTGGGGTTAGGCTTGCACTTGATCTTTACCGGGCAGAAGTCGTAGGCCGGACGATCGGCCGTGTGCTGATGCCTGTTGCTATCTCAATTGCCGAAGATGGAACGAATTATGGAACCTGAGACCGTTCGCAGAATTAGCTTGACCAAGGCCAAGAAGCTGGGCTATCCGGTTAACTCGGACTTGCCGCTGCTGGGCGATATTGCCATTCAGCGAACGCAAGAGGAACTGGTCGATCGCATGTTGTGCCTGTTTACCTGCGTAGCATGTTCTTTCGGTCTTCCCAAGCAGTTGGGGTGGTCATGGCTGGCCCAGGAGGGGCTGCTCGAGAAGGTCACGCCAGAAGAGTCGCTCTATCTGCGAAGCAAGGATGAAAGCCCGGTCGAAAAGTTTCAACCGCATGTCGAGACCATTTGGACTCTGGCCTGGCTTGCTCAGGTTCATGATACCCTCGAGTTCAATCAGACATGCACCAACGATATGGTGTCCATGTTTCCCAACTTGAAGGCCTCGGCCTCGAGCGAAGCTTTTCGCAGTAAATGTCAGTTGCGATCGGTAGAAGAAATCGCACCGAAGCTAGACCTGGCCTACTGCATTCACTGGGCAATCCAGCACGAAACGGAACACCAGCTCGAACTGCCCAAGAAGCCGAAGCGGTTGCGACCGTACATCATCATCAATCGACGGCACGCCTTGGAGTGGCTCTTCTGTGATGAACCCTGGGACGAAGTGCCTATGGATATCGATTAGCCCTCGGCGAAGGACGCGAAGCCGTGCAGCAGGAAACTCACGAACCAGACTTCAAGATCACGTTCACCCCATCGCGTGTGGAATGGTTTACTGACGTGACTTCGGTGACCGTGTGGCCGACTGGATTGCAGGTGGAAACGCCTGATGGAACGCAGTCTTTTCGTTTCGAAGAGATCGGTAAGATCCAGGAGTCCGGGATCATGCGTTTCATGAGGAAATTAGGCGGGGCAAAGCCATTTGGCATGCTGGTGGCTGATCGCGATTGGTTTCATCCCCCGCAAGATCGCTTCTTCCGCTTTTATACCGATCCGCCGATGAAGGTCTACATGCCATCCGACGACACCGTGGGTTACGAAGAAAGTGTCTTCTTTCGCGTCCAGGCCGTGATTCGATGCGGCGGGTACGAAACATTCGACCTGGGTTGATTTGTTGCCCATAGGCCCTCTTAATTCTGTAAAAGTCCCAAGGTTTCGAAGTAAGGAATGGCCATGCGCAAGTTGGAAAACAAGACCGCGATTGTCACCGGTGGTTCACGTGGAATTGGGGCCAATCTCTGCGAGTGTCTCGCGGCTGCCGGGGCGAACGTGGTGGTTAACTATGCCAGCAATAAGAACGCGGCCGACGAAGTTGTCTTTCGGATAGAATCGGCTGGCGGCAAGGCTGTGGCCGTGCAGGCAGATGTTGCGCAGTCGGCCGATGTCACGAAGTTATTTGACGTTGCTGAAGAGACATTCGGTAAAGTCGATATCCTGGTGAACAACGCTGGCGTCGTGCATTACAAGACGATTCAAGACACGACCGATGAGGAATTTGCCCGGTTAATGCAGGTCAACGTCAACGGCGCCTTTTATGGCATGCGCAAGGCATCTGTCCGCCTGACGGATGGAGGACGGGTTATCTCTATCTCCTCGTCGGCAGCACGCATGTTCCTGCCAACCTATGGTCCCTACTGTGCAACAAAAGGGGCGATCGAACAACTTTCGCGCAGCTTGGCCAAAGAATTAGGGCACCGCGGGATCACGTCGAATATCGTTGCACCAGGGCCAACGGAGACCGAATTATTTCTCGGTAACAACGACGAAGAAAAGATCGATCGCATGCGAAAGATGGCGGCTCTCGGACGGCTTGGGAAGCCGGAAGACATGGGGCCGGTCGTCGTATTTCTCGCCAGTGAAGATAGCGGCTGGATCACCGGTCAGGTCATTCCGGTGAATGGGGGTACCGCCTAGAAGGAGGCAAATTGTCACAACTTCTGCGGTTCGGCATGCAATGCCTTTGGGGGGCTTATCTTTCCTTACTCCTTTTTGGGTGGTTGACCCCCGTGATTCAGGACTGCTGAGCAGAAAATAACCGGAATCCCCACGGATAGATGGCTAGTGCTCGATGATATCTCGTGGAAGCATTGTTTTTGAGCAGACCCCAATGGAAAGTGCTTGCGCCCTGAGCACACAGGACTGAAAAGGTGTCGCTGTAAGAAACTCTTTTATTAAGCTATTGGTATAAGTCTTTGATTTATGGGCTATGGTCGCCCTCTAGGCCCGTGTTAGTGCAGGGGTAATTCGCGGTGATGGCATGGTACTGCGGGAATCCTCAAGCTGAGGATATGTTTTTCTTCCTGGGTACAAGATTTGAATACTAGCTATGTCGATCCATTCCCTAATGGGACCGGATGCGCCATTACGTTCTCTTGTTCAGTCTTTCATTCCGGAGTAGAGGCATGTCTCGCTATGAGGGAAGTCGTCACGGCTTCACGTTGGTTGAGTTGCTGGTGGTGATTGCCATCATCGGTGTCTTGATTGCGTTGTTGCTGCCAGCCGTACAGCAGGCTCGTGAAGCGGCCCGCCGTATTCAGTGCACCAATCACCAGAAGCAACTGGGGTTGGCGTTGCACAATTATCACGACACGTTCGGAAAGCTCCCGTACAACGCTGTTCCGCAAAGCTCTAGCACCCCACGGCAGCGAGGCCCCTCGTGGTTGACTCGATTGCTTCCCTTCATGGAGCAGAATGCCGCGTACGATCAGTTTCAATTTTCCGGCGATTGGACGATGCAGGATGGGCCGAGTCCCAATGCCGCAGTGATCAATCAATTGCGAGTGCCTGGTTACAACTGTCCTTCGAGCCCACTTCCCGTTTTGCAGACGCGAGGAACGAATTCCAACGGTAACGTAGAGTTTCAGATCACCAACTACGTTGGTATTACAGGTTCGTACTACATGGGCGGAACAACAAGCACCGTTTCTACCTCTCCGCAGGACAGCAGTTACGGTGACTCAGTCTACAACGGAATGATTGTGCCAGTGAGTGGAAAGAGTAACGCGATTGGCCTGGAGTCTGCTACAGACGGCACGAGCAATACGATGATGGTAAGTGAGCAAAGTGACTACTTCTACAATGCATCGGGTACCAAGATCGATCGTCGGAGTTCTGGGCATTGGGGGCACACGTGGGGCAACGGCGGAGGAGCCGGAACTTGGACGGCGAATGTCACGACCATTCGGTACCCAATTGCAACCGAAGGGGGTGTTGGAAACACCCAGCACTACGAAGTGAATATTCCACTGGTCTCCGCTCACCCCGGTGGGGTCCTCATCACCTTGGGTGATGCTTCGGTCAGCTTTCTCGCTGAGACCGTTGACTTTGCAATTCTGACAGGTCTTGCCGATCGCCAAGACGGTAACGTTCTCGGCGAATTCTAATTGCCAAGATTGTTTCAACTCCCTCCTCGATAAACAAGCACAGGCCATTGGCCTGTGCTTCCTGCCACGAATCACACCATCGATCATTAATCCTCGACCATTGAAGTGAGCCTGCCAATGAAGAAGAACTCCCACGGATTTACGCTTGTTGAACTGTTGGTGGTGATTGCCATCATCGGTGTTCTTATTGCCTTGTTGCTTCCCGCGGTACAGCAAGCACGAGAAGCTGCTCGGCGGATTCAGTGCACCAATCATCAAAAGCAGCTTGGCCTGGCCCTGCACAACTACCACGATACATTTTTGAATCTTCCACATAACGCGGTGCCGCAAGATAGTTCTGGCAGCATGCAACGAGGGTGCTCGTGGTTGATTCGACTGCTTCCATTCGTCGAACAGTCTGCTGCCTATGATCAAATCGTTTTCAGTGGCGACTTTTCGATGCAGGATGGTCCTAGTCCGAATTCGGTTGTTCTAGGGCAGCTGCGAGTTCCCGGGTTCAATTGCCCGTCTAGCCCACTGCCGGAATTGGAAACTCAGAACACGAACGCCAATGGTGCCGTGGAGTTGCAGCTAGTGAACTACGTAGGGATTACTGGTTCGTATTGGCGAGGCGGAACGACCAATGTCGTTTCAACGTCTCCGCAAGATAACACCAGCTACGGCACTTCCGTTTACAGCGGCATGATTGTTCCGGTGAACACGAAGAGTCGCTCGATTGGTTTGAAGAATGCCACCGACGGGACGTCCAACGTGATAATGGTGAGCGAACAGAGTGACTACTTCTACGATGCCAGCGGTAACAAAGTCAATCGTCGAAGCTGTGGCCACGCAGGCCGCTCTTGGTATGGCGGTGACGGAACCACGGACAGCACGTATGCCTGGACAGCGAACGTTACGACCATTCGCTATCCGATCGCCACTACCGGAGGCACAGGCAACGGCGCGAACTATCACGCGAACATTCCGCTAATCTCCGCTCACCCAGGCGGCGTGCTGGTCACCTTGGGTGATGCTTCGGTACGCTTTCTGCCCGAAACCGTTGACTTCTCGATCTTGACCGGCCTGGCCGATCGACAAGATGGGGCGGTTCTTGGTTCGTTCTAAGTTGGTCGCCCAGACGCTGCCGCGGTTCCAGCGGCAGTGTCTGACTTTTTATTCATTGCAAATACAGATTAGTTAACTGAGTTCGTCTATTACAAAAGACGGGGAAAGATGCGGAATGTTCACCTATGAATTGAAGCGTGTCACTGCTGTCCTGGGGTTATCCTTCGTGCTGCTGTCTCTGGGCTGCGGCAAGCAGGAATATGGGGACTTGGGCCAAGCAACCGGCGTTGTCACGCTCAATGGCAATCCCTATCCCGGTGCCATGGTTACATTCACGCCGGGCAAGGGGCGTCCGTCCATTGCGATTACCAATGAGGATGGTTCGTACGAGTTGGTTTACATTCGTGATACGAAAGGGGTTGTGCCTGGCGAACATCGCGTTTCGATAAGTACCGTTCCACCGGTTCAGCCGGACGATTATCGCGGACCGGCGTTCAAGGACCCGCTTCCCGTGCGATACAACAAAAAGAGTGAATTGACTCGAACGGTAGAACTCGGACCTAATACGTTCGACTTTGAGTTAACATCAAAATAGCCAAGCATGCATACCTGAACCATGTCGAAGACGTCCTGGCTTTCGAAGGTCAGGGCGTCTTTTTATTTCTTGTGGTTGGACATTAGGATGAAGCGACCTGAAACCCGCAACCGCATGGATCGCCAATGATTGAAGAACAAGAGCCTCTTCCCGATGTGCCAGAGCCCGACGAGCCTTATCGGCGACCGGTCGATGCGATGAGCCTGCCCCAGATCGAAGCAGAGCTGCGAGATTTATTTGGTGGGGCTGTGATGTATCTTTTGATTCCTATTTTTCTGCTGTCGCTGAGCACGACCACGATCGTCGCCACTCCCTTCTTCGTGCGTGTGCTTCCGGCCGCAGCGATCGTGTTTGTGGGCTACTGGGTTTTACAGAAGGCCTACGTCCCCATGCTTAGAGAGGCTCCTGAGACGGCCTTGCAATACCTTCGGGTGGTCTCCAGGTTGGGGGGAGGCGTTATGAGTACGCCTCATGAAAGAGTGGTCTCTTTGTGTGCTCAACGCACTCGACTTAAGGAGGGGAATCCGCCTGAATCGTAAAGGTTCGAAGGGCGCGTGATTGGCCATAAACTACAGCGTGTTTTGCCGGTCTGGGTGGATGTGTCATTGGCCCTCGTCAGGCTTACCCGAAAGAGGAGTGCAGCAGAAGGGGCCTGCTGTCAATGGGGAGTTTGTCGACGTTATTGGGTGTATGTCTATTGATAGTGGTTGATTAAACAGAATGGCCCAAAATTTGGCCACCTGGGTGCAAGGCGAAACTTTCAAATATTGAAGAGAATGCCTTTGCAAGAATTCACAATCATCTCTGTGGGTACGCACAAGCACCTTTAGGAAGAGAACTTCTCCATTGAGGGGGTGGCAGGACTGTTAGGTAAATTAGTTTTTTATAGTTAGGTGATTGCTACTCGTTAACATAAGAAACTGGAGTATAAAGAATCACGCAGCACATTTTATGCAGTAAGATTCCTTATTGATCTCGCTGCTTTACGCTGGGTTGAACGGCCATAGAGGCACGAAGGCAATCACCTTCGGGGTCGGAATACCGGTTCTCGTATTGTGTTTCGCGAGGGCTCGTTACCACATCTCAGTTCTATTTTCTTGTATCTCTCTGGGAACAGAGAAGGAGACGTACGTGACTCATTCTTGGAATGCCCGCCGGGGTTTTACCCTGGTGGAACTGCTTGTTGTGATTGCCATCATTGGTGTGCTGATCGCATTGCTTCTGCCCGCCGTTCAGCAGGCTCGTGAAGCCGCTCGTCGTATTCAGTGCAACAACCAACTGAAGCAACTCGGCTTGGCAATGCACAACTACCACGACACCTACTTGAAGATGCCTTTCAATGCTTGTGCGACCGGTGCAGGCAGTACGGCACCTTCGTTCTTCGTCCGCCTGCTGCCGTTTATCGAGCAGGGTGCTGCTTACGATCAACTTGATTGGAGCGGTTTTAACAACGGTACTTTCATCGCCGACAACGCTGGAACGAACGAAGTGCTCGTCACGCTGCGTGTTGATGGTCTGTACTGTCCATCCAGCCCACTGCCGGAAATCGACAACAACTTCCAGCTGACCAGCTACACCGGCATCGGTGGTACTGCCCAGAAGTGGAACGGCACTGCCGTGGTCAACATCGACACGACCAAGAAGTCCCAGTACTACAACGGTATGGTTGTGGCCCGTGGTGACGGCTCGAGCCCAATCAACATGGCTGCTGCTACCGACGGTACCAGCAACACCATGATGATCAGCGAAAGCAGCAACTACTTCTACGATGCTAACCGTACTAAGCAGTCGGCCAACATCCGCACCAGCTACGGTGCCGGTGGTACCGCTGGCGGTGGTGCTTGGAACGGTCGTGCATGGCAAGACAACTCGACTGCTGGTGACTTTGGTAGTGCCCAGAATGTCACCACGATTGACATTGACCCTGCTTTCAGCTCCAACTCGCCTTACCTCGGTGGCATCAACTCGCCAAACAATGGTACCAATCCAGCAAACGGTGCCGCCGGTGAAGTTTCCATTCCGCTGAACTCGCCTCACCCAGGCGGTGTACTGACGGTTCTGACCGATGGTTCGTGCCAGTTCATCTCCGAAACGGTTGCTGGCCAAGTGCTTGTCAGCTTGGCAAACCGTCAGGACGGTCAGGTTATTCCTGAGTATTAATGATCACCGGATCATTCGCTTGATAAAAAACAAAGCGAGGATGTCACTGGCATCCTCGCTTTTTTCATGCGCCGCATGAACCACCAACAATTGATTTAAGGATGGCAGAGACGAAGAATTAAAGTGCTAGGGGGAAGTGAAGCAGACACTCACATCGATTTGAGGCTTTGTCATGGTCCCCCTGTTGTTAGCCTGTGCCTGGTTAGGCCTTGTTCCTTCCGATCCTGCGATCTTGGACCAGGTTGATCTCGTCGAGGTGAATCACGTTTACGATTCATCGGGGCATCCTGTTCTCGATCAGGTAATCTTCTATCAGTGGAGCCACGTTGATGCTCGTTATCAAGTGGTGGCCTGGCGTCTGTTGCGCTCGCCGGGTCAGGTTCCACGGCGAGTCTGGAACCAGCGAGTCTATGTAGCCCGCTGGTTCGATGCGGAAATGCTTCGCAATGTGATTGCTGGCCAATACCGCGAGACGTGGACAACCTACGATCCGGAGATGGCGGAGCGAGCTATCTATCCGATCGAATATCGCCGCGAGCTGGCGACGCGAATGCCAAGGGGCACTCAATCGCTCTCGCTCAGATGACGTTCCAGATTGAATCCTTGTGTGTGGGAAAAGAGTGAGAGTGTTAACGAGGTCGGGCGAGCGTCAAAGGCTCATTCGATCGAAAAGGTCTCGTTGCTCAGCGATTCATCGGGAGAAGGATTGTCTATCTGCGCCAGGCTTGCCTGGTAAGCGATTGCCGTAGCGGCCCGACCATAATACTGCTCCATGGTCCCGATCAATTCTTGCTGTTCATTTTGCTTCTTGCTCACTGGCAGCTTGAGGGTCTTGCTCTTGCCGTCACGCTTCACCACGATATCAAGCCGCGTTCCCCATTCCGTTTCGAGGGTGATCCCTTCGATCTCGCGATAGTACAAGGGCTGGTCCCAGTCTTCGTAGACAACTTTCTCGAAGTCAAAACGGACCGCGCGGTCTTTGGCGGCAGTTCGCTCGACAGGGGGGAAGAACTTCTCCACAAGTTCCTGCTCTGTCTCATTCGATGGGATATAGCGATAGGCCAGGATTTGCTCGTGGAATTGGCGGAAGCGTTCTTCGTATTGGTTCCACTGAGCACGCTCTAACGTTTCGGCCCCGTCAATCTTCTCGAACCAGGGGCCAAGCGAATCGTCGTACAGCGCGTCCCGCATCGCGTCGGCAGATGCACGAAAACCGAGGGCTTCCAATCGTTGTTGAAGAGGTGGGTGCGAGTCGAAGGGATGTGCTGTTGCCAGTTGGCCGACGTCTCGCTTGTCGACGAACGCGGTGGCAAAGTTTTGGAAGCCTCCGTCGATACGCTGCGAGAGATTCACTTGCTCATGGGCTTCTTCGGCCTCGAAGAACTCCTGCTCTAGTTCGTGGCGATATTGAGAATAGGCCGTAATGCGAAGCAGGGCATGTGCCATCGACTCGGGGGAAGTCTTCTCGGAGGCAAGGCGATCCGCCCTGAACTCGCGCTGTCGGCTCAGTTTGCCCAGCGATAACTCGTACAGCGCCCGAAACATGACAGCAAAGTAGAAGACCGGTCGCGAAATGCCTCCGTCATAAAGCCCTTGCAGATAATGGCCGTATCGCGACAACAGAGGAGCGATCTTTTGCGTGTAGGTGGTGTCGTTTCCGCTGAAGTGGGCCAACTCGTGCAGCAGCACGGCGTCTGCTTCCTGGTGGGGTAATTTCTTCAGCAGCGAAAGACTGACAAAGAGTGTTCGGCCCGTGATGGTGCGTGGCTCTTGATCTTCATGCCCGGCAACTTGAACCGGCATCTGGGTGACGAAGAAGTTGTCGTCGATACCTGCGATGACATGGTCTGGCGGAGCCGTTTCCATCGAGTTGCTCAGTCGCTCCAGGTCGTACCACAGTGCCGGTGCCATCTCGCGGGTGATTTCTTCCCCTTCAATCACAAAGTCATTGTCGACCTTCTTGAAGATCGCAGCGATCACCGCACCGACCGCACAAATTCCAATGAAGCCGATGATGAACAGCAATTTGACGATGAAAATATTGAAGAAGAAGGCCGGGATCCAGAAGGACAGTGAGAAGACGAGCAGGGCCTGGGCAATCACTTCCAGCGTGCAGAATATTCGCAACGTATACCAGCCCAGGAGCAAGCTGTAATACTGCATCCATTGAGATCCAAGTGAAAGAATGACCATGAATCCTGTCAGCATGAACGCCCCGATGCCGGCCAGAATGCAGAACCAAGAGATGCGAATCGCCCAAATGAGAGACAGATTGTAGTAGAGGTATTCCGTCGGAAGTTGCGCTCGCCAGACGGCAACTTCGGGGTCGTCAATGACTAATAGCCATGAAAGGGGAAGGTTCCGGGCACCCTCGATGCTCTGCGCTTTCTCCTCGGGGGTTAGCGTTGCGTCCGCATTGATTTCAGCGATCGCGGCGTCAAGAAACTCTTGATCGTAGCTCGACTGGACGTATTCGTAGAATACAAGACAAGCCAGTGGAACTAAGAAGAGAGCGAGTGCTGGATAGACGTACGTTTTGACGAACCCGAGGCTAGTGACGTCATGTTGCATAAGACGAGCCTGATGATGAGGAGGGTAACTGCACAATGCCATCAAACGTGCAGTATAGGAAACCCACCGTCAACAACAAGCAAAAGTCGTTTTTCGTTCGATTTGACACTCGCCTGGTTTAGGTCGCCATCGAGTTTTCCAGCGGTTTGTCATGCTCCAGAAACTGGAACTGATGGACGCAATTACGAAGTTCCTTGGCCAGAATGGCGAGGTTGTCTCCTTCGTTGGAAAGTTGCTGTCCGTTCTGTTCAGTAGTCTGCTGAATTGCCTGCAGGCTGGCGACTTGGGCCTGCAATCGTTGGGCCGAATCGGACTGGGACGCCGTCAGCTTAGCGATCTCGTTCGTTTCAGTATTGATCGATTGAACGGCGGAGCAAACCTCTTTGAACTGGCCGGCGGTGCGGCTGCTTTTTTCGACGCCGACTTGGATGTGTTCGCGAGTCTGTTGGACGAGCTGGGTCACTTTCGTGATATTTTCGTCGCAGCTACAAGCGAGCTCTTTGACCTGTTGTGCGACGACCGCGAAACCGCGACCTGCTTCGCCAGAGCGTGCCGCTTCAATCGAGGCATTCAATGCCAGCAAGTTCGTCTGCTTGGCCAGTTCCTGGATCGTCCCAATCGTAGCGATCATCAGATCCGCACTCTGCTCGATCGTCTTCATCGAGTTTTCCGATTCCGTCAGGCAGGCTTCACCCAGTTGGGCAATCTCACTGGCGCTGATGGTAACGGCTTCGGTACGTGCCACGTTCTCGCGGATCGAGTGGATCGACTGATTCAGGACAGACACTTCTTGTAAGATCGCGTCGAGTGATTGACCTTGGTTCTGGATTCCAGAGGACAGCGTGGATGCGCTGCCATGCAAATGGCCAGAGCTGGCTGCGACCCCCTCCACACTGCGACTGAACGTAGCAATCACGCGATTCCACGAATCGATTGTTCGACTGAGATCCGTACGCAGAGACTGCACCAGCCCATCTTGGACGTTTGGTATCTCGACCGTCAAATCGCCGTGGGCGGCACGATCGAACACCGGTCGGAGTTGGTCGATCGCCTCACGCAATACCGTATGTTGACGGCGGTTCGCGATCTGTTCGCGAACTCGTGCGTTCGACGTTCTCAAGGAAGAATAAATTCCCACCAGCAGAACCGCGTCTTCAATGACCACCCATGCAGCGTGTTCGAGAGCCAGAGCCAAAGCCGGATCGGCAAGTCCAAAGATCGAGTGCGGCCATAGCACGGCGCGTACCAGGTGGTCAACGGCCGTGAATAATGTGGCTGAAAGCAAAACAAGTGGATCGCGATAAAGTGATAGAAATGCCAAGGAAGCAAAAACATGGAAGTGAACTTCCGTGCGACCGCCACTGATATGGATAAATAACGCGGAAAAGCCTGCTTGAGAAACAGCCATGACATAACGCGTCAGAGGGTTTTCGCCGTGATACCAGCCCAGGTAAGCAGGGATTGCGCCCAGCAAGAATCCAAGAATCGCAGAGGCCCAGACATGCATATGGACACTGGACTGCGTTCCAGCCCACGTTTGTGGCGTAAGGAAAATCGCCATTCCAAGTGCGATGATCGCTTGGAGCAGCATGAGCCCTGCGAACAAGCGATTCGTGTGGGCATCTGCCTTTTGCTCCTCAAGTCGCAAGAGAGAACGCTCTTCCTGATCAAGCCCAAGGTATTGCGGAAACAGGATCTTCTTAAGCACGGCAATTTCCTTTACAGCAGGCAGGTAGCAAACGCTTGGGCGTTGGTGCGATATCGTTTGACGATGAGTTATGAGGTTTCGAGTGCAGCGGACAACCAAACACGGGATAGGTCTCGTACTCAGGGCTGCCATTCAATGCGGCTTCAAGGCTTGCTAGTCCAGCGCTTGCGCCTTGATGGCCTCGGCTAGAGGTAACTCCTCCGCTGAACTTGAGCTTCCCCTGGGCATTGAACAGCATGCAGTGGCCGCTGGTCTTGGCTTGAAAGCGATGAGCTTCCTCGTCTTTGGTATCGAAGTGCAGGGAAACGTTGTTTCGCGTCTTCCATTCGTTCAACTGCTGGCGGCACGAGGCAAAGTCGTTCGCATTCTCGCCGGGATGGAACTCGTCTCCCATGCATACTAGAACGATCGACAGGGAGGGAGTGGTACTGATTGGCAGCAGGTTGTCGAGCGTTGCCCGGCTGCATGGGCAGCCAGGATGTAGAAAGACCAGCAAAGTATGAGAGTCGATCGTTCGCTCGAGGTTAGAACTCGTCGGCCATTGGCTGGGAGGCAGCGAACGGGGGCCTTGTGTGCCTGCGTAGACGCCAAGGGAAACGAACACAAATACCACTGCTGCAAGCCAGGCGGCAAAAGCAATGACATATGGCTTCGGTTTGGAAGATACAGTGTTCACAGTTGATGCCCCTACGAACGACAAAACGTATGCAGGAACGTAGGTCAGATTACACCGCGTTGGGGAAAAATGGCGTGAACCCGAAGCAGGCAAATGGGTATTTTGAGTGCCAGTGGGGAGGTGGCATTGGATTAGGGGGGGCGTAGCGATGAGGCAGGGCATTCAAGAGGGAGCCATGCCATAATATTGTGGGGGTAAAAAAAGCGGGCCAAGATGTAAAGTCTTGGCCCGCTTTTTAGGAAAAGATTGAATTAGCGAATGCAATCAACCGCTTAGCGGATGAAGAGCATTTCCTGGTAGGTTGGTAGCGGCCACAGGTCGTCGGCCACGTAGTCTTCCAGTTCGTCAGCGTACTTACGAACTTCGTTCATTGCCGGCAAGACTTCCTTGCAGTAGCAATCCGACTTCTTGTGCCAGCATTCGATGCCTTCAGCCTTAGCCGAAAGGGAAACGAGCGTCGAGATGCTGTCCTGGAGCGACTTGACCAGCGAGGTCATCTTGTCCAGGGTATCCTTGTCGAACTCGTAGCCGAGGGCAAGCAGGTTCGCACATGTCGAAGCAAGTTCGTTCTGGTAGCGGACCGCAGCTGGGAAGATCATCGTGCGAGCCATTTCGATGGTCAGATTGGTTTCGACCGCGACCGACTTGCAGTACTGTTCCAGGTAGATTTCCAGACGGCTTTCCAATTCGCGTTCGGAAAGCACGTTGTACTTGGTGAACAGTTCTTTGACTTCCGGCTTTTCCAGGTAGGGAAGAGCTTCGGCGGTGGTCTTCAGGTTCAGAAGGCCACGCTTTTCAGCTTCTTGGTGCCATTCTTCCGAGTAGCCGTCGCCATTGAAGATGATGCTACCGTACTCGTTCATGATGTCGCCCATGAGCTTGGTCAGGGCAGCGTTCAGTTTCGATGGGTCGCCACCGGTTGCTTCTTCCAGCTTGGTCGCACAGTAGTCAAGCGATTCGGCAACGATGGTGTTCATCGCGACGAGCGGACCGGCGATCGACTGGTTAGAACCGACAGCACGGAACTCGAAACGGTTCCCGGTAAACGCGAACGGGCTGGTTCGGTTGCGGTCGCCAGCGTCTTTCGGCAATGGCGGTAGAACGTCGGCACCGATTTCCAGCGTACCCCTAGGAATCGAACTGCTGGCACCGCCACCCTTGATCTGTTCGAAGACGTCCGTCAGCTGGTCGCCCAAGAAGATCGAGATGATGGCCGGAGGAGCTTCGTTGGCACCCAAGCGGTGATCGTTGGAAGCCGAAGCAACCACGGCACGCAGCAGGCCTTGGAACTTGTGTACGGCACGAATAACGGCGGCACAGAAGACCAGGAACTGAGCGTTTTCGTGTGGCGTGTCGCCTGGATCCAGCAAGTTGCCCTGCGAAGAGCTACCCATCGACCAGTTGACGTGCTTACCGCTACCGTTGACGCCAGCGAAAGGCTTTTCGTGCGTCAAGCAAGCCATGCCGTACTTCTCGGCGACTCGCTTCAGCGTGATCATGATCAGCTGCTGATGGTCGGTTGCGACGTTGGCAAACTCGAACATCGGAGCGATTTCGTACTGGCCTGGAGCTACTTCGTTGTGACGAGTCTTGACTGGGATACCCAGCTTGAACAGTTCACGTTCGGTTTCCAGCATGAATGCCAGAACGCGATCTGGAATCGCACCGAAGTAGTGGTCGTCAAATTCCTGCCCCTTTGGTGGCTTGGCACCAAACAAGGTGCGACCTGCGTTCAAAAGGTCGGGGCGAGCGAAGAAGAAGTTGCGATCGACCAGGAAGTATTCCTGTTCAGGACCGGCGGTCGAGCTGACCATGGCACCATCGGTGTGACCGAAGAGAGCCAGGATACGCTGAGCTTGCTTGTTCAAAGCCTGCATCGAGCGCAGAACCGGGGTCTTCTTATCGAGAGCTTCACCCGTCCACGAAACGAACGCGGTGGGGATACACAGCGTAGTTCCGTTCGGGTTTTCCATGATGTAAGCAGGACTGGTAACGTCCCAAGCGGTGTAACCACGTGCTTCAAACGTTTGGCGAATACCGCCCGATGGAAAGCTGGAGCCGTCCGGTTCGCCCTGGATCAACTGGGAGCCGCTGAATTCGGCGATGGCACTGCCGCTGCCATCTGGGCTCAGGAAGCTATCGTGCTTTTCAGCAGTGAAACCAGTCAGCGGATAGAAGACGTGGGCGTAGTGGGTTGCACCCTTTTCGATGGCCCAGTCTTTCATTGCCGAGGCAACGTAGTCGGCGACGGTCGTGTCGAGCTTCTCGCCCGTTTCGATCGTCTTCATCAGCGTCTTGAAGATTGGCTTGGGAAGACGGTCCTTCATGACCGATTTGCTGAAGACATTCGCGCAGAACAGCTCTTGGGTAGGTGTCTCCAAGAAGTTCATGGCTGGAGCGGAGGGCTTGTAGTTGGTAACCGCCGCGATGGCTGCCATTCGCGCCGACCCGCCAGCGTACCCGCTACCGTTGCCTGTGGTAGTTGTTCCGTTGGAACCCGCCTTACCTTTCGATACCGTACTCACTAGTGTGTGACCTCCAAAGCCTAGCGCGAACGGCGAGCCCCATCAGGGATCCGCTCCACGCTTTTCGTTGTTGAAATTCCCTTACGATCTTTTGTTTCGCGATCCCTGCGAAAGCATGGTGCGGAGTGATAGCAATTACCGTGCCGCATCACTATAAGACGCAAAATCCCTAGAAAATGACCCCAAAAAGGGCATCGTCTGCGCGCAAAAGCAGCGTGACCTGCATAGAAATGTAGCAAAAAAGACTTGCCGAGGCCTGTTTTTTAAACTTTGCAAATAAGGTGCCGATAGCACTAGCGAGGGAGATCAATTTTTGCCCACCTTTCGTAAGTGCTACCGCTGGGAATCAGCGAAGTCTAAACTCAGCCCGAACATTTCCGCCGCTGAAAACTCTTACTCAACGGCCACTTTCGCTAAACTTAAAGCGTCTACGATCACCTGTGAAGTAGGCAAATCAGTCAAAACGCTCAAGGGGCAAAACTATCTCGGGGGATCGAATCGATGAAGGTTTGCTGTTCGCCGTCCACAATCATGGTGTTGGCTGTAGCGGTATGGTTGACGGCCTGTTCTTTCGCAAGTGCTGAAGTCCCTTTGTTTTCCGGTTTGGGCGAGCATCGCTGGGGGATTTCCAGCAACAACCCTCAGGCCCAGGCCTATTTCAACCAGGGCCTGGCGTTTATGTACGGCTTTAACCACGACGAAGCGATCCGTAGCTTTCATGAGGCTGCCCGGCTCGATCCCAATTGCCCCGCTCCTTGGTGGGCTATCTCGCTGGCGAACGGTCCCAACATCAACTACCCGCTGTTAGACGAAAAGCATGCTCCCCTCGCCTGGGAGGCCTTGCAGAAAGCGAAACAGTTGGCAAGTAATGGTTCGCCGCTAGAGCAGGGACTGATCGCAGCGCTTGAGCAGCGATATACCCAGACGCCGCCAGAAGACCGCAAGCCCCTGGACCAAGCCTATGCTGATGCGATGCGCAAGCTTTGGGAGAAGTATCCTGACGAGCCAGACGTGGGAGCACTTTTCGCGGAGAGCTTGATGGATCTTTGGCCCTGGGATCTGTGGCAGAAAGCTGGGGTAGCCAATCCAGATACCCGAGAAGTCATTCAGACGCTGGAGGCCGTTCTTAAAAAGTCCCCTGAACATCCCTTGGCGTTGCATCTGTACATTCACACGCTCGAAGCCTCGGGTGAAGTGGCTAAAGCAGCCGACGAAGCCGATCGACTTCGCAATTTGCAGCCTGGGTTGGGGCACATGGTCCATATGCCGAGTCATATTGACGTCCGTTTAGGAGCCTGGCGGAAAGCGATTGCGGCCAATGAAAAAGCCATCACTGCCGACACGGCCTATAAACAGCAGTCTCCCGAACAGGACTTTTTCCGAATCTACATGGCCCACAATCGTCATATGTTGGCGTTTGCCGCGATGATGATTGGCCAAGAGAAGGTCGCTACCGATCAAATCAACCTGATGCTCGAAGAGATGCCTGAGAGTTGGGTAACAGCCAATGCGCCGTTCGTCGATGGCATGCATAGTATGCCCTACGAGATGCACATTCGTTTCGGCCGTTGGGACGCGATTCTGGAAGAACCCGAACCGGCCGAGCACTTTCCGATTTGCCGAGCGATGCGGCATTTTGCCCGGGGAGTTGCATACGCTGCCAAGAAGCAGTCAGGCCAGGCTCGCCAAGAGCAAGTGACGTTTCGCGAACTAAAGAGGGCGATTCCAGAAGAGGCGTTCTTTGCTCAGAACCCGGCCTCAGTCGTGTTGGATATCGCCGATCATATGCT
Source organism: Blastopirellula marina (assembly GCF_002967715.1). NCBI lineage: Bacteria > Pseudomonadati > Planctomycetota > Planctomycetia > Pirellulales > Pirellulaceae > Blastopirellula > Blastopirellula marina. Next base: position 67,974 of record NZ_PUIA01000016.1, read on the forward strand.
CGAAGGAGAGATCCTCTACCGCGAAGGCAAGACCGACGAAGCCGTTGCAAGCTTGACCAAAGCGGTCGAACTGGAAGACTCACTGCGATACACGGAACCGCCTGACTGGATCCAGCCGGTACGCCATGCTTTGGCTGCGACCCTAATGGATGCCAAGCGGTACCCAGAGGCCGAGGCCGTTTTGCAAAGCGATCTGCGTATCCATCCACATAATGGGTGGGCTTTGTACGACTTGGCACGCAGCCTGCAAATGCAGGGGAAGCTCGACGAGGCCGCTAAGGTCCAAGCTGAATTCGAGGTAGCCTGGAAGGATGCCGACGTGAAAATGAGTTCGGCATGTATGTGCTTGCCAGCCGAATAGCTTGCAACGAGTAACCGGTGGTTTCTTACTAGTTGGGATGCGTTATCGATCCCGGTCCCGTCTTCGTGAACGCGGTTTCTCTTCGGTGGGCGGTTCTTCCGATTCGGTGCTAAATAGCGGGACTGGGTGATCCAGCCCGCTTACTGTTTTAAGCATTGTTTCTCGGACGCTTTTCCAGTGGAGCATCTTGGGGGCGAGGAAGTTACGCAGCATTCGCTTGATGAATGACTCTCCCTTCACAAAGCCGGTCATGGTACGAATGCGCTGCACGATCGCGTTGTCGACCGGCCATCGTTGTTGATGGTAGAGGGAAAGCTCGTTTCGTTTAACCAGTTCAGCAAACACCCAGGCATCTTCAATTCCCAGATTCATCCCGCGTGCGCCCACGGGTGAGTGAAGGTGCGCGGCATCGCCGGCGAAGTAGACTTTTCCCACATTCATGGCCTCGACCAGCCGATGGGCAATATGAAAAGACGAGTTCCATTGCGACTCACCAATCGGAGTGCACTCCGTCAACTGGGCGAGTGGTTCTGGGTAGTTGCCCAGGACACGCCAAAGCGTTGGCTCGCCAGGCTTTTCCTCTCCAGTGAAGACCGGCAATAAGAAGAGAAAGCCATCGTCTTGCAGCTTGATATGAGCTCGATCCGGTGCGAAGTCGGTCGCCAACGGGATATCGTCGAGTACCCAGGCTCGATCATAAGTGTCACCAGGGAACGGTACGTGCACCGACTTGCGGGCCAGGCTGTGTGCTCCATCGGACGCGAGAATCCACGGTGCCGTTACCGACTCGTTGGCTTGAGTTTCGACATGGACTAATTCTGCTTTTCCCTCGGCTAGTTTGGGGGAATCGACCAGTTCGAGTTGACGCTCGATCTCGATTCCTCGCTCGGCAAGATCTTCTCGCAGGACGCGTTCGGTTGCGGCTTGGGAAAGGGCCAGCATAAACGGGAAGCGATGTTCGAGTTCTTCGAAGTTGACCTCGGCGACGATGCGGCCATTGCGATGAATGGTCGTTCCATGAATCTTGCGCCCCAAGGCCAACAGCTTGTCGGTAATCCCTGAGGCCTCAAATAGTTCCAGCGTGCGTGGATTAACGGCAAGTGCCTTCGAGTTTTTGGAAGGCTCGGCACGCTTGTCCACAATCCGAGGGGTCATCCCATGGCGCGACAGGAACGCAGCGGCAGCCATGCCGACTGGACCAGCGCCGATAATAAGTGGTGGTGAGTGCGTCATGCAAAGGTTGGGGAAAAGATGGGATCCGTCTTCGCGGTGGAAACAACTATTCATCACCCTAGGTTGCCAGGCGGTCCTCTGCAACTAAGGGAGACCTGGTAATGATTGAGATTACCAGAGAGAGACCGTTAGAATAATCTGCGTTGGTCTATTCTCGTAGAGTCTTAACCAGGGAAAGCAGCCGATGTCCGCTTCGTATCGATTTTTGCTTAGTACCACCTTGTTGGCAATCTTGTGCACTGGCCTTCATGCCGAAGACTGGCCGCAATGGCAAGGTCCAAATCGCGATGGTGTTTCCAGCGAAACAGCTTTAAGTGCCAAATGGCCAGAAGCCGGCCCGCCGATTGTATGGCAAATCAACGATTTGGGAGACGGGTACGGCGCGGTATCGATTGTCGATGGCGTGATTTACCTGATAGTCAACCAAGGCTTGGACAATGAATTGGTGAAAGCACTGGATGCGACCAATGGACAGACGCTTTGGGCAACCCGAATCGGAAAAGTTGGCAATCCCGATCAGAAGCCAAGCTACCCGGCTGCACGTAGCACGCCGACCATCGATGGCGAGATGGCCTACGTGTTAGGTTCCGACGGCGACCTGGTTTGCCTGAAGGCCAAGAGCGGAGAAGTCGTTTGGCAGAAGAATGTTCGTAGCGAATACGATGGCAAGCCAGGTACTTGGGCCTATTCCGAGTCACCGCTGGTCGATGGAAATAAGGTGATTGTCACGCCAGGTGGCCCGGAGGTGGGAATCGTAGCGGTCGATAAAATGACCGGCAAAACGATATGGGAGGCCAAGACGCCTGAGATGGGTGCGGCGGCTTATGCTTCGGTCCAGAAGATAACCGCGGCAGGAAAGCCGCAGTACGTTGCCTTCATGGCCAATGGCCTTGCCGGGGTCAGTGCCGAGGACGGAACGTTTCTCTGGTCTTACACACGCACCAAAGGGATCGCCAACATGCCCACGCCGGTTATTGACGGCGAAGTCGTCTATAGCGGCGGTTCACGAGCAGGCGGCGGTGCCGTTCGGTTGGTTGCTCAGCAACTGGGCGTCTTGTCCGAAGAATTGTATTTTGATCCAAAGCTCCCCACGGCGATTGGCGGGGCGGTCAAAGTAGGTGATTACCTTTACGGCTGTAGCAACTCGACGCTCATGTGCGTCAATTTTTTAACTGGCAAAATCGCGTGGCAGGAACGCATCAGTGCGGCGGCATCCATTCTTTTTGCCGACGGGCGTCTGTATCTGCACACGGAAGATGGCAAGGTCATGATGGTTGCAGCGACGCCTGAGAAGTTAGACATGATCAGCGAATTCACGCTGCCGGACCAGCCGGAAGGAACTGGCAAAGAATGGGCCTATCCGGCCTTGGCCAATGGCAAGCTGTACCTACGTCAGCACGGCACAATTTGGTGTTATGGCATGAAGTAGTGAAATAATGAGGGGAAGGCAGCGAAGCGTGTCGCACGAGTGATGGGTGGAACTACTCGTATCGGTTACAACTTCGCTGCCCAAACCCCCGTATTACCTCGAGCAACTAGCGCCCTGGTTCCATGGCATCTTGGCCAGCAGCATCGCCATGCCACAGGTATCGGTAATGCCGGCGAACATTAGTCCTGCACCAACAAACGCCGAGAGACCGGCGAAGTAAGGGTGGACGAATATGCCAAGTAGCGCCCCTACCAGGACGAGGAAGCCTGCTGCAATTCGTACCTGGCGTTCCAGGGAGATCGTCTTCTTGCCACGCACGACCGGCAGTCCAGCCGAGGCCCAGGCATCGGTGCCGCCGGAGACGTTGACGACGTTCTCATACCCTGCGGCGACAAACTTCTCGCAGGCCTTGCCGGCGCGGTTGCCGGACTTGCAGATCACATAAAGAGGCTTGTCGGCCGAACCATTGCGAGCTTCCATCACTTCCTTAGGAGCGAGGCGATCAAGTGGTTTATTAACTGCTTTGGTGGCGTGGACTTCCTCGTATTCAGCGGGAGTTCGCACGTCGATCAGATCGCAGTGCCCCGATTCCAGGAGCTTGTTCAGTTCTTGAGGAGAAATTGTATTAACGCTCATCATTCCCTCCTTTGTCGCCTTAACTGTAATGTCGTGATGTGACGATATGTCTTGGTAAAAAAGGGGAGGCTACGTGCCGGCCCCGGTTAAAAATCGACTTTCGATGCAGGCCATGATGTCTTCTAGGTGGGGTTCTGCCACCGAGTAGTAGACACGCCGGCCATCTCGCTCGCTTGTAAAGAAGCCACATCGTTGCATCAAACGAAGGTGCTCCGATGCGAGGTTTTCAGCGATGCCGCAGTCCTCTGCAATCTCTCCGACCGTATACCTACCATGGAGCAAAAGCTGGACCATCCGGAGACGTACCGGGTGAGCCAATGCCTTGAGGCACTCAGCCGCTTGGCTAAGAGCATCCATCTCTAGAGGGGGCTTGTTGGTCGTTTTCTTGGGCATAATCGCATCTCCTGCCATAAATATATCGTCAGTTCGCGATATGTCAATAAGTTAAAAGAGGCGAGAATCGAATGTTTTCCGATTTTCTTTAGAGGAGGAGAGCGAAATGGGGCGTCTAGAAGTCTCGAAATGGCTGCCGAGGCTCGGTGGCTTCCATTTCTTGTTGCCACTCGGCCAGTCGCTGCTTGAGGGCCAGGACTTTGTCAGGGTGTTTTTGCGACAAGTCGTTCTTTTCGCCGATATCGTCCGGCAAGTGGTACAGGCCCTTGGCCTTCTTGCTGTCGATCCACTTCCAGTTGCCAATCCGAACGGCAACTTCATTTCGCCGTTGCCAGAACATTTCATTTCGCGGTGACTCGATCTTTCCTTGCAGTACCGGAAGCATGTCAAAGCCATCGTAAGTTGTGCCGACGGGAAGGGGCGTGCCTGTTGCCGAGCATGCGGTGGGGAAGACTTCTAAGGCCGTGAGAAAGGCGTCGCTCGTCTTGCCAGCAGGAACTTGTCCAGGCCAGCGAACGATGCAGGGGACGCGGTTGCCACCTTCCCACATGGTCGACTTTTGGCCTTGCAGCGGCTGGTTATCGGCCAGGCCGCTGCCGCCGTTATCGGAGAAAAAGATCACGAGGGTGTTGTCAGCAATTTCGTAACGGTCCAGTCGATCGAGAATCGTACCGATGGCGGCATCCATTTCGGTAACAGCGGCCATGTACCCCAAACGTCGCTGTTCCTTGAGACTCTTCCCATTGGATGTCTCGTACATGGCCAGATATTCCGGTGAAGCCTGGACACTGCCGCGAACTTCGCGATCGAGGTTGGAAGCCCCGTGAGGTGCATTGAACGGAATATAAAGAAAGAAGGGGCGATCGTGATTCTGGTCGATAAACTTCAGCGCATGGTCTCGAAACAGCGTCGTGCAGTACGTCCCTTTATCTTTGGTAGTGGGCTCGTTCCCTGCAAACATCGACGGCACGCCGTATCGCTCGTGGGTGAAGTAGTCGATGCCCGTATTACAGAAACCATAGAAGTCGTTAAAGCCTCGTTGTAGCGGCAGAAATCGCTTCAATTGACCTCCATCCCATTTTCCGTAACACCCACATGCGTATCCCGCATCGCTCAAGACGTTAGATAGAAAGATCTCACGCACATCCGTTCCCAGGATATGCTCAGGCGAGACGGCATATTCTTCGGGCGAGTAAAGATGCCCGTCGTCGACGCGGTCGTTACGAATCATGTCGTAGGTTCCGTTGCGCTGGGGATACCGCCCCGTCAGAAAAGCGGCCCGCGACGGCGTGCAGGCATTCCAGGCGACATAGAAACTGGTTAGCCGTGTACCTTCCTGGGCTAATCGATCCAAGCGAGGCGTGCGGACATCGGTAGCTCCGAACGATCCTAAATCGTGATAGCCTTGATCGTCGGAAACGATTAACACGATGTTGGCCGGACGGTCGGCCGCCAGTAAAACAGCTGGAGCAAAAAGCAGAACAATACCAATCAACGCACGCATACAGGCCATCTCATTAAACGAGGGAATGGGCTCAAGCAGGTGCGTTTCAGGATAGCGGTTCTGTACAGCGAAACAAGCTTTCGCCTACGCCGCTGCCAAGATCTCATTTTTCAAGTGAGAGAAATGTCCAATCGAATCGGCGAAGAATTCTTCAGGCAGGATGGCGTAACGATCGAGGGTCGCCTCGGTGTGTTTCCACCCCATCTGGGCAGCAATGTCGAAGGCCTTGAGTCCATGGTGAATACGTTCCTCTTTGCGATCGAACTTCCAAAACTGAAGCCAGTAGCCGATTGGGAAGTAAGCAAAGCGAACCGCCGGCATCAGGGCCAGTGACTTCATCAACGGCCAATCGAATTGATCGACGGCTGTTTCGATTCGTGGACCGACGACGGTCTCTTGTTCATTCAAAAAGTGCGTTTCAAAGATGTCTCGTTTCGCTTGATCGGTGAGCTGCTCACCGTTGCGATTGGCGGTGTGCACGCACTTCAGTGCGGCGAGTAAGTGTGGATCTACCAGCTTTTCCGTGTCAGGATGATCGCCGTAGAGTTTGGTAAAGTGGTACGTCGTGTAGATCTGAACGCAGACCCTGCGGTTGACCTCTCGGAACGCTTCGGCGAATGCTTCCAAGGCGTCGAGCTTTTGCCTTCGCTGGGCAGATGCAAGGCAGTATTGGCACGAGAGGAGCTTGCCCAGGTTCATTCCGAAGGCAAAGTAGCCCCTCGCCCAGAGTGCCCCATGGGCGGCGATAAGCGGAAAAATGTGGTTGCGACCCGAGTCTTCGTAGACGTGATGATAGGTAGCAGCACGCTGCGATAGCTGACGAGTTGTTCCAGCCAGGCGGACGGCCTCTGCGTGAAACGCATCGTATGTGCGTTTCAATTGGGCAAACGTTTTCATAGCCCTAGACCTTGTTCTTCGAGTAATGTGTGGGATGTTTTTTAGCTCACAAGTGGTAGACCGAGCGGGGTAGATCGAAGACAACCTGTAAAAGTAAATAATTCTGGTGTTTGCCCAGAAACGCGTAGAATGTCTTTAGGCTTGCATGTCCAGCGCAGTAGGCCAATCAGAAGATTTTCAAGCGAGCTTAACCCTAGTCGCTTCCCCCCATCGCCTAAGGAGAGACCCATGATTACGACGACGACTGCCCCTGTCGCCCGTCCTGAAACCCAAGCATTCATCGATCAGGACCATAAGCTACTGATTGACGGTCATTGGCAACCGGCGGAGACGGGAAAGAAGTTTGAAGTGGTGAACCCGGCTACAGGCAAGGTAATCGCTGAAGTAGCCGAAGGTGGCCAGCAAGATGTCAACAAAGCCGTCGCCGCTGCGAGAAAGGCATTCGAGAGTGGGCCATGGCCGGCGATGACAGCTTCTGAGCGAGGCAAGCTACTATGGCGACTAGCCGACCTGATGGAACAGCGCATCGAAGAGTTTGCCGAGATCGAATCACTTGACAATGGCAAGCCCAAAGCTGTTGCCGCAGCAGCAGATGTTCCGCTGGCAATCGATCTGTTTCGCTACATGGCCGGCTGGGCCACCAAGATTGAAGGAACGACGATTCCAATCTCGGTACCCTATCTCGATGGGGCTGAGTTCCATAGCTACACGCTTAGAGAACCCGTAGGTGTGGTCGGGCAGATTATCCCGTGGAACTTCCCCTTGCTAATGGCAGCTTGGAAGTTGGGGCCGGCACTGGCCGCTGGATGCACCGTTGTGCTCAAGGTCGCGGAAGAAACACCGCTGAGTGCCTTGCGGTTGGCTCACGTGATTCAAGAGGCAGGCTTTCCACCAGGCGTTGTGAATGTGATTACCGGTTTCGGCGAGACCGCCGGGGCGGCTCTGTCAGCTCATCCCGACGTCGACAAGGTGGCGTTCACCGGATCGACCGAAGTGGGCAAGCTGATCGTCAAAGCGGCAGGCGAAACTAATTTGAAGAAGATCTCGCTCGAACTGGGTGGTAAGAGCCCGAACATCATCATGCCGGATGCCGATATTCCAGCCGCGATTGCCGGGGCGGCCAACGCGATCTTCTTCAATCACGGCCAGTGCTGCTGTGCCGGTTCGCGTTTGTTCGTTCATCGCAGCCACTTCAATCAAGTCGTCGAAGGGGTGGCGGAGCAAGCCAGGAAGATCAAGCTCGGTCCCGGGATGCATCCTGATTCCGACATGGGGCCGATGGTATCCCAGATTCAACAAGATCGCGTTTGTAGCTATCTCGACATTGGTGAGAAGGAAGGGGCCACGGCAGTCTGCGGCGGCAAGAGGGCAGATAGCGAAGGGTACTTTGTCGAGCCAACCGTTCTGGTCGATACCCACGAGAACATGAAAGTGATCAAGGAAGAAATCTTCGGCCCAGTCGTTGCCGCGGTGCCTTTCGACGATATCGAGGAAGTCATCGCCACTGCGAACGACAGCATCTACGGCCTGGCTGCGGCGGTTTGGACCAAGGATATCAGTCTGGGGCACCGGATCGCGAAACGTATCAAGGCCGGTACCGTGTGGATGAACTGCTATAACGTGTTTGATGCCTCGCTTCCTTTTGGTGGTTACAAGCAATCAGGCTGGGGACGTGAAATGGGGTACGAAGCGATTCAGCTCTACACGCAGACGAAAGCGGTCACGCTGCAGCTGAAATAGTCGAAATTGCGGGGAAAGTTTTTTTTAAGTCACGGTTTTCTCGTCAGGAAACCGTGACTTTGGCTTTAGAAAGGAGCAATGTCGATTTGTTTTTTCCTGAAAGTTATGAATCTCATGTACCGCACGATTGCCACGTTGTTTCTTTGGGCTATTTGTTGCACCACAATTTCTGCCGCTAAGCCAAATCTGCTTCTCATTGTGGCCGACGATATGGGATACGGTGACCTGTCGTGCTATGGCTCGCAGCAGATTCAGACTCCCAATCTCGATCGCCTGGCGAGCGGTGGTGTGCGTTGCACAAACGGATATGTTTCTGGCTCTGTTTGCGCTCCTTCCCGTGCCGGATTAATGACCGGTCGTTATGGTGGGCGATTTGGCTTCGAGCATAATCTCAGCCATCCTGAGGGGCTCGAGGATGAGTTCGCCGGGATCCCACTTGATGAAATACTGCTGCCGCAACGGCTCAAAGAGCAGGGATACCGTACTGGGCTGATCGGCAAGTGGCATCTAGGCGAGTCAGTGGCAGGGCATCACCCCTTGGAGCGTGGCTTCGACTTCTTCTTTGGAATGTTAGGCGGTAGTCACGCTTACTTTCCAACCGTGGAGAAGAATCGCCTGCTCTTCAATCATGAGGCACCCCAAGAGATTCGAACTCCTTACCTCACCGACTGGTTTACGCTAGAGGCGATCGATTTCATACAAGCCGAAGGCAAAGCGAAAGGGATGAATGGCGAACAACCGTGGTTTCTCTATCTTTCGTACAACACGCCTCATGGACCCATGCAAGCCAAGGCGGAAGATATCGAACAATACGCTCATATCCATAACAAGACCCGCCAAATCTACTGCGCTATGCAAGCGTGTATGGACCAGAACATTGGCAAAATTATTGACTCGCTGGAGTCGACTGGCCAGCTTGAGAACACACTCATTGCGTTTATCTCCGATAATGGCGGGTCGGTGGAAGTTTCTCACGCGGTGAATGCTCCCCTGCGAGGTACCAAGGGAACGTTTCTCGAGGGAGGCATTCGCGTGCCAACCATCTATCACTGGCCGGCCCGACTACCTCGCGGGAAAGTTTACGATAAGCCAGTGATCTCTCTGGACGTGATGAATACGTTTGTCATTGCTGCTGGTGGCAAGGTTCCTTCTGCTGGGGAGACCGAACCACGAACAGGACGCGGGAAAAATAACTTGCCGATCTACGATGGTGTCGACCTCGTACCACATTTTCGAGGAGAAACTAAAGAAGCCCCCCACGACACGCTCTATTGGCGAATGGCACTACGCGGTGCGGCCATTCGCGAAGGGGACTGGAAGCTGCTTCTTCCGGCCTCGCAGTTGCCTCAGTTGTACAACCTGAAAGACGACATCGGCGAGACGACCAACCTGATTCAGGATCAACCTGAGACAGCGGCTCGACTACTTGGGAAGTTGGTCCGATGGGAAGGCACGCTCGAACGGAACCCGTTGTTCATTTCCGATCCGAATTGGTCACAATACAACAAGCGACTATACGATAAGACTTTCTCGCTCGAACAGCCTTTGCCTGACAGTGAGGAAGATATCTGGTCATTTTGATCGATGCCGTAATCCTGGGGAATCTGTTTTCCTTTCCCCTTGCAGCGCGATACAAAGATAGGTGCGCGGAAGCCCCACCCATCCTCATTCCCCGGAGGAATCGCCATGCCCCTATCTCGTCGTCAGATGCTTCAATCGAGTGCCCTCGCCGGTGGCCTGCTTTCCCTGGGAGATCTTGGTCTGCTCTCTCAGCTTCGTCCCGTTTCGGCCGCAGAAGCGAAATTGGATCCTAGCGTCGTGCGGCTTGATCCCAGCATTGAACCGCTGGTACGGCTGATCGAGGAAACACCGCGCGACAAGCTCTTGGAAGAGATCGCCGCGAAGGTAAAGAAGGGGACCAGTTATCGCGAAGTGCTCGCTGCGCTGCTACTGGTGGGGGTGAAGAACGTCGAGCCGCGACCAAGTGTCGGGCACAAGTTTCACGCCGTACTAGTTGTGAATTCGGCTCACCTGGCAAGCTTGTCTTCGCCGGATGAGCATCGCTGGCTACCGATCTTCTGGGCGCTGGATCACTACAAGTCGGCCGCGCAGCGTGATGTCGAAGAGCGGGGTGATTGGACGATGTCGGCCATGGACGACAGCAAGATCCTGCCGCACGGCAAGGCCAAGACGCAGTTCAGCGAAGCAATGGATGACTGGGATGAAGAAAAAGCAGGCGTCGCCGCAGCCAGCCTGGCACGTACCGGCGGTGCGAATGAAATCTATCGCTTGCTGTTTCGATACGGATCGCGCGATTATCGCAGTATCGGCCACAAGGCGATTTACGTTGCCAACAGCTATCGCACGTTAGGATGTATCGGCTGGCAGCATGCCGAGCCTGTGCTTCGCAGCTTGACCTATGCGTTATTGATGCATGAAGGAAGCAACCCCGCCAAGCGGGATGACGAGGCCGACCGGCCTTTCAGGCGTAACGAAGAAATCGCCGCGAAGTTGCGTGACGATTGGACTACCGGAAAACTCGATCCAGTCGCAACGCAGGCGATGATCGAGGCGCTGCGAAGCGGCTCGAATGACGATGCCTGTGATCAGGTTGTCCAGTTGATCAACGGTGGAGCCCATCCGCAATCGATATGGGATGCCTTGCACGTGGTGGCCGGTGAAATGGTGATGCAGCAACCGGCAATTGTTCCGTTGCACAGCGTCACCACGACGAATGCCCTCCGCTACGCCTACGAAACCTGCGGCGATGATGCAACGCGTCGGCTGTTGCTGCTGCAAAACGCTGCGTTTCTGCCCATGTTCCGCGGCGGTATGCGAGGACGTGGTGGGGTTAAGGATGTGAGTATTACCACACTTGACCCTCAGAAGCCGGAAGGAGATCCGGCAGAGGCAGTAGAAACCATTTTCGCTGAACTGGGTAGTAACCCAATGAATGCTGCGAAAATGACGCTGGGCTATTTGCAAGATTCAGAGAACCACTCGGCCAAGGCCAAGCAGTTGATCGATGCGGCCCGCGTGCTGGTGTTCCGCAAGGGAGACAACGCCCACGACTACAAATTCAGTTCCGCAATCCTGGAAGATTACTACCACGTATCACCCCAGTGGCGAGACACGTATCTGGCCTCGAATATCTTCCTGCTCAGGGATTCCCAGCGGGCAGATAACCGGCTTGTGCAGCGGATTCAGGCCGCACTGACCTAATCGACCTGCGGGGAGACGATCTCGGAAAAATGCCCGAGGGAGAGTGGGCAAGGCATCCCCCACGTGGCATGATAGGGGAGTCTTACGGAACTGACTTTCGCTGTAGATGATGGGTGTCTATGAGTTCTTCTGAAGAATCGCTCCGCGCGCTGGAAGAGGCGTTGCGTTTTAGCCCGGATAATATTCCTTTGCGATCCCACCTGGCTGATACGCTGTACCGATTGGGAAAGTTTGAATCGGCGATCGATCATTTCAAGGAGCTATCGCGTCTCGAACCTCACAAGAGTGACTGGCCCCTCCGCCTGGCTGATTCGTTCCTGCAAAACAATCAGATTGGTGAAGCCGCTGTTGTTATTGAACGCGTGGTTCACGGGAAAGATGCATCAGCAGACGCTCATTTGCTGGCTGCTCGGATTGCAATGGCCGAAGGTAATACCTCTTCGGCGGTCTATCACTACAAGATGGCGATCGATCTTGATCCAGAGTTAGAGGATGAAGAGCTTAGCGAACGTCTGGGCGTGGGAACTCATTTCGAGGAGAGCGAAGTCGTTGATGGGCGAATTCGTGTTGGTTCTGGGGATAGTCAAGCAGATGTCAGCGCATCGGTCGAGCGTCCCAAGATCAAGTTCGCGGATGTCGGCGGCATGGAGGATCTCAAGGAAGAGATTCGCATGAAGATCATTTACCCGATGCAGAATCCCGAGATCTATAAGGCCTACGGTAAAACAATCGGAGGCGGGATCATGATGTACGGCCCGCCTGGCTGTGGGAAAACGCATCTGGCCCGGGCCACCGCAGGCGAGATCAATGCGAGTTTCATCAGTATCGGTATCAACGATGTCTTGGATATGTGGATGGGAAACAGCGAACGCAATTTGCATCAGCTGTTTCAAGTGGCTCGCACGAGTAGTCCTTGCGTGATCTTCTTTGACGAAGTCGATGCACTGGGGGGGCGTCGCAGCGACATGAATGGCGGCAGTGCCCGGCAACTCATCAATCAGTTTCTGGCCGAAATGGACGGCGTCGAGCATTCCAACGAAGGCGTGCTGATTCTGGCGGCCACGAATGCTCCCTGGCACGTCGATTCTGCGTTTCGTCGCCCCGGGCGTTTCGATCGTGTGATCTTTGTGCCCCCACCAGACCAGCCATCGCGTACAGAGATTTTGCAGGTTCTTTGCCAAGGCAAACCGACCAAGGACGTTGACTTCGCCTACCTGGCCAAGAAGACCGATCAGTTCTCGGGTGCCGATATGAAAGCCGTCGTCGACCTGGCCGTCGAATCGAAATTGGGCGAAGCGTTGAAGACTGGCAAACTGGTACCGGTATCGGGCAAGGATTTGCTTGCAGCAGCCAAACGACACAAGCCGACCACCAAAGAATGGTTTGCGACGGCGAAGAATTATGCCCTGTACGCCAACGAAGGCGGGCTGTACGACGACATCCTCAGCTATATGAAATTGAAATGAGCCAACGACTCCAGCGTGCCACCATGCTGATCCAGATGCGTCGCTACGAAGAAGCGAAACGTGAACTCACCCTGAGCATGGCCGAAGATCCCGAAAATCCCAGCAATCATATGCTGATGGGGTTATGCCACAGTGAGCTTAAAGAGAATGACATGGCGATCGAGCACGGCGAGTTGGCTGTGCGGATGGCACCCGAGTGGTCGAAAGTTCACTCGACCCTCGCATGGATCTACTTGAAGACGCACAAGTACAAAGACGCTCGGCTGGGTGCCGAGCAAGCTCTGCGGCTAGATCCTGCCGACACAATGGCTTCCAACGTGATCGCGATGGTTTGTGCTGACCACAAAGACTGGGACGGGGCACTTCGCGCAGCGGAGATGACCCTGTCACACGATCCCGATGATACCGAAGCCCTCAACATCCGGGCACTCGCCCTGCGCAGCCAAGGCAAAGCAGGTGCCTCGGTTGAAGAGCTGAAGCGTTCGCTCCAGATAGACGCGGAAGACGCCACGTCGCATGCCAACTTAGGATGGACCTATCTGCAAAAGGGCGAACTGAGCAAAGCAGAAACGCACTTTCGCGAGGCCTTACGGATTAATCCGGAACTAGAATGGGCACGCCAAGGGGCACTCGAAACACTGAAAGCCAAGGTGCCGATCTATCGCTGGATCTTGGGTTATTTCCTTTGGATGGCGACCAAGACAGCTGGCATGCAGTGGGTGATCATCATTGGTCTCTACTTCGGTTACAAGGTCATCTTCGTGGCCTTGGCCTCAAATCCAGCTACGCAGGGACTCGCCTATGCGTTTATGGGATTGTACTTGCTGTTCTGCGTGACAACCTGGTTTGCCGGACCGATCTCAGACGCGTTCCTCGTTCTGCACCCTTTTGGGCGTCTGGTGTTAACGCCCTGGGAACGCTTCGGCGGCCTGGCAGTTGGCTCGGCGATTGTGCTTACGGTTGCAGCACTGGTCAGCGAAATGTTTTTGCAGAATGACGTCGGCATCATCCTGGCGATGTGCGTTGGCTTTCCGGCGATTCCAATGGCAATGATGTTTCAATCGCGAGAAGGAACTCCACGCAAAGTCATGGCAGCGGTCACGGTAGCTGCGTTTGCGATGGCGTTGGGTTTTGGCGTCGGTGAGATCTACGGGCTGGAAAACCTGCCGACGGCTGTTGCCTCGATATGTGAAAACTGCTCGCGCGGATTTCTTTTTGTGCCGTTAGGGTCGATCATCTTGGCGAACATTTTGAGCATGCGGTGAGGTTTTCCGTGTGATGGAAGAGGAGGTCCCTGAGAATACGGAATCGCCAGCCGATTTGTTTATCCAGCGTGCTGAAATGCTGATGGATGCGAAGAGGTATGAGGATGCCCGAGTCCAGTTTTTGAATGCGATAGCCAGCGATCCTGAAGAAGCATCGGCCTATTGTCGTCTTGGTGTTTGTTGCTCTCTTCTGGGCATGAACGCCGAGGCACTTGAGTACGGCAGTAAGGCGGTAAGCTTGAAGCCGGAATGGTCCGATGTCCACTACCAGCTGGCATGGATCTACAACCGCATCGGTGAGAAGTACAAAGCCGAGCAGTCGGCTCGAAATGCGTTGGCGTGTGAGCCTGATTTCGCCGAGGCACTTCTGTTGATGGGGTGGACTTTTCTAGATCGTAGCCGATTGGAAGAGGCGTTGGTCACGGCCGAACAGGTGATCGCTTTGCAGCCAGATAACGCGGATGCTTTTAATCTTCAAGGGCTTGCGTGCCTGCGTTTGGGGAAACTTGATGATGGACAGCAAGCATTGGAGCAAGCTCTTAGGTTCAAGCCTGAGAACCCAACCTCCCTCGCGAACCTTGGCTATGTCGATCTGCAGCGAGGCGATTGGGCAACTGCGGAAGAGCATTTTCGAGATGCGCTACGTCTGGATCCCCATTATGAATTTGCTCGATTGGGCGTTAGTGAAATCTTGCGGGCCAGCAATCCAGCGTTCCGTTGGATATCCGTTTATCGCTATTGGCTTGATCGTCAGCCCGTGGGATTCAGTTGGATCGTCGTCTTTCTCTTGTTAATGATCGGATACGGTATCGCGTTTCTATTTCGTGTCGATTTGGAAACGGGGAATAGGATGTTGGCGTTTGCCCCCATTCTGCTTGCATTTGCCGTCACCGGAACTTTTATCGAGCCTATTTCGCAGGCATTCGCCTTGCTAACAACTGCTGGTAGGCTGCTGGCGACTCGCTGGGAAGCTGTGGGTGGCTTATTGCTGACGCTCTATTTGCTTATATGGGGGACAGTACTCATCGCGGGGATTGGGCTCAAGTTAGAATACTTACAGGGAATCGCCTTGGTAACAGGATATGCGTATTTGACTTTCGTCCAAACGTGGCGGAGTGATCTCAGGTGGGTACGGATATCCATGGTGGTTGTATCGATGCTGGTCGTGGTGATGCTGGGAGCTATGGTCGTTCTCTCCGCCTTCGAATCGACAAGAGAGACGGAAGCACAAATTGCGGTAATGGGAATCGGTGTTTTTTTGATAGGGTTACTATCGTTGTTAATGCCCACTTTGTTCTACCGCATTTTCTATCAGCCTGATCCGTAGGACATTCGACATCTTATTCTTCAAGCAGAATAGGTTCGCCAAACACCTTTTGCTGATCCCCTTGCTTCTTCATCCAGGCATCTAGCTGGTCGCTTAGTTTGGCCAGGGTGTCCGCGTGATCAGGATTAGTGGCCAGATTGTTCTGTTCGGTCGGATCGGCTTCCAGGTCGTACAGTTCGACCGCTGGCCGCTGGAGGTATCGTTTCACCTTGCGAGCCGCTTCAGGCGTCGTCTTGGCCTTCTCGACCCAACTGCCCCAATACGGTTGAGGCCGGTTGTCCCCTAGGATATGCGATGTGAATTTGAACTCGGGGTGAAGGTTGCGAATGTACTTCCAACGCGGCGTGCGGATACTTCGCGTGGGATAGACGTTATGGTTCCCGTCGCCACTGTGTACCGTGAAGATGACGTCGCGATGACTATCCCTTTCGCCCAGAAGCACCGGCAGGAAGGATCGGCCGTCGAGTTCTTCTGGGGGCGTCTGTCCAACGGCCGCGTAAAGGGTCGGAAGAATATCGATCCACGAGACCATCGCGTCGGTTCGCTTGCCAGGAGCGATCTTTCCTGGCCAGACGGCGATCATGGGGGTACGGATTCCTTCGTCATAGAGTGTCCACTTGCCAAAAGGCCACTGGGCACCGTGATCGCTGGTATGCAGAAACAAGGTGTCCTCACCGAGTTTCGCGTAGGCGGCGTCGAAGACTTCACCTAGTTCACGGTCCATGGTTTTGATGGCTTGGTAGTAACGTGCCCGAGCAGCACGCGTCTGGGGCGTGTGGACATGGTGCAAAGGAATCTTGATCGACGCAGGATCGATGTTTTCTGGCTCTGGCCACGGCACATGTGGCCAATTGGTACCGACGAATAGGAGCAGTGGTTTGTCGCTCTCACGTGCGTTGAGCCACTTCAGTGCTTCCGGGACGGCGACGTCTTCGTGGTAGTTGAAATGCCTGGCGATGTCGAAGCCATACTCCGGCGTCTGACGGTAATGTCCCACCTTGCCGAACGAGACCACTTCGTAGCCCAACTCTTGAAAGTACGCCGGCAGCTTCTTGATCTCGGGCTTAGGACGCGAGTGATTGGGCTCGGCACCGTTTCGCGACGGCATCAAGCCGGTCAGCAACGCAGCACGGCTGGGCGCACACGAAGGGGAAGCGACAAAGGCCTGATCGAACGTAAGCCCCTGTTTGGCGATTCGCTCCATGTTAGGGGTCTTCAAGTCAGGCGAACCATACAGCGACGAATCACCGATTGTGTGGTCATCCGAAAGGAACAGGACAATATCAGGAAGCTCGGCCGCAAAGAGTTGGCTGGCCGAGCACGCGAACAACAAAACGCCGAGAAGTGCGAAACGCATAAAGAGGCTCCTTGCAGAGAGAATCAATTCCAGTGGGGGTGGAAGCTAGTTGGCTGGTTTCACCCGGTCAAACCAGGTTTGCCAATTGGTTTTCATCTGCTGAAGTCGCTCGGGATGATCGCCAGCGACGTTCATGGTTTCCGTGCGATCTGCCGCAAGGTGGTAAAGTTCCCATTTGCCGTTTTGCTTCGGTTGGACGAGCTTCCAGCCATCAGCAATGACTGCCTTGCCCCCTTCGTGCTCGAAAAAGAGTTGATCGTGGCCTGCACGCTTTTCGTCGCGAAGGATGGCCGAAAGGGACTTGCCTTCCAGAGGGGTGATGTCATGCTCAGCGTACGTCTTGGGATACTTGGCTCCCGCGATTTCGAGGCACGTGGGCATGACGTCCATCACATGGCCAGGTTGATCGGTCAACGAGCCTGGTCTTGTTTTCAAGCCACCAGGCCAATGGGCGATCATCGGCGTATGGGTTCCTCCTTCGAACGACTGTGCTTTCCAGTAGCGGAAAGGCGTGTTGGCGGCATTGGCCCAGTACGAGCCGATGTAGCCCCAGGTTGTTTCGCTACCGGGATTAAAGACTCCTTCGTACTGAATCTTGTGACCGTCCCTGGTTTTGTTAGGACGATCGAAGCCAGGGTTGAGATAGCGTTCCGGCGAGGCCCCGTTGTCAGCCATGATCAGAATCAACGTGTTATCCATGCGATTGGTTGCTTTAAGTGTTTCCACTATTCGACCGATCCCCTGATCCACACAATCGACCATGGCGGCATGCACGGCCATCAACTGGGCCATGTGCTTGCGGTGCTCGTCATCCATGGCCTGCCAGTCGGGGCCTTCCCCTTGTAGCTGTGGTTTGGGATAGGTTTGGGGATCTATCAAACCCATCTCGATCATGCGGGCATAACGCTCGTCACGCAGCTTTTGCCAGCCTTCGACGTAGGTCTTCTCGTACTTGGCGATGTCCTCTGGCTTGGCATGCAGGGGCCAGTGCGGGGCCGTATGTGCGACGTAAAGGAAGAACGGAGCGTCCTTCTTCGACATCGCTTCGATGTAGTCAACGGCTTTGTCCGTGATCGCATCGGTCATGTAGAAATCATCCGGAACCTCTTTCACGATCTCGGTCCCGTCGACCAGCGAGAAGGGATCGAAGTAGTTTACAACGCCCCAAACCGGTCCAAAGTGACGCTGAAATCCTCGCTTGGCTGGATAAGTATCCAGTGGCGCGAAAGGACGATCGAAGTCGGCTTGGTGATTGAGCCAATCGAGTTGCTTTTGCCGATCATCAATCGGATTAGTTTGACTCAGGTGCCATTTTCCAGCCATCGCCGTTTGATAGCCTGCCTGACCCAGGGCTTCCGCAATGGTAACGCCATTCCTGGTCAGCGAACGACCATTGCGAATGAGACCGACCTGGTGCGGATACAGACCTGTCAGCAATGCCGCTCGTGTCGGGCAGCAACGGGCGCAGTTGTAAAATGACGTGAAACGCAGCCCGTTTTGGGCCAGCGAATCGATGTTCGGCGTTTGGATTTCACCGCCATAGCAGCCGAGATCCGAATACCCCAAGTCGTCGAGCATGATCACGACGATATTGGGGCGATCATCGGCTCGAGCGATTGACGAAAGGAGCAGGACGCATAAGCATGCGCATGAAAAGCTGAAATTCATGGGGAGTTTACTCAAGTGAACTTACTTCTTACCTAGATGACCCCAAGGCCACGGTAGCACGTCGGAGGCTTCCGCCCAGGCCTGCCATTGAGCGGCCATTTTTTGGACAAGTTCGGGATGTTGGCTGGCCAGATCGTGCTGTTCGGTGCGATCGGCCTGCATGTCGTACAGTTCCCACGGCGTGGTCTTGCCTGAGCCCATCTTGCCGTAACGAACGATCTTCCACTTGCCATCCCTGACGGCGCAATTCGCTTCGTGTTCCCAGAAGATCGGTGTCTTTCTCTGCAACTGGTTGCCAGCAAAAGCAGGTGCCAGGCTGATGCCAGGAAGCGGAGTGATGACGTTGCCGTTGACTTGTTGAGGGTACTCGGCTTTTCCGATGTCTACGCAGGTTGCCATGATGTCGATAAGGTGGCTCGGCGTATGATCGAGTTTGCCGTTTTGCGAAGCCGCAATCCCCTTCGGCCAATGCACGATCAGCGGTGTCGAGATCCCTCCTTCGTGAACCCAGTGTTTGTACTCACGGAACGGTGTGTTCGAGACATTCGCCCAGTCACGGCCGTAGGCAATGTACGTGTCATCGGCACCGGGCATCGTTTCGGGGCCGTGACGAACTGGGCGACCGTCGCGGGTAAACTGGGGAATGATATCCAGTTGCAACTCATCTTTCGCCATGGCCGGGCGAGGCTCTGGCAAGTTCTTGTCGCTGGCGCGGCCGACTCCTTCGGCACAGCCGCCGTTGTCTTGCATGAAGAAAATGACCGTGTTCTCGAAGTCGCCTGATTCTTTCAAGCGGGCAGTGATCTTGGCGATATTCTGGTCCATGCGGTCGATCATTGCCGCGTAGACTTCCATATTGCGAATTTCCCAGTCCTTATGATTCGTCTTGCCCCAATCGCCTGCCTGTTCTGACATTTCCCAGGAAGGATCGATTAGTCCCAGTTTCTTGAGCTTGGCCAGGCGGTTTTCACGGATCTCGGTAAAGCCGTTGTCATAAACTCCGTCGTACTTGGCGATGTCTTCCGGTAAAGCATGCATTGGCCAATGGGCAGACGTGAAAGCAACATAGAGGAAGAAGGGAGCATCCGCAGATTGATCGTGATGCTGCTTGAGGAAGCGGACGGCGTTGTCGCCGATGGCATCGGTGTAGTAATAGGACTCTGGCTGGTACTCGGTGTCGTTCTCTGGCGTGATCAGGGTGTTATCACGGCATAGCGCGGCGGGATCATAAAAACTGCCAGCACCGGTAATGGTGCCATAGAAGTGATCGAAGCCACGCTGTCGTGGCCAATTCTTCTTAGTCCCTTCGGGCCGAATGTTGTTACAAACGTGCCACTTGCCGGTCATGTAGGTTTTGTAGCCGGCTGGCTTCAACACTTCGGCCATGGTTTGGCAACGCTGAGTCAATCCCATTTGAAAGCCAGGGAACTTGCTAATATCGTAGTTGCCGGTCACCATATGTCCGATGCCAGCCTGGTGCGGATAGAGACCGGTAAGCAGAGATGCTCGCGTCGGACAACAGCGGGCCGTGTTATAGAATTGCGAAAACCGCAAACCGTTGTCGGCTAACGCGTCGAGTGTTGGCGTTTTGATTTCGCCGCCATAGCAGCCAATATCTGAGTAGCCCATGTCATCGGAAAGAATGACGATGATGTTTGGGCGATCAGCGGCGGACAGAGTAGCGGTTACCAAGAGAAACAGGGCGAAGGTCCACGTAGGAACCCAGGTGGGATATTTGGGCATGGTGAGTTCTCGAAAAGCAGCGTTGAGAGTGGTGGCACTGATTGTAGCTGAAACAAAACCAAAACACGAACCACAAATGGTCGAGAAAACGAATCCTTGTCGAATCGGCTTGACTGCGAAATAATCGACTCGCCGTTTTAGATGTTTTGCGGAAATTGAAATCCTTTGCATTGGAATTGAGTTCGCTATGCTTCGCGTGTTTGGCCCCCGACGTCTGGAAGATGGCAACGTTCTGTTTACGGTTCATGCCCCTGCGTGCGAAAAGCTGGTGCTGCAGATCGAGGGAGAGCACGCGCAGGAGGTACCCATGATCGCGACGTCGGATCGCGTGTTCACGGCCACCGCGAGCGTATCTCCCGGCACTCGATATTGGTTTCGCGTGCCGGACGGAAACCCTCGGCCAGATCCTGCCAGTCGATTTCAGCCTGATGGGGTTCACGGCCCGTCGCAGTGGATCGATCCAGATACGTATTGCTGGAGTGATCAGTCATGGCGTGGGCTGCCCAAGGATCAAATGATTCTGTACGAACTCCATATTGGTACGTTTACCAAGGAAGGAACGTATCTGGCAGCGATCGACCGCCTGGACGAGTTGGTTGATCTCGGTGTTACGGCGATTGAGGTCATGCCGGTAGCGCAGTCGACAGGAAGATGGAACTGGGGGTACGACGGAACAAACTTATTCGCACCACGCAACACATTCGGTACGCCGGACGAATTTAAGCAACTGGTCGATACGGCACACGGGCGCGGAATCGCGATGATACTGGATGTGGTCTACAACCACTTCGGTGCCGAGGGGAACTATCTGCATCCGTTTGGCGGCTACGTTTCACCCAGACACCAAACGGTGTGGGGAGATGCGCCTCACTTGGATGGTGACGGAAGCGAGATGATGCGGGATTATATCGTCGCCAATGTTCGCTACTGGATCGAAGAGTTTCACTTCGATGGCCTGCGACTCGACGCAACGCACTGTATTCTCGATGAATCCCCCACGCATATCGTGGCTGAAGTTGGTAAGGCCTTTGCAGAGATGCAAGTTGAATTGGAACGCGAACTGCATCTGATCGCCGAAAGTAACGTCTATGACCCGGAGCTTCTCAAGTCCCTTGAGTCAGGTGGGTACGGATTCGATGCTATCTGGTGTGATGACTTCCTGCATGCTGTCGCGGCAGAAACCCGCCCGGACGAGCATATGTCGGACCGACGTTACATCCCAGGTGAAGATATCGATATGGTTCTTCGCCGTGGATACGTGTTTCGCGGGACGTTCGAGGAAAAACGTCGACGCATCCCACTGGCAGAAGATAGCTCCACAGCGAACTGGGAGTCGTTGATCTTTTCGATCCAAAATCACGACTTCATTGGCAATCATCCCGATGGCCGGCGTTTGCATCAGGTTACATCTCACGAGGCACATCGAGCCGCAGCCGCATTGATTTGTATGTTGCCGGCGATCCCGATGCTGTTCATGGGGGAAGAGTTCGCCTCGGAGAAGCCGTTCTATTTCTTCGCCGATTTTGGCGACTCTCACCTGCGAGATGCGGTTGAGAAGGGACGCCATCGTGAGTATCCACAGCACGATTGGACGGATACGGTATCGTGCTTGTCGCAGGCCGCGTTTCGAAAGTCGAAGATCGGTCCGCGGGAGAAGGGGAGTGAGGAGACGCTTCAGTGGTATCGCGATTTGATTGCACTTCGCAAGTCGTGGAAGAAGCGAGGGCTCTTCGCTGGTGCTCATCTTCAGGCTCGCTGGGATGCGTTGTCACATGCGGCGATTCTTCAATATCAGCACGGAGATGAATCGGCGTTCGCAGTTATTCGGCTTGTCGATTCCCAAGCGGCGACGGGCGATATCCATGTCGAGTTGTCCGGTAATGTACAACTAACTCAATGTGCTTTGCCGTTGGCAGATCAACCAGGAACGTGGGCACTCGGCACGTTGGGAGTACTGGTAGGGGAAGGAGAACTTCGCGGGGTCTCGGTGTAACGGAAATTGAGCGACTTGAAGCGAACAAGAAATAAAAAGACTCGGTCGGTGTGCCCTGACCGAGTCTTCAAGGATTGTGTATTTAGCGTCAGCAACGCTTAATAGCTGAACTCGCTCAGTGTTTCGTTTAGTCGCGAGGCCAGCGATGTCATGCGAGTTCCGACGGTGCCGGTCTTGGCGGCATCGCCTGAGGTTCGCTTGGCGACATCTTCGACCTGGGCAATATTGCGGCTAACCTCGGCACTGGCATCGGTCGATTGGTCGAGGCTGTGCGAGACCGATTGAACGCCGCTTGCGACGCTGGTCAATTGCTCGGAAATGCTCTGAGCGACACAACGCTGTTCTTCCACGGCAGCTGCGATCGTGGTCGAAATGTTGTGAACTTGCTTCACGACACTGTCCACATCGGAAATCGTTTCCACGGCCAGGCTCGCCGACGACTGGATGCCTGCAATACGGGTACGAATATCGTCCGTCGCTTCGGCAGTCTGCCGGGCCAGGGCTTTTACTTCGGTTGCCACGACGGCAAAGCCGCGTCCAGCTTCGCCGGCACGAGAAGCTTCAATTGTCGCATTCAAGGCCAGTAGATTGGTTTGCTCGGCAATGTCTTGAATCACCTCAGTCACTCGGCCGATTTCTTCGGCGGCTTGGCTAAGAAGCTGCATTTTTTCGTGACTACTGCCTACGGTGATCTGAGCCGAGTTTGCGATGGTCGACGACTGTTCGGTGTTATTGGCAATTTCCGAAATGCTGCGAGTCATCTCTTCCACAGCGGTCGAAACCATCGAGAAGCTGTGGTTCATCTCATGAGTGGTTCGCTGGATATTGGAGATCGACACCGACATCTCTTCCGCCGCGGCAGCAACTGACGAGCTACGTAGCGACGTATCTTCCGCACCCTTCGAGAGGCTTCCGGATGTCTCATTGAGTTCCTCGGATGAGGAAACAAGGATTTCCGAGTCGGCGGCAATTCGGCTGACGACTCCTTGGATCTTCTCGACGAAGCGATTGAACGAGTTGGCCAGTCGACCAAACTCATCGCGGCGGTTCATGACCAGACGCTGAGTCAGGTCACCGCCACTAGCGGCAATGCCATCTAGCATGTGAATTGTTTGATTGAGCGGAGCGATAATCGAACGGGCAATCACAACGCCTAAAACCATCGTCAGTGCGATCGAGAGGCCGCCGATGATGAGAAAGCTGCTGACCGAGGCGGACGCTGTTTCCCGAACGCATTGCGAGGTTACGACGACCGACTCGCGGCTTTCGCTGGCTTTCTGTTCGCTCTCGTTGATGAGTTGCTTTTTCTTGTCAATCGCTTGGAGTGCGGCAGCGATATCGAGCTGAAGCTGTTCTTTCGCTCCGTCCAGCGGTGCTCGGAACGCTTCGAAGGCGACAAGCGATTCGGCGGTTAGACGTTGCATCTCTTCGGGTGAAAACTCTTGCCCTGGAGCCGACAAAGCGACAATCTTGCGGGTGATGCCCTTCCAGGCGTCGAGACGGGCCAGTGATTCATCGAGATGGGCCATGGCTTCGTCGCTGAAAATTCCTTCGCGAGCCCCGGCAATACGGCGATCGATCTGCGATAAGTTGTCTTCATGGTCGGTGACGAACTGCTTATAGCGTTTCTCTTCATGTTCGCCGGAACGAGCCATATTGCGGGCTTCGATTTCCGCAATCAGCACCTGGTAGGCATCGCGATCGGCATCCAGCATCAGCACGATACTGCCTTGCATTTCTTGCGTCTCTACCAGTTCTTCGTTCAAGAACGGCAGGATCTCAGTCTTGAGAAGAGGTGTGATTTTTTCGTCAATCAGAACCAGGAAATGATTGTCGACGATATCGTTCAAACTGCGAACTTGCTGGGAAAGTGCTGACCAGCCGATCCCAATCAGCAGCACCAAGGCCAGGCAGCTAATTGCTACCAACCCTCCGATTTTCCCTTTTGTGTTGAGCATCATTGAATCTCCTGCCCCATGGCCAAACTTTGGCCGTCATCGAAACTCATTCAAAAAGCGTGTCGCCCACAATGGCGACGTGACTGCGGAACCCTAGGTTATGCGGTTTGCACATGGTGATAATGAATACGAAATTACGCAAATCTGAGCCTGTTTTGGGCCTCTGTTGCGGGTAACAGCAGGCTTTCAGAGGTCTGATCGAAAGGAAGTCACACCAACTGGTGGGGCGGTAGCAATGGTCGGGTGGTACTCATCTGAACCCCACTAATAGGATAAATTCGTTAAGCTTGCCGCAGATGGCATAACGACGTTTTGCACGATGCGGGAAACGCTATCTCGCTTTCTTCCGCGCAAATTTGTGTATAGGCGTTGATAGCAATTCGTCGAACCCAATGGGGCCGGACAACGGATGGACCGGCAGACTTCTGAGAATAGCATTGGGGCAGAAATCTATGACACGATGGATCGTGATGGCCACCGCTATGGCCATGGCGTTGGGGATACGTACGGCTAGCGCGCAGTACGACACGCCAGACATCAACTTGTATGCACCGCCGATACCAGCATCTCCTTCCGATCGTGCGGTTTCCGCGGATCAAGCCGCGGCCTTGCAGGCCCAGATCGACGAGTTGAAACGAGAGTTGGCTCGTCAAAAGTTCAACAACGGCGGTGTGCCTGCCATGAACGTCAGCGTTCCAAACAATGGTGCACCGGATATCGTCGAAGATGTCGACAGCCTGATGAAATGGCGAGAGTCCGTTGAGAGGTCGGAGGAAAAAGCAGCCGCGGCCGCTGCCTTGAAGCCATCGGTCAAAGTCGGTGGACGATTCTTTTACGACGTCGCTGACTTCAGTCAGAATCAGGCCAGCTTGAATCAGGTTGGAGACGCGGAAGACGAAATGCGGCTTCGCTGGTGCTGGATCGAATTAGGGGGAAACGTTCTCGAGAACACGACCTACCGTGTTTGGTTCGATGTTGCCGCCCAGGTAAGTCTTCTAGACGTTTACCTCGATTTCGGTGAACTCCCCTTTATCCAGAACTTTCGCGTTGGACACTTCTTTGAACCGTTCAGCATGGAACAGCTAACGCCCAACAAGTATCTGGAGACCATGGAACGTTCGAGCCCGTTTTTGCTGGGACGCAATATGGGCATCATGGCTCACTCCGATAACGCAGAGGCTAACTGGACGTACGGTGTGGGCTTGTTCGTTTCCGAGCAAGGATCGAAGCCGCCGTTTTATGAAGGGGATACCGATGCTTCGGCCATCACGGGGCGCGTGACCTACTTGCCGTGGTACGACGAAGCCAGTGACGGGCGTGGTCTGATCCATTTGGGTGCCGGCTACAGCTGGCGGCACCTGGGTGATGGCAATACCCAGTTCCAGAATCGCCCAGATTCAGCGTTGGCACCTGTTATTGTCAATACTGGGCTGATCGATGCGGACTACTACCACCTTGCTGGGCTGGAAGCCGCTTACGTTTACGGATCGTTCACGTTGCAGTCAGCGTATCACTGGGTATCGGTGGATACAGACAACTTCGGTTCTGAGTCGTTCGATCACTATTACGTTCAGGCAAGCTACTTTCTGACCGGCGAGAATCGCTCGTATAACCGCCGCTCAGGTTCCTTCTCGAACCGAGTGGTTCCCTACGAAAATTTCTTCAGGGTTCGCACGGAAGATAACTATATCTGCAATGGGCTGGGGGCCTGGGAGTTGGCCTACCGCTTTTCGCATGACGACCTGAACAGCGATAACATTTTCGGCGGTACCGATTATCGGCACTTGGCAGGTCTGAACTGGTACTTGAGCCCATTTACTCGCGTCATGTTTCAGTACGTGTACTCGAATACGGATGACCAGGTCGCTTCCAACGGTGAATTGCACGTATTTCAGACACGTCTGCAATTCGACTTTTAGTCCCGACTTAATTCGAGCGGTCAAAGACGATCGGAATTCAATGCAGCTTTACCCTGATGGGAAAAGAATCATCATGCGATACCAAGCGATAATTACCTTACTGTCTGTCATGTTAGTCAGCTCGATCGGTTCGGTCCGAGCTCAGGATCTGGTGGTTCTTCCTCCGACGCCACCTCAAGTAGACGGTCACCCACCAGTCGAATCCATGGAGCAAATGGTCTATGGAGAGCCTGGCTGTTGTGCCCACTGCACACAGCAGTGTGCGTGTCAAAAACGCAAGCACGTAATTTGCGAGATTAAGAAGGTCAAGAAGACGGTATTCGATTGCGAATGCGAAGGCGTCTGTGGCCTGAACCCAAGTTCGATGCTGCCCGATTCGTTGTTCGGTATTTCGCTGTGGGGACATAAAAAGGTGGGATGCGGCGAGGCTGGGTGTGGCGATTGCGCTGCTGGTTGTTGCCCAAAAGCCCCGCAAGCCAGTCATTGCCGGACTCGCAAGGTTTTGGTGAAGAAGACGATCACGGTGGAAGTGCCAGTTTACAAGTGCGTGGTCGAATACTGCTGTGACGGTTGTGGTGGCGCGATTGATTTCGCCGCCAGCGACGCGACTTCTAAAGAGAAAGACGTGCCACACGTCGCGTCTTTGCCAAGTAACCAGGCAGGTTATGGCGAATAACTGTTCCCCAGGAGTTGTCCGGCTCCGATCCCAGGCCCATGCCCGCACGAGTGCGGGCATGGTTGTTTCTTGGACGTACTTTGTCAACAAGAAAGCCCTGGCACATTGAAGCGACCAGGGCTCGTAAGATCTTTCAGTAGCGTGGCCGAGTTTTAGCTTTCGCCATATCCAGATTGATCGCGGTAGAGCGATGGATCGTTTACGTGACGAATGACTTGAGTGCTTGGGGGGTAGTACGTTGGAGATGATTCGTAGGTACGGTATTCGACACGCGGAGCATGGTGGTGAAACGGACCGTAGGCACGGCGTCCGAACAGGCCAGCCTCGGCGGTCGTGACAAAGGTGGTCCCAACCAGGGCAGCGAATACTACGGAAGCTACGATGCGGGTCATCATGGTGAAGAGCCTCTCAAAAACAATTAGCGATTGACTGGACATCAAACGTGGGGGCGGTGGATGTCTCTATGTCATCGTAATCAGCGAGAAAGCCTGGTCCAGCTTGATTCTTTACCCTCAGATTGAATACGGGCAAAGGGGTGAGAAACCACAGAGGATAGTGTGCCCATTGTCTAGCGGGTAGCTGAGACAATCAAAGAGTTTTGGGTCGGGCTGAAGCGATTGCACCGAAGATGATCCCTCTAGGTATGGGGTGTTGCTACCCGGAGGGATATGGCAGAGCCGCGAACAGCGCTGAATAAATTTTCTGGTAACCAAATGCCATTGGGTCTCTTTCGAGGGCATTTAGTCTTGGAGAATTAAGCTTGGAGGACAGTTTGATCCGTGCTTGCCGGGCTGTTGCGTAGCATCTTGAATAATGCCTCACGAGCCTGATCGTAGGATCGATAGGTGGCCGGATCGATTAAGTAGCCACGTTCCTGACGGGCTGTATCTTCCGGCAATTGTCCTGGCGTAACTTGGGCGATGGTGAGGCTTTGGTTGACCTCAATGATGGCGAAACGGACCACGTTGGACTCCTTTGTGGTAGCAGATGCACAATTTAATCCAAATGCCGAGCGTCCCAATTTCCGCCTAGAACGTTGCGACATCGTCACTAATTCCTTGCGACGACTATTCCTTATTTCGGTAGTCTCCCAAGAGTTGCCGAAGCTGTAAATGGGAAAAATTTCACGATGTCAGAATTTCATGGAGACTGAATAAAAGGTGGTAATCGCGTAGTCACTCATGCGCGAAACGATACCAATTAGCGAGTTTTCTGGGGAGAAAATGACCACGTGTCGACCTGCCGACATGCGGGTAGCCGCAGTGCGCAGGTACATAAGTTCAAGCATGAGCGACGTGAGATTTGAAAATCTGAATCCTTAGGCGAGTCCAAGTACCTTCAGCTCAGCCCGCCCTTCGTTCATGTCGATTCGTTCGGGGCGTCCTTTGTGACGATAAATGAGCTTCGTATGGTCGACCCCCAGCACACGCATGATCGTCGCGTGTAGGTCGTGAACGTGTAGGGGGTTCTCGACGGCCTTGAGCCCTAGTTCGTCGGTCGCGCCAATCGTACGACCACCGGGGACCGCGCCGCCTGCCATCCACATGGTAAAGCCGGTGGGATTATGATCTCGCCCGTTCCCCTTTTCAGACATCGGAGTTCGGCCGAACTCGCCGCCCCAGATCACAAGCGTCTCATCCCAGAGACCCCGCCGCTTAAGGTCCTTCAGCAAGCCGGCAATCGGTTTATCGACCTCTTTGCAGAGTTTGCCGTGGTTGCCTTCGATGTTGGAATGGGCGTCCCAGCCACTGCCTGCACCGCTGTATAGCTGAACGAAACGGACGCCGTTTTCGACCAGCCGACGGGCCAACAGACAGTTATTGCCGAAAACGTTCGTTTCCTTCTGGTCGATTCCATACAACTGTTTAGTCTCTTCCGACTCGCTGCTCAGATCGACAATATCCGGTGCGGCAGACTGCATACGGAATGCGAGTTCGTACGATTTGATCCGAGCTTCCAATTCAGAGAAGTCTTCCCGCTCTGCAGCGTGTTCGCGATCCAATTGGCTGAGGAAATCAAGTTTGGACTTCTGACGTTTGGACGTGATGTGACTTGGGGGATTGAGGTTCAATATCGGGTCAGCACCAGACTTGAACTGAACGCCCTGGTAGGCGGCCGGCATGAAGCCACTTCCCCAGTTTCGTGATCCGTTAACTGGCTGTCCCTTGCCGTCGGTCAGCACAACGAAAGCGGGCATGTCCTGGTTTTCAGTTCCGAGACCATACGTTGCCCAGGCACCCAAGGATGGTCGACCGCCGATAACATGACCGGTGTTCATCTGGCAAACGCCGGACGAGTGGTTGATGCCGTCGGAAACGCACGACCGGATCACGCACAGGTCATCGGCACACGTCGCAATCTCGGGGAACCAGTCTGAAACCCACAAGCCACTTTCACCGTGCTGCTTCCACTTGCGAGGACATCGCATCAAGGGGGCGTCGTTTTCTCCCATCGCCAGAATAACTTTGCCGAAGCTTTCGGGAAGTTTCTGACCGGCCAACTCGTTGAGCAGTGGCTTGGGATCGAACAGGTCGATATGGCTCGGACCACCTTCCATGAAGAGGAAGATCACGTTCTTGGCTTTGGCCGGAAAGTGCGTCGTCTTCGGTGCCCGAGGATCGGCCGGAGCAGCCGAGGCCGACTGACCCATGAGTGCTGCCAGGGCCATTGCGCCGAAGCCTCCGCCAGACTTGGCCAGAAACTCGCGGCGAGTGGTGGGGATTTCGATATGGGGTTGGTTGTTCATTGCGATTCTCCCATCGGAGTTTCAGTGGCAGGCACCGGCAAGGCTGGATCAGTCGACGAATTGGAATTCGCCTGAATTCAACAGGACGTGGCAGTAGTCGCTCAGAGCAATCAAGATCGGCCCCAGACCACTTCGATCGGAACGTCGTGAAAGTTCCAGTGCGTGCTCTGCGTTCGAGGCATCGGCCAGAGGCCCGTTGGGGTTCGATCGAACAAATTGCCAAAAGCCAACGGTGTCTTCGGTTACGGGATCGTTGGGGGTATTGATCATGATCTTCGCTTCCTCTTCGATTGCACTTCGCGTCAGGCGAACATCATCGATAAGGCCATCCCAGTTATGTGGGCTTTGGGCGTCACGGCCACCGACACTGAAGCGAAGCGAATTGGAACCACAGTCGCCTACGATCGAGTGTTTGACGACGACCGTTTCCAGTTCCGATTCGTCATACGACATGTCACGTGCGAAGAAAGTGGCCGTGCCTGCATCGAAGTCGACCGAAGCCGCAACGTAGTATGGCTTGTCAGAAGGTATGCGAATGTTGGACGCAACGACTTCGTACTTCACCTTGCCGCTCTTGTCCTTGCCGATCAGTTGAAGAATCAGGTTCCGCGGGCGATAGGCAGACTTGGTGCTGGTAATGCCAAAGTTCCAGCCGGGTGTCGATTGCGTCCCATTCCAATGAGCGGCGATCGTACGAACCGAGGCATCCTTGAATAAGGTCCGATTAAAGACCAATGCTTCAATCGTAAAGTTATGTGACGGGAGAGTCTTGGTGTCAGGTAGTGTCAGGAACTGATGTGGCGTTGCATCGCTGATGTTAAAGGCCGTGCTCCAACGCTGCATTTGGGGTTCATCCAGCAGGACAGTCGAAGGGAGTTCTCCCTCTTGGGCCTTGGTAAGATCGCGGTTGTAAGCGACTTGTTCCTCGATGAAGGTTACGGCCGCTTCGAGCTCTTCTGGCTGAGGCACTCGTCCGAAGCATTCGCGAAAACTTTCACGAACGATGGCTTCGTAGTCGGTGCCGTGTTCGCGGTTAAGCCGTTTGGCCATCGCTTCCGAACGCTTCAGCGTCCAATCGCCATTAAACATTAATAGTGATTGCGTGGCGGTTGTCGTCGCATTCCGCTGAGCGACACTGGCAAATCCGGTAGGAGCATCAAAGCTATCCAGCAGGGAGTCCGGTGAGTTACGCATCTTCTTGGTGAAGACAGTCCTCACGGCACTGTTGCTGGACGATGCCGGCCCGCCGGTCTTGGCTTGAAGCTCGCCACTGACAGCCAACATCGCGTCTCGAATTTGCTCGGCTTCCAAGCGATGGGCCGGGAACCGCCACAGCAAACGGTTTTTAGGATCCACCATTTTGGCAGCCTCTGGAACGTCAATCAAAGACGACTGACGATAGGTCGCCGAAAGCAGGATCTCGCGATGAAGCGGCTTGAGCCTCCAGCCGTTGTCGATGAATTGGCTGGTCAGCCAATCCAGCAGTTGGGGATGGGTAGGTGGTTCACCGAGGCGGCCAAAGTCGCTGGAGTTTGACGAAAGCCCCACGCCGAAGTGATATTGCCAAACTCGATTGACGATCACACGCGGCGTAAGGGGGTTGTCGTCCCGGCAGAGCCATTTGGCAAGCGCGGCACGCCGTCCGCTGCTTTTCGGGTTCGCAATGGAAGAACGATCAATTTCTGCGGTGCCTGGCTCTAAAATGGTCAAGAATCCGGGCTTGATTTCGCGTTGAGAACGTTCATCGGGAATCGTCGTCGGCACGACGTCACCTTCAGCGTCCCCAACAATATCGGCGACAGCTGGTTTCTTGGGTTTGCTACTCAGGACATCCTGGAGCTTCTTTTTCAGGTCTTCCCAGGTCTGTTGTTTGTCCTTGGGAATTCGACCTTGTAAGCGGTCATATTCAAACTCGACTTGTTCTTCCACGAGATAGAAAATCTGGTTTTCGTAGGTATTTCGCTGGTCCGCCGGCTTCCAGTACATTTCCTGGACTTCTTCGGGGAACATCTCGACCGCCTTCTTGCGAGCGTTTTCTCGCGGCTTCTTTTCGATCTCAGCGATTTGATCGATCAGGTCTTGATGCTTGGCTTCCCATTGGGCCAACTCGTCGTGATAGGTTTTTAGATCTTCCTCGGAAGCTAGGGGGTGGGAATCTTTCCAGACCAACGGCTTGAAGAATGCCTGCAAGCGATAATAGTCATCCCGCAAGATCGGATCGAACTTGTGGTTATGGCAGTGAGCACAAGCGATTCCCATGCCCAGAAAAACATCCCCCACGGTGTCGGTCAGTTCATCGTTGATGAGAACTTGCTGACCTTCAGCGTCGCGGCTGTTGTATTCATAAACGCCTCCACGCAAAAAGTAAGTTGCGACCAATGCATCCGGATCATGAGGGGCAACTTCATCGCCGGCCAGTTGCTCGGTCATGAATTGCTTGTACGTTTTGTCTTCGTTGAGACTCTGGATCACGTAGTCACGGTAGCGATACGCCAGGGGCCGGTAGGCATCTTGGCGATAGCCATCTGAATCGGCATAGCGAACGATGTCGAGCCAGTGAGTCGCCCAGCGTTGTCCATAGCGGGGATCGGCTAGAACCTTGTCGACAAGCGATTCGTAGGAGGCTGGGCTCGGATCGCTCGCAAATGCACTCACTTCTTCTGGTGTTGGTGGAACGCCGAGCATGTCGAAGTAAAGACGGCGAATCAGATCGCGAGGCTCGGCCGGTGGTGCTGCGGCAAGTTTCTGTTCTTTCAGCTTCGACAGAATGAAGTTGTCGATCGGGTTGTGTGCCATTGCTTCCTGGTCGACTGTAGGGACGCTAGGACGCTCGACCGGTTGGAACGCCCACCAGGCACGATCTTCCTTCGTGAAGAGCTCGTCCTCACGTGGTTCGCCTGGGTGTTCCGGCCAGTAGGCACCATTCTTGATCCAGGTCTCTAGAATCGCGATCTGGTCATCTGGAAGAGGCCCTGACGGTGGCATCTCGTAGCTCTCGTACTTTACCGCAGCAAGAAGTTCGCTTTCCTCCGGCTTGCCAGGCACGACGATCGGGCCGCTGCTACCACCTTTCATGAAGTGATTGCGGCGATCGAGACGCAGATCCGATTTCTGTTCTTTCGCACCGTGGCATTCAAAGCAGTGCTGAGCCAGTAAAGGGCGAACTTTGGTTTCGAAGAAGATCGTTTGTTTATTTTCATCTGCCGCCAATGCAGGCGAAATCATCGCCGTCAAAAGCAACAGTGCCAGCGACGTGTGTTGGCGAAGGGTAATAGGCATGTCTTACTCTTCCGTTGAGTTGGGCTCTTCGGGCGAGGTGGTGGAAACAGGTGGGAAGCCCCCGATGAAGACCGGGTCGATGTAGTTCTCGTCGTCCATCGCATCTTGGATGAACAATTCGCGAACTTCAGCACCCTCGGGATAGCCGAGGTCGGAAAGATCGATACCGGCCGCGATCACTTTGGCAGGAACCGCGTGAGGAACGCCGCCGTTGTGATTCGATTCGCATAGTTCTTCGACGCTACGAATACGTCGGTCGAATCCATACAAGCGAAAGCTGCTGAGCTGATGTGAGCCATGGTCGACGAGCGAGATGTCGTACTCACGAATGGTATGAGACTTAAGCCCAGGCTCGAAATGCGTGGGGGATACGTGGAACGGATCGCCGTCTTCAGGGTGCACGACCACGTGCAGATCAAAGAAAACGACATCGGGGCCAGGGCCATTGACGATAGGCTCGTGGAAACGAACTGCCAGTCCGGGCGTGCGCTTGCCTGGGTCTTCGTTGCTTATATCTGGATCTGAGGTTAGTGGCATTTCGTTGCCACCGGGATTCAAGATGCCAGTGCAAAGGCAATGGTCACGATCCAGGTACTCTGCTCGACGCCGGGTTTTGTCTCCACTTTTTGGGTCGATACTTAGAAGAGGAGTCGTCAGGTTGTTGATGTTTTGATTGACTTTGAAATGAATCAAATCGAAGCCAATCAGCTGGTCCACATCATAGGTAACCGTCTGACCGCCTCGCTGGGCGGTGACCGCTAGAAGCTTGTCAGGCTCAGGGGCTCCCTTGGGGGAAACATCAAACGAGATGATACGGTCGGGCAAAATCGACTTGTAGGTGCGTCCGAACTGCGAGGCATCGCCGGCGGCGACTTCCCCCATCGAGCTAATGACACGGCCTTCGCCTGCTTCGAGAAGGAGGCCGGCATGAGGCGGCTTGCTCGATTCCTGGGCAGTAAATACCTCGGCGGCACCCTCGATAACTTCGACGTCCGCTTCGCCAGATTCGTTGACGCTGATCGAGAACCGAGTCCCCTTATCGACAACTTCAGCCTGGGGGGTCAGAACACGAAAACCTTCGGCACCATCAGGGGCGTAGACAGAGCATTCGCCTACTTTCAGCAAGACACTTTCGGCCGATTGAATCGTAAACACCGCTGGGGCTTGAACGATCATCTCGGCACCAGTGCGGCTGCGAAGCTGAACGCTTCCTTCCACCAGAGCGTAGTCGTGATCCAGGTCCAGGGTGTCACCAGGAGCGAAAGCACGCGGCTCGCCAAAGAAGCGACTTCTTGCCAGCTGCATGATTTGCATTTCTGCCGCAGCAGGGGCAACTTCAGGCCGTGGTTGATCACCCTTGGGATTCACTTCAACCGGAGGATCATCTTGGGCGACTGGCTTCTGATTGGCGTTCCAAAACAGCACCGGCACAGCCATCAGTCCAAGTAGCGTTAGTGCCAGCAGTGGCCAGTAGCTTGCCATGCTCCGCGTTGGGGAAGGACGATCACGCAGCACCGTCGCTGGGCGAACGACGCCCTTGGGCAAGCTAAGCGATTGTCGTCCGGTTTCTTCCGCTGCCAATTTGGCGAGACCATATTCCAGGTCTAGCAAAAGGAAATACTCGTCCCGGGCGTCCGGGCTGGCCAATAGTAATCCTTCCAGCTCGGCGTGTTCTTCCGCCGTCAGGCTTTCATGAACACTTCGGTGAGCCAGTTCTGCGAGTCGTCTGTTGGGTTCGTTTGTCATGCGTCCTCTCCAGCTGCGGTGAGTCGCATCTGGACACATTGGGCCAGTTTGCGGCGAATGGTTGCCAACTGATTATAGAGTGTTTGGGCAGATCGACCGGTGGCAGCAGCCAGGTCGGCGACCGTCGTCGCGCCACCATAAGCCTTCCAAACCAACTGTTGCTGGTGCTCGGTTAACTTCTTAACGCACAAGCGTAGCGCTGCCAGGTGATCAGGCACCTGCGACAAGTCGTCGCTTCGCTGCTCTGCCAGTAGGTCTAACAGCGTTTCGCTGAATTGCAGTCGATCGCGTTGGGCGGTTCGCAGGAAGTTTTTCACTTCGTAAAACGCCACGCCACATGCCCACGAGAGAAAGTCTCGCTGCTGATCGAATGTGTCGAACTTCTTCCACAGAAGCAGACTGCAACGCTGAAAAACATCATCAGCGTCCGCATGGTGCGGCAGCAAGGAATAAATATAGGCATGCAGTCGGTCGCAATCGGCCGAAAAATACGCTAGAAAGTCCGCATAACGCTGATCTTGCGCTGCTTCGTCGAGCGGAGAACGTTCTGGGATTTCGTAGGACATGACGGAGGCCGGCGGTTTTTCGGAAGGTGAGCATGAAACAGAAAACGTTTCGACGGGCTCTTACCCTCTAATCGTACACTTAAGGACCAGTTTACTAGGGAAAACTCGATAAAATCGAACGGATAATGGTGTATCCCCGCCCCTTACGGGCCAGGTGGGCCCACAAAACTGCCTAACGGGTCGCCAACTGAATGACGAAATTGTTCTCACCAGGAGTTACATGAAATTTGAGTCCCGACGTTTCGTACTTCCGATACCTCGGTGGAAAGTTGGGGATGACTGCGGTGCCACCGCCGTCTCCGGTGGCTGGGCTAAAGAGGATGGCCTCGTGTTCTCCTTCGAGGGCACCGTCTCCTTCGTGGAAGGTCGTTAACTGAAAGGACCCGTCTGGTTGGATTTCTCCGTGGGCTTTGACGATTTCTCCATCTTGGGACGACGTGCGAAACTTGATGATCCCTCCGCCTGCCGGCGACCCATCGGGTAGCACGACCTTGCCGGTAACGGGGTGGGTCGCGACCGATGCTTCGCAGCCAACGAAAGCAAGGCAGACAAGGGCGATCATCCCTATTGAGAGACGGTAATCGAGTGTCGAGGCTTTCACGGTGGGGCGAACCTCCTAATGGGGAGTTTTAAAGATGAGAGGGGGCAGCGAGTTAGAACTCGACACTGATTACCTGACCGTCATCGCGGCTGGCCAGTCGACCAAGATTATCTTCATCGATGTTGACCTGGATGGAGCGAACGCTGCCATCTCCCATCACGAAATTGGTAATTCCTGGATGGAAGCTACCGAACACCAGATGTGCTACGCCGTCGACGTCGTCCCGCATGTTGCTGGCGAGCGGGTAATCAGGACCGGCCGCTCTCATGGTCGTATACGCCCATCCGCTGAGAATCGGGCCGTCATGGCCGGTGGTTTCATCTTTCAGCTTGTCGATTTGAACATGGCGTTCGCCGATCATGATTGTGTTGGTTAAGCCGTCGGTCACCGATGCAAAGTTTGTTTGGCTGGAGTATTGGTCCTTGTTGCCTTTGGCAACGATGAGCATTCCTTTTTCCTTGCCAAGTTGGCGAATGATCGAGTTGTCGCCGCTAGAACCGCTGACGGTGGCGTAGTCCCAGACTGCACCATTGTCGGCATTGATAGACTGTACCACTTTCGTTAAATCACCTTCCTGGTGACGACTAGGGCAGACGTAACCAGAGACACTGGCTTGCTGCGCGGCCGTGGTTTGATCTTTGTATTTTTGTTTCAGGTCGAGTTGATCAAAGAGATTGTTTTGTTCCATGAAGGGAAGCAATAACGCCGACCAACCCAGATATTCATACTGAATCCGTGAAGGAGGCAGTTCGCCAAAAGTATCGTGGAAGTTGTGGACAGCAAGTCCGACCTGCTTGAGGTTGTTGACGCACTGCGTACGGCGGGCGGATTCACGTGCCTGCTGCACGGCGGGAAGAAGCAAAGCAATCAAGACACCAATAATGGCGATGACTACCAAAAGTTCGACAAGCGTAAAGCCGTTCTTCACGACTGAGTGAGATCGAAGGGCCATAGTGCATTCCCTGAGTGGAAAAGAAATGAATGAGATACGATGCGCGAAACTGGTGTGTTTGCACAAACCACAAAACCTTGCCTAAGTCCTTACATGCTGGCCAGCATGCCTTGGCAAAGCTCTTAAAGGAAATATTGAAAAGAGGTTAGGGCGAATGGAGAAGGTTCGAGAGCATGATGAGGTAGTGCTCTCCATAAGAAAGTCGTACGACGAATCGGTGCTTTACTCTTATTTCTCACAGAAAAGCAGAAAAAAAGATCGCCTGCCAGGACGCGTCGATTTACTAAGCCATTGTTAGGCAGATGCTGGCGTATAGTGGTAGATGATTCGCCATCACTTTTGCAGGGCTTTTTGGATATACGATCGATATTCCCAGCGATCTTTCCACTCAGGCAGGTATTTCTCGTAACGGGGGTCGACTGTCCAGTAGTGCGGTTCAGGATCAGGCTCCGTTAGTTTTCCGGCTGCGTAGTCTTTACCGGCAAAGCTTAATTCGACGCCGGAGTCCCACGCCTGGTAAGCCGCTTTGAGTTTCTCAAGTTGGTCCGGATTGGCCTGGGCAAGGTCCATCTCTTCGTGTGGATCGTCCTTGAGATTGTAAAGCTCGAACTTGTTGTCCTTTTCTCGATTGATGGTCACCAGTTTCCAATTGTTGTCGACCCAGGCCGATTGCTTTTGAAATCGAAAACCAATCGGTTGCTCGCGTGCCCCGATCTCATCGGAAAGCAGTGGCTTCAGGCTAACGCCGTCCAGTGGCTTCACAAAAATATCCTCAGGAAGTCCCAGGACATCAGCGATGGTAGGAAAGAGATCCATGGTGCATGCAGGGTAGTTGCTAATACGCGGCTGAATCATTGATGGCCATTCGATGATCGCAGGAACACGGAGGCCACCTTCATAAACGCTCCCTTTATTGCCTCGCAGACCACCGACGGTGTCAGGCTCGATCTTCGGAAGTCCGCCGTTATCGCTACAGAAGACAAACAGCGTATCGTCGGCAATCTTCAATTCGCGTAGTGCGGAGCGTAAAGTGCCGATGCTGCGATCCATTGCGACCAGTTCGCCGTAGTGATTTTCTGAATCGGCTTTGAGGTTGCCAAAAGGAATCTTGTCGTCATCGAGAGCCTTGAAAGGGCTATGGGGCGTGCCAAACCACACAACCGCAAACATCGGTTTGTCCCCGTCCTTGTGTTTTTTGAGGAATTTGATGGCCTCGTTCATGGCAACTTCGGAGGAGTCTCCCTGCATTTGCTCGAACTTGCCTTGCCGGCTCATCAACGGATCGACATCAAAAAAGTTCGTTACCGAGACCCACTCGTCGAAACCGAAGTGACCTGGACCGTAGGTATCTTCTGCGAGGACCGGGGCACCGGGACCGCGAAGTCCGTTGAGATGCCACTTGCCGAAGTGCCCGGTGACGTAGCCGGCATCTTTGAGGGCCTGGGCAATCGTCTTTTCCTGATGCCGCAAAGCGTAACCATGTGTCAGGACCCCGCAGCGGTCAGGCGTACGACCAGTAAGCACGCTGGCTCGGGTCGGAGAGCACACGCAGCAGCCTGCATAGAATCTTTCGAGACGCAGGCCATTGGCGGCCATCAGATCCAGGTTTGGCGTTTTCAACACTGGGTGATTTCGATACCCCGTCTGCCCCCAGCCCATGTCGTCTGCCATCACAAAGATTATGTGGGGGCGCTTCTCCGAAAGTTCCGTTTGGGCATTGGCAACGGACAGGCCAGACGTAATCAGACAGGCTATGGCAAGAACAAGGATGCGTGTCATAAGGTGCACTCTTCGTCGTGGGAAAGCAACTCGGTAGTTAGCGTACCTGACCGTTTGCTTGGATCGTCTTCAGTTTCTGTTTCAATTGTTGCACGAGTTCCGGCTTGCTTTCGTAAAGATTCTTCTTTTGAGCCGGATCACTCTCCAAATTGTATAATTCGCCGGGCAGGTTATCCTTTTGATAGCCTCGCTGCTGGTCGAACCATTCGGGAATTCGGTTTTGAGAGCCTGATTTGGCATCGACGAGCAGCCACTTACCATCACGGATCGCATACGCCTTGGCGGCCGTATTATGAACGATCGTATTGCGCGGGCTAGCTTCATTCGAGGTCCAAGCGGCTAGTTGGTTATAGCTGTCGTGGGCAGTGTCTTTGGGTAATTGATAGTCGACAATAGCCGCGATTGTGCCCATCAGATCGACTTGGCTGGTCAGCGCATCGCTAGTGCTGCCTAGTTTGATTTTGCCTGGCCACTTCACGATGAACGGGACATGGTGCCCCCCTTCATAAAGATCCCGTTTCACACCACGAAACGGAGCAGAGCTCCAGTGGCCGAAGTTTTTTACTCGCTCGTATGCGTAATTCTCGGCCCCATTATCGGCGGTGAAGATAACGAGCGTGTTATCTTCGAATCCGTTTTCTTTAAGGGCAGCCAGGATCTTCCCGGCCATGGCATCTGTCATATGGACGAAGTCACCAAAGGGGCCGGCCTGGGAACTGCCGACGAACTCTTCGGTTGGAACAATCGGCGAATGTGGCGAGTTGAATGGAACGTATAAGAAGAATGGTTCTGGTTTCCCTTTCTGGCTGGCAATCCAATCGACGGCTTTATCGGCCAGGGCAGGGACAACCGCCCAGAAGTCCCAATCCTTGACTGCAGGGCCAGGTCTTGCGCTCCAGCTTCCCTCTGGTGTCTTGGGAGTTTCGGTCAGCATTACCGAGGGCTCGCCAACGACTCGATCGTTCTTGAACCAGGCATAGGGTGGAAAGTTGGGGACATCGTCTCCGAAGTATTCGTCGAACCCATGCGACGTTGGTCCTCCGGAGATCGGCTGCGACCAGTCGAATGCTTCCGGTTGGATGACTCGATTGCCACGATTCGCCTTTATATCAGCATCAGGGCGAAGGATATCCTCCCAGTTCCAGCCTAAATGCCACTTGCCAATGCATGCCGTCTTGTATCCCTTTTCCTTCAGGATTTCGGGCAGCGTTAGTTCTTCCTTGTCGAGAACCGGTGGACCAAATGCTTGAACGATCCCGTGGAATTTCCGCCAATGATATCGACCCGTTAAAAGGGCATAGCGACTTGGTGTGCAGATCCCCGACGAACTGTGCCCATCGGTCAATCGCAAACCTTCCCTTGCCAGACGATCTAGGTTGGGTGTGGGAATCTTGGAATCAGGATTATTGGCACCGAGGTCACCAAATCCCATGTCATCTGCATACAGAATGACAACGTTGGGCAATTCAGCCGCACGGAGTGCCCCGGTGAAACTGAGAAAAACAACAGCGGCGATGATTAAGTGTTTCACGCTAGTCCCCCACGTAGCGAACAACGACATAGTAGGCACCTAGTTCGTTGCCATCTTTCATGACAAACAGGGGAGACAACTGACGCGATCCCGCTTGAAGCTTGGTCGTGAAAGTGACTTCGTGGGCATCCGATGCTACCGGTTTTGACTCCAAGTCTTTTCCGTCGATTCGCAACGTGGCTGATGCAATTGGCAATGCGACGCCTGGTCGAGCACGCATCGCACGGCTTGCTCCCGGTACGTTGTCCCCAGGTGCTAGGTCGGTCAGAATCGATTGGTCCGCTTCGACCGGCCAACGTCGAAGGCTCACTTCGTAGGTGCCGTCACGAATAACTTTGACGGCCCAATGTCCTTCGTGCTTGGCATTCTGTTTCTTGCCCTTGTAACCATCGCCGTCTCGGATATGCCCTTGGTTCCATGGCGGCATGTCCGTCTGGATCCAGTCGTGCGCCGTTAGGGATGCTTCTGGTGCATCGGGATGCCCAAGGTAGATTTCGGTGGGCTTGGCAAAGGTTGGCTCAAGTTCGGCCCACCACTTATCGTAGAACGCCGTCATCTTGGCGACCACGTCTGGGTGCCCCTTGGCAATGTTGTTCTTCTGGCCTGGGTCCTTCTGGATATCGTAGAGTTCTTTGCCATTGATGAGCCGCCACTGTTGCGACATCACAGCCGTTTGTTTCCACTTGCGAGGGTCACGAACTCGCTGCGAATCAGTGACCAGGTAACGATCTTCCCAGTCGATATCGACAGCCGGATCGAGAAGGGCACGAATCGACTTTCCATCGAATTTGTAATTGTCAGGAGCAGAACCGCCGGTCATGTCCAACAGCGTCGGAGCGATATCGACTGCGTGGGTCAGCCGATCATTCACGTACCGCTTATTCATTCCCGCCGCTGGCCAGTAGCACATCAGTGGCACTCGATGGCCTCCGTCATATTCGCTGCCCTTTTTGCCTCGCATGCCGGCGTTGAATACTGAGCCACCGGTCGCGGTGCCGTTGTCGGTCGTGAAAATGAAGATCGTATTGTCCGCGACGCCTAGAGTGTCGAGCAGCTTTCGCGTTTTGCCGACATTGTCATCGACGTTCGTAATCATCCCAAAGAACGCGGCAATGTCTGCCTTTTGCCCTGCATACATATTCATGTACTTCTGAGGGCAGTGCAGGGGACCGTGCGGGGCGTTCGTTGAAATATACGCAAAGAAGGGTTCGTTCTTCTTCACGCTATCGCGAATGAACTGATTCGCCTGGCGAAAGAAGACGTCGGTGCAAAACCCTTTGGCAGGGGAGAGCTTGCCGTTGTGGAAGTACTGTCCATCGAAGTACGCGTTGTCCCACAGGTCAGGCGTCTGTCCCACGCCCCCACCACCGTGGCGATAAACTTCGTCGTAGCCACGATCTTCGGGGCGATAAGGGTAGTTGTCACCAAGATGCCACTTGCCGAACATACCGGTGACGTATCCATTGTCTTTCATAAGCTGTCCGAGCGTAGTTTCTTCTGCGCGAAGCATCGAACGCCCCATGATTGTGTGCCAGGCACCAGCACGATCGGTCCAATGACCCGATTGAAGCGCCGCACGCGTTGGAGAGCATGTCGGCGCGACGTGATAGTTCGACAGTTGTGACGACTCGGAAGCAAGCTTGTCGATATTGGGCGTCTTGATGACGGGATTGCCATAGCAAGCCAAATCGCCGTAGCCTTGATCATCGGTGATCACCAGAACAATATTGGGCTTGGCAGCTAACAAACTGGTGCAGCTGAATACCGTTATGATTGCGGCAAGGAATAGTTGTTTCATGGTGTTAGACCCTCAGGGTGTTATCGGTATGAGATTATTTGCCGCGTCGCTGTTGTTGAAGCTTGCCCCAATCCCAAACTCCGCAGCGCTGGGCCCAGGCCTCCCAGGCTGCTGCAAGCTCTTTCGTCTTTTCGGGATGAGCCTGGTTGAGATTCGTCGTTTCCGTACGGTCGTCTTTCAGATTGAATAAGGACCAGGGGCCATTCTTGATTCGAACGGCTTTCCAGTCACCTCGACGAATGGCTTGATTTCCTTCATGCTCCCAGAACAGATCACGAGCAGGGACCGACTTGGTTGACGAAAACTGACTAGCGAAGCTTTGTCCCTCGAGTGGAATAGTTGTCTTGTCGTTTCGTTTGTCGGGATAGGTCGCTCCGGCTATTTCCAAGAGGGTTGGCATAACGTCAATAACATGACTGGGAGCATCGACCAGGCGTCCGTTATTCTTTACGCCTTGCGGCCAGTGAATGATCAGTGGCGAAGCAATACCTCCTTCACGTGTATCCATTTTGAACTTGCGGAAAGGAGTGTCATTCGCATTGGCCCATTCCAAGCCAACGCTGGCATAAGAAAGGCCAGTGCCGATCGGTGCGTCTTTCTTCCCGCGGCTGAAACCACCTGGGCCACCTTCGGCCGAACAGCCGTTGTCGGAAAGAAAGATGAATAGCGTGTTCTCGAGTTGTCCAAGCTCTTTGAGTTGCGTCACTATTCTGCCAACGTTTTCGTCAATGCAACTGACCTGGGCGGCATAGATTTCCATGCGATGTGCCAGGTCTTCCTGAGCCGACTGTGGCATCTTCTCCCACGCTTTGGCCTCTTTATCGCGATCGCTCATTTTGGTGACGCTGGGGAATAGCCCCATTTTTGTTTGTCGTGCGAAGCGTGCATCGCGAACGGCATCCCATCCCTGAGCGTACTTCCCTTCGTAATGGGCGATGTCTTCTGGCTTGGCCTGCAAGGGCCAGTGAGGTGCAATATGCGCCAAGTAAAGAAAGAAAGGTTTCTTGGTCTCTTTGACTGCTTCGTCGATGAACTCCATGGCGTGGTCGGTTAGATCGTCTGTGACATAGAAGTCATCTGGCAGTTCGATCTTTTCGTCGTTGTTGACGAAGAATACAGTGTTTCGGATTTGAAGCGTGTCTTTGTAGTAGACTCCACCTCCTGACGGTGTGCCCCAATAGCGATCAAAACCTCGCTTGGTAGGCCAATGCTCCGGTTGGGAGCCGACATGCCATTTGCCGGTCATGAGCGTTGTGTAACCCGCACCGCGAAGTGCTTCGGCGATCGTTACACATTGGTCATTCAGATAGCCTTGGTAGGACGGAACGCCATAGTCCCCTACCATGTGACCGATGCCAGCTTGGTGTTGGTAAAGGCCTGTTAACAAGGCGGCCCGTGTCGGACAGCAGCGAGCTGTATTGTAGAACTGGGTAAACCGAATTCCGCTGTTGGCCAGTTGATCTAGGTTGGGGGTCTCGATTTCCCCACCGTAGCAGCCAAGATCCGAGAAGCCCATATCGTCGGCCATCATCAGAATGATGTTGGGACGATCTCTTGGCTCGGCGTTAAGTGATGTTGTAAAGGTGTGTTGTGCGAAGAGTACCCAACTCACCGCAAAAGCGAGAGTAGCTATTCTGTGTAGCAAATGACGTGGGGATGTTCGGCGGCAACCGGGCGTTCCAGAACGACGCGTCGAAATGGCAAGGAATTGAAACATGTGGAATCCCCTTCTTTGGATGATGAGCGTGCTGCGGTCACTTCCATCTCGTGACCGGCGGCATCTATGGTTTGCGCGCATAAAAAGACCAAGGGCTTGCGGTCGGCAAACCGCATGCTGATCCCTTGGGGGCAAGGAACCGAAACCGATTCCAGCTCTTAGTGTCCTCTCTCGTATTTCACAAGTCAATTCCCAGCGGCAGCGAGGACACCCTAGAAGGGATTCTGTAAAAAGTAAGGAGTCGGAAACCGCATCACCAACTGCATGGCACTGGAATCAATCGGATTGCTGGTATTACTCGCCTCCCAGCACGAAGAAGCAAGAGGCTCCCTTCGACGAGGGTGG
Source organism: Blastopirellula marina (assembly GCF_002967715.1). NCBI lineage: Bacteria > Pseudomonadati > Planctomycetota > Planctomycetia > Pirellulales > Pirellulaceae > Blastopirellula > Blastopirellula marina. The sequence continues at coordinate 111,821 of NZ_PUIA01000016.1, forward strand.
GAAGCAGATTCGCGGCAAGGAGAATAAAGAAGCGGCTCAGTTGACGCTGGTCCGTATTAAACTGACTGACGAACTGATGCCTGCCTCGTCGGCTCTATTGAAAGACTGGACAATCGATCAAGTCTGCGAGATGTAAATCGCGAACACCATGACCACGCCATAGTTTGTTTTTGCCTATCCTGGCTGAATGAATTTTGTGGCCACTGCGGAGCACTCTTGGTATCGGATACCTACCATACGTGGAGCTAAACGGCGACCACCTGGACAGACACCTCGATTCCTTGATAGGCGTGGCTTGGCCCTTCCCAACTGCCGGAGAGAGGTGCCGCTTTTTCTTGTTCGCGAGCAACTGCCACCGAGATGTGTTCTGCACTGGCCAACTTATTATTGGTGGGATCAAAACCACGCCAACCTGATCCTGGCAGATATACTTCGGTCCAAGCATGGGTTGCCCCATGTTGCCCGGCTTCCATCTGGATGTAGCCAGTCACGAATCTAGACGCGAAACCCCAGTAACGCACTGCTTCCATCATCAGCACTGCGTAGTCGCGGCAGGATCCGCTGCCGAGTGCCAGTGTTTGATGCGGTAACTGAACTCCCATGGTGTCGCGGGACATGTAAGTCAGCGATTCAAAAATGCGTGTGTTCAACTGACATAGTAACTGGAAGGTATCGACGATCTGTCCTGGCTGATACAGTTCGCGAAGCCAGTCATGAAGAGCCAAGCCGTCGTATGGATAGCTCGGCAAGCGGTAAGGAACGAGTTCAACCTGTTCGTCTGGTGAGTATTGAAACGGGTAGGACCGGGCACGAGGATCGATCAAACATTCAATCGGATTGTCGTCCGAGACGTCCACGTCAATTTCGGCCAAAACCTTCAAGCGATCGGCCTTCTCTTCAAAGGTGACAATGGCTACCGAATTCCCCTCGATATCCCTTAGCCAGCGCACATTAGCCGCTGGTTCAATCTCGAGTTTCGTGTTGATGATCCGTAAGTCGTGTCCCTCGCGGGGGCGCATTAGAATTCGATGCTGGTGAAATGTGACCGGTTCGCTGTAGTGATAGACAGTCGAGTGAATAATGCGTTTCCGTTGCATATTGGTTGAACTACTCAATGCCGTACTCCGCTTCTTCGATCCGTACCAAATGGAAATGCCCGAATATCTCAGATCCGAAATGTACCATCACCGGAATATGATCAAGACCGAAATTGCGCATGCCGGATTCAAAAACATGATTTTTTCCCTCTCCTAGATGCATTGCAACTAGGAGAGCATCGTGCCCGATCTCTCCCCAGGTGACAGGCACGCAGGGCGTGCGAAAAGAAGATCAAAGAAGGAACGACGGTCGCGTCCAGCGGTGGTAAATTGCGTTTACCGTGAGGCGATCAACTCCGTCATCATACGGCACGTAAATACTGAGCCGTAAACAACTGAAGCTATAGCGCTGAGAAGGAATGGGGACGAGCAGCCATTCGACTTAGGATGGCTGCTGCTTAGGTAGTGATCGGATGCCGAACGACAACATGATCCATGCCCATCCGTTGAAGATTAGATCGATCCCAAGGAACAGACCGATTACCCACAGCCCGGAGGCTGGCCACTGCTTATAAATCAGCATGCCCATCATCAGCGTGATGCCGCCATTGAGCAAGACCCACGGCCAGCCGGTAAACCGCTCGGACATCGCAAACACCATGCGAAAGATCCCGCTCATAATCAAAATAATTGCGATCACAAGCGTGAGGTTAATAGCCGCTTCCATTGGCTGCTCGATAATGATGAAACCGGCAACCATGTACATGATCCCGATCAGGAGATGCAGCAACATGCCGCTCCAGCGACCGGTGGAAAACGAGTGAACAACGATCGAGATGCCACTGGCCAATATCACAAACCCAAACAGCCAGGTTGCCGCCACGGTAACCGTCGCCAAGCACGCCCAACTGATCGCGAATAAGCCCATGACGACCATGCCGATCCCAAGGACTAAAAACCAAACCCAATTACCCTGCAGATCTTGAGGTTCTTTCGTGGGCGTCGTTTCGGTCTGCATGGTTATTCTCGGCACAAAGATGTTCTAGGTAGCGACAAGCTAGACGCATTAATCAGTGGCGGGATAGTCGGGTTTTCGCAACCCATACACTCCTTCCAGGAAAATACCCTACCTTTAGGTGAAGTCAACAGAAGCAGGATTGATTTCCCGAATAAAGAACCGGAATATGCCAGAAGTCTGGCTTTATAGCCTTTTTGTCGCTTTCGCTCAACGACTGACCCTGCGAACCGTACCGACCATAAAGCCAGGGTTTTGATTCAGGGCAGCGGCAATTGCCTGGTCACTGTCACGCCCTAAGGCTACTACCCATTGCGGCGGTAGAGGGTTGCCTGGTTGTGGATATAGAGTCACTTCCCAGGCCGAAGTCAGACCAACTCGTACCGCAGAAAGATTCAGATTCATCTTGGCGATCTGCGTCTGGATCTCTTGATTACGAAAGTGTGCCGCAGCCAGCGTCTGCAGCATAAAAGCTTGCTCACGCGGCAAATCATCGCTGGCTTGTAGCTCGGCGTCGATCTGGCTAATCTTCCATTCGGCCCAGCCGGCAGTTAGCCAATCGTGATCCTTCTCGTCAAAAACAAAGAATGGAACGGCATATTCATCGCCATTTTCCGATTCAAAGATCACTCCATTCACTTGGAACGTTCGGGCAACACCCCGTTGGCGAAGCACCCAGTTTTGGAATGCACGTTGATCGGGTAGATCGATTTCGTCGAAATGCGAAACGATCTGAGGGATTAGTTGGCGATAGAAATCGGGCAAGCTATTAAGCAGTCGATCGTTAACGTAGACCCTGCCGCGTCGTCGTTGGACCGTGACATCCCGACTGGCGAAATCGACGATTCGCCCCACCAGTTTCTGGCCGTCTGCGGTTACCCAGGTTTGCATTCCACCCAGGTTCTTTTCGTGGATCGCTTCGGCGGTTTCTGAAGCTAGATACTTTTGATCCTGAACCGATAGATCATCAATCTTAGCAATCCCCATTTCCATGTCGGCGCGCTGAAGCACGACATAGTAGTCGTCAAATCCGACGAGTTCTGCCTCTAGAGAATAGTCTCCCGAACGCGCCGTCCACTCACGTGCTTCGCTGCTGGAAGCAAAAAGCAACACAATCGAGACGCAAATCCACACATACGCCATGATGGTACTCCTGGTGAAACATTCCTCTGCTCACCGGATTATAATCATTGATCTACCAAGGGGCGTCAAAACTTATTTGGCTCGAGGCCAAGTGTACATTTTCGAAGCTAAGCCAACTTTCGCGGGGCAGTTGGTCTCTGTCTTATCTTTCATCACGCCACGATATTTAATCGCTAAACCCATCTTCGTTTTAGAGCAACCTCAATGACTTTGGATTTGCGTTGGACTACAATCAACGTGTTCCTGATGGACGCATCTTTCCCAAGTATCATTCAAGTACTCACCGCGTTGTATTCAGACCTTCTGGGAGAAGCCGCATATGGCGGACGGGCCTCAACTGCCTTCGCATTATGTTTCTACGGGCCATCTGCCAGATGAGTATGTCGTCGAGTCGCTCGTGAAAGAAGCCTACGAGCAATTCAAAAGCAATTCCGAAGGACGAAACTCGCAGGTCTACCCAGCCCTCGCACGCGTTCGTCCCGATTTGTTTGGTATCTGCGTTGTGAGTTCGGCAGGCAAGGTCTATTCCGCCGGGGATTCAGATCACGGATTCACAATCATGAGTGTTTCCAAGCCGTTCGTCATGGCGCTCGTGTGCGAGTGTCTAGGGCCTGAGGAAGTACGCGATAAGGTCGGTGTAAATGCCACTGGCAGAGCGTTCAATTCGCTCGAAGGAATTGAACGTGGGGATGACGGCCGGACGAATCCGATGGTGAATTCAGGTGCGATTGCAACCACAAGCCTGGTTCCTGGCGACACACTGGAGGCAAAGTGGAGCTTCATTCACCAGGGTTTGTCGCGATTCGCAGGACGCGATCTGGCGATGAATGAAGAAGTTTTCACCTGCGCAATGGAAACGAATTTTCGCAATCAGTCGATAGCACGCATGCTACAAAGCTTCGGGCGTATCTATATGCCACCCATGGAAGCGATTGACCTATATACCAGGCAGTGTTCGTTGATCGTGACCGCGAAGGATTTGGCCGTCATGGGTGCCACGTTGGCAGACGGTGGAGTGAATCCAATCACAAGGGAAAGAGTTGTGGCATCTACGGTATGCCATTACGCTCTCGCGGTCATGTTGACGGCCGGACTATACGAAACTTCCGGCGACTGGCTTTATGAAATTGGGCTACCGGGAAAGAGCGGGATTGGAGGAGGAATTGCCACGGTCTCGCCTGGAAAAGCGGGGCTGGGAACCTTTGCTCCGCCGCTTGATAACACCGGTAACAGTGTCAAGGGACAACTGGCCGCCAAGTTCCTTTCCAAACGATTGGGGATGGATCTGCTCGTTTCCCAACCTGAAGCCTAGTCGATTCGTTCTCCCTCCGGATTCCGGTGCTTCATTCTCGTGCAAGAGGGGACCAGAAGGGGTTTAGCTCAGATTAAAAGGGAAAGAGAATTGGCACCAAAACGATGCTGATCAACATGACGATCACCGTAAACGGAACGCCGATTCGGACGAAATCACCGAACGAATAATTGCCCGGAGTTACCACGAGAGTGTTCACCGGCGAAGAAACTGGCGTCATGAATGCGGATGACGCAGCCAAAGCAACAATCATGGCAAATGGGTAGGGCGATGCGTCGAAGTCTTTGGCAAGTGCCAACGCGACCGGGGCCATCAACACCGCCGTTGCCGTATTGGAAATGAACATGCCCAGGATTGCCGTGATTGCAAAAATGCAGGCCAGCACGGTACGCCAACCAAGGCCACCGATGACCGCCATCAATCCGTCGGCAAGCAGGTCCACTCCCCCAGTGCGCTGAAGAGCGATGGAAAACGGCAACATACCCACAATCAGCACCAACGTCTTCCAGTCGATGGAACGATAGGCGCTGTTCAGATCGATGATCCCGAAGGCACCCATCAACAGGCAACCTGCGAGTGCGGCGAGGACGTTGGGCACCAAACCACTAACCATCAATCCCACAACCAACACCAGACAGACGACTGCTGGGATTGCTTTGCCTGGGGCTGGAAGTACTTCTTCAATTTCAACCGGCACGTTGTACAAAACCAGGTCACCACCGTGCGACTGCAAGTTGCGAATGGCCCGCCACGGTCCAATTACCAACAACACATCACCGACCTTCATCTCCTCGTCTTTTAGATTGCCGACATGTTCCTGACGACCTCGACGAAGCCCAATCACGCGCAAGTCGTATTCATCATGGAAGTGGGCTTCGACTAACGATTTGCCTACCAACTCCGATGTCGCCGGTAACAATACTTCGGCCATACCGATCTCTTGCGAACGATCGGAAAAGTAACCGCCAGTCAATGGCAGTCTGTCGACGGCATATCGCGTACAAAGCTCTTCGACAACGGTCGCGTCGGCCCGCAAATCGATGAACAGGATATCACCGACTTCCAACAGCGTCTTATTGGTTGGCTGGATGAGCGTTTTGCCCCGTTCAATCGCGATAATCTTGGCACCGGTGTCCTCCGCCGAACGAATACTCTCGATCGTCTTTCCCACAAGTGGTGAAGCAGCAGAAATTGAAACGCGATGCTCGGCTTCTGCCAGGCGATACTCCTCCACCCACTTCGCGAGATTCGGCCCGCTTTGCTGCTGCGTTTCCGACTCGCTCGAACCGAGCCAGCGTCGCGCGAACAACATATAGCCGATACCGGCGAACAGGATCGGAATCCCAAACGGGGTGAATGCGAAAAAGTGAAAACCATCAAGACCATGACGTTCCAACTCACCGCTGACAACCAGATTCGGTGCCGTAGCGATTAACGTCATCATGCCGCTGATCAACGCTGCCGTACTCAGTGGCATCATCAACCGTCCGGGAGAGCAGCCTGTGCCTTGTGAAATCCGCAGCACAACGGGAATAAAGATGGCCGTGATGGCCGTCGAACTCATGAAGGCACCAAGTGCACAGACAACCAACATCAACATCAAGATCAGGCGAACTTCGCTGCTCCCCGCCTTTTTCGACAGCCAATCCCCGATAGATCTGGCGACGCCGGTTCTTACCAATCCATCGCCGATCACAAACAACGCGGCAATCAAGACGATATTTGCGTCGCTGAATCCTGCTAAAGATTCGTTGACGGTAATAATCCCAGTCAACGGCAAGGCGACAAGCATGATCAACGCTACCGCATCCATGCGCGGTTTGTTGACGGCGAACATAGCAATCGCCGAAATGAGCAACGCCAATACGACAAGCAATTCGAATGTCATCTGATCAAGCTATCCAGTGAATGGCATGCGGTGGAAAGGCACAGACAGCAGGCCTGCCTCTTACGACGTCTCACCTGGCTTCTCATGAATGTTGTACATGATGGCGTACATAACAGGCGTAACGAACAGTGATAGCACAGCGGCAAACGACAGTCCGAACATAATGCATACGGCCATCGCGCCAAAGAACGGATCCTTAAGCAGCGGTATCATCCCCAAGACCGTCGTAAGAACGACCATCGAGACGGGACGCATTTTGCTGGTGCCGCCATAAATAATGGCGTCGTAGGGGGACTTGCCGTTGGCAATTTCTGTCTCGATCTTGCTTACGACCACGATCTGATTCTTAATCAGTTCACCCCCCAGCGATAACACGCCGAGAAGCGCCATGAAGCCGAATGGCTGGCCAGTCAATAACAAGCCGACCGTTACCCCGATGATCGACAGGGGCATGATCAACCAAATCAGCGCCGTAACACGAAACGAATTGAACAAACAGACGACAATGAAGCCCATCAACGCCAAAAAGTAAGGAAGTGGTTGGGCCAGGGCGGTTCGAGCTCTGGCTGAGTCTTCATATTCGCCCCCCCACTGCAAACTGTAGCCAGGAGGCAACTCAATCGCCTCGATATCGGAGCGAATTCGATTGAAAAGTTGGCTCGGCAAACCTTGCCGGGGATCTGCATGAACGGTCAACGTTGGGAAGCGATCGCGGCGATGTACAATCGGGTCCTCCCAAACGACGCCGACATCGGCGACCACCTGACTCAACGGAATCATTCGGCCTGCGACAGGGCTCCAGATTTGCATGCTGTCGATTGCCGCCACATCGCTCCGCTCGTCAATAGGGGGCCGCGAGACGATTGGCAGAAGGCGAGATTCCTGCGGGTAAACGCCAGAGCCCGCGCTTCCTGGTTCGCGGTAGAATCCAACGACACGCCCTTCCATACTGCTTTGCAGTGTTCTCGCCACATCGACGCGTGTGAGGCCATTTCGTCGAGCCTGCGATTCGAACAAGTTAGGACGCACCACCTTTTCGCGGTCGCGCCAGTCATGGCGGATACCTACCGCGTTGCCATCGTCTTCAATGACTGTCAGAGCCTGATCAGCCAACTGGCGGAGCACCTTCGGATCTGGCCCCTGGAACCGAGCTTGAATTCGCCCGCCAGCACCGGGACCGAGTAAGAATTGTTTCGCCACGGCGTTTGCGTCAGGATATTGTTGATCCAGGTGTTTCTGGACCGATGCCACGAGCGGGCCAATCTTGTCGGGATCGTCAACTTGCACCAGGAACTGCACGTACGCGCGATTCTCGGATTCGGGCGAATAGACCAACAAAAACCGCATACCACCGCTACCAACGAACGATGCGACGTGAGAGACACCGTCTTGCGACTGAAGATAGTCCTCGATCTCTTCCGCAAAGCTTTCCGTCTGGCGGATATGTGTTGCAGAAGGAAGGAACACGTCGACCATAAACTGCGGTCGAGTTGCCGGAGGAAAGAAGCTTTGATCAACCCACGTAAATCCATACAGGGAAAGGACGAACATCACGACTGAGGCAATAACGACTCCCCAGCGATTTCGCAGCGCTAAGCCCAGAAGCTTCTGATATGCCTGAAATACGGTTCCGGAATACGCTTTCGCCGGAACAGAATCGGTTGCCGAATTCTGCTGTGGCTTAAAGAACAGGTAACCCAGAAGCGGTGTTACCGTGACGGAAGAAAGCCAGCTGAGGCTCAGTGATATCAGGATCACCCAAAACAGTGAGTTGGTATATTCGCCGGTCGCATCTTCCGACCAGCCAATGGCTGCAAATGCGAGCACGCCAATGGCCGTAGCACCAAACAACGGCCATTGGTTCTGTCCAACGACGTCACGGACCACTTCCAACTTGTCTTCGCCTGCTTCAATGCGAACCTTGATACCTTCGATGATGATGATGGCATTATCGGTCAACATGCACAGAGCAATGATCAGCGCCCCTAGTGAGATCCGCTCCATGAGCAGATTCCCCTCTAAGGACATCACCATGAACGTGGCCATGATCGTCAGGAACAAGACCACCCCGATAATGATCCCCGTTTTTCGCCCCATGGTCAGCAGCAATACCACAATCACGATACTGACGGCCTTCACAAGGTTGAAAACGAAATCAGAAGTCGCCTCGCTGACCGCCTCTGGCTGGAAATTGATTTCGCCAATTTCAATTCCGATCGGCTGTTCCGATTTCAATGCGGCCAGCTTCTCGCGAACTCCTTCGCCGACGCGCACGACGTTCCCACCCTGGATGGTCGAGATGCCGATGCCGATAGCTGGCTGACCGTCGAAACGGAGAATACGGCGAGGCGGGTCGGCGTAACCTCTTTCGATATCGGCGATATCACGCAGCGTAAACTGACGCCCTGAGTCGTTCGAGCCGACAACCAGATCAAGCATTTCAGCAGGCGATTGAAAACCACCTTCCGGGTCGAGCGCCGGATGCTCCCCGCCGACTCGAATGCGGCCACCGTCTGCCGCGATGTTCTGCGCTTGAAGTAAATCGTATATCTGTTGTTCGTTGATTCCCAACCGCGCCAGTCGTTGGCGAGGAATCTGCAAGAACACTTGCTCTTGCTGTTCGCCAAACAGTTCAACCTTCTTGACGTTGTCTACCAGAAGCAGTTCGCGGCGGAGAAATTCGGCGTAGCGCCGCAGTTCCGGGTAGGTATATCCTTCGCCACTTATGGCGAGGAAAATACCGTAGACATCGCCGAAATCGTCGATCACCATCGACTGGCCTCGGACGGATGGAGGCAATTGAGACTGTGCGTCAGAGATTTTACGCCGCAGTTCGTCCCAAACTTGGGGGATGCGTCTCTTATCGAAGCGATCGCGGATGATTGCTTTCACAATTGAACGCCCTCGAACCGACTCCGATTCGACCCGTTCAAGCTGGCCTAGTTGCTGGCATGCGTTTTCGATGGGATTGGTCACCTCCATCGCAACTTCTTCCGCGCTTGCGCCAGGATAGGGCGTAATGATCAAGGCTTCCTTGATCGTGAATTCGGGATCCTCCAGACGCCCGAGCGAGTTGTAGGCACCAATCCCCCCCACGATGAGAATTACCATCGCTACAAAAACAACGCGATCATATTTGACCGAGAAAACACCTGGGTTCATGGTCGGCTTTCTCCTAGGGCATTCCCAAGATCTCGAACCTGCATTCCATCTCGCAGGAATCGAGTGCCGGCCACGACAATGCGATCTCCAGGTTCGGCTCCCTCCATGATTTCCACCCGACCGCCGGTAGCCTCGCCCAGGGTAACCTTGCGGGGGCTTACCTTGCTATCTTCACCTAGGCTCCAAATGACCTGTTCACCTGAAGAGTTTTGGGTAACGGCCTCGACCGGAACGAGAACCCGTGCGTCTAGCACGCTTGCGCGGCGATAGCGAACCGATACACTAGCGGTCATCCCTGGCAGGACTCTTATGTTTTCTGGAGCTTCCATGGCCACACGAACATTGAATGTTTGCGTGACCGGATCTGCGACCTGAGCAATCTCACGAATTCGCACTGGGAACTCAATGCCTGGAGCGGCGCTAAGAGTCGCCGTCATCTGCAGGATGTCCGCCTGAAGAATATCCGCAACCATAACGGTTTCAGGTACATCGACGGCGATGTCAATCTCTTCTGTGTCTTGGAACTGAACCACGCGATCGCCGGCCGTAATGTTTTGCCCCTGATCAACGAAACGCTGGGCAATCACGCCGTCGTAGGGAGCGAAAATAGTAGAATCAGAGAGTTGAATCTGCGCTTCAACAACACGGCTTTCCAACCCTCGAACCTGAGCTTCCATCGCCTCGATATCTTCTTCACGTCCGATAGTCCCTTTCTCAAGTGACTCTTGCGCTGAAGCGTAATCTTCTTGCGAGATCTTATAGTTCGTTTGAATCCGGTCCAGCTCCTGTTGCGAAACCGCATTGCGCTGGGAAAGTGCAATGGCACGCGTGTACTCCGTCCGAGCATTTTCCAGCCTGAGTGCCGAGGCACGAACCTGGGCTTCTCTTCGTCGGATCTCTTCGGGACGTTCCCCTGCCAATAGCGCCCTCAGCGCTGCTCTGGCCTGGTCGAGTTCACCCTTTAAGGAGGTCAGGCGAGCCTGGAATTCATCTTGTCGCAACCGGGCGATCAAATCCCCTTTGGCAACCTTATCGCCTTCTTTGATCGGCAATTCCGAAAGCAGGCCAGCAACTCGAAACGCCAGTTCTACGCGTCGGGACGCTTCAACGGTCCCAGGAAACGAGCGTTGGCGAGACTCCTCGCCTTCTACGACCAGTAGCGTTTTGACGGGGCGAATGACTTCCACCTCTGGAGCCTTTTCTGTCCCGCACCCCAAGGTAAAAGCCACCAAGACCAATCCCAATGTGATAGGGATAAAAGAACCGTCTCGCATATTCGTCAGGCCCATTTACACTTCACGCGTATTACATAAGACACCATCGGAAGCACAGATTAGTATTGTCGAAAACAATGTGCATGGCACTACCGGATGATTCCCGAAGCTTTCGATTTTCCCAAAAGAACAATCCCAGTTCGTCTCTGCACGTTCATGGGTACTCCCATGGTTATGCATAGAATTCCGTACGGCTGTCATCACTCCCCCAGAAAATTCGCCTACTTACTGGGAAGGTGTGGCAAAGTGTAGTTAATCGTTCCGATTCGACCTGGATTTGATGAAATCTAACAGAACCTGGACACCCATCGTTCCCAACAAGGAATCACGAGTTCCTCAGTTTTTCAGCCAAACGAGCTCCGGATATCTCACTTGTCGTCAGCCATCACTAGTATGATGTTGAGCTTTGCTTGAGCCATGACGAGTGACGGGAAACGGGTGCCATTAGAATAGCAAGCGTCAATGGCAGAGCGCGCAGGGCGAACCGGTCAAGCATGATGGAGTCCAGTGCTTCGGATAGCCTGATCAGAAGATAGATCGAGTGATAGCGCGGACCTGTTTTGTCCTCGCTATCTAAGGTGGCGTCAAATTATCTTGGTGATGCCGAGAATTGGTCGCTGGATCGTATTCCCTTAGTTCTGGGCTGCATGCTTCTCGATGAAGTCGGCCACTCGTTTAGGATCGGGGTGAGTAAAGTGATGTCCTTGCGACTTTTCCGTTCCCTCCTGGACTTCAATGATTTCGATATCGCCACCTAATTTGCGATAACGCTCGGCCAAAATGAAGGTGTTTTCCGTCGGTAGAACGACGACATCATTCAGCGAAACAATATGCAAGACGGGGATCTTGGCTTCGGCGATCGGGGCCAGGATGTCGATAGGGTTCTTTTGGTAGGCCAACGCTTCGGCTTCTGAGAAGTCGTACTCCTTGAGCAAACGTTGCCAGGTTCCACTGCTGCCGACTCCTTTTCCCTTGCCTCCTGGCCAGCTCTTGATGTCGCATACGGGCGTATCGGCATAAATGCACGCAACCCTATCGGGGTGCCGAGCTGCCCAGCCGTAGACGAATAAGCCACCACGGCTAACACCTTCCAGGGCAACTCGCTTGGACAGTCCCTTTGCTGTGACGAAATCGTAGAAGTTATCCCAGTGCCCCATCGCCCTGGGGCTGCCGAGCATGTCATCGGTATTGATGTAAGCGACATGGAACCCACGCTCTAATAGCAGCACGTCAGCTTCCGCATGAAAGCCAGGGAAGCGAGCTCGCCAAACCCAGGGATTTCCGGGTGCGGTCTGCTTAGGGACGACAACGTAGGCAGGCCGCTGGTCGACCTTGAAGTCGTATTTTGAGTACCCATTCCACTGCGACTCAGATCCCGGCCAATCTGCTGAGGCAACTGAGGCAAGGAGGAAAATAGCGAACAGAACAGTGGTAGTGAATAGATGCGAGCGATACACGGCAGGCTTTTCCTGGGATGTGGGGCGAGATAGTTTGGATTGCTTAATAAATGTCTATCAGATGTGATCAAATTCCGTCACACGTTAGTTCGTTATTTCGTGTAGTCACTATTGTGGCTTTTACTCCTTTGTTGGGTGCTAATAGGAGTTTAAAGGCTGGATGGTGATTTCATTTCCCGCTAGCCAGCGATTGCGAGGAACTATCCTGCATTGAGTATATATACTTACTTCGGGTAGGTCTGGGCCCCCGGCAATCCGCAAAGGTGGAACGAACTACGCTTCGCTTCGTGGAGATCGCCCAAATTTCTTTCCTCCAGTTTGACCTCACCCGCGGAATACCGCAAGTTTCGATAGTTGCTTGAGGTGGGGGCATATATCCACCGAAAGTGGGGCACAACAAACGAACCGAGGGGCGGGGCTCGCTATGAAAGCGGTCATACTCGGGCCGAGCGCGGTTGCGGAAACGCTTGCGCCGGTCGTACAGCAGCGTGGAGTAACGGTCGTCGATCGAATCGACAGCGACCTGTCTGCGATTCGCGCGTATTTCGAGCAAAACTCGACGCAGTGCGATTTGATGTTGGTCGTCGCTCGAGACGATCTTCAAGAAACGCGTAGCGTGATTTGCGGCCTGCAGATTCTCATGAGCAAGCCGATTCTCGTTTTCGGGGTGGCACGCTCTGCCAACGACGTGATTCAAATCATTCGTAGTGGAGCGGCGGACTTTATTGAAATGTCCGCCGACTTCCTGCATGACTTGGAGGACTCACTCAAACGTCTATTTGATTCGGAAGTCCTGACGAAACGGAGTGGTCAGGTGATTAGTGTCGTCTCGGCGGTGGGAGGAGCGGGGCAGACCGCCGTGGCGACAAATTTTGCTATCAACCTGGCAGCGAACAAACGCCGCAGCACCGTTTTTGTCGATCTCAACTTGACCGGTGGAGACGCCGCCGAACAACTTGGCATTACGCCGCGGCAATCGATTGCCGATTGCCCACGCTTTGCGGACGAGATCCATACGGTCACTGTTTCGACGTTGTTAGAGCAGCATGTATCGGGTCTGAAGCTCATTGCTGGCCCCAGTTACTTGGGGGATCACAGTCTTTTGCCGAGTGAGTCGGTAAAAGCCCTTATCGCGAATCTCGCTCAGCTAAATGAATTCGTTGTTCTCGATGTCGAGGATGCGTTTCATCAAGAGCAATTCGCAGCGTTGGAATGCTCTGACGTTGTCATTGTTGTGACACGGCTTGATTTTCCCAGTCTGATTCGCACGAAGCGATTGATGGAACACCTTGAAGGTCGCGATCTGAGTGGTCTGATCGTCGTTGCCAATAAATATATCAAGGGCACAAGTATCCCCGAGGCGAAGTTCGAGTCGGTCATGAAGCGTCGCTTGAGCGTCGTGATTCCACATGAACCATCCAGTGTTCTTAATGGAGTGAACATGGGAGAGCCGGCGGTACTTGAATTTCCGCGTTCCAAATTCAGTCAAGCCATCACGAAACTCACCAATACGGTGTTGTCGGCGACGCCAACTCGGGAGATGGAAGTCCATGTTTCAGCAAACGCATAACGATGCGGTAAGAGCCAGGACAGACGAGAGATCTTCTCGAAGAGATGACAAGGTCATCAAAGAGAAGTTCCATCGCTGGTTGATCGAAATGGTTGACGTTCGAGCGATGTTGCAGTTGGATGAAGCGGTCGTCCGACGCGAGCTTCGTACAGCGATCGAAAAGCTGTTTCTCTCGCATCCAGAATTAGTACGTCATGGTGAAAAGGATCGTTTGGCTCAAGAATTAATCGACGAAATGGTTGGTTTTGGGCCGCTCGAGTCTCTGCTCCGCGATAGTTCGATCACCGATATTCTGATCAACGGTCCGCAGCACGTTTACGTAGAACGTGGCGGGCAATTGGAAGAGACTTCGGTCCGGTTTTCTGACAATGAACAACTGGTTCGCATTGTCCAACGCATCGCCGGCCGGGTTGGTCGTCGAATCGATGAGTCCTCTCCTACAGTCGATGCGAGATTGCCTGATGGAAGCCGCTTTCATGCCGTGATTTCGCCAATCGCTTTGGATGGGGCATTGGTCTCAGTGCGTCGGTTTGCGTCGCACGCCATTACGGCCCAGCAGTTTGTCAGCACTGGCGGCATGTCGGAAGAAATGATGGCATTTCTTCAGGCGGCCATCCATGCCCGGTTAAACATGGTGATTGCGGGAGGAACGGGCAGCGGCAAAACGACACTACTGAACATGCTGTCCGGTTGCATCTCGCCCAGAGAGCGAATTGTCACGATTGAAGACGCTGCAGAACTTCGCTTGCAACAACCGCATGTCGCTCGAATGGAAACACGCTGTGAGAATCTAGAAGGAAAAGGGCTCGTTTCAACCCGTGAACTTGTGAGAAACGCACTGCGTATGCGCCCCGATCGAATCATCGTCGGCGAATGTCGCGGGGAGGAGGTGTTCGACATGCTGCAAGCGATGAACACAGGGCACGACGGAAGTCTGACCACCATTCACGCCAACAGCGCAGAAGACACGATCAGTCGACTCGAAATGCTTCTGGGCTTGGCTCAAGACAATCTGCCAATGTGGTACATCCGCCAGCAGATCGCGTCATCAATCGATCTTGTTGTTCACGTCAAACGACTTGCCAACGGCAAACGAAAAGTGACCCAAATTGGTCAGGTCGTCAAAGATGGGGATGCCATTCGATTGAAGCCAATGTTCGTATGTCGTTTTTCCGAAGACGGAGGTGAACCGACGTTTGAGCGTAGAGAGATCCCCTCCGATCTAGTCAGCAAAATGAACTCGCGTTGTTAACAAGGACATTTAGGGGGCAGGTCCGATGTCAGAATCTTTCATCTTGATCAACACGTTTCTCGGTGTGACTGTCGGGATCGTTGCCGTTGCCTGGCTTGTGTATGACGTGTTCTTTCGCATCAAGAACAGGGTTTCCGAACGTATCAATGACGCGATGCGTGATCGAGTTGAGCGACAGCAGGAAAACTCACCGATCATCAAAGACATGGTGCGTCCAATTAGCGGCGGGAACAAACCTCTGCTCAGACGCGTGCAGGACCGTATTCAAACGTGGCTTGATCAAGCGGCCACAGGCATGACCGTCTGGCAGTTTGCCGCGGTAAGCATCATGATCTCTTGCCTGACTGGGGGAGCATCGTGGCTTGCTTTTGGATTGGGATGGGTATTGGGAATCGGCACGTTTCTGTCACTGTTTCTGCCTGCGATTGTCGTGTACTCTCGACGCAATGCGCGAAGCGAGCAGATCTCGACTCAGTTGCCAGATGCCTTTTCTGCCATGAGCCGCGGTCTGCGTGCTGGCCAAGGCGTTCCAGCAGTCGTGCAAATGATCGCGAACGACTTCCCCAAGCCACTTTCCGAAGAGTTTAACTACTTCTACGAGCAGCAACATCTGGGCGTTCCTCCGGAAGTGGCCCTGCGTGATATGGCTCGCCGGGTGAACGTGATGGAGCTTCGAATCTTTACGATCGCATTGATAGTGCATAAACGAGCTGGGGGTAATCTGGCAGAACTATTACAGCAGTTGTCCGAGCTGGTTCGAAAACGCGTGAAGATGAAACGCCGCATCAAGTCACTGACAGGCGAAGGCCGCATGCAGGCGGCCGTTCTGATCGCCATGCCGACGATCGTCGTGATGATCATGTCTCTCATCGCTCCGCAGTACATCAGTGTGCTGCTCGAACGCCACGATATCTTGGCAGGCTGTGTGTTCTCGCAGTTGCTTGGTGCATTCTGTATCTATCGGATCGTTAACTTTTCCTACTAACCAAGGTCCGCATTTCAAGGGGCAGAAACATGTTTGAGTTGGAATGGTCGACGTGGTTGGTCGTGGCTTCGGTGTTCATTGGTGTGTCATGCCTGGTGATCGCGGCTTCGAGCGTCTTAACGACTGTGCCGGACAGGGCCCTGTCACGCGTCGATGGCCTGATTGAGGGAGGGCGGGAAAAGTCGCCGTCGAAGGCTTCGCAACTGTTAAGCCGAGTAGCTGTCAGTAGTACCGCCAAGGAATTAATGCGCCGCTTGATGCCTGATGACGAGACACGTCGCACTCGGATGATGCGGCGATTGATTCGGGCAGGCTACTACGAGCCAGCCGCGTTGGGGTACTTCATGATTGCAAAGATCATTCTCATGGTCGCACCGGTCACTGCGGCTACTCTGCTTGCATGGGCATTTCCGTGGCCTTGGCATTGGACCTTGATGGTGGGGGCGCTGTTAGGTTTCGTGGGGATGTTGGTGCCAGACATTATGCTTCGTTCGATAACACGAAATCGCCAACGCTACTTTCGCCAAGCCCTGCCTGATTTTGTTGACTTGGCGATAACGTGTGTGGAAGGGGGCATGGGGCTTTCTGAAGCGATCAGTCAAGTTCATTCCGAGATGCGGCAAACGCATGCCGTATTGGCCACCGAACTCGACTTCGTGTTGCGGGACGTTCACCTGGGGCAAACCCTGGGGCAGGGGTTTGGCCGTATGAGCGACCGCACCGGCGTCGACGAGGCTCGGGCGTTGGCATCGTTCGTGGAACAGTCGCAGAGGTTTGGTTCCGAAATGGGCTCGGCCCTGCGGGAGTTGTCCGATATGTTGCGATTTCAACGCGAACAACGCGCCGAGGAATTGGCTCAGCAGGCCTCCGTCAAGATTTTGGTGCCGACACTCCTGTTTATCTTTCCAACGATCTTTGTCGTCTTAGCGGGCCCTGCCGCACTGCAGATCCAGCAGTCTTTCCAAGAGGTTCCTCAGGAAGCCAAGCCAGCGGAGGCCAAGAAGTGAAAGCATCCCCCAACACTCGCTTCAAAGGATTGGCGGCCACCGAGATGGCGATCTGCCTGCCGCTGTTATTCGTCATGACGATGTTCTGCGTGCAACTTGCGCAGGGATATCACATTAAGTCGGTTGCCAACCAAGCGGCGTGGCGAGCAATTCGTTACGCCAGTACCACGCATTTTGATGAAGACGAAATAGAGCAGTGGAAGGCCGATGTTACTGCCAAGGCGGTGGAAGAGTTGTCTCAGCTTTCAGCCTTCGATCCAGATGGCCTCATATTGAAACTGGAAACGACAACCGAAAACGAACGCGTTGAGATTCAAATGGAAATGCATCTGACGATCGATTCACCATTGCAACTGATGCCTGGTGATTTTCATGTCCGCCGCAACCTGAGAATTCGGCAATATCGATGACCCTCTATACCCGAAAAATACGAAGTCGATGGCGTGGTGCCACAATGGTCGAAACGGCCCTGGTGCTCATGATTTTGTTTGTCACCATTTTTGGGATTTTCGAGTTTGGGATGACAGCCATTCGACAAAACATCCTCGATGAAGCGGCACATCGGCTCGCTCGGGCCGGAGCAATTCGCGGCGATGGCTCCTCGTTGGGGGAATGGGGGCCTGAGACAATCTCCTCCACTTTAGATGCCCAGGCAGACCTGCTCGCGGAAATCGGACCTGCTGCCTACATGCTGGATACACGTCGGGTAAACGTTGAAATGAGTTGGCAAGATAGTGTGGCAACAACGAATTCGGAACTGACGGTCCAGGTGACTAGTCAGCACCCGCTGCTACTCGGAGCACTGTGGGGGATGGATTCGATACTTCTATCCAGTCGAGCCGTAGAACGAGTCGAATAGTCGATTCATTGATTACGAGGGGCAAACCAATGAGACGAAATGCTGGTCAATCTACGCGACGCGGAAAGGTGCTTGTCTTTCTGGCTGTACTCCTGCCGACGCTGTTTACATTTCTGCTGTTGGTGCTTGACGGAAGCAACGTTACGGCTAGTTTTCGTGATGCTCAGCAGGTAGCAGATACTGCGGCATTGTCTGGGGCTGACGAACTCTTCTTCGGTTCGTCGACTAGTGAAGTCGAGGCAATTGCGAGTGCGTTTGCCGAGGCAAACGTCTCAACAAACAGTGCCACCATTGAAGTCAACTGCCCACCTTTGACTGGAAGCTTCGCAGGCTCGTCCAGTCATGTGGAAGTGATCTTGCGTGACGCAGTTCGTAATTCCTTCGGCTCGACTCGCCTAGGGAATGAAGAGACCACCATCAGTGCCCGATCGGTGGCAGGCCTGAAGGCAGTTACCGACGACTCGGCGATCATCGTGTTGGATGACGATCCACCACCGTTCGCCTTGTCGCCGGTACTGCCTATTGTGCCGTCGTTGCCGGCGATCTTGGGCGGTATGGAGGTTTTGGGGCTCGGGCAAGTCACCGTCGACGGCGCGGTGATCGTGAACACCAAATGGGGAGGAGTTGATGAGCATAACGAAAATGTGGGAAAGAATGCCCTTCCGCCATATGGCATTTCCTGTACGCCGATACTTGCCACGTCGAAACTCGCTGCAACCGATATTCGCACGTCAGGCGGAGTCGATCGACTGCAAAACTATTCCAAGTTTGGAAGCTCTGGATCGGAAAACTTTCTACATGCGAAACGTCGCCCTGTGCCTGATCCGTTTCGCGAGTTGCCGGTGCCAACGGTTGGGGTCGATGCTACGAATGTGAAAGCAGACTTCCATGGCGGTCGTACGATTGTTGGCATTCCGTTGATCGGGCCCCCGGTCACGATGAGGCCTGGTGTGTACGAGTGGATTACGGTACTAGCAGGTCGCGTCGAGTTTGAACCAGGTGTCTACATCATTCGCAACACCGATCCCCTTACACAGATTTCGCTGACGATGTTGGCCGGCGAGATCCAGGCGGATGGGGTTATGTTCTACATCACCGACAACGCAGGTTACTCACCCACATTAGGTACGCCAGATGCTTCTGATGGCGAGACGCGTCCCGACGCCGGCGGACTGCTGGCCGATGTCGTCGGGCTGTTGCCCTCGGCAGTGGTCAATATCGGACTGTTGGGGAGTGATATCTCGCCCATCAACGATTCAAGCAGCCCGTTTGATGGCTTTTCTTTCTACCAGCGTCGAACGGATCGTCGACCAATGGTATTCGTTCAGGAGAATCTGCTGGGCAACGGTAGCCTGGCAGGGCATATCTATTCCAAGTGGGGGCATGTCATATTGGCCGGAAAAGGGACATTCGATGCTCGCTTTGTCGTGGGCACTTTGCGAATTATCGCCTTGCTGGATATGGACATACGTCCGACCATCGACCTTCCTCCAGCATATGACGTCTACTTAGCCGAATAGTCCACCCGATTGGGCTGTTTGTGGGCGGGGGGCTGTACGCTTGTCACCGCAAAGCTTCTCGCTTTTCTTGAACATATTGGCTAGAATTCGTAGGAGATGCCGAAGGAATAGAAATACATGCCCCGGTGTCGACACCCCCTCCCAGAATTTGCCGTGACCTAATATTGCGGCCCTTCCTACCTGCTTAGCGATTGCCATGAAACTTTCCCTACGTGCTTCGATATGCGCGCATCACACTTCTATTGCTGGTGTGACGGGTCTGATTCTATTGCTGATTTCGACCATCGCGTCGCAAGCCGCGGAACCGGCATCCCCCAACGCGGTACGCAGTTTTCTTGAAAACAATTGTTACGATTGCCACCAAGGCGAATCCGCCGAGGCTGCGCTCGATTTGGAAAAGCTTTCATTCGACCTTGGTGACAGCAGCAATCTACAACGCTGGGTGCGTATCTACGATCGAGTTCACGATGGCGAAATGCCTCCGGCTGATTATGGGGAACCCGGTGCGAAAGAGCGTCAGACGTTTCTCGCTGCCACGAACCATGGATTGATGAACTTTCAAAAGAATATCCAAACCAAGTACGGGCGTGTTCGCGGGCGTCGGTTGACGCGAAAGCAGATCGAGCGATCGATGCAAGATTTGTTGGCCATCGATATCCCGCTGTTGGACTATTTACCGGCAGAGCAAAAGACAGAGGGATTCACGACCGTTGCTTCCGGGCAAGGGATGTCCCACTTTCAATTGGCTGCCCATCTTGAGACGGTCGACGTTGCCCTTGATGAGGCTTTTCGTCGCGCACTAAGTCCTGAAGATGAATATCAAAAAGACTTCAATGCTCAAGGTGTTGCTCGAACGAGTCCAACACGTCGCTGCCGTGAGCCTGAGATGCGCAAAGGCAAAGCCGTGATCTGGAGTTCAGGCTTGATCTATTACGGTCGATTGCCAGCCACCACAGCGAAAGAGGATGGATGGTATGAGTTTGAAGTGACCGTTTCCGGGGTCAAGTTGCCTAAAACAGGGGGCGTCTGGTCGACGGTTCGTAGCGGGCCATGCGTCTCGAGTGCTCCTCTTCTAGCCCACATCACAACCTTCGAGGCCATGGAGCAGCCCAAGGTGATTAAGTTCACCACTTGGCTTCCCAGAGGGCATATGCTTGAAATTCGCCCAGGCGATACAACTTTGAAAAAGGGACGCTTTGCTGGTGGTCAGGTAGGAGTCGGCGAAGGGGAACCGCAAGACTTGCCTGGGATCGCTTTCGACCGGGTGACGATGAAGCAGGTTCATCTTAACGGAAACGATGACCTAGTCCGTGAGTTCCTGCTAGGGGACCTGAAGGTTGAGCCGCAAAAAGACAAACGTAAGCCTTGGATAGTGATTAGTAAGAATCCCAAGGCAGATGCCGAACGACTGTTAACGCAATTCGCCAGTCGAGCCTTTCGACGTCCGGTTACCTCGGAAGAGATGCAACCCTACTTGGCAGAGGTAAACGAAGCGATCGACAAAAAAGCCGAATTCGTCGAAGCGATTCGCTTGGGTTATCGTGCTCTCTTGTGTTCGCCGCGATTCATTTACTTTGCCGAAGAGCCGGGTTCGCTGGATGATTACGAGGTCGCGACTCGCCTAAGCTATCTCCTTACCGGAAGCACGCCTGATGCGGAGCTAATGCAGTTGGCGTCCGCTGGAAAAATGCGTGACACAGAAACGCTCAAGCAGCAAACGCGACGGTTGTTGTCCGGTAATCAGGCCGAGCGTTTCATTCACGACTGGGCGGGAGAATGGCTCGACCTGGATCAGATCGACTTCACGCAGCCAGATGCAAAGCTGTATCGAGACTTTGATCCGATCGTCGAACAGGCCATGCTGACCGAAACAGAGGCCTATCTCGGCGAAATGCTGAACGAGAACCTTAGCGTTTCTCATTTGATCGACTCGGACTTCACCTATCTCAATAGCCGTTTGGCTCGCTACTACGAAATCGACGGAATCACTGGGGACGAACTTCAACGGATCAAGCTGAAGCCGCAAGACCGACGTGGAGGTTTGATTACCCAGGGGGCGATCATGAAAGTGACCGCGAATGGGTCGAACACGTCGCCGGTGATTCGTGGCGTGTGGGTCTCCGAGCGATTACTAGGTGTGGACGTGCCTCCGCCACCGAGTAACGTTCCGGCTGTTGAGCCTGATATTCGTGGTGCCAAGACCATTCGCGAACAATTGGCTAAACATCGTAGCCAAGGGGAGTGTGCCAGTTGCCATACAAAGATCGACCCAGCCGGATTTGCGTTGGAGAATTACGATCCGACCGGAAGGTGGCGAGACAATTATCCGCAAGTTCAAGGACGCGGAGTGAAAGCTGGTCCGAAGATCGATGCGAGTTACGAATTGCCCAGCGGGCAAGAATTCAGAAACATCGATGGCTTTCAGAAGATCGTAACGAGCCATCCCCATCGTCTGGCGGCGAACGTTGCCGAGCATCTGTTAGTGTACGGTACCGGGGCGACGATTGAGTTTGCCGATCGTCCGCAGGTCGAATTGATTGCCAATAAAGCGGCCGCAGACGGCTACGGATTCCGCTCGATTATCGAGCATGTCGTTACCAGTGATCTTTTCCTAAGCAAGTAATCAACCACACCAGAAACGGAAAGAGACAAGTCATGTCGCGCCAAGTTCATTTCAACTTCGGGAAGAAGCTGAACCGCCGAACAGTTTTGCGCAGCACCGCTGGTGTTGGGATGGCTATTCCTTGGCTGAGCGCAATGCAGAAAGCGTTCGCCGGAAGTGAAGAGCAGAAGACGCCCAAACGGTTCGTCGCGATGACGCTAGGGCTGGGTTTGCATGCCGAGAACCTTAACCCCGAGAAGGCTGGTCGTGATTACAAGCCTTCGCGGTACCTGGAGAAGTTGCAGGACATTCGCGACAAGTACACCGTCGTATCCGGCACGTCTCATCCCGAGGTCTCTGGAGGTCATCGCGCCGAGGCCAGTCTCCTTTCGGCAACTCCGATGGGAAAAGGAGCCCAAGCACGTACAACGATTTCAATCGATCAACTGTTGGCCAAGCACATGGGGCACAATACTCGGTTCCCTTCGCTCGTGCTCAGTTCGTCGGGGAATAGCAGCCCTTCGTATACCGAGAACGGGTCGATGATTCCAGCGGAAAGTTCGCCGGCTCGGCTGTTTATGCAGTTGTTCGTGAACGACTCCCCGGAAGAGCAGGCCAAGCAGTTGCACCGTGCCCGCCAAGGCAAAAGCATCATGGACCTCGTTGCAGAAGATGCAAAGTCGCTTTCTCGCGAACTGGGGGCAGGTGACCGAGATCGACTAGCCGCCTATTTCAATAGCGTTCGGGAACTGGAAAAACGCATGCTCGAGGCCGAGCAGTGGGCGCACTTGCCCAAGCCCAAGGTTGACGCGAAGAAGCCGATCGATATCAGCAATCCAAATGATTTCATCGGTCGTCAGCGCTTGATGAGTGATATGATCCGCCTGGCACTGTCGACCGACTCGACGCGATTCGTTTCGTATCACCTGGGTGGTAGTGGCGGCGTGGTTCCGCTGGAAGGGGTCGATGAAGGATACCACTCACTGAGTCACCATGGTCTCGATGAAGAGAAGCTCGAACAGCTTGCACTGATCGAGACGGCCATCGTCCATGCCTGGGGAGATTTCCTGCGAGGTCTCGATGGGGTTCAGGAAGAGAGCGGCAGCTTGCTAGAGAATACTTCGGTTTTGCTGACCAGTAACCTGGGGAATGCTTCGAGCCATGACAACCGAAACATGCCAGTCCTGTTTGCTGGCGGTGGTTTCAAGCATGGACAGCATTTGGCATTCGACAAGAAGAACAATTACCCGCTGCCGAATCTATTCCTCTCGGTCCTGCAGCAATCGGGTCTGGAAGTCGATCAGTTCGCCACAAGCACCGGGACCATGAGCGGTCTTGAGGCAGCATAGTTCGGATCACGTTGCGTGCGGTTTCGAGACAACCAATTCCCAGGGATCTTTCTCGCCGCACTTGCTGATCATCGATGGAAATCCCTTGTCGAGAGCATCACGCCACTCGGCAGCGATTTGACCGGCAACCGTTGATAGTTTGGGGCTACACGGTTGTGAATCTGTTTCGATTAGAAAGAATACGACCGGTGGGCTGGTCATCCACTGGTCGAAATGTTCAGCAACTCTTTGAGTCAGGGATTCATCCGCTTCGCGAAACAGGTTGTCCGCGATAAAGACAATTTCGTACGGCTTCATCATCTTACCCCAAAGCCGATCACACCCACGCTGCAAGACACCGGACAATCGGTGGCGAAGAAAGCTCGCTTGCTCGTCGAAGGACTCTCCGACGTACTGAGAAAGATCACCTTCCTGCGAGCAGAGCAGTGGGGTCGTGTTGCCTTCTTGGTCGATGCCTGCGACATACCAACGGAATGAGGCCGTTTCAATGAGCACGGTCAGAAGCACAGGTTGTTTGGTCGGCAAGGGGGTTAGTCTCCAGCGGCAGGCTTACATGTGTCGTTGGTCAAGTCTTCCAATAGGTTGCCGGATTGGTGGAACTGCTGTAGCAAGTCAGGATCGACCTGCTGGCCATCACTCCCTAACCGAAGTTGTTGGGAAATCTGTTGTCCCATCGCAACGTATCGCTGCATCTCTTGAATGAGCTTCTGGTGGGCGGCTTCCTTTTCGTAGACCTCAGCCGCTTCAGTCAGCAGGTCAATCAAGTCGTCAGGGTCCCAGGGTTTGGTGACGTAACGATATAGGCCGCCGGTATTGATGGCTTCGATGACCGATTTGATGTCGGCATACCCCGTGAACAAAATTCGCGTCGTCTTGGGGAACTTACGACAGCAATGACGAGCTAACTCGGCACCGGTCATCTCTGGCATGCGCTGGTCGGTCATCAGTACGGCAATGGGGTGCTCGGCCATGATCTGCAGAGCTTCTTCTCCGGACTGGGCGGTGTGAACCGTGAACTGACGGCGCAACAAGCCGATTAACGAGTGCAAAATGTCGGGCTCATCGTCTACCAACAGAATTGCTGGTTTAGCTTTCATGACTACCTCCCGGTGATTGATTATCGAGCGGTCGTACGGGCAATTGTACACTAAAAGTAGTGCCGCGGCCCAACTGGCTGCGGACTTGAATCGATCCGCCATGGTCCCGGACAATTCCATAGCTGACCGCAAGCCCTAGACCTTGGCCGCTACCAACGGCCCTGGTTGTGAAAAAAGGCTCAAAAATATGGGCTAAATCACTTCCGGACATGCCACAACCGTGGTCTTGGACGTCAATTTGGACACCTTCGTCACAGCGTGAGGAACTGAGGGTGACTTTACCGCCTACATCGCTGGCTTGAATGGCATTCAAAAGCAAGTGATGAAGTACCTGTTGAATTTTGACGGGTTCACAGAGAATCAAAGGAATATCGCCTGGGTCGACAATTAGTTCAATTTGTCGAGCTTCGATCTCGTGATGCAGAACTTGCGAAACGGCGAATAGAGCCGCGTTGACATCCAAGTGGTCGAGTTCCGCCTCGTCCAAACGGGCAAAGGAACGCAAGTTCTGGACGATATCTCGGACCCTCTGTAGACCGGTTAAAGAGCGATCAAACAACTCAGGCGACTCATCTCGGATCCATTGATAGTCGCAATCCTCTTCCAGTTCTGCCGCGTTCTTGGCAAGTTCTGGATTGATCTTGGCAATCTCGTCGTGGATCGAGCGGTACATATCTAAGAGTTCGAAAGCCGAGGATACATCTCGTTTGAGTACTGCCAGGTTGTTGGCTACCAGGGCAATTGGGTTGTTGATCTCGTGAGCCATGCCGGCGGCCATCTGGCCGAGACTAGCCAGCTTCTCACTCTGCACCAAGGCGGCCTGTGTCTCTCGCAGTTGGCGATTTTGCTCGGCCAACTCCTGCTCCAGGCGAACGATACGTTCTCCTTCGCGTAGTCGCACTCGCAGTTCGTTGTGATCAACCGGTTTGACTAGGAAGTCATCGGCACCAGCTTCCATGCCAACGACCAAGTCTTCCTTCTCACTTTTTGCGGTGAGCAGAATGATGTAGACATAGAACGGCAGTTTGGCCGAGCGAATCCGCCGAATCAGATCCAGACCGTCAACTTCAGGCATGACCCAGTCGGTCAGTACCAAGCGAAAAGGTTCGGCTTCGAATGCCTCCCAGGCCTGGGCACCATTCTCGACTTCTGTGACTTCGTACTTCCAGCCTTCGAGCGCCCGGACGAGAATCCGTCGCATCATCATCCCATCTTCTGCAACGAGTACTCTCATACAATTCTCGACTCAACAGGCCAAGGTCCGTCTTGATTGGCTCAAAAAATATAGTTGTCTTCTAGTTGGCAAAATCTGTGGTGCCCATTTCCGATCCCTCGCGAAAGAGCCTTACCATGGGCCTATGCAATTCGCTACGAAATGTGCTTCATGAAGTATGTTTGTCATGATGTGCTTTCGTTTCCGCCAATGCGGCCATCAGTTCATTGATACGTTGTTTTAAGTCCTTCCATGCATTCTGGAAGTCTCCCAGTTCGTTGTCTCGCCCCATGAACTCGATACGTCGAGCAGCGGCAGTGGCCTCGTCTGCCGCGAACAACGCTACAGATCCTTTCAAGGTATGCGCGGAACGAATGAATTTCTCGTTGTCGCCCGCTGCAAACGCTGCTTGGATATCGTTCAGTTGCTTGGGGCATTCCGTTGTGAACAGGTCGATCATTTCATAAAGGATATCTTCGCTACCGCCAACGTTTTCGAGTGCGCGACCGCGATGAAACGGGCAGTGATTTACCTCTGAGTTATCATCAGGCTGGTTATTTTCACTTGGTGAATGAATCACGATGGGCTGAACACGTTCTACAGCGGCAAAAAGCTCTTCGGGGCGAAATGGCTTGGAGACATAATCATTCATGCCCCCAGCAAGGCAGCGTTCGCGATCTCCTTTCATGGCATGAGCAGTGAGAGCGATGATCGGAATCTTATGGGACATCCCTGCTTCCAATCGGCGAATCTCTTCGGTAGCGGCAAACCCGTCCAGCACCGGCATTTGAACGTCCATGAGAATAAGATCAAAAGATCCATTTTGATAGGCGTCGACTGCCAATTGTCCATTCTCGACCGAGGTAACGTGATGCCCTCGGTTTTCTAAAAGACTCTGGGCTACCTTCCGATTCACTACCCCATCTTCTGCCAAAAGAATATTGCGAGGAATGAAACGCTGGGGCGTTTCCGACACAAATTTTCCGCCGTGTACCGAATCGGATCGAGAGGTGCCCATGGCTGATGCAATTCCATTAAGGAGCATCGACTGGGTAATAGGCTTTGTGATGCATTTTGCCACGTCAAGGGTACGTGCGAAATCTGGGTCGGTGGGGCGATCCGCAGACGATAGCATGACGATCGTCAAAGAAGACGTATCGGTGAATTGGCGGATGTGCCTTACCAGTTCGATGCCATCCATTTCAGGCATCATGACATCAACTAGTGCCAGTTGGTAAGGAGAATCGGACTGAAAGCCGTTTTGCAACTCCTTCAGGGCTTCCACGCCATTGGCCACCACGGTGGGTTTCATTCCCCAGTTGTTGAGCATTTCCTCGCAAATGATGCGATTGGTGGAATTGTCGTCAACGACAAGCACGCGGAGGTCGTATAGGGTATCGAATGCGGCAGGTTTCGAGTCGAGTTGTTTTTCAGATCGCTTGAACTTCGCGGTGAAGTGGAACGTGCTTCCGGAGCCTGGTTCGCTCTCAACCCAGATTCTGCCCCCCATCATCTTCGTAAGCTGAGAACAAATCGCCAGGCCGAGTCCGGTGCCTCCGTATTGTCGTGTTGTCGAGGCGTCGGCTTGGGTGAATGCATCGAATATTTGAACCTGCTTTTCCGGCGAGATACCGATCCCGGTGTCGCGGACCGAAAAGTGAAGCGTGAGCATGTTTCCTGAGAAGGACTCATTCTCGACCTTCATGACAACTTCGCCATGCTCGGTGAACTTGATCGCATTGCCTACCAGGTTGACAACGATCTGTCGTAAGCGACCTGCGTCACCTGCCAATTCGTCTGGCACTTCTGGCAGGATACGAACGGCTAGTTCCACTCCCTTTTTCGAGGCCCTGGCGGCAAGGGTATGGAGTGTCGATCCGAGTGTATCTCGCAAGCGGAATGGCAAATCTTCCAATTCCATCTTGCCCGCTTCGATCTTTGAGAAATCGAGAATGTCATTCAGCAAGACCAACAACGCATCGGCCGAACTTTGAACAAGCTTTTGGTACTCGCGCTGCTCGCTCGTCAGATCGGTATTGAGCAGCAACTCGGTCATGCCAATGATTCCGTTCATGGGTGTACGGATTTCGTGGCTCATATTGGCCAGGAAGTCGCTCTTTGACCGATTGGCCGATTCGGCTTGTTCCTTGGCAGAAACAAGTTGCCGATTCATCTCAGTCAATTGGTCGGTCATCAAGTTAAATTGACGGGCAAGCTGAGTTGCCTCATCGCTTCCGCGAACGGGAACTTTCGACTCCCAATTTCCTTCTCCAATAGCAACCGAGGCATCGGTGATTTCCTGAATGCGACGCGACAAAGACCAAGAGAATCCCCCAGCTACGGCCAAGGTAAGAAGGGTTGCAAACAAGGCGAGCGACCAAATGTTTTGCCGCATCGCATGAATGGGGGCAAAGACGAGCGCGGCTTCTTGTTGGACCATCACGATCCAATGAAGATTGTGACGTTGATCTCCTTCGCCGACCGATGTGGCATAAGCGGCAAGGACTTCCCCATTTCCATCCGGACGATGTCGCGTCGCGATGACTCCCTTTTGCGAGAAGTCTTGCTCCAGGCCTTCAAAGTACTTGCTACCGTCGGAAAGTGGTTCGGACTGGCCAGCTGGCCCTCGAACGATGCGATAGTCCTGGGTGAACAGAAAGAACTCGGTATAGGCATTCGTGTCGGCCCGAGACTGGCCGTCAATGATGCTGAAGACCTCTTGGATGTTGAGAACGGCCTTCATCACGCCGGCCAATCTGCCGTCGGGTGATTCAACCGCGATACAGATGTCGACCGAGTAAACGTGGGCACTGTCGTCGAATGCCACATCTCCAACGTAGATATGATTCTGAACGGCTTCTTGCCACCACAACTCATCATCCTGGCGAAAGTCAGATGTCCGGTTTGTCAGAGCGGCAATGGCACCGTAGCGGTTGGTAACGAAGATCTCGCCGTAGACGGCATATCCGGTCGCCTCTTGAAGTTTCTCGCTCCTAAGTCGCAGTTCCTGCGACAAGTCGTTGTCGATGAGTCTGGCAAGTAGCTCTTGTTGTTGGTTTACATTGCCGGTTTGCCAGATGCGATCCAATCTTTCGACTTCGGCCGCAGGATCAGCCAGTTCGGCGAAGGTTGCGTTAGACTCCGCGAGCGTCTCGCGAACCTGTTTGCTGCGTGCCAGTGCTTGAAGATTGGCAATGTGGGATCGCAGGGCACGATCGATTTCGTCCATCACAGCTGCCGCACGAGCCGCCGAACGAGCCTCGATTACTTCCTTAAGACTTCGTTCGCTTACCGCAACCGCATAGTAACCAACGACCCAAATTAACAGGGCAGGCAGAACCGTCGCCAACAGCAACTTATGGACGATACGCATGCAGGTGTCAGAAAAGTCATTGGGAGAGAATAGTCACACGATTTCGCAGGACGAAATCGTGATACGCTACATCCAAGAGCTTTTCTTAATTTAAGGCAGAAAAGAGGAGGCTGGCAACGACCGAGTGGTCCTAAGCAGCAGATAATCCCAAGTCACGGAAAACTTCAGCGACTGCCAGTTGACATGGCGTGGCTAGATTGTAGGGAACGAGTTGCAAGGTAAATGCTTAGGGCCATGATGGCCAGGGGCTATTTTCGCTTCGAAGCGGAGGCAGGAATGTCCAGGTCTTCGACATGATTCGCTTGAGGGAATTCCAGCTTGAGTTCATAGTCACGAAAAAGGACCTGCCCATCAGGAAACAGGCCATCTTCATCATTGGGGGGCTGAATTCCGTCGTACCCCTCGATTCTCACGATATACGGCCCGCCAACGATACCGAAGCGTGAATCCTCAGTATCGTACTTGCCATCTTCGATTGTTGCGGTTCCCTGGGGGCCCTGATTTCCAAGCGAGGCATTCGGAGTGAAGTAAATTCTTCCTGCAGGAAGCGGTTTGCCATCAAATTGGACCTGTCCTCGAACATGAAAGGCCGTCGCACTTTCAGTGCCTCCATAGCATCCCGTCATTACGCTAGCAGCAAATACGAGGAAACCGAGGGAGAAGAGTCTGTAGTTCATATCAGGGGCTTTCGCAGTTCGAATTTCACTCTGAGGCGTGGGGGTTATTGATTACTGGTCTCGCCGCCAGACTTGCTTGCCGCAGACTGATAGACTTCAAAGTCGATCGTTTCGGCGACAAAGCGGACTGATGCATCCGACATGGTGAACATGACGCCGCCGGGATGTTCGCTGCTGAAACTAATGTTATTAAAGTTTCCGCCTGACTCATTCTGCAGGCCGATGCCGTAACGAATGTTTTTGGATGCCGCCATGCCGTTGCCAAAAACACCCCGGACCCAGCTTGCATAACTTCCGTTGGCTCCGCCAATTTCACTGAGCACGTAGGTATTAGATAAGCCATCGGTTACGTCTCGGAATCGGACACCCGCATCTAGCAGCATCATTCCACCTTGACAGAAACCGCCATGCCCTGAGGGGTTGGGTTCATGCGGGTAGGCAGTGCCGGATACAGGATTCGTGCCATAAGGCCCCATCACTCCGTAGTAGTGCGTTGTGTATGTCTTGCGGCCATCACCCAAGGTACTGCTGCCATGAGTGGTGAGAAGACGCGGAGAACTCGGGCACATAAACATATCGATTTCTAACAAGCCATGGATGTTTTTGTTGGGACCCTCTTTGTTAGTGCCGGCGTTCCAGGCCCCTTGGTTGAAATTGAACTGATCGTGAAGAGCACCCTGTTCGATGAACGAAAGGATGAAGCTATGCCAGCCGAGGGTGTTGTCGTTAATCGCGCCTGGTGGAAGCGTCCCAAACGTATCGTGATAGTTGTGCAGCCCCAGAGCAAGTTGCTTCATGTTATTAGAGCATTGCATTCGACGCGCCGCTTCTCGTGCTTGTTGAACCGCTGGCAGCAACAGTGCGATTAAAACGCCAATGATAGCGATCACCACAAGGAGTTCGACGAGCGTGAACCCGGTTCGCTTTTGCATAACGCAACCTCTTTCAGGGATGAATAGAAAGGATGATGGAAAAGGTGTAGGGCCCGATCGCATAGTTATGCTAGAGGTTTATTTAGTTGAACTTCCAGGCGTCGAACGGCTATATCGGGTGTATTGCCTTGGGCTTGCTCGACCAGGATCTCCGCTAGTTTCGCCCCGATAGATTCCGAAGAATCGACGGTGCGTATGGTTGGCCAGGGAAGCTTAGCTTGGTTTCGACTATAGACGTCGGATACGACAATGGGCGTTTCCTGAATCTTCTTCTGCTTGGAAGCCTTGATGGTCTTCGAGGCGGATTCGGCGAGAGGCTGTGATCGGCAAATGAGCCCGTTGGCACCATGCTCATGCAGGAGATCACGTGTAGCGTGCTGGATTGCCTGATCGTCGGTCGGCAAGAACCGAATTGTCAAATCACTCGGCGTTAGCCCTAAATCCGCTGCCGTCCGCCAGATCGAGTCCATGAAGGAATGGTCACCAGGGAGAACCTGGCTACGCATCAGCACGCCCAGCTTTTTCACGCCTTGCTCAACCAGGCATTGGGTAAGAAGCCGTCCCGCTGCAATATGGTCGCGGTCGATCGATGGAAGTGATTGTATGGAGGGAAACCTCGAGCCAAAGATAACCGTCGGCAGGCCGCTCGCTTGGAATAGCCGTTGCGAGGTAAGGGACGAGCGGGCCAGGACGAAGCCTTCGGCCTGTTGCGAGCGGGCTGTCTTCGCGATGAGTTCCGAAACCCAAGCCGTATCATCGCTGCCTGGAAGGTGGTTGAACTCGATCTCGGCGTGAGGAAGCACGCTCTGAATTCCCACGATCACACCATCGGCCATCATGCCTTCGGTGGCGAGGTACGTGTTATTGACGACAAGATGAACACGGTCGATCGTCCGCTGGGTTTCGCCATGAATGCCATCGGCAACAAATGTACCTCTCTTTTGCCGTCGACTGAGGATGTTTCTTTGGACGAGCAGTTGCATGGCACGGTTGGCGGAAGTGGTACTCACTCCGAGCATGCGAGCGGCTTCGGCAGTGCCCAGATAGGGATCGCCTGATTGAAGGCCGCGGCCGGCAATATCGGCCATGATTTGATCGGCCAATTGAATTACGCGAGGTGTAGTTGAACTGTCCATGCTTCTAAGGTTACCGCCGAGTTTGAGGAATGCAATATATATTTCTGTAATCCACCAGAATATTTCCCTCTGGATTGAAAATAATTATATGGGACACTAGACTGACTTAAGGTAGTGGTAAGTCACCGACCGGATGATGCCCACTCTTTCCTACCCAGTTGTGTCCTTTCTGAGATCCTGCCAATCATGCGTCCTTTTCGCTTAGTCTTGAGATGTTACGCGATGCTTCTCAGTGTCGCAGTTACTTGGGTGCCTCTATCCGCAGAGGTGCTCCACGCAATAGAAAGCGGGGTCGCGCAGCAAGTGCGATTCGACGGGCCCGTATGGAGTGCCAAGGAAGAGGGCCTAGAGGGACAAGGAGTAGGCAACGTCGCATGGGCGTCGCGAGGTATCGTAGGCCCCAATGCCAAAGTTCGGATTCAACTTGCTCTCAATGAATTAAACCATACGGCCGCATCGATTTCTCTAGGGCCAGGCAGTCAATTTGGTTTCGATGGTGCAGGCAAGCGGTTGTTTCTCCAAGGTGCTGTGTTTGGTGGCGAAACCAAGTTCCTGAAAGTTGCGGAATCGAGCATTCAGCCTGGGAAAATGTTTCTCGTCGAACTGACGACGGCTGACGGCCGTCTGAATATCTCGATTGATAGCAAACAGGTTTACGAAGGCCCTTTGAAAGGCCCCCTGGGGTTGGTCGGCTTACGCCCCTGGCGATCTACGATGACTGTTCTGCAGTTTACGCTTGAAGGGGATCTCAGCGATGGTGCGTGGCTACCCAAAAAGCTTAGCGACGAAATCACGATTCCCACGATCGACCTTGCCAGCGACTTCTTGCGCCAGACGGTGATCGCTCGAGGGACCAAGGACGTTTATCAAGGACATCCCACAACGCTATTGATGCCGGACGGCAAGACGCTCTTCGCTGCGTGGACCTATAACCATGGTGGAAAGTGCGGGCCGCTGAAGCGTAGTGACGATGGAGGGCTAACGTGGAGCGATCTGATCGACGTTCCCAAAAACTGGAGCGATGTCGAGAACTGCCCCTGTCTTCATCGCTTGGTAGACTCTGGCGGTACCGCCCGTTTGTTTGTTTTCGCCGGTCGCGGAGACATGACACAGTCGGTTTCCCTCGACCAAGGTAAGACCTGGTCTCCGATGCAAAAGAATGGGCTGAAGTGTATCGTCGCTCCGATCACGATCCTGCCGATCGAAAATGGCACCAAGCACCTGGCGATCTATCATCGCGGGGCAGAGGACCAAGACCGCCCGCCACTGCAGATCTGGCAAGCGATCTCGTCCGATGGTGGACTGACCTGGGGGAATCAAACCATGGTGGCCGCAGTCGAAGGGGCCAATCCGTGTGAGCCGTTTCTGCTGCGATCTCCGGACGGGAAGCAGATCATGTGTCTCATGCGGGAGAACGCACGTCGGTTGAACTCGCTGGTGATGGTTTCCGACGATGAAGGTGAAACCTGGTCGGATCCGCAAGAAGTGAACGCAGCCCTGACCGGCGACCGCCATTGTGCCAGATATACCGAAGATGGCCGCTTGGTTATTGCGTTTCGAGATGTCGTTAAGAAGAGCCCAACCTACGGACACTTTGTGGTGTGGGTCGGAGCGTATGACGACATCCTGGCTGGCAAACCAGGGCAGTACAGGGCACGCCTGTTGGAGCATCACGGGCGACCGCTTGATACTGGCTATCCTGGCCTCGAACGACTTCCGGATGGAACGTTCGTCGCAACGACTTATGTTGGCTATCGGCCTGATGAGAAGAATTCGGTCGTCTCGGTGCGATTCACCATCGATGAGCTTGATCGCCTCGCGAAGGAAGGTCAACCGATTACCATCTGGAAAAGTGGTGAGAATGGATACGATACCTATCGCATTCCGGCGTTGATCCAGGCCAAGGACGGTACCCTCTTGGCTTTCTGCGAAGGGCGTCGCAATTCGCGTAGCGATACGGGGGCCATCGATCTGGTGATGAAAAGATCGGCCGACCAAGGGAAAACCTGGAGCGACCAAATCGTTGTCTGGCAGGATAAAGACAACACCTGTGGAAATCCCTGCCCGGTGGTGGATGAGTCAACCGGGCGGATTCATTTGCTGCTGACTCATAACCTGGGTGAGGATCACGAGTCGGATATCAAACTAAAGAAATCGAAGGGAACACGGACCGTTTGGGTATGTCACTCCGACGATCATGGCAAAACTTGGACTGCTCCGATCGAGATTACAGATTCAACGAAAAACCCTGACTGGGGCTGGTATGCTACTGGACCAGGTGTCGGTATCCAACTGAAACATGGTCCCCACAAGGGTCGCCTGGTGATTCCGTGTGACCATAGCTATTCGATCGATCCCGCAGTCGATAAAAAGGGTTATGGCTTCGGCTCGCATGTGATTTTCAGCGACGACCACGGAAAGACTTGGCAATTGGGTGGAACGATTCATCCCAATATGAACGAATGCCAAGTGGTCGAAATTGGGGTTCAGGGGCATATGGTCATTGATATGCGATCTTATCGCGGTCAAGGCTGCCGAGCCCAGTCAATTAGCACCGACGGAGGGAAGACCTGGTCTGAAATCACCGATGCCCGTGAGTTGGTTTCGCCGGTTTGTCAGGCCAGCTTGATCCGCTATCAGTGGCCCACAACGGACGAGCAGGGCGTGTTACTTTTTTCTAGTCCGCGAGATCCATCCAAGCGGCGGAACCTGACCGTACTCGCCAGCTTCGACGACAACAAGACTTGGCCGTGGAAGAAGACCCTATTTCCCAGCCACACGGCTTATTCGTGCCTAGCTCCCTTAGGCGACGGACAGGTGGGCTGTTTGGCTGAAGTTGGGGAGAATAACCCCTACGAGACCATTTCCCTTTTCATCATAGACCTGCCAAAATCGGAAGCAAAGAATCGATGAATTCAGACACCATGAAAGCGGAAACGAACTGTGGACCAGCCATTGAGCCGCAGTCGAACTCGCAGGGATTTGATCGTATGCAATTGAAAGGTCTGGTCGCGGCCACGTTCACTCCTTTTACGGCTGAAGGAAGAATCGATCGTGATCCGGTCGGTGGGATGGTTGATGCGCTCGTTGCATCGGGCGTGGCTGGCTTGTACGTTAACGGCAGCACGGGCGAAGGGGTTTCGCTAACCGGCAATGAGCGTCGGCAAATGGCGGAAGCTTTCGTGGAAGCTGTATCGGGGCGAATTCCAGTCATTGTTCAAGTGGGGCACAATAGTGTTCAAGAAGCACGTGAACTGGCCGAACATGCACAAGTGATCGGTGCCGACGCCATCAGTGCCACGCCACCAACCTACTTCAGGCCGGCCAGTATCGGGCTGCTTCTCGATTCGCTGCGTGAGATCATGCGTGGTGCACCTGGGCTGCCGTTCTATTACTATCACATTCCCAGGATCACTGGCGTCGACTTCGACCTGCACGCACTGCTTACGCAAGCAGCCACGGATTTACCGGAACTAAACGGTGTGAAATACACTGCCCAGTCGATCCATGAATTCCAGGCGTGTCGCGCACACTTTGCCGAGCAGTTCGATCTGCTATACGGCTGCGATGAAATGCTGCTAAGTGGGCTGGCCGCAGGTGCGGATGGGGCCGTTGGCAGTACCTACAACTTCGCACCTGGGCTTTATCGCCGCATCATCGAGGCCTACCGACAGAGAGAAAACGAAGCGGCGCGAGAACTGCAATTGCTGTCGGTGGAGATGGTTCAGGCTTTTGTTCGATATCCTGCGCTGCCTGCTCAGAAGGCGATGATGGAAATGGTCGGTATGCCCGTTGGCCCGCCTCGTTTGCCTTGGCGCGATTTGACGGCACAAGAGAAGAAGACCCTGGAAGGCGATTTGAAGAAGCTAGGTTTCTTTGAATGGCGTGACTAGGTTTTCCCTTTTCGCCCGTTGGAGCGAACGAAACACTCGGGAGCTCGGTAGGTATATTCTTTTTCAAGAATATCAGGTTTTCCGCGAACCATTTCTTATGTGACTCGTCTAAACACTCAGACCTTACAAAAACAAACCATTTAAGAGCATGAGCTAATAACCTTCGATGTTGATCAAAAACCACAACGATCGAAATCAAAACAATGCTGGTAAGCGATTGCCTGTGCCAACAGGGAACGGTTATCCGGCTCATCCTCTACGCTTATGACTTTAGGGATATGTTCCCTAACGGCTGATTCAAGCCCGGTGTCATAAGCGACACCGGGCTTTTTTTGTGCCCATTCAGAACCACGGTAGTCGAGGACTGGTTGTCCATGCCTGACTGATACTCAGGCCGCGCTGAGTTCGATTCCCAGGGCTACCACTGGGCGTGGGAAACGGAGACGAAACATGAACGATTCGCTTCGCTGTAAACGCATTTCACAAACTCGCATTGAGGTTGTGGTGTAACGGCAGCATCCCTGACTTTTAATCAGGTGGGCGTAGGTTCGAATCCTGCCAGCCTCACTTTTATTCGACGCGTAGCTCAGTGGTGAGAGCGACGTCCTTATAAGATGTGAGTCGTGGGTTCAAACCCCACCGCGCCGACCAAACCACACAACATGGGACCGAGGTGTTACGGCGGCATCCCTGGCTCTTAACCAGGCGGGTGAAGGTTCGAATCCTTCCGATCCCACTTCCATATCAAGCACTGGTCGTCCAGCGGCAAAGACACCGCATTCGTAATGCGGCTACGAGGGTTCGAGTCCCTCCCGGTGCTCTCTGTGTCTCAGCAGACTCAGCGTTCTTTGGCAATCGAAAACGAACAATCAGCGCCCATGATGTAGCGGCAGCCTACTGCCTTGCCATGGCGGAAGTGTGGGTTCGACTCCCACTGGGCGCTCTATTCATTTTCAGGGTGTGGGAAAGCTTGGTTTAATCCGCGTGCTTCGGGCGCACGAGATCGCTGGTTCGACTCCAGCCATCCTGACTTCTTAATTTTGTGGTGGGTCCTGTGTTGGTACGGGAAGGCGGCTGTTAACCGCTTCGTCGCAGGTTCGATTCCTGCCTCCACAGCCTTATTCAACAAGTGCTCTTGGCCGAGCGGCAAAGGTGCCAGGCTTCCAACCTGGCGAGGCGGGTTCGACTCCCGCAGAGCACTCTCCTTCAGAAAGAAAAGATCATTTCTCGCGAACCTTGCTCAATAAGAAACGTCTCTTTCTGTCAGCACTGCGAGGTAGACGCTGTTGGTAGTATCGCCTGGCTCTGAACCAGGAGGTCGTTGGTTCGATTCCAACCCTCGCAGCCTTGTTTAAATACGTCTCTGGTGTAACGGCAGCACTGCTGGTTCCAACCCAGTCAGGTCAGGGTTCAAATCCTTGGGGGCGTGCTTGATTCAATACGATAGTCCTGTGGCCTAGCGGCGAAGGCAACTCTCCTACAAAGAGTGGATCGGGGGTTCGAATCCCTCCAGGACTACTTAGCTGGGGCAAGAGACGGCATCATGCCGGCTCTTGCCCCTCGCGGCTCCGAAACAACGAGATTCATCATTGTTTCGACGTACCATTCCTGGCACGTATTACCTGCGAGGCTAAGTTTGGCTTTCAACAGCACATCGCGAGTTATCGCGCATGAAAAGTTCTCGTGGAGCAGCGGAGTGCTCGCTTGCCTGTCACGCAAGAGATCGCCGGTTCGAATCCGGTCGGGAACGCTTTTTGAAGATGGCGCGCTACGCCAATTTGATAGAGCGACTTGGCTCAAACCCAGGTGGATGGGGGTTCGAATCCCTCGCGTGCTACTTAAACAATTTGGGTTGTGTTCCTCGCAGCGGCCTGTAACACCGTGGTCACAAAAGAAGCGAGGTGGCGACGAGAGGTTCAATTCCTTCACGACCCACTGTATCGGATCGACATAGCCAAGTGGCGGAATTAGAAGACGCGCGACGCTTAGAACGTCGTGTCCACGGGGCGTGGGAGTGCAAGTCTCCCCTTGGCTACTTAATAATCGACGCGGGTGAGCCAGTGCTCATTCGGGCCTCATAAGCCTGGACGGTCGGGTGCGACTCCCGGACCCGCTACTTTTTGGTCTGTAGGTGTTCTGGCGGCACACGTCCGTGGTAAGGACGCGGATCGGGTTCGATTCCCGAACGGACCTCTTCAATTCAATGGGCCTGCATGCCGATGGAGGCGACTGATCCTTGCAAGATCGGTGTGTTCGGTTCGACTCCGATCAGGTCCACTCTTAATTTGAGGGCTGATGGTCCAATGGGACGACACTGCTCTGGCGGGGCAGAGACCTGGGTTCGATTCCCAGTCGGTCCACTGAGGTGATCGCATGGTGCGTTCGCCCGTATTTTCTAGGTATGAGGAGACTCGACGATGGACGCTCATGTTATCGAGCGGCAGTTCGAGCGAATGGGCGGACGCGTTAAGGTTGTGCCGGCCCGTGGTCGAAAAATACGAAGCGATGTCTCCATCGACGTTGGTCGCGATGCCGAGGGAGAGTTCTTCGAGATCTCGCTAGGCACCCAGGCAGAACCTGACCTGCGTGTGATCGATGTTCGACCTGATATTCGCCACCTGCTGCTTTTGACCGAACAAGAAGACGGTAAGCACAAGTTCCTGTGTGGCCATGACGAACGCCATTGGTTCGTTGCTGCTGTGCCGGAGCGGGCAACCGTCTCGAACGTAATCACCGCCTTCGATGCGCTAAAGCCACGCGATGTGCATAACCGTGAGCGTCAGCTGAAGGTGAAGCCGAAGAAACGGAATCGCCGCAAGAACGATGCGTTTGTTCGACAAGGGGAATGGTTCTTTGTGCCTGTTCAGCCGTGGCAGCACATCGACCAGCGGTGGGTTCTGCGAAACGAGCCGATTAATCGCGGCGGCGGAAAGCCTCACATCTGTGAAGAGCTAGTACGCCAAGGCGGCGAGTTGGTTTATGTAAGTCCGCAGCATCCTAACGGATTGACCGAGCGGCAATACGAGAAGCTGATCAGCAAGAAACCTAAGCTGAAGAAGCTTTCATGGATTACGCAGCGTCGCAATCCAGGCGTTTTCGTCCGCGGCAAGGTTCGCCATGCCGACCATAAGACGATTTGCCTGGATGGATGGCATCAAGTGATCATGAATACCGAAACCGAATCGGTAGCCATGCGTCACGTGGCGTTTATCGACTAAACGGCGTATGGGCGGCTGGGACCTTACCCCTGGGGATTGATTGCCGAGTTGAGTCTGGGGAAGTGGAGAGGGCTCCTCGGCATGCGGCCCCGGCCGCCCCAATATGGTGACTGAAGTGTACCTGGTAGGCACGCTTGCCTGTGAAGCAAGAAGAAGGAGTTCGAATCTCCTCAATCACCCCTGTTTGGCCTGTGAGTGTGCTGGACTGGCATAACAGCTTCCGAAGCTGTCGGACCAGGTTCGATTCCTGGACAGGCTACTATTTTTGACCTCGGAGTGTGATGGATGTGCACGCGAGCATGCGACGCTCGTAGTCTAGGTTCGATTCCTGGCGAGGTCACTTTTCTATAGCGATTTCAAATACGAAATCAGATCGGAAAGTTCACTTTCAGTCAGGGGACGCGTGCCGGAGACCTCTTCTGGCGAGTGATAGTCCATCAGCACTTCTTCCAGGCTGCCCGCTCGACCGTCATGGAGAAAGCGGACTTTACGATAGCTACCAGTTAAGCTGGGCGTGTTGTAGCCTTCGTATTCATCTTCTTCCGAACCAAGGCCTACGTCGTGGATTTTCCCGTCGGTGTAGTACCGACCGCTGTGGCAGCTAGCGCAGTTGGCGTTCTCGCTTTCAAAGACTTTCTGGCCACGGTTTGCTGCCGCGCTTAGTGAGCCGTCTTTTTCGCGAAACGGATTGGGTGGAGTGCGATCAGTCCTCAGGTAGGCTAGTAAAGCGTCGGCTTCTCTGGGACTAGCAGGTCGTCCTTGCATGGTCGTCGTAAATGACTTGTGCATCGCATCATGCAGATCTTCTTGCCAGCCGTGCCAGGTCCAGGGACCGGTCTTGTCGAGGTTCTCCAGAGGGAGCACGGTTTTCATGGTTAGGGCTGAGCCATCGTTCCAGGTATCCATGGCTTTGGAGTTCACGCCACCGTTGTAATGGCACGTGTGGCAGCTGTACCACTGGTCGAGACTTCGCCGGGCATCGTAGAACAGTTCTTCACCGTGGCGAACCTGAGAAGGCCCGGGCCGCTTGCCGAGAGGGATATGACGAACGACGAGGCGATCTTCGATATCGACAACGTGAATCACATCTCGCAGATAGTCGGCAACATAGACCGTGCGGTCATCTTTCGCCATGGCGAGCCCCATCGGACGGCCTCCAAGGTCGAGTCGCTGGAAGAGGTCGCGATCTTGCATTAGTTTCGGGTCGATCAGATCGCCTGGGCCGCCAACGCTTTCCCAAGGCAAGCCAGCTTGGCGATAGATTAAAAGGTCGTGCGAGCCGGATGCGGAAACAACTATTCGGCTGTTGGAGCTATTCATCACGATTCCATGAGGATCGGCGACTGCCATGCCAGGTACGTCCAGCGTGATCGCTTCTCTGTATTCCTGCTTGTCGAGAGGAACACGCCCAATGCGGCTGCCAAGCACCCAGCCGCGACGGATGTTGTCTCGATTGATCGGGTTACTGCGGTAAATCATCCACGGGAAGTAGACATATTTCCCATCCGCCGAACATTGCATGTGCCCAATATTGATCCCACCAGAAAGCTTCGAGGAGAAATCGACCTCTCCCTTGATCAAATCGACTACGACGATCTTGCTTTCACCACTGCAGCCGACGGCAAGACGATCGCCGTTAGGGGATACCGCAAGATAGCGGGGCCAGGCCCCCACCGGGATCTTGCGGGCGACTTTCGCTCTTTTCAAGTCAAGTTGAGCGACTTCGCCGGTCGCGACAAGTCCTACGTAAGCGGTTTGGCCATCGGGGGATACGGCTAGCCCTGTTGGCTCGAAGCCGACATCGATCGAGTGCATTTCGCGCATTTTGTCTCCCTCAATCTGAATGAGTGAGACTTGGCCGCTGTAAGTGCAGCTGACCAATAGGTGTTGTCCATCCAGGCAGGCCGCGATGGCCGTCGGATGTTCGCTACAAGGGAGCTCGTCAAGAACTTTGCCGCTTTCCGTTTCGATCAGGCTAATGCTGTTAGACGTTTGATTCGCAACGACCAGCCAGGCGTCGTTGTTCAGCAAAACCAGATCGACGGGAGAGCGGTAATCGGCCGTAAGTGGTGGGGCAGGTACGGCTAGCACCGGGACACATATGACGCCGAGGGCAATTCCAAGGTAGATCAGGCGGCGGAAATTCATCGAACAATGGCCCTGTTTGAGGAAAACCGGCAGGCATTTTCGGGGTTTGTTAGCAGCATAACAGAATTGCGGAATCTATAGGATAATCATTCCTAAGACTTGTAGCGTGACTCCGGATTGCGGATACTGCATCTGACCTGGAAAAAACTCCCAGGTCAACCTCAGCGCTCGAAATGGGCGTTTGTCCCTTCCGTTACCTCCCCGTTTTGTTTCCCCTTGGTTTGTCCCAGGAGACTCTCAATGAAGTTTTTGACAATGGCTTTGACTGTGGTCGCTTTGATGGCTGGTTCTTCGCTGCTTATGGCCGAAGAAACCAAGAGCGGTCTGCAAGAAGGCGAAATGATTGGTGCTTTCTACGTAACCAAACTTGCCGGCGCTTCCGAAGATGGCGTGGCAGTCGGTAAGAACTTGTGCTACCGCTGCAAGAACGGTGGTCGTCCTCAAGTGATCATCTTCACCCGTAGTGGCGACAAGGCGATTGTTGATCTGGTGCAACAACTGGACAAGGCAATCGTCAAGAACGAAGACAAGCAGCTTCGTACTTTCGTGAACTACCTGGGCGAAAACAAGGACGCTGCCAAGGCAGCTGCTGAAAAGCTGGCCAAGACCGCCAAGACCGAAAACGTTCCTTTCGTGCTGCCGAACGAATTTGAAAACGGCCCGGAAGATTACGGCATCAACCCAAATGCCGAAGTGACCATCATCCTGGCCAAGGGTGGTGAGGTGAAGGGCAACTTCGCTGCCTCGTCGGCTAAGGACCTGAAGGTTGACGCCGTTGTGAAAGGTCTGGAGTCAATCCTGAACTAGGATTGCCTTTGACCCTTGAATTACAACTGAAAAGCCGCTGATTTGAATGGATCAGCGGCTTTCTTTGTTTCTAGGCAAAGATGTCCATCACGGGTTTGCCTTTGCCGTCTTCGGTTGCGTAAAACGGTCGACGCTCGACCTCGAATTGGGTTTTTGGGCTGATACCCATGGCCGTGAAAATGGTTGCATGCAGGTCGGTCACGGAGACGGGGTTTTCGATCGCAACAAAGGGGCGTTCGTTAGCAGTCTTACCGTAGAGCTGGCCTTTCTTCACTCCGCCACCCCACATGGCAACGCACGAACCGCCGGTGAAGTGCCGGTGCTGCCCGTAGTGCTTCAGCTCTTTTAGGACATCGACCTTTTCCGTGGCTTGGTCGCGTGCATTGGAGCCTGGCTTGCCTTCCATGATCATATCGCGACTGAATTCGCTGGCCAGAATAACAAGCGTACGATCGAGCAGTCCGCGGCTTTCCAGGTCGAGAATCAACTGTGCGATTGGCCGGTCGACTTCCTGCTTCATCCGCTGAAGCGTTGTGAAGCCATTCGCGTGTGTGTCCCAGTTGAGAAACGGAACGTATTCGGTCGTGACCTCAACAAAGCGGGTACCGTTCTCGACCAGTCGTCGGGCCAATAGACATCCTCTGCCAAAGCGACCCGTATCGTATTTCTCGTAGGACTCTTTCGGTTCCAGCGAAATGTCGAAGGCCTCACGCTCTTTCGCTGACAGAAGTCGATAAGCGTTCTCCATCGAACGTAGCTGAGATTCGCGTTGGAAGTCGCCGATATAGTCGCGCTGAGGGGACTGGTCGATCAGCTTCTGAAAGAGTTTGTTGCGATTGGCAAACCGCTCTGACTTCATTCCTGCCGGAGGTCGCACGGACTGCGCTGCCTGTTCCGGGTAGGGGAGGTTCATCGGGCCGAATTCACTGCCGAAGAAACCGGCCGTCGTGAATGCTTTGAGTTCTTCCTGCTCGCCGACTCCTTCCAGCCGCTGGCCGATATTGATGAATGCCGGCATCACAGAATTTAACGGTCCCAAGACCTTCGCCATCCAGGCACCGATGTGGGGACACGCCACCGTTTGCGGCGGCACATAGCCGGTATGCCAGTGATACTGATGCCGCGAGTGGAGAAT
Organism: Blastopirellula marina; assembly: GCF_002967715.1. NCBI lineage: Bacteria > Pseudomonadati > Planctomycetota > Planctomycetia > Pirellulales > Pirellulaceae > Blastopirellula > Blastopirellula marina. Next base: position 154,882 of record NZ_PUIA01000016.1, read on the forward strand.
GCTGCCCAGGTCTGGTAGGACATGCGATCGAATCAGCGTGGCTCGGTCCATCACCTGGGCGATATTTTCCATTCCTTGCGAGATCTTGATGTTGTCGACATTAGTATCGATCGCTGGAAAGGTACTCTCCACTTCTGCCACCGGCAGGCCTACTTCGAAGGGGACGTACTTCTTCGGATCGAATGTGTCGGGAGCAGCCATCCCGCCGGCCATCCAGATCAAGATACAGGAATCGGCCTTGGCGGCTGGATGCTCGACCGCGACATCACTCGCCGTTGCAAGACGTGGCGCGCCAGCCATCATGGTTGCTGACGATGCAGCGGCCAATTGTTTTAGGAAGTGTCGCCGTACTTGTGCGCGGTCCATGGGAACCTGCCTTAATGAACGAGTTGGAATTCTGGAAGCATGAAGACCGTCCACAGGACGTCCTCGATTGCCTCAGTAGTCATTTTGGGGCCGAGTGAATCGACGAGGGTTGCCAGTTCCGCGTCGGAAGGATCTCGGCTCAACGCGAAGTGGTACAACCAAGAGACGAACTGGTGGGGGGACTCCCACTCGCGTTGACTTAGTTGCCTTGCTCCTTGGCGAAGTATGTTCGCCAAGACCTCGCCATTTGAAAGGTCGATGGCTTCAAGCGTTGTTAGTTCAAGAGGTCGTACGCTGACCACCTGGTCTCGATTCGGGCGGCCTAATGAACGCATCAGGAAGTCGCTCTTTAGTAGCGAGGCCCTTACCATGTAACGCTGGCCGTCAATGCCCTGCGAAAGCATTTGAGCCATGACGGGGTGCAGGCGACTCATCCACACATCCTGGGCCTTTGTAACCGCGGCAGGCTGCCAGTCCTCAGGCTGCTTTTCAAACTTTCCGGTGTTCTTGGGGATTTGGGCCGTCCACTGCCATGTTTCATCAGATGAAATGACTTGATCGTCGAGCCGTGCTTCGAAGAATAGTCCAGCGGCATTCGGGCCGTTGCCAGCGTTCTTCGCCACGATCAGGATCTCGTTGGTGCCCTTGCTGAGCGAGGTCAGTCGCACCAGTTCCGGTTCCATCCAGTTATTGCCGGAGGCCAGTTTCTTTCCATTGACATAGAGCGTGAATTCGTTGTCGCAGGTTACCAGAGCAAATCCGGCCGTAGGCAATTCTGAAAGCTCGAATTGCTTACGCAGGGTGATGGTTTCCCCGGCTGCGGTCTGGGAAACATCCGCTTGATTCCAGATCCATTGACCGGAGATAGCAACGTGGCTTGTCGAGTCGGTCGCGCCACTCCCTCGAATTACAGGGGCATCAAAGTTACTGGGAGAAGTTTCGGTTACTTGCCATACACAGTCGACAAATTGTTCTGCAGTCATGCGTTTGCTACGAGGACCGGCATACTGGTAACTTGCTTGTTCAACCTGTTCAGAGACACGCTCGGCTTGCGTTTGATATGCCTGAGAAGTGGCAATGAGTAGGAGTGTTTGTTTGAGGTCGTAGTTATTCTCGACTAGATGTTCCGCTAGAAAATCGAGTAGATCTGCGTTCCAGGGGGGGCTCTGCATCGCGTCGGTAGGATGAACAATTCCACGCCCCATCATCCGATGCCAAAGTCGGTTGACGATCGTACGAGTGAAACGGCCGTTCTCTCGGTGAGTCATTAGTTCGGCTAACTGCTGTAGCCGTTTGGGTTGTGGTGCGTCGGGATCGACCTGTCCTAATTCAGGAAACAACCAGGATGCCTGCGCGGTTTCGCCGATTGGTTTATCGCAGCGGTGAAGTTCGAGTGATCGCTGAGCGTAAATCGCAGCGAGCCCGTAGGCCTCTTTGAGTTTCCAGCGATCGATGAAGCTGTCGTGGCACGAGGCGCATTTTAAATTGATGCCCAGGAAAGACTGTCCGACGTTTTGCGCAAACTGGATTTCAACCGCTTGCGCGGCGCTGACCTCCCCTCGCCATTGGATGCCTTGGCCAAAGCCGGCACTTTCTGGTGTGGGCGGAGCGATTAGTTCCCGCGTAAATTGGTCGTACGGCTTGTTGGTAACAAGTGCTTCGTACAGCCAGCTTGAGATTTGCTTTCGTCCACCGGTGATGAAACCGGTGCCGGTATAGTCGTTGCGTAGCAGGTCATTCCAGAACGTAAGCCAATGTTCCGCATAGTCAACGTCACGAGCTAATAGCTCACGAATCAACCTGGTGCGTTTATCCGGGGAGGTGTCTTGTAGAAACGCCTCACGCTCGTTGGGCGTTGGTAGTATGCCAATAAGGTCGAGATACACTCGGCGCAGAAAAGCTTCGTCATTGAGTGGTTTTAGCGGAGCCGTATTCTGCAGGACTAGTTGGGCGTCAAGAATTCTATCGATTGGATTGGTGCGGCCTGCGATTGCAGGAGGCAGTTCAGGACGACGTGGCTTTAGGGGTGGTTCGTAGATCTTTTCGCCGAATGTGAAACCCGGTTCCCAGGATGTGCCCGATTCGACCCAGCGTTTGAGGAGCTTGACTTGGTCAGCAGTGAGTGGGGCTCCCTCAGGTGGCATCCGGGTCGATTCGTCATCGGCCATAACCCGAGCAATTAACTCTCCCTGTTCCCCGTTTCGAGGCGCAATGGGGAGCCCCGATTCACCTCCGGCAAGAAGTGTTTCACGCGTGTTGAGCGAGAAACCCCCTTCTTTTTGCGTACCACTATGGCAGGTGCCGCATTGTTTCTTAAGTAAAGGAGCGATTTGATGAGCGAAGTCGATCTCTTCGCTCAGAGCCATGCATGGGAAAGCCAACGCAAGGGCAATTACAAGGATTGTTTTCATGAGATCACTGAAGATAGGGCGGTAGGCAGGTACTGTTATTCTACCTGAAATGAGCCTGTATGCCCAATGTGCAAAATTATAACTTGGCCAAGAATTATGTCGTCTAAGCCAGGATTTCGCGAATCACATGACCATGAACGTCCGTTAAGCGGCGATCGATTCCGTTGTGGCGGACGGTTAGTTTTTCGTGATTGATCCCCAGCAAATGAAGTATCGTGGCATGGATGTCATAGACCTGGGTGGGATGCTCGCGATCGAGCGGTTTGTAGCCCCATTGGTCGGATTCGCCAAATGTAATACCGGGCTTGATACCTCCTCCGCATAACCAATTGGTGAAAACGTAAGGATTGTGATCACGTCCCTTGCTCCCCTGCGTCGACGGCATCCGGCCGAATTCGGTTGTCCAAAGGATGATCGTATCTTCAAGCAATCCGTGCTGCTTGAGATCCTGAATGAGTGCGGCCGTGCCAACCGCCATGCCAGTGGCCAACGGGCCGTGGTCTCGGCGGATATCTTCATGGCTGTCCCAGTTTCGACGAGGGAAGCCGTTATCGTTTCCTGACCAGATCTGGATGAAGCGAACCCCTTGTTCGATCAGTCGTCGCGCGATGAGACACTTGCGGCCGAAATATTCAGCTTCTTCCGGCGCATTGATCTCGGAAGGATATTCGGCACCCATCCGATCAAGTCCATACATCTTGAGGATGTGGCTTGGCTCTTGCGAGATATCCATGGCCTGAGGAGCGCTCAACTGCATTTTGGCCGCGAGTTCGTAGCTGCGGATACGAGCTTCTAGTCGCGAGTCGCCTAGACGCTGTTCCTGGTAGCGGCCATTGATTTGTTCTAGCAGGCGTAAACTTGCATCGTCACTTGCGCTGGAAGTAAAGGATGACTTGGGCGTCAGGTCTTCAATGGGGTTCTCACGTTGCGGGAAGATCGCGGTCCCTTGAGTGTTGGCAGGCAGAAACGCACTGCTCCAGTTCTTCGGGCCATTACTGGCGAAGCCGCGGTGATCTGGCAGGACGACGAATGCTGGCAAGTTGTCGCTAATGCTACCCAGTCCGTAGCTCACCCAGGCACCCATGCCAGGAAATCCGGGTGTGTCGAACCCGGTGGCTTGAAGGTATGTTGCTTGAGAATGAACACCGCTCTTGCCGACCATGTTGTGAACGAAGGCCATGTCGTCGACGCAGGCCCCCAGGGGGGAGACAACCTCGCTAAGCATCTTGCCTGATTGTCCATGCGGCGAAAAATGGAATGGAGATTTCATCCATGGACCAAGACCATTCTGGAAGGCCTCAACGTGCTCGCCGAAATCCGACTCTTCTCCATGATGCTTTTCGAGCATCGGTTTATGGTCGAAGGTGTCTATCGGACTGGCCGCTCCGCTCATGAAAAGCTGTATGACGCGTTTGGCTTTCGGCGGATGATGGGGGGCCGCGAGCACGCCATTCTGGCCAGGGGCAGCACTCGCTTCGTCGTTCAGAAGTAGCGAAGACAATGCTAACGCACCGAAGCCCCAGGCATTCTGCTGCAGAAAATCGCGTCGTGAGGAAAACATAGGAAAATACCAGGGTTAATCGAGGTAAACAAATTCGCTTTGATTGAAGAACACGCGGCATAGATTGGCCACCCCATTCTCTTGGGCAAATGCGGTGAACTTCTCTCGCTCGAAGTCAGTTGGTTCACGGCCGAGTGTCAACTGGACGCCAAGTTCGACCTGCTCCGGCAGCGTTGGTGCCTCGTGCTGAAGTCGTTCGGCAAACGATTGCGCCATGGTCAACTGAAATGGGTTGTTGAGCATCGATAGGGCCTGAAGTGCCGTGAGTGTTTCGCTCCGCTTCGGAGTGCTTTGGGATGAGTCGGCACAGTCGAGCGTCGTCATGTAGGGATCGGGCTGCGAACGGACGATGAACCGATAGATGCTTCGGCGATGACTAGCCGGATCGCTTGGGTCGAATTTGTGGTACTCGTAGTGAGGAGAGTGGGCTTCTTTTTCAAGCTTGAAGACAAAGAAGCCTGGCCCACCCATCGACGTGTCCAACTTCCCGCTGACCGAAAGAATCGAATCGCGGATCTCCTCGGCCTCTAATCTCCGTCGATTCATACGCCATAGAAATCGATTGCTACTGTCTTTCGCAGCATGAACTTCATTGTGCTGAGATGACTGGCGATAGACACTGCTGGTGACAATTAGACGATGCAGATGTTTGAAAGACTGGTCGTTGTCGCGAAATTCCACGGCCAGCCAGTCGAGTAGTTGCGGATGTGTCGGCATCTGCCCCATGCGACCGAAGTCATTCGGTGAGCCAACGATTGCCTGATCGAAGTGGTAATACCATAGGCGGTTGACGATACTTCGCCAGGTTAGTGGATGATCTCGAGACGTGATCCACTTGGCCAATGCCGCGCGGCGTTCTGATTCATCGTGATCTGTAGGTAGAGCGAATTCGTACGCGTTCTTCCCTGGCAACGGCAAAGTGCCTGGCATAGCTTTGGCGCGTGGTTCGGTGACATTGCCTCGATGGAGAACATGGACGTCACGCGGTGTGCCTTGGGTCGGCTGAAAAGATCCCTGTGGATTGAAATGCGTTGCTGCTGCGTAGACCATTTTGCCGGAAGGTAGGGACTTGAGCTGTGCATCCATGTCTTGGATGCGCTTTGTGAATTCAGCCCTCTGAGTGATTCGCTCAGGCGTTTCGATTTGCTTTTCTAGCTCAGCCAGTGCCTGCTTCGCCTGATTAAGCTCTTCGGATGCTTTGGCTGAAATAGATTTTGGCCAAAGGCCATCAACAAGATTGGAGCGTTGCCAGCGTACGGGGGCTTCAATGGAATCAAGAGATTGGACCGTGCTCTTGAGGGCAATGTTTTGATCGTTTGCGTCGAATACCTCTACCTCGGATAACGCAAAGATGAAATCATTCTGTCTTGGAGCAAGCTTGGTCGCCGTAATACGAACGAACCGAGCCGTGATGGGCACTTCGACTTCGTAGCTCGCTAGTAAAGGGTTGGGGTAATCTTGAGTGGTTTCGTCGGACAATTTTTGGGAATCAGCAAAAGTGGCATCACTAGCGGCTTCAATTGTGAATTGCAGTGGAAAACCAAAGCCTGGTCCGATACCTGCAAAATCGTCGTAGCAAGGATGCAAGACAATTTTCGAAATTTCGGTGGGGTTGCCTAAGTCAATTTGCACCCATTTGGATTGATTGCCTGTCTTTTCTATATGACTGTGATAGCCATGCTGCGGGACTGTTGACTCAGGTTTTGCCTGCTGTCCTAGCGATTGGACCTGGGCACGCAGTTCCGTTAGTCGTTTTCCCCCGTCGGCAGCCATTTCTCGTTGCAGGCTGGCGAGTTGTTGCTCAATGGCTTGCTTTTCGCCTACAAGCTGTAATCGCTTTTTCTCTATTTGCGGATCCATGTCGAAGGGGCGTTCAGCCCGATCGACCGCCGCAAATACAGCCTGGAGACCGTAGTAGTGCTGTTGGGTGTAAGGGTCAAACTTATGGTCGTGACATCGGGCACACTGAATGGTCACGCTGCAAAACGTGTTCAACGTATTGGATACCATCTCGTCCCGATCGAGGTTTCGCGCATTCTTACCATCGATCTTGCTGGCAGGTACTTCAACGTGACCAATGAAATCCCAAGGGCCTGCTGCTATGAAGCCAAGCCCCAAGATGCCATCTTGCTCGCCAGGAAAAAGGGCATCGCCGGCAATCTGTTCTTCGACGAAGCGGGCATAAGGTTTGTCATCATTAAGAGAACGGATGACGTAGTCGCGGTAAGGCCACGCGTTACGGCGGAGCTTGTCCTTGTCGTAACCGCATGTATCGGCGTATTTCACTACGTCTAGCCAATGCCGTGCCCAGCGTTCGCCATAGTGAGGCGAGGCCAAAAGGTGTTCAACTAACTGTTGGTATCCCTCTTCTCCCTGATTGAGTCGCGAGGTCCATTGACGCATTTCCTCGGGTGTCGGAGGAAGACCTATCAGATCGTAGTACAAACGACGCACAAGCGTTCGCGCATCTGCCTCGGGAGACAGGTCCATTTCCTGCTTGTGAAGTTGAGCCAAGATGAACGCATCGATAGGGGTTCTTACACGGGACTTGGATGCCAGGGGGACTTCCGGGACTGATGGCCGGCTTAATGATTGGCGAGACCACCAACGATCTTCTGCTTCCAGTTTTAGCTCTTTGGGCCAGGTAGCTCCGCCAGCAATCCACCTGCGAAGGATGGCGATCTCTTGGTTGGATAGTGGTTGGCCTCCTTTGGGCATTTCGGGTGGATCGCCTATGACGTATTCGAGCAGAAGGCTCGCTTCAGTTTGTCTAGGAACGATCGATTCGCCGCTGTCTCCTCCGTTGAGAGCAGACTGTCTATCGGAAAGCGAAAGACCTCCTTCCTGCTTCTGGTCGTTATGACAGGTAACGCAGTGAGAGGAGAGGATTGGCGCGACCGACTTTTCGAAGAAGTCTTGGGGCAAAGTTTCTTCCTGGGCGTATGTCCAGCCGCCCAAGGTGAACCATAGGAAGAGACAGACTGCTCGAGTTGATTGGGGAGTAGAACGTAACATAGGGGGGCTCGTGAGGCGGGGGCTTGGCCCTGAGTGACGAAGGGAGATCTCGTAAGGGCCTGCCAATACTCAAGTTTGCCACGATATTAGGCTGTTTGGCAAGCAAAAAGATCGCACGGGCAAACAAGCTAGACTAGTCAAGGCCCAAGATGAGTTAACCGTTTCTTTCCAGTCACTTAACGCGAAGTAGTCGATTTGCCTGATAAAATGAGGGATTAGCCTGTTCCGGCAACTATCATGTTGGTTTCTGCGAACGGATCGGGCTCTTGTTTTCGATTGATCAGAATTCCTGGGTTTTCGTTGTGGATCGTCCCTTAAAGATCGTCAAGGTGATTCCCTATCCACTACCTGTCCTTCGATTTGGTGGTCCTGTAGTTCAGGCCCAGGTCGTTTGCCGGGAACTCGCGGCTCGAGGTCACGAAGTACGTGTCTTGACGACCGACATTGACTTGCCCCAGGAATTCCCTCGCGACAAGTGGATTGAGAACGACGGGTATCAGATCCGCTATACGTCAACTTCTCCGCACCATCGAATGCCACCTTTTTACACCCCAGGCATTCGCCGTCCGCTTCAGGAGATTCTTGCAGAAGCGGACGTCGTTCAAACCAATATTGGCCTCACGCTAACCAATGAGATGGTACGGAAGTTGACCGGGCGAGTCGGTGTTCCGTACGTGTACAACGCGGAAGGAGCATTGTGTCCTAAGCGTTTGCAGATCAAATCAATTGAGAAGAAGCTCTTTCGATACTGCTACGAAAATCGAATCGTGCGCGAAGCGGCCGTTTGCCAGGCCGTTTCACAATACGAACGAGAGACGCTTCTCGAGTGGGGAGTTCACCCTGAGCGGATCGCCGTGATTCCTAATGGTTTTTCTTTGCCGCCGATAGAGACTTGGGAGTCCAGGCAAGCCATTCGTCATCAGATGGGACATGCCGAAGATGATGTTTTGATTCTTTTCATGGGAAGGATCTCTCAAATCAAGGGAATCGACTTACTGCTGGGTGCCTTCGAGCGACTAAGTGCCGAGTTCCCCAGGGCCCAATTAATCATTGCTGGTCCGGACGAGGGTATACAGGCCAATCTGCAGCAGTTCGTGCGGAAGCATGGCCTGGAGCATCGTGTCCGATTTCCAGGCATTATCGACGGTGCAGAAAAAAACAGAACACTGCAGGCCGCCGATATTTTCGCGCTTACGAGTCATTCTGAGGGCTTGCCAAACGCGGTGATCGAAGCGCTGGGATACGGCCTGGCAATGCTGCTGACCCACCGCTGCAATGTGCCTGAGGTAACTGAATACAGAGCAGGTCACGTCGTTGAGGCCGAGATTGAATCGATCGCTTTGGCGCTCAGAAACCTTCTTGGCGATGCCCAGCAAAGATCGGAGTACCAACAAAACGCACGACGCCTGGCCGTTGAGCGGTTTGCTCTGGATAGGGTTGTCGACGACTTAGAGAAACTCTATCAGGGGTTGGCTCAGTCATCTCAAAGTCACGAAGCGATTGCGAATCTATGAGCAACGAATTCGCTATAACTTCTCTGTCGAAGCCGCTGGGCCGATAAGCCGACTCCGTATCTTCTTCATCCATACTTTCAGGTCTTTCGCTGCCCAATCAGCGCGGATTTGAGCAAAACCCAATAATGAAGGTGACCAGTTGAGTAGTTCTGCAAGTTCCTCAGGCGAACACCTGTTCGGCTCACCAAGTTGATTGGCATACCAATGGTAGTCTGAGAAGCCTTCGCGCGGATGAGCCCAGAACTGTGGGAACTGTTCTCGAAGGAAGTTCTGAGAGCATTTATGCAGATTGGCTGCTAAGAGTTGGGGCTTGCCATGATAGTCGGGGGCATAACGGTATACGTTTTCGTTTGGCTCAAAATAGGTACCATGGAATGAAACGCGACAGCCTGAGTAACCGGCATAGGCAACATGAGACCCGATTGTATGGGTCGTCATGCACTCGAAAGAGCGGAACAAGGTAGCCATTCGACAAAGCGCATTCTGATCGTCCTGTTTGGCTCCACGAATCCAGGGAATGCCTTGCTTCTCAAACGCATCTTTCCACATGCCACGTTTCAAGCAAGTGCCCGAAATACATGCAACGATGACATCAAACTCACTCTTCAGAGCAGCGATTTCATCGGCGTAAGTCTCTTCATTTAAGTCATGAACGGTATGAGGCAACGAGTGATAAGGCATCACCAGCAGCGAATTGGGGCGTCGCTGCGTTTCTTCGCTCGAAGCATAGATGTAAGGTGAGCCAACCGCATGCACATCGGTATAACCAGACCTTTTCAGAAGCTCGACTTGATCTTGCCTTGCAAGTAGATGCCGAAACCATCGCAGCTTGACGTCTGTAACCTGCTCGGGAAACTGAATCGGATCCCAAATCCACCCATGTAGCCAAGACGCTCCGGTTTGAATGCTGTCAGCTGGTTTACCTAGCTGCTTAGCGACTTCTGAAGCTGCACCATAGTAGTTTGCTTCTGCACGGGGGTGCCGAGTTTTGACTTCCGGTAAACGCTCAATTAGCCAGGCAAGTTCGCCGGCGTTGGAATACTCTGGGATGGTACTCATGTCAGCTGTTGTATGCCGAAGTTGTCTGGGCGAGATGAGCTAATTCTAGTGGCGTGCCACGCTTGAGATCCGTCGTCGCTCTTGATTCCAAAACGACATCCAGCCACTTTGGTTCGAGTCCATTACCAGGGCGAATTGATCGGACGTTATCTGGAGTGAATGATTCACCAGCTTTGATGTCTTGTGTGACAAATAGCGAACGTCGGAACGTACGGCTTGCTTGTTCCCTTGAGGTTGGGGAGTAGTTGATTTGCCCCATCGCTTTTTCGGTGGTTCGCACGGCCTCAACCATTGCCTTGAATTCGTCAGGTTCAAGAGAGAAGGCGCTATCTGGTCCAGGTTCATCACGCGAAAGCGTCAGGTGTTTTTCAATGATACATGCGCCTAAGGCTACCGCCGCGACGGGGACTGCGATTCCTAGGGTATGGTCAGATAGTCCGACTGGGACTCCAAAGGCAGATGCCATGTGAGGTATAGTGCGAAGATTCATTTCCTCCGGAGGCGAAGGATAACTGCTGGTACACTTGAGCAACGCAATCGGGCCAGCACCTGCGCCGCGGAGTGTTGAAATGGCCTCGTCGATCTCGCCCAGTGTGGCCATGCCTGTCGACATGATGACTGGCTTTCCCGTTCGGCCAATCTCCCTTAAAAGGCCGGTATCGACGATCTCAAAAGAAGCTATTTTGTAGCATGGAACCTCCATTTTCTCGAGAAACGCTACAGATGTTGGATCGAATGGCGATGAAAAGCAATCCATGCCCAAGTCGTTTGCATATGCTTTCAGTTCAGGCTGCCATTCCCAGGGCGTATAGGCTTCTTGGTAAAGGTCGTATAGCGTTTTTCCGTCCCAAATTGTTCCGCCGCTAATCTGAAATGGTTTGTTGCTCGAGTGAATCGTTATCGTATCGGCCGTATAGGTTTGGAGTTTAATGGCATCCGCCCCTGCATCCTTGGCGGTATGTACCAATTCCTTGGCCCTTTCAATACTCTGATGATGATTGGCAGAAAGTTCGGCGATGACATATGTCGGTGCAAAATGGCCTATTTCACGGCCGAGAATTTTGAAGTCGTTCATGTGTTGTTACTCTAGAAAAGTAATGAGCACACGCTGATGTCATTACAGATCGTCTGTTACTCTCGATTAAAGCTGATCGAGAACGTGAACTGGTCGAATCGAGACTTGTATTTGTCATAGATGGCTTGGCGGGACGTTCTCCATTCACAGTTGAGCAGTCCTAATAAGTGGACTCCAATTCGCCTTCCTTCCTTAATGATGTTCGATCGACGAAAACCTTCTTCCACGAAACCGAACTTCTTATGAAGCTTCACGACGCTATCGTTTCCCTCAAGGACCTCGCAATTCAGCTTTTCTAATGCCAGCGTATCAAAGACAAAATCGATAAATGCGAATTCGAGGGCTGCACCCATTCCACCACGAGATGTACTTGTTAGATAAAACGCCCAATCAGACTTTCGATGTCGACGATCTAGTGCATTTACGCTAACCGCACCCAGTGGATTGTTGTCTTCGTTAAGAACGACAAAGACCCGTTGTTTGGAGTCGATTCTGAGTTGGTCCAGCCAGGCTAGATGTTCGTCCTCAGAAATAAAATGGTCGGTATACATCCATTTTCTAACCGCATCCTCATTTCGAATGTCTCTGACTCTGCTTTGGATATTCGAATCCACTTCTAGTATGGGAATAAGCGAAATATGTCGCGGGCTATTGTTATTCATAAGGTAATGCCCCATCAATTATGTGAACTGGATCCATCTGGAGCGATTTCTAACAAAACTCGATTGACTCCATGCCCATCCACGATGTTTTGGTTGGCATGCGACATTTGCTGAATAAGTGAAGTGGAAGTAAGGAGGAGGCGTAATTCATTGATCAACTGGAACTCATCGAAAGTGTGGCGAGCATCGAGAATCGATGCACATCCAGCCATCATTAGCGACTGGCAAGCGAGTAGCTGATTGTCCGCCTGTATGAGTACGATTCGTGGAATGCCAAAATAAGCCATCTCCCAATTGGTGCTCCCACCCCCACAGATCGCGATGTCTGTCCAACTTAATGTAGGAGCCATATTGGAAACATTATCAAGTATTTCTATGGAGCAAGGGAATTCTGACAAAACGTCATCTATTGATGACCTATGTGGATTTCCGGGGCCCAGAAGGACTTTCACGTCCATAGTCTTCTCTGCAATCTGCTTTAAGGCAAACAGTACTGGCAAGGTTAAATTGTGAGCATCACTGCCGCCGAGCGTTATCAATATATTTTCGATTTGCTTCCGACGAGGACGGGATTTGACTCCGAGACCAAGGAATTCCTGGCGAAGTAGGACGTAGGCACTGCCCAGCAATAGCTTCGTACGGCCACCGCGATTGTCATACAATGCGGGATCGGCACCTAAGTTTTGGTTCAATATCCAATCAGCTTCGTAATGCGAGCAATGCCCGTAATCGTCAAAAAAAAGGACGCGACAATTGTGATCCGCCAAGCCTTGTTGGTAAGAATCATCGAACTGATATCCATCCACAACGACACGTACGGCCTTTTCATCGTCGATGAGTGTTTTAAGGTGTTGTAAATCTTCTTTACTTCCCGCTGCCGCGTCGTTCATGATGACTTCGAACGACTCGTTCTTAAGACGATCAATCAAGCGGTTCGGCATTTCCGAGGAAACAAATTTGACGGGACCAATCTGACCTCGCCATGCTTGAGCCAAAGCCAAGCAGCGCATGATGTGGCCGGTCCCCATCGAAACACTCGCATCCGCGCGGATCAGGAGCACGGCTTGTCTCCTTGTAAAGTGAATTGGCTGGCAAGATACATTTGTTCCGCTCGAATCCAGTCTTCTTCTGTGTCGATATCTTGGACCAGGTAACGCGGTAGAACGACTGCATGGGAATTTGCTGAATAAATGCCACCCGCATGCAGAAAGGCGTCGCGCGTTCCCCAGTAAAACTGGCCCGCATCATGAAATGCTTCGGGAAGGTCCTGAGAGCGAGTCATTTCATGTTCCGGCCAGAACATGCCGACACGATCCCCTTCAATTTTGAGCGATCGAAATATGGGAAAAGAAAAACTAGTTACCGAAAACGCGAATTCCGCCTGTTGGTTGTTCTTTAACAAACGAAACCCATCGGCCAAATCTTGAGCTCGTAGAAACGGAGCCGTTGGATAAATACAGCACGCCAACTCAACTTGGCCGGCATTGGCTTCAATCTGTTCGATTGCATGCCGAATCACGGGTAAAGTCGGTGTGTAGTCGCATGAGAGTTCGTTGGGTCGCAGGAACGGAACGCTGGCCCCAAAAGACTTGGCGACTTCAGCTACTTCGTGATCGTCCGTCGAAATGATGATGTCGTCGAAAAGTCCGCTGGCGATCGCAGTTTCGATAGAATATCCGATAATCGGTTTTCCAGCGAAGATGCGAATATTCTTTCGGGGAATTCTTTTGCTCCCCCCTCGGGCGGGAATGATTGCGATTTTCATGATGACCTCCTCTGGCACATGCTTCTTACCGTGTCGATTACGGTTTGCACATCGGAGTCTGTCATCGCAGCATACAGAGGCAGGCTTAACGCTCGGCCGTAGTAGGCTTCGGCTTCGGGGCATTTGCCAGGCGAGTATCCGTAGTTCTGCCGGTAGTATGGCTGCAAATAGATCGGAATGTAGTGAACTTGTGTTCCAATTCCGTTTTCTCGCATTTCCGTCATGAATTCGGCACGAGTAATGCCAAGTAATTCGAAATCGATTTCAACCGAGTATAGATGCCAAGATATCAGCTCAGGCTCGACATGCGAACTTAGGGCAGGGGGATGAAGGAACTCGAGATTATGAAACGCTTCGTTATAGGCAGCAACGATTTCCTGGCGTCGTTTTATGAATTGCGGTAAGCGAGATAGTTGTGAAATGCCGAGCGCACACTGCAAGTCGGTAATTCGATAGTTGAAGCCGAGTTCATGCATTTCGTAATACCAGGGGCCTGGCTGAAATTGCGCTCCACCACTGCCCAAACCGGTAAATTCGCTCGCCTCTCGCGTCATGCCGTGGTTACGCAGGATGTACGCTTTCTTTGCCAATTCTTCGTCATTGGTAACAAGCATGCCCCCTTCGCCCGTGGTCATGGTTTTGACAGGGTGAAAGCTAAACGTTGTGATATCTGCCCAGTCGTGTCCGCCACTTCTCACGGCCTTTCCGTCCTTGCGAATCGCACTGCCAATCCCATGGCAAGCATCTTCAATCACAATTGCACCGCGGGGTCTTGCTACCTCGGAGATGCCTTGGATATCGCACGGTTGACCGGCGAAGTCGACTGCCACAACCGCCTTCGTATCCGGTTGCCAGGCCGCTTCAAGGGCCCGGGGACAAAGATTTCGACTTGCCCTGTCAATGTCAACGAAGTCAGGCGTTGCTCCAACGTACGCGGCACAATTTGCTGAAGCAAGAAATGTGATCGGACTGGTCAGCAATCGATCACCAGGCCCAAGCTCGGCAACCATGGTTGCCAGGTGTAGTGCGGCCGTACCACTGTTTACCGCAACCGCATGACTGGCACCGACGAATTCCGCGAACTGCTTCTCAAATTCTTCAACGCGTGGGCCACTGGTAAGCCAATCGCTTTTTAGCGTGGCTACGACGGCGTCGATATCGGACTGTTCGATTTGTTGACGCCCATAGGGAATCATGGTGCAGCCGCTTAGAAAAACGGGGTGAAGTGAAACCGTGACTAGGAACTCTAGAATATCTGAGTTTCGATCAAGTTCCTGATGTCATCAACTGTTAGCCATTGATCATTTGTTTCAGAACAATAGGAGAAACCTTCTGGGACAAGCTCAGCCTCGTGGAAGTCGGTGAACCTTTTGATTTGCTCGGTCAAGCTTCGATGTGGGTGCGATGGAATCATAATGAAATGATTGGCAGTCTCCAGAGTTTGCAAGGAGTCGATCGCGGTAATCATTTCCTCGTGTAGTTTTTCGCCTGCCCTGATGCCAATAATCTTTTGTTCGCAATCTGGACCGATTGCTGTCGCAACATCCGTAATCCGATAGGAAGGGATCTTCGGGACAAACAACTCACCTCCCAATGATTTGTTTAACGCCGTCAGCACTAAGTCGACACCTTCACTAAGAAGGATATTAAAGCGAGTCATGCGTGGGTCGGTGATTGGCAGCGTTCCGCTGTTGCGACGTTCCATAAAAAATGGAATAACCGAACCGCGGGAGCCCATTACATTTCCATAACGAACTGCGGAAAACGTGACCTCACGAGACCCTTTAATATTATTCGCTGCGACAAACAGTTTGTCCGAGCATAGTTTAGTAGCACCATACAGATTTATGGGAGCACACGCTTTATCGGTGGACAAGGCAACTACTTTGCGGACTTTCTGCTGCAGGGCAGCCGAGATGACATTTTGAGCGCCCATCACGTTGGTCTGAATGCACTCAAACGGATTGTATTCCGCGGTCGGAACTTGTTTCAATGCAGCGGCGTGAACGACCGTATCGATCCCTTCCATCGCACGAGCCAATCGTTCGCCGTCGCGAACATCTCCAATGAAATACCGGAGTTGAGGATATTCGTCAGCGGGAAACCTCTGCCGCATTTCATACTGCTTTAGTTCATCACGAGAATAGATGACGATGCGTGATGGGACATCCTTCAGGGTAAGAAGGCGTTTGACAAAGGCATTTCCGAACGACCCCGTGCCGCCGGTGATAAGAATGCTGTTCATGGAGTCGTTCATTCGTCGTTTTCAACCTAAATGTCAAATTGGCTCTTGGCCATTTGGGGCATGTTTAATGTCAATGAGGTGCTCTCGCATCGCATGGCAATTGCGAGAATGTCTTGGGCTATTCATTTCTCGTAGTCAATGGTTCTCTTTGCCGAACCGCCCAAGTGTGAGCGCAGTGGACTGGAGGACGCGACTCGAAGGGCCTGTGGAATTGAGCGTCGTTACAGTCTTCGTTTTCGAGATTGGGGATAACTTCAAGCTCTCCGACCGGAGTCCAGGGAAGCAGGTCTCTGCTCAATCCGGTACCACTGATCTTTAGCGAGAGGTCGTAGGTGCCTGGAAGTAGTGGCAGAGAATGAATGTGACAAGTAACCGAAACCAGATCGTCTGAATCGACAGATACACAATTTCCGTCGTAGGCAGTATTAAGTTCGCAGAGCGGAGTCTCGCGTTTGCCAATACGCACCGCCAACTGGAGATTGGGTAGGGATGCCTGCGAAGCGATCTCGAATGTCAGGTCGAATGGCGAAGTGAAGCGGACACGCCGATCGATACGGAGGGGGACCTCGTTGAGCGAAACGGAGCGGACTTCTACGCCCAGATTTCCCTGCACAGGCAAGTGGTAGAGGTCTCCCTGGTCAGGGGACATGTAGTCGGTGAGCACCGACTGGGGATCGCCATCACTGTGGACCGACCCGTCACGGAGCCAAATGCATCGCGTGCACATTTGTTTCACGGCACCAGCGTTATGGCTAACGAAAAGAATCGTGCGTCCTTCCTGGGCAATATCAGACATCTTCCCCAGGCACTTCTTCTGAAATTCGTGGTCGCCCACCGCAAGGACTTCGTCCACGATGAGAATTTCTGGTTCTAGAAACGCTGCCACGGCGAATCCGAGTCGTACTTGCATGCCTGATGAGAATCGCTTTACGGGCGTATCCAAGAATTTCTCTGTACCAGAGAACGCGACGATCTGATCAAACTTCCGCTTTATCTCGGCTCGCTTCATGCCCAGCACAACGCCACTGAGGTAAACATTCTCTCTGCCTGTCAATTCAGGATGAAACCCGGTACCGACCTCCAGCAGTGAACTGATTCGCCCCCGAACGCCAAAGCGGCCTTCAGTTGGCTCCGTAATACGCGATAGGACCTTCAGTAGAGTGCTTTTTCCTGCTCCATTGCGACCGATGATTCCGACGACATCCCCTGCCTGAATGTTGAAGTTGAGGTTGCGAAATGCCCAGAATTCAGCTGGCGTGTGAGTAACTGAGTTGCTTTGACCGCCGAAGTATTTGGCTGGGGCCGTGATGGCCGAACGCGCATAGCCTGAGATCAACTCGGTCAGGCGATGACCGTATTGATGGGTACCGATTTTGAACTTCTTTCCCAGTCCTTCGACTCGGATCGCGGGATTCTGCATCTAGATTCGATCCGAAAAGAAACGTTCCATCCGTCGGAAATAGATCATGCCTCCGATTAGGATGGCGAACATACAACCGAGAGAGATTGCCATCGGGGCCATTGCCGGTGGAGACGTGCCCAGCAATGCCCAGCGAAATCCTTCTAGAGGGCCAACCATTGGATTGAGCGAGTACAGCCATCTCCATTGCGGTGAAACCATCGAGGCTTCGTACACGGTGGGACTCGCCAGTAGCCCCACCTGGAGCATAAATGGAACGAGATACTGAACATCTCGGTAGATCGCATTGAGAGCAGACAGCCATAGGGAGACGGCGAGCGAGCAGACAACAACGCTCACGATCATAAATGGTAAAAGAAAAATCGCCGCTGTTGGCACAACCTGATACCAGGCCATGACGATAAGCAACATGCAAAAAGCGATGCTGAAATCGACCAACGAAATGGCAACAGAAGAGATAGGCAGGATAATCTTAGGGAAGTATACCTTCGTCACCAATTGCTTGTTCATCACGATCGACTGGGTGCCTGAAGTTACCGTCGAGGCAAACAGTTGCCAGGGAATCAAGCCGCATAGTGCGACAATCGCATAGGGCAGGCCACTATCCGAGGGACTGCCGCCCGATATTTGGAAGAAGAAGCTAAAGACGAGCAGCATGGCGAGCGGTTGGATGACTGCCCAGGCAATGCCGACGTATGTCTGACGATAACGGACCTTCAAGTCACGTAGGGCAAACATCCAGATCAACTCGCGAAACCTCCAGACTTCCTGGATGTCGATCAGGTCCCACCGATGACGAGCACCGTGATACTGAAGGTCGTCCTGTACTTCGCCCGAAGCCATAGTTACCGAGAGATGCGTAATTTGCTAATTCAACCGATCGAAGTTCCTACTTCCCTGTCGGCAAGCTGAGCGGGACTTCAAACGAATGAGTCTAAGAGGCGATTGTTAAGGACGTGTTAGCGCAGTGATGATGCGGTGTGAATATAGATGGCGACAGCAGAAGCCCGGGTTTGAGTAGCCTACGACGAAATAAGATAGTCGTCAGGGGTAGTGGTAGACTGTAAGTTGTTATATTTAAAGAGCTTGTGTTGTCTATTGCCCTTGGGGGTGTTCCTGGCTCATCTGCCGTCAAGCATCACTTGCTACGCTGCAATCGCATCACTGCCATGTTAATGATAGGTAAACGCTGTTGTGGTCGTGCAGTGTGTTCCTTGGCATTGAAGACCATTTCTTGGCCAAGCCATATCGATGAAGAGTCTCAAGAGAATGCCAAGTCTGGATCCGCACGCTTAGAATCGGGCAGATTTCTGTAGTGGCTGCGGATTGCGTAAGTTGTTTGTTGAAAAGGGCTTGCGTTCGTCTTTGTGGTGAATTTGAACTGGGAAAGTATAAGTTTCACAATTTTCTGGCGAGAATTGGTTGGTTTAAGGATGACTCTCATGTGTAAGGCCAAGGCGGAGCTCACGTGACATTCACCAAAAAGAATGAAGAGTTTGTTCGTTTGTATGCCAAGGACGAAGGTCGCTTGCGGCGATATGTTTGCGCACTGGTTCCAGTGATGGCTGACGTAGACGACATTCTCCAAGAAACGGCAATTGCCCTGATGCGGAAGTTCGACCAATTCGATTCGACGCAACCATTCTTCAATTGGGCATGCCGTTTTGCCTTGTACGAGGTCTTGCAGCATCGAAAGCGTGCCAAGACGCGAAGGCGTCATTTTTCGGAGGAAGTGGTCGAGGCGATCGCAGCCGAATACCAGCAACATCAGCAGTTGTCGGAACGGCGAAAAGCGGCCCTCGCCGGATGTCTGCATAAGTTAGAGGACCAAGATCGACGTTTGGTTGAAATGCGATACTTCAGTGACGAGACCGTTGAGAGTTTGGCACAGAGAATTGAAGAGCCTGTGGCAAAGCTCTATCGTTCTTTGGCTCGAATCCGATACTTGCTGGCTGTCTGCGTTCGTAAATCGCTTGCTGCGGAGGGTACACTGTGAGTGAAGCCAATAGCAATGGCAATCGCCAAATGAGCGATTTGATCACCGCATTGATCGATGGCTCGATTACCGATGAGCAGTTTCTTGGGCTCGACCAGTTGCTAAAAGAAGATCCGACAGCAAGGCAACTCTATTTAGATGCTTTGCAAATTCACGAGGATCTACCTGAAGTTGTATTCTCTGTGAATCAAGAGTCCTTGTCGGAACTCGCATCACGAGATGGTGAAGCAAACAGCACTCGTGGTTCAGGCGTAGCCCTTTGGCAATCGGGACTGGCAATTGCCATCTTGTTGCCGATCGCGTTCCTGATCGGAGCGATGCTTCCTCTGGGGCCAAGGCCTGTCGCGCAAGACTCAGGTTCCCAAAAGACTCGCTCTCAGCCAACAACACATAGTCAGAGGATCGACGGCGTGCAATTCGCCAACCTGGCCCACGCTCGATTCTTCGGTGAGATGCCTCCGAAGATTTATTCTTCTCCGATACAGCAGCGTGACTATGTATTGATGGAGGGCATGGTCGAGCTCGCTTTTGAAAAGGGGGCGTCTGCAATTATCGAAGGCCCGGCTGTCTTTCGAATTGAATCTAACGAGAAATTAGCCCTCGATATTGGCCGTTGCAGTGTCCATGCTCCTGAAGGTGCCGAGGGCTTTCAGGTAGAGACACCGGAAGTGAATGTTATCGATCGTGGTACGCGATTCTCAGTTGTTGTGCTGGAAGATAATGCTACTGAAGTGCAAGTTATTGAAGGGGCAGCTGACATCTACGGAAAGGAAAGGGCGGTAAAAACGAATGTCGAAAGCGAGGCATCCGGATTGCGCCTTAGCTCCTCAGATGCCCGTCGGTTTTCCTACGAGGACCCGCAGGTAGCAGTCTCCGTTCCTTTTAAGGTTGAGCAATACACGCGGCATCTGCCAGATCGAGTTGTCGCTTACGAAGCGGCGATGTCAAGCGATGGCCGTGCCGGCGAGTTGGTTGGCGTTGAGGTTCAGCGCGGTGGTGAGCGGTATCACTATACGGTGGAAGACCTCATCGGTTCTCAGATCACGCATTTCCATGCTCAGGACAGCCACGGCTATTTGATCGGAGATAAACAGTTACCGGAAGTTCATTCCAGCTTCGCTTCGGACCGAAGCATCCGCACCGGTGCTATCAACATTGGCGGAAGTCGGCAGCCATTAGATGCGAGTCCCAACCTGGCTGTTAATGAAGAAGCAGGGCAATACGGTACGCCTGGCATGGCGATCCGTTTTGATCGCCCTGTGAAGAACGGTCCCGGAGCGGACGTTGTTTTCTTTGAGCTTCAAATGTTTTCGAACCCGCTTGTAGGCGATGCCTTTCATGTGAGCCCGCTCGATTTTCGAGAGGGCTTGCATTCGCATACGGTGACTTCCTACGACCTTACCTTGGAGTCACCGGAAGCGTTGCAAGTGCAAACGCTGTTCCTGCAGAAGTTTGAGCAAGTGCCCCGGTCCCTGGCCCAATTAGAAAAATTTGAATCGATACCCGTCGTTCAGGCCGTCAAGTTTCACGCAATTGCAGTAGGAATTGACCTTTCCGACCTAGGCTATGAAGACGGGGCAATTGTCGACGGATTGTTTTTTCAGGATGCCCTGAATGACGATGACATCGTCGATCCAACCTTCATTGCTGGTCTGCCGGAGGTCGAGTAATCACTGAAACGCCCAGCTTTTACCTGAGACATCCTTATCCTCCCTTGCCCCATCAAAGTATGGCCTTACGGCAGAAGGCCAACCACATTCCTTATTTGTTTTTGGCCAGCCCTTAATTCCTTGAACTCATTTCATTTATCTCTTCACGAAAGTCACCCTTTATGCATCCATCATTTTCACGGTCACGTCAGCCAGGATTTACGCTTGTCGAGTTGCTGGTTGTTATCGCAATCATCGGAATACTTATCGCTCTCTTGCTGCCGGCCGTGCAACAGGCCCGCGAGGCAGCTCGTCGTATGCAATGCTCGAACAATCTGAAGCAGATGGGATTGGCTTGTCATAATTATATGGATATCAGTCAGGGGAGCTTCCCGCCTGGTTCCTATTACAAGCTGCAGTCTGGCCAGTGGAATTCACATGGTTGGGCCGTGGCTATCTTACCGTTCATTGAGCAGAACGCTTTGTATGATCAGTACGACTTTTCACAGAATCCCTTAGGGACCGCCCATCAAGATATCCGTCGAACGGTCATCGATGGGTACATCTGTCCGAGTTTCAATGGAGCTTCGAAGAATACGTCGAGTTCGCTGTTTTCCGACGGGGCACTGCTTACCTACCAAGGGGTTGCTGGCGTCTACTTCAACGACCCGGCCCGTGATCAAAACCTGCCGGGCAATGCCGGGCATGGGATGATCACGTCCAACGGTGTCTTCCGGATCAATGGCGAGCGTCGCGCTGCCGATATTGTCGACGGTTTAAGTAATACGATCATGATTGGTGATTACACGCACAGTGATCGTACAGGCGTCAATAGCGGGTTTCCCGGCAACGTGCGAGTCTGGATCGCGGGAACGACCAGTACCGTCAATGGTGCTCTTTACAACGTGAAGATCATTTACGAGGACACGATCAACTCGCGCCGTGATCGAAATGATGGGATTGCGTTCAACCACTTACCATTTACCAGTAAACACCCCGGTGGTGCCAATTTTGTGGCGGCCGACGGCAGTGTTCATTTCCTACCTGAGACCATCAACTTTGACGTCTACAGAGCGGTTGCCACGATTAATGGTGGTGAAACCCACTCCATTCCTTAGACCTTCCTTACAAGTAATAACCCAAAGCTGAGAATTTCGTCATCGCACCCCCGTTGATGACTTTTGGAGATTGATATGCGCTTCTTTAGTTTACTGTTAATGGCTTCGGCTAGTGTGATGCTCTGCTCCGGATGCTTCGGACAGAAAGGGCTGGAGACAGCACCTGTATCGGGAGTTGTCACCTACAACGGCAAGCCACTTCCATATGGCCGGGTAAGCTTCCGGCCTGAAGCAGGCTCCCCGGCAACCGGAGCGATCCAATCGGATGGTAGCTTTTCGCTGTCGACATACGGAAACGGTGACGGAGCCATTGTTGGAACGCATCAAGTATCGATCACCGCAACCGAAGCCGATGCAGGCACCATGGCCGAGGCCGCTGCGAATACCGAAATGGCGGTTCCCAAGTCATTGATTCCGAAGAAGTACACCAGTTTTTCCACCAGCGAACTCACAGCTGAGGTCGTCGCTCGTGGTGACAATAAATTCACGCTTGAACTTAGAGACTGACGCCTGCCTTTCCACTTTTTGCCCACCAATCACCTCCCACCATGATGACGATTTAGGAAGGCCATCCTATGAATCTTATCCGTCCAATCTTGATTCCGTGTTTGCTACTGGCGACATGGAGCTTGCCTTTTGCGATCGCGGAAGAGCCCGCTGCGAGTTGGGAATTTGGGACTGAAGAGGAGACGCCGCTTAGATCTGTGGGCGGAGTCCATCGCGACGTACCCGGCCCCAGGCCGCCGAGTTTTCCCGACTTTGCTGTCAATAACACGGCTGTTGAATTTGATGGCAGTGGAGCGAGATTCGTTTTCTCCGACCCCGGTAAGCTCAGTCCATTCGATTTCACCAACGGCGATGAAATTACCCTGGAGGCGTGGGTTAATATCCGTGAACTGGGTGAGGGGGATAACACCTATGTGATTGGCAAAGGGAGAACGAATCGAGCAGGCTTTGCACGTGACAATCAGAACTGGGCTCTTCGTATTCGACGTCTTGATGGCAAGGCATGCGTGAGTTTCCTGTTCGCTACCCCAAGCACCACGGGAGACCAAAAGCATTGGCATCGCTGGACATCACGCGAAGGGTTTGTCCCTCGCAGTGGTTGGCATCATGTCGCGGCAACTTATCGATTTGGCGAGCCTAAGAGCGTTGGTACATGGATCGACGGGCAGAAGGTCGACGGCTTCTGGGATATGGGTGGTCCGACAGAGGACGCTCCCGTTGTCGACGATGATGAAATCTGGATTGGTTCCTCGATGGGAGGTGCATCGACGGCGAGCTTCCGAGGTGGGCTCGACTCGATTGCCATTCATCGCGAGATTCTTAGTGACGAAACGATCCAGAAGCGTTTTCGCTACGAGGGCAAGCGAACGATTATCGGTCCGGCACCAGAAACCATGCCTGCTCTCGGTTATATCGCTCCGAACGAGATTCAAGTCACATTTCATGAGGACTTTCCTGCCCATGATCGCTGGCTGATGACGGACGAGAGCTTCCCGGAAGTTGCCGCACGATGGACTGGCAAGTCGTTCTTGCTTGACCAGCTTCCCCTGAAATATGACGATTGGGGAATTCGTACGGCCTGGAAGGCACCAGTTGTTATACGGATGGCAGGCAACGTGATGCTACCGCAAGGCGACCACACGCTGCTTCTGCGGGCCCGAAGTATGTCGCGGGTATGGGTCGACGGTAAACTGATTGCGAAAACCGAACCTCTTTCGGGTTCTCCCGATGGCGAAGAGCCGATTACGCCTGTAGCAGAGCCGCCTGCACCGGGGCATCGAGCGAAGTGGCATCGTTGCCAGGAAGTGAAAGAGCGTATTTCCATTGAGAAATCAGGCCCTGTTCGCGTGGTCGTGGAAGCAATCGCCGGTGGCAAGCGTTTCCGAGCTGAGCCTGGCGAACTGACGGTGGCTATCAGCACCGACGGCGAAGAGACCTTCTCGGTATTGCGACCGTTAAATCTTGCGAGTGATCCGCTGCCTTTGATCGACGCCGCTGTCGAAGCAGAGCTTGATCAAATTTCAGCGTCCATGACAAAACTCAATGACCACACTCGCCATGTCGCAGCAGCGATTGAAGATCAACGCTGGACGCAGCGTCACAAGATGGGACGAGACTGGGTAGCCTCATATCCGCAGCCAAGCGTTCCGAAAACTTTGCCAGCTATAAAGCACCCGGTGGATGCGTTTATCGTCGCTCGACTCGATGAAGTCAAAGCAGCTAGAAGTGATTCGCCCATGGCCGAATCGGATCATTTTCATTCGAAGGTGTTACCCATTCTTCGTAGTGAGTGTTTTCGCTGTCATGGCGATAAAGACAAAGGTGGTCTTTCGCTGAACGACCGTGAGCTGGCCGTGATGGGAGGTTTCTCAGGCGAGCCAGCTATTTCGCCAGGCGATCCGCATGCCAGCGCGATGATCACGCGGATGCGAAGTAAGGACGAAGAGACGAGGATGCCACCAACTGGCAAGCCTGTTTCGGAAGAGAAGATCCAGATTATCGAGAAGTGGATTGCCGATGGAGCGAAGTGGCCACAGCCGTCACTCGCTGCAGACCGTACGACACGTTCCCCGATCGTGAATGACGCTACATTCATCCGGCGAGCTTTTCTCGATACGGTTGGTGTCGTCCCTTCTGAGGCCGACGTGACTGCGTTCTTAAACGACGAATCTCCTGATAAACGCGAAAAGCTGATCGATCAGTTGCTCGCCGACCCGCGTTGGGCGGATCACTGGGTCAGCTACTGGCAGGATCTTCTTGCGGAAAATCCGACGATGATCAACGCGACACTCAATGCGACGGGACCGTTTCGCTGGTTCCTGTACGACTCGCTTGTCGATGACAAGGGAGTCGATCGAATGGTCACCGAATTGATGATGATGCGTGGTAGTGCACCGGAAGGGGGTAGTGCTGGTTTTGCTCAGGCAGCCCAGAATGACTCTCCATTCGCAGCCAAGGGACATGTCGTAGCGAGCGCGTTTCTAGGAGTCGAGATGCAATGTGCTCGCTGTCACGACTCTCCCTATCATTCCACGACCCAGCGTGATCTGTACTCGCTTGCGGCCATGTTTGCTCGGAAATCGGTGACGGTGCCTACGTCGAGTACCGTGCCTCCAGGGTTTTTTGAGGCCAAAGAGCGAGAGTCTTTGATTAAGGTAACCTTGAAGCCAGGGGAACCCGTGACACCGACTTGGCCTTTCGCAAAACTGACAGGGGCAGATGACGACGAGCAGTTGTGGAGTTTGATGCAAAACAAGGACGATAGCCGCGAGAAACTAGCGACGTTAATCACGGCCCCGCAGAACACACGTTTCGCACAGGTGATTACCAATCGCGTATGGCGTCGCCTGATCGGTGCCGGCATTGTCGAACTTCCGCAAGACTGGGAAGGGAATCCGCCAAGTCATCCAGAACTGCTCGAGTGGTTGGCGAAAGAACTCGTTGCAAACGACTATGACATTAAACACCTGGTTAAGGTGATCATGACGTCGGATCTGTATCAGCAAGAGGCGATTGGCGAAAATCTGAGTGCTGAACCTGCCCAGCGGCTGTTCAATGCACCAGAGCGTCGCCGGATGACGGCCGAGCAAATTGTCGACTCGCTATACGTTGCAACGGGACAAGATATGGATGTCGAAACGATGACGATCGATCCTGACGGTCGTCGTGCGGCAAGTAGCCGGAACAACTTTGGGACGCCGCATCGCAGTTGGATGTTCGTGAGCCTCTCCAACGAGCGAGATCGACCGAGCCTGACATTTCCCTATGCTGCCATGGTTGCGGAAATGCTTACGGCGTTTGGATGGTCGGCCGATCGCCAGGCACCCAAGACCGATCGTGAAACCGATCCGAATATTCGGCAACCGGCCGTCATGGCAAATAGCAACTTGACAATCAACTTGACAAAAGCATCTAACCATTCGGTTTTGGCTGACTTGGCGGTGGATGCCAAATCGGTTGATGCTTTGATCGATTCCATCTTTCTTCGGCTATTGAGTCGATATCCTACGGATGAGGAACGTTTGTTATTTAATGAACGCCTATCCGAAGGCTTTGAAGACCGACTGGTTCCCGCAAGTGAGATCGTTCAACCAGAACCACGGGAGCGTTTGCCCCAAGTTACATGGTCGAATCATTTGCGATCGGAAGCGAACACGATTCAGCAGGAGCATGCCCAGCGTGTTCGCCAGGGTCCACCTGCTGATCCGCGTCTTAAATCGGACTGGCGCATGCGTTACGAAGACTTCGTGTGGAGTGTCGTCAATCTTAAAGAATTTGTATGGATGCCCTAGAGCAGTTGATGACTCACGAGTTCTTTCAAAGAGAAATACCAAATCCGCTATAAGGATATATAGAATGAATATCTCAGCATTAAACCGACGCGAATTCCTGGCGACTAGTGCCGCAGCTGCGAGCATGGCAGCAACACCGGCATGGGCTTCGTTGGATGGTCCACGTATTCAAGGTCAGGCCGAGCACGTGATTTCGATCTGGCTTGGTGGAGGGATGGGGCAAATCGACACGTTTGATCCTAAACGTAAAGGTGATCCCAGTCAGAAGAAGGCCGGCTCGTACTACGATTCGATTCCTACTGCCGTAGACGGCGTAGAATTGTGCGAGCATCTACCCAAGGTGGCGTCGATCATGGACCGTATCACGGCGGTTCGTACCGTGAATCATTCAGTGATCGACGAGCATGCCGCGGCTACAAACTGGATGCATGTTGGTCGGCCTGTCAGCGGCACGGTCGTGTATCCTTCGCTAGGCTCAATTATCGCGCACGAGCGGGGAGCCGTTTCCGATGCGGCACCACCGTACGTACTGATAGGATACCCAAATAGTTCGCGGGGCCCCGGTTTCTTGGGAGCACAGCATAGCTATCTTTATCTCACCGAGACAGGACGCGGACCGGCTGGCCTTTCTCGTCCCGATGCGATCACGCCTGAGCGACAGTTGCGCCGCGAGAAGTATCTGACGTCTCTGCGTGACGTGCAGCCAGAAACAAGAGATGCGCGCCTGCGCGACTACGAAGCCGCAGCTGAATTGAGCCTTCGCCTGAGTGGGCCGGAGTTCATGAAGAGCTTTGCTCTGGATAGCGAGTCGGCCGAACTGCGGGAAAGCTATGGTGGTGAATTCGGTCAACGTTGCCTTCTTGCCCGTCGACTTGTTCAGCGAGGAGTGCGTTTTATTGAAGTGTCTCACAACCTGAATTTCCTGAACGGGGCGGGGTGGGACGTTCATAATCGAGGTATTCTTGATCAGCATAAGCTGATTCGCGAAATGGACGATGCCGTCGCGGCACTGATTCTCGACTTGGAGAACCAGAAGTTGCTTGATAAAACGCTCGTTGTCATTACGACTGAGTTTGGTCGGCCACCGCAATTCGATGGTGGCGGCGGACGCGGGCATCAAAGCTCGGCATTCACTTGCGTGCTGGCCGGCGGTGGTTTGAAGCATCAAGGCGCGTACGGAGTGACGGATGAGCTTTCGCAGAAGATCGTTTCCGACCCGGTCTCGGTGCCGGACTTCTTTGCGACAATTCACGCTTCGCTGGGAATCGACTACGCAAAGTCCCTTTACGACGGAGACAGGCCCGTGCCGATTACGGACGGTGGGAAGCCGATTGCCGCGTTGTTTGGGTAGTCGATGCTATTCTCGCAGCGATTCCGAAAGATAAGCCCAGGTTTTTAGAGCCTGGGCTTTTTATTGGTTGGCTCGCAAACGTTGTCGGGCGCAATTAGACTAAAGAGCCCTCTGAAAACCTACCTCAACGGAGTTGTCCTCATGAAATCTGCGTTTGCCGCGTTGGCACTCATTCTGGTCGCATTCATACCCACGGTCACATCGGCTGAACCTACCTATCACACTGTTCCAGCAGAGTTAGTAAAGCCTCGTGATGGATTGGGCAATGTGCAAAAAAAGCTGGAATCTGGCGAGACCGTTCGCGTTGCCTATCTCGGAGGATCGATTACGGCAGCCAATGGGTGGCGAGTCAAGACGACTACCTGGTTGAAAGAAAAGTACCCTACGGCAACGATCGAGGAGATCCATGCGGCAATCGGCGGTACTGGCAGCGACTTGGGGGTCTTTCGTTTAGAGCGAGATGCCCTGCAATACAAACCAGACCTCTTGTTTGTTGAATTTGCCGTGAATGATGGTGGTGCCTCGCCGGACCGGATCTGGAAGGCCATGGAAGGGATCGTTCGTCAGACCTGGGCAGCAAATCCGAAGACCGATATCTGCTTTGTCTATACCTTTCGGGTTAATTACGAGGAGCCACTACGTAAAGGTGAATGTCCTCAGGCAGCGTCAGCCATGGAATTGTTAGCCGATCACTATGGGATTCCATCGGTTAACTTCGCGAAGAAGATAGTGGAGCTGGAATCGGACGGCAAACTCACGTTTCAAAGCGATGAGCCTGAAGAAGACAAGATCCAATTCTCTAAAGATGGTGTACATCCCTTAGATGCTGGTCACGAACTCTATACCGAAGTGCTCGCCGACGCGATCCAGCAGATGGCCACAGATGCCCATCCTGCAGATCACCAGGCCAAGCTAAAGACCTCGTTTGTCGAAGATCACTGGCAAGCCGCCAAGATGGTGCCGATTCAACCGGACATGCTTAGCGGAAACTGGAAGGCACTGCCTGAAGAGGCCCAGCTTCAGAAGTCGTTTGGCAAACGTATGGGCCAGATTTACGAAGCGACCGAGCCTGGCAGCAAGCTGACCTTCCGTTTTAAAGGCTCTTCCGCCAAGTTGTACGACTTGCTTGGCCCCGATGGTGGGCAGGTCATTATTTCGGTCGATGGCAAACTTCGCGAAAAGCCTGTGCCTCGGTTTGACAGCTATTGCACGTATCACCGAATTGCGACGCTTTCCCTGGCAGGCGATGTCGACCCAGAGACTGTTCATGAGGTAACGATCGAGGTGCACCCCGATCAACCGGATCGGCAGCCGGTTGCGTTCCGTTTGAAGAATCCGGAGGAAGAGTTAAAGGCACCCAAGTATCAGGGGACCAACGTCCGCGCGAGTCAGATCCTTGTGCTGGGCGATATTGTTCCTTAAGGCTTTGGATGAGTCTATAAAAAACGCCGCTGAGAGGATGTTCCTCTCAGCGGCGTTTCGCATTTAGGCTGGCTTACGATTTAGAAGTTGACTCGTCCGGATGAATCGGAGACAGGCCTTCCTTCTGCAAGAACTTCATCACAACATAGAAGAAAACAGGCGTAAAGATCAGGCCGAACCCGGTTACTCCCAGCATGCCGCTGAATACGGCGACGCCAAGTGCATAGCGCATTTCAGCCCCGGCTCCCTGCCCCCAGAGCAATGGTGCTACGCCCAGGATAAAGGCAAAACTGGTCATGACGATTGGACGCAAGCGGACGATACAAGCTTGAACGGTGGCTTCCAGCAGTGGCTTGTCCTCCTTCTCCATCAAGTCTTTAGCGAACTCAACTACGAGAATCGCGTTCTTGCATGCTAATCCGACTAACACAACAAAGCCGATCTGCACGAAGATGTTAAGAGCCATGTGTGCGATTATCACACCAGTTAATGCAGCAAGCACGCACATGGGCACTACCAGGATGATCGTGACCGGCAGTTCCCAGCTTTCGTAAAGTGCGGCCAGGATCAAGTAAACCAAGATCACGGCACCAATCAGTGCCGAGATCGGATTCTGCAACACATCTTTGAAGGATTGAAACTGGCTGGCTTGTTCCTGCAAGAACGAGATTTCTGTCCATTCGGCTTCCATTGAAGCAGGCAGCTCTTGAGCGGCAAGGTCATTCATCATCGTAAGAACTTCGCCGGTACTGACGATCGGTACGTTGACACCGTTGATGGCTGCAGCAGGAAAATTGTTATAGCGATTGATAAACATCGGTCCGGTGCTGTCTTCAATGGTGCAAAGAGTACCTAAAGGAACCATTTCTCCGGTCACACTCTTCACTTTGAACTGCCGGACTGTTTCGGCACTGACGCGAAATTCTGAGTCGGCCTGAACGTTTACTTGCCACGTTCGCCCAAAGCGATTGAAGTCGTTGACATAGTATCCACCCATGTAGACTTGAAGCGCGTCGAAGACGGCGTCAAGCTCAACCCCCATGCTCTTACACTTCTCGCGATCAATGTCGACGAACAGTTGTGGTGTATTCGCGCGGAAAGTGCTGAATGCTACGACGATGCCGCGTTGTTCCAAAGCTAGATTGGCCAGCCGATCTGCTTGGGCTTGCAGCACCGCATAGCCATTGTCTCCACGGTCTTCGACCATCAATTTGAAGCCGCCAGCATTGCCCAAACCATTGATAGGTGGGGCTTCGAAGACCGATACTCGCGCCTCTTGGATCTCGCTAAACCTTTTTCGGAGTTCCGTCGCGATATACTCGGACGTGGTTTCTTTGCTGGTTCGTTCCGAGAAAGGGGCTAGGGAAAAGAAGCCTCCGCCAAGATTGGAACTGACCGCGTTTTGTACAAAGGACTGTCCCGATACGTCGACCACGTGGGCGATGCCAGGGGTTTCCATGGCAATCTTCTCGACTAGGGTCATGACCTTATCGGTTCGTTCTCGCGATGCAGAATCAGGAAGTTGAACATCGAAGACGAGGTAGCCTTGGTCCTGGACTGGAATGAAGCCTGCCGGCACCATGTTGAAACCGTAGCCAGTAAGTCCAATCAGCCCAACGTAAACAACGATAGCCACCGCACTGATACGCAGCAGTGAAGCAATTCCCCGACCGTAGAGATTAGTTGCCCAGTCAAACGCCCGGTTAAAGACACCGAAAACGGCCGCCAAGGCACGATTTACCGTGTGGGAAAGCAGATAACCAACGACGGTGCCAGGGACGAAGATCGCGGCCTGCATCCATAAGGCCATTCCCTTTTCGCCATGTGCAGCGGAACCGCCAAGGAAAGTGCTTCCTAGCCAAACAAACAGGACACCTCCCAGCGCGGCAATGCCCCACCAAGGGAGCGCTTCGCGATGCTTTGTGTGGTATTCGCCTGGCTTCGGATCGCGGAAGATCGACGTCGCTCGCGCCGGAGTCATGGTCATCGCGTTCATGGCCGAAATCAACATGGCGGCTGCGATGGTCAAGGCAAACTGCCGGAAGAACTGCCCGGTGACCCCTCCCAAAAATGCGCTGGGAAAGAAAACGCTGCTGAGCACAAGCGTGATGGCAATGATTGGTCCTGTGATCTCTTCCATCGCGTGAATGGTAGCGTCGCGTACCTTATAGCCCATGCCGATCCATCGCTCAATGTTTTCAAGCACCACGATGGCATCATCCACAACAATGCCAATGGCAAGCACCAATCCGAACAGGGTCAGGTTATTGAGCGTAAAGCCCATCATGGCCATGATCGCGAACGTACCGATGAGCGAAACGCCCACATCGATCAGCGGTAGCATCACGGCTTTCCAGTCCTGCAGAAAGAAGAGTACGACGATGGCAACCAGGATGATGGCATCACGTAGGGTTTTGAAGACCTCTTCGACCGACTGTTCAATGAACGGTGTGGTATCGTAGCCGATCTCATACTTCAAACCAGGTGGAAACCTTTCTTTTAATTCTTCCATCTTGCGTTTCACTCGCTCCCCCACATCAAGTGCATTGGAGCCGGGCAATTGGAAGATACCGATACCGGCAGAAGGCTTTTGGTCGAAACGACAGATCGTATTTAAGTTTTTGGCACCCAGTTCTACGCGCCCAATGTCGCGAATTCGTGTGATTTGGCCATCGCTACCTGTTTTAACAACGATGTCCTCGAATTGCTCTGGTGTTCTCAATCGTCCTAGGGTTGTCATCGTCAACTGCATTTCCTGTCCAGGAGGAACAGGCGGCTGGCCGATTTGTCCGGCGGCAACCTGGACATTCTGTTCCTTCAGGGAAGCAACCACTTCTCCCGCGGACATGCTGCGTGATGCCAACGCATTGGGATTGAGCCAGACTCGCATGCTGTAATCTTGCTGGCCAAGAATCCCCACGTCGCCAACTCCATCGAGGCTGGCTAGTTGATCGCGGATTTGAATCGTTGCGTAGTTGCTCAGGTAAAGATTATCCAGCAGCGGCTCGCCGGTTTTAGGATCGTCGTCTGAGAAGAGATTCACCGCGAGCAAGATATTAGGAGACTTCTTCTTTGTGGTCACCCCAGTTGCTTTGACCACGTCGGGTAAAAGAGGCGTGGCTTGAGCGACGCGGTTCTGGACCAGGACCTGGGCCATGTCCAGATCGGTTCCCAGGGCGAATGTGACGGTTAACGTGTAGCTTCCATCACTGGCCGACTGAGACGACATGTATAGTGCGTCTTCGACACCGACGACCTGTTGTTCAATTGGAGCTGCCACTGTTTCAGCGACGACATCCGCACTCGCGCCAGGGTATTGGCACGTTACAGAGACAGTCGGCGGGGCGATTTCGGGATATTGAGCAATTGGCAATATCCATACGCAGATCGTGCCTGCCAAGACGATGATAATGGAGATAACCCAGGCAAAGATGGGGCGGTCGATGAAAAAGCGAGCCAGCACGTTGCAATCTTTCGTCGGTGTTATTTGGCGATCAAACGAATGAATTTGAAGTAATTTTTAAGAGCTACCGGGCACTGGATGGGGATGGCTGGTTCGTCTGATTGTCAGGTTGCTGCTGCGGCGGATTGGGCATCGGGCTATCGTTTGAACTTACGGAACGAAGTACGGTGCGATTGATCGGAGGAGGCTCTGGCATGGTCGTTTCCTGCGGCTTAACCGGTTTGCCTGGTCGTACTAACAGTAATCCATTGACAATGACTTTCTCCCCTTCAGAAAGCCCCTTTTGAATAACACGTAGTGGCCCCTGCTTGGTTCCCAGTTGAACGCTACGGCGCTCGGCGGTACCATCTTTGCCCAGTACGTATACATATCGATCACTCTGATCGGCACCGATCGAGCCCTCGGGAACTAGCACGGCATCGTAAGGGGCTTTGGCGGCAACCTTGATTCGTACGAAAAAACCTGGGCGGAGCATACCGGCAGCGTTCGGAATAACAGCTCGAACCGTCAGCGTACCAGAGCCTGCGTTGACTTGATTCGAGCCGAAATCTATCGTGCCAAGTTCTGGGTATTCCGAGCCATCAGCAAGATAAACTTGGACCGGAATTTTCAGATCACGTAGTGAGCCATGAATGCGCGAACTGGATTCAGAGTCGTGCCGATGCATGTAGCTCAACAAAGCGAGTTCGTCGACGTCGAAATAGGCATAGACGGGGTCGATGGAAACGATGGTGGTAAGGAGCGTTGGCTGGCCAACGCCACTCTGGATAAGGTTTCCATCGGTGACATAGGTCCGATCAATACGCCCGCTGATTGCCGCATTGATTGTGCAGTAATCGAGATCGACCTTTCGAGCGGCAATTTCTGAATCGGCTGCCGCAACCTGGGCAGCGGTCTCGTTTGCGGCGGCGACACTTTCATCGAATAGTTCTTGACTTACCGCTCCGCTTCCAACCAGTTTCTTATTTCGAGCCAAGGTTGCTTGGGCTAATTCGTTCTTAGCGATGTATAGATTCTTCTGAGAAACGGCCTGATCATATTCGGCCTGATAGGTTCGCTTATCAATCTCGAATAGCAAGTCACCTTCTTTGACGACCGCTCCGTCTTGGAAAGCAACATTCTGGAGGTAACCAGATACCTTGGCATATACATCGACAGAAGAGACCGCTTCGATGTGGCCTGTGTACTCGCTTAGATCGACAACCTGGCGTTTGATTGCCGGTGCCACGGTCACATTCGGAGGTTCGGCCTTGGGCATTTCTCGCCTTCGCCCGCAACCGATAGCGATAAGAAGGGTAAACGACAAAATGATTGTCGGGTGAAGCACGGTCCGCTTCATTATCTCTGCTTCCTGTTGCTAGTCCTGTTGAAATGCACGCGATGACGACTAACGTGTCTTGTGTCACCGAGGCCGGTCTTGTTGCCTCAATTCTTGTTGAAACATGTTTGCCTTTATACCGTGCTGACATTCCGATTACACGTGCAGATTGGAACGACACATTCGAGAAACTTGGAAGTGCCCTGAAATTTAGCCATCGAGCTCACCGTTCGCCTTGTTGCGTGTGATCAGATCCATCTTTTCATATCTGCGAAGCTGGGGTAGTCTATGTGATCTAGGGGGATAGTGACGACTGAATTCCCATCCAGTTTGTGAAGTGGCTTGCATTCGAAGAACCTGGTTAAGGCTTTTAGTGTTGGGGTTTTGCTTCTTTCGGCAGTCGGTTCTCTTGATTTAAATCGCTCAATATTTCCCGAAAGCGGTGAATCTGAGTTTAGCAAGGCAAGGTAAGTTTCGAATGGATTCGGATTCTTCAAGTAAGACGGAACAGGTTTCTGCTCGTAGCATTCTTGCCGTGTTTGTGATTACTGCGCTGCTGGGGACGGCGATTGCTTATTTTGTCCTTTGTATTGCCGCATATAGTCGGTATTGCAACGAGTGGAGTGGCATGCTTCTTCCTGGCTACCGCTTTGGAATGCCACAGCGATTGTTGGATGAGGGGGTCTACCCTGTCCATGAAATTGGATGGGACGGTCAGTTCTATTACATTCAGGCAAATTACTTAAATCCTGTCCCTGAGGCTTACGATCATATTCCGGATTTGTCCTACCGATATCAGAGAATTGGATTGCCACTTGTTGCGGCGGTATTCAGTTGGATGATTGGTAGCGACTACGTTTCTCCGCACACCTATTTGTTTGCCTCGCTGCCGTTTGTTGGGCTGGGAATGGGAGCCCTTGCGGCTTGGTTGTTTGCTCATCGCTATTCTCCACTCTGGTGCCTTGGTTGGGCGGCCAATGTGGGAATACCAATCTGCCTTTTGCACGGTCAGCCCGACCCCTTGGCCGACGCGTTGTTCATTCTGGCGATGTTGGCATTGATTCGAGGTATGCCCTTAGCGTATGCCGCAGCTGCGAGTTTGATGTGTTTGACTCGCGAGCCCTATTTTGCAATCGCCGGAGCCGTTTTCGCCGCATCCGTGGCGGGTATGGTTCCCTGGAAAGGTAATCCCGAAACGGGAGGATGGGTGATTGCGATTTTGCGTGCAATCGGTCTTCAGCGGTTGGCTGATTGGTTGATGGTTACCCCTGAAGTTGAGCAGCAGTCGACCATTCTTAGTGGTCGGCCAAGTGCCTGGAATTTCTGGGCGTATCGGACGCCAATATGGCAGCTGTTGATCTTGCTGGTTCCTTGCGTGGTCTTTCTGGCATGGCAAGTCTACTTGCGGTCGGTATTTGGTCATACCGGTTCCGAAGCGGCAGGAGGCGTCATACTTGATATTCCGTTTTATGCATTCTTCAAATCTTCCATGAAGGCTCCCGACTTCGTACTCAGGCCGTTTTACTTCGCGACTCTGATTATGGGATTTATCGTGCTCTGGAGCGTACGGCGTAAGCTGTCTATGTCGCTGATTATCCTGCCATACTTCTGCGTCTTGTCGATGATGTCGGAGATCGTGTGGATTGATCTCAGCGGTTACTCGAAAGCCATGGGAACGGTATTGGCTGCCGCAGTGATTTGCCTTCCGCTGGTGGGTAAAAAGATGTACTACGCGGTCGGGTTGCTCTTGGTATTGAGCGTACTGACTTACACCCAGTGCTTTAAGCTTGTCTACGGTCCGGTCGATTTGATCGGCATTCCTGATTACCAGGTGGTGAATCTTGATATGCAAGATACCCAGCCTGTGTTAGCAGCCCCCAAGTGTACGATCGAAGTCGATCAAAATGAACTCCTGAAGCATGCCTCTGATATGAACGGAGTTTATCGCTTTGAACTGGGTGGAAGACGCTATCCGCAAACGTACTTTACTGTACCCGTGACAGTAACAAATGAGGGTACGGAAACCTGGGAGCATTCCAGACAGAACGCGATTCAAATCGTGCCAGGTTGGTACAAAGAGGGTGAGCTTCCCAGTTGGAAGCCAG
Source organism: Blastopirellula marina (assembly GCF_002967715.1). Lineage (NCBI taxonomy): Bacteria > Pseudomonadati > Planctomycetota > Planctomycetia > Pirellulales > Pirellulaceae > Blastopirellula > Blastopirellula marina. The sequence goes on from NZ_PUIA01000016.1 coordinate 190,695, forward strand.
CAACCGATGTGCCTAACAAGGTAGCGCCAGGTGAATCGTTCACCCGCGAGGTACCGATCTTGCTTCCACGTAGCCCAGGTGATTTCACCTTGCGAATCACGCTACGACAATTGGGACAATTCTCGTTCGACGAAAAAGGTAAAGACTACGTCGATATTCCAATCTCTTACCGCTAGGTAAACAGTGCGATCACCTGGTGGTTAAGCGGCAGATAGTGGTTAAGCGGCAGATCGTGTTTTAGCCGGTGCCTCGTTTGCTTTCACGGCCTTGGTGGAAGCAACTCGCTGCGATTGCTGGAGCGACTTGCGTAGTTTCCAGATCTGCCCAAAGGTTCGCTTGCACAGACGATACTTGCCCAGCAGAGTTCCGCCTCCTTTGGATTCTCCTTCGGTACGCAAGTCGAAGCGAACATCGACCAGCTCGATATCCATCTTCAGTTCGCTGGCCACATACAGAATATAGAGGTCAAGCGTGAAGTCGTACGGTGCTTCGTCCATGTGTTGCATCAGCGAGTGGTGGAACACCTTCGGTTGAGCATTCACATCGAAGTAGGAACCACCCAGGGCGGCTGAAGCAACCCAGCCCATTGCCGAAGTAAAGAACTGATCGAATATTGGCCGACCTTTTCGGTTGCCGCGGACCAACGAATTGCTTGGATCTGGCATCTGGATAAGGCAATTCAAAGCTCGGATGACATCCTCAGGAGGAGTCTGCAGGTCAGCATGCGTCCAGGCCAGGTACTCGCCATGACTCTTGCGAAGCCCGAACAGGATGCCATAGCCATAACCCTGATTGACATCAACGGTAACCGAGCGAGCAAACGTATTCTCAGGATGAGTCAAGAGTTTGCCCATGACGTCTGCGGTGTCATCCTTCGAGCCGTTATCAACCAGCACGAGCTCGATATCTTGGCGACTGCCGATCGCACATCGAAAAGCGGAAACCAGTCGGTCCAGGTTCTTTGATTCGTTGTAACACGGGACGACGATGGATAGGGTAGGTGTCAACGTAATCTTCCTTAGGGAAGGGCGGTGCTAGCTAGACGATAGGGCCGTTCAACCTCGCCAGATGGTATAGGCCAAAAGCCAAGAATGGGTCAAGGTCAGCGATGCTTTCAGTCTGACATGACCGCTTGCCACAAGTCCGGTCGCTTGGTGCAAATTGCATCAACCGGATAAGGAGCCAGTGACTTGGCAAAGTCGGCAATCGTTTCCACGCTTCTTCCTTGAAGTTCTGGTGAAACAATGCACAACTTGAAGTGAGACTTAAGTTGGTCGTACGTTTCGTCCGTCAGGGGCATTTTGGTAAAGCAGTCAATCCAGGCCCATTGGACATCGCCGGCCAATGCCATCGCCGACTCAATCGGCTCGAACTCGGAGAAACGAACCGCAATCTTACTCTCTCCTTGGCGACAGAGAGTGCGAATCATGGGGTATGAACTGTCGAGAAAGAAGTAATCGTCGACGGTACCTTGAATCATTTCCAGAACGCGATGTTCGATTCGCTCACTCTTGATGTTCAGGATCATCAGTCCGTGACGATACTCGGCTAGGTAATCCTCGAATCGTTCGCCTGACTGGAACGGATCGTGCTGGAGAATGAGGTCGTTGCCGTGATCTCGCAAATCAAGTTCGACCCCATATTCCAAGGGAACCACAGCTAGTTGTTCTCGCGTGTTGATGCGATGAGCGATATATAGCATGGAGTGTCTCGTTAGGCCGCTCTGCGGTCGGAACTTGGAATCACCGCGACTTCTGGGGAATCATCGGACGTCATAGAGAAATCCTCTTGCGTCGCGGGCTGCTCTCGAAATGCCAGGAACTTCATGCCCACGAAGTTAGCGACCGTGGTCGTCCCGGTTGCCAGGAAGAAACCGAGCAGTCGGAACTCGTCTCCCGCTAGTAAAAGAACCGCGCGGTTGATGCCTACGTTCAAACCAAGTGTGCAGGCATAGATAAGCACGTAAAAAACAGGTTCGCTTACCGATCTCTTGGTCGATTCAAACGTCCAGAGCTTGTTTCCCCAGAAGCCAAACAGCATCCCGCACACGTACGAGATTCCCTTGGCAATATCCGGGGAAAGGCCAGTCCAGGTAGTAATCAGCGCGTAGCAGATACCGTCGATCGCGACCGAGCTTCCGCCAATGACGAGAAAGCGGAGTATCTGACGCGAGACCTTAGGCGACGAGTTTTCGTTGTAATTGTTGGGCAAAGTATTTCTCCCATCGCTGGTAGTCCCGTAACTCTTCCGGAGTACCCCAGCCGATGTATTTTTCGACTTCAAAGGTGCCAAAGCGGCTCCCTCCAGCAATCATCCCATTCGGGACGACATCCAAATAAAACTCGTTGTTGATACGCTGGTCGGAAGTAACCAGGGAGTCGATTGCATCGAATAATTGATAGGCAGAGCGGAACCAGAAGAACCCGCTCACGACGTGATCGTTTAATAAGTGTTCAGAGATTGGCTTCTTGCACGAAACATGACATACCTGTTCGCTGGCTTGTTCGGTTGCCACCCAGCCGTAACTTGTAGGCTTTGGCAAGACTCGATTGTCACCGCGATAGGTCCAGATCAGGCCATCCCATTGCTGGGATTTTGTCTTCTGAATGAAGACGTCTTCATCGTACACATGGGTGTTGTCACAAGCGGCGACAAGTACATCCGTGTCATCCGAGAACGCTTCCGCTGCCAAGCGAACGGTACATGCCTGGCCTTCGGTTAGTCCAGGGACGACCACAATTTCGCAATCGGAGAAATGGCTTTGCAGTACCTGATCGATCTGATGCTCGGAGACATGATCTCGATGCACCAGGAAGATGATTCGTTCTGCCGAAGGAAGATCGCCAATGGCGCGAACCACCATGGGAATTCCATCCACCGGAATCAACGGCTTGGGCAACGAGTAGCCTGCGGATGAGAACCGCGATCCAGCACCTGCCATGGGAACGATAATATTCATGACTATTTCACGGAGTCCGAAAAGGATTGGAAGATCTGTTGCTCGACTTCAGGCATCAAATCAAGGTAAACGCCGTGTTCTTTTGTGCGGATAAATGTAATGGGAGCCAGGTGAGGGATTCTCAGGCGATACCACTGAGAGCGTGGAACGCCCATCGCATCGCCCACCAGGCAGCGTAAGACCACGTTATGTGTGCAAGTAACAGTATCGCTTGGGCTGTTGTCCCAGATGTCGGACATTGCCTCGAGACCGCGTTGCAATACATCCTCAGTGCATTCACCGCCAGGGAAACATGGGTCTTGGCCTTGTTGCCAGGCCTGAAACAACGCTGGATGGGAATTGCGCGCCGCCTGGACCGTCATTCCTTCGCAGGCACCATAGTTGATCTCTTGCAATCGATCGTCTGTCGCGAATTCGACGGTGGAACCTAGCAATCTCAGTGATTGTTGGCATCTCGTCTGCGGAGACGAAAAGTATCGTGGATTGCATAAGGACGACACTGCGTCGCTCAATTCACCAAGGGCTGTGTGTTCCATTGGCAGGATCTCGGGATTGCTTTGGCCGAGGAAACGCACCGATCCATCTTCGGCATAATTCTGTGATGTAGGTGCATGACGAAAGACGACATGTCGAGTGGCTCTCGAATGAAAGGTCGAACGGAATTGTTGCTCGAACGTTGCCGCAAATGACTCTAGACGCTCGTCTAAGTGGTCTATCGGACGATCAAATTGTTGCGCGTGTTTACAAGTCGAAAGTTCATCAAATAAGGCCCGGATCGAGGACTCTTCCGCTGGGAAATAGTGGAAGAACGCAGTTTGTAAAGCTTCGCTTGGCAGATCGTGATTCGATCGTGAAAATAGCTTGACGACGTTCTTCATCAGGAACCGAATGATGTGATACGCGAACTCATGTTGGTCGCGAACGGTCATTTGCTTTAGCTTCTTACGTTCTTCGTAGGAAACGTCATTGCAGATCAGTTCTCGATAAGAAACAACTCGCGATCGATAGTCGTTCAAGTAGTCCGTAATGCTTCGACGGGCACTTACGAAGTGACGTGGTTGCAGTGCAAATGCAGGGTAGATGTCGACCATGGAAGCCCGGTGATTTACTGGCGATAGCTGCCAGTCAAAGCACGTAAAAGGGCTTTCGATCACATGCTTTATGTGGGCTTCGCGAGAATACAGCATCAAATGTAGGACAGCCGTTTGCTGGTCGTTGAATTTCAGCGGGCCAAGTGTTGGGTTGATGCGAAGCTTCCAGCCATGCGACATTACAACCGGTTCGAGTTGCTGCTGGAAAGCGGTTTGTATGCTTTCGAAGCGTTCTCGGTGAAGTTGGTCGACAATGACGATGTAGTCGATGTCACTCACACCGGAAAGGTTGTCGCTGTTAAGGAAGCTACCTGTCAGCGTGGCCGAAAGCACCCAGGGAATTGAGTCGGCTACCGAATGTAGAGCATGGACGATGTCACGCTTCATCGGCGGCAGCGAACTAAGGTCGAAAGGAGTATCCTGATCCGAAAGATGTTGTTTGGCCGCTTGGTTCTCAGGCATGGAATTCACTGAAGGTCAAACGTGTGTAAAGTATGAGAATCGCCGTCGATAACGCGATAGTGCGTCAAGCTCGGACAGGTGATTTCGCCTGACGGTGGATTCGGAAGCAACGTTTCGGCGACGGCCGGCCAGTCCGTGGGGCTTATCGAGGCGATCGTAAAGTGAGGGTGCCAGCCAGAGCCCCAAAATGGAAAACCGGCTAACTCAACCGCCTCACGCTGATCTGCAGTGAAGTGTTGCCAGGCCTCAGCATAACGTTGCTTGGTGGCTTCTTGATCGTAGAGCTTTCGCAGTGCCGAACCGATTTGTTTCTGAATCGATCGCAACTGATTTTGTGATGGCTCATCAAAATTGACGACCAAAGTCCGATTCCCTGTCATGGGATCTGCGTCAAACACATGCCAACCTGTCGTCCTGATTGTGACGACAGGAATGGACTTCGCCAGATTTGCCACGTACTTGGGAAGATCGGTCTCTTTCGCGAAACGTGCCAGATAGGCCGTCATGTGGGGCAGTTCGTTCAGGAAGACCTGGTCGCCCACCAACTCACGTACCTTCTGCTTGTACGCATTGATCGTTCGGCTGAATTGTGGCGACGGATCAATCGAGATGAAGTCGGTGACGATCGAGGTCATCTCTTAGGCTGCCTTCTTTTGCCCATAGCGATTCTGGTAACGATCGTGGTATTTCGCCGCGGCTTCGAACGACAGGATCTTCACTTCTCCTAGCTGCTTGGCCAGAAAGACGGTCTTGGCGACGTCTTCGGTCATGACGGCTGCCTTGAGGGCATCCTTCGGAGTGGGGCCCCAGGCAAAAACGCCATGATTGGCCAAGAGAATCGCCGGTGCTTTGCCGCGATGTGTGAGAATGCAATCCCCGATCGAGTGGTCATCGCAGTCCGCGAATGGAGCACAGGGAATTTCCCCGCCAAATTCATCGGCAATCGCTGTCAGGCAGAGCGGGATGCTGGAATGAACCGCAGCAAACGAGCTTGCATAGTTGCTGTGCGTATGGATGATCCCGTTAACTTCGGGCATGTTGCGGTATAGTGCCAAATGATGCGGAAGGTCGACACTTGGACGAAGATCGCCGGAAACGACTTCGCCACTCTCCAGGTCGACTTCGACCAACATCTCGGGCTTCAGAGTGTCGTAGTCGATACCGGATGGCTTAATCACCAGGTGCCCCGACTCACGATCAAGTCCGCTAGCATTGCCGGAATGCATCGTCACGAGACCGGTCTGGGGAAGCATCTTGTTGGCGTAACAAACCGCTTCCCGAAGTTCTGTAAGATTCATTATGGCAATCCTTTGCGATGAATCGGGACGAGGCTCATAAGCCGATCCTTTATTCGCGTTAAGCTGCCGCTCGGATGGGGTACTGAACGCGTCGTCGGATCTCGTCGACTGCTAAAATCGGGTTCTCCGCTCGCAGAATGGCTGAAGCGGATACGACATATTTTGCTTCGATTTGAGAGATGGTCGCAGAGTTTACTCCGCCATCGAACATCAACTCAAAGTTGTACTTTGAACGCATGGAATTCAAAGCGGCCACCAGGTCAATGGCTTCTTGGCAAATCTTTTGCCCAGATTGTCCTGGTTTGGCAATTCCCAAAACCATAATGAAATCGACGTGATTTAAGAAGGGCAATAAATCGGAAGGGTCGTTTCCTACTCGCCAGACGATCCCTACTTTCTTGCCATGCTGCCGACATTGGAAGATCAGCTTGTTCAGGTCTTCGTCAATTTCCAGATGTAACAGCACCCAGTCCACCTCGTTCCATACGAGATCGAGCCATCGCGAAGGCTGCCGAGTCATCAAGTGGAGTGCTAGTTGGCGATGGGGCCAGTACTTGCGAGCCTCTTGAAGCTTAAAAACGTTCACCGGGCCCGGGTCATCTCCCATCGTCTCATCAACCAGATCGACGTGGATATGATCACAGCTATCACCGACCGAGTCAAAAATAGCCCCCACATCTTCATCGGAAGCCGCATAGACGGCGACCCCCAAATTACGCGCCTGATCAAAGGTGAAATAGCGATGCAGGGTGTAAGCAAATGAGAATAAGGCTCCGGCTGTGGCCAATCGGAGGACCCAGTACAGCGTGTCCGTCGAGACCTCGATAAACGAAATGACAGACATGTTGAGCGCAAACGACAGTACCGAAACAACCGAGTACTTGGTGAACGTACTCAGCAAGTACTTGGGGGCTACCTGAAAGTTGAGCTTAGCGTTGAGAACATAGCCAAATACAATGCCAAACACGAGCGCCGCGGAAGCCCGGCCAAGTCTCGGCCAGCTTTCCGGCATGATCGTATTCATCAATGCCAATTCCAGGCAGATTGATGCCATGCCGATGAGGACGAACCCAATCAGGTATCGAAAGCGATACCAGTGCGAAAGAATCGTCTGGCGACGAAGCCACGTCAGAACGTTGATTGGGGATTCCATAGCCTGTCTCGAATAATGGCAGCCTCAGTTGGTGGGCATCCAGCTCCTGAGAGTGGAACGTAATTACCAGATGCTGCTCGCAGGTGCAACACGAAACCAGGACAAACGAGAGTGGACTTACCGGTGTCCAGGGAACCCCGTTTTCGCTGTTTTTCTATTTTTCCAGGCCTGCCTGGGTTGTGGATTCATCTTGGTGGATTTGCGCTACCCAGGTATGCTGGCCCCCTCATGGACTACGAGGATAAATCAAGCCGATGGAGCGCCTGATGTCACTGCTATCACGGTATCACCGACGCAGAGTAGGGGAATGCGATGATTGATGAATCAATCGCCGCGTCAGATCGAGTACCCCCACGCCGCCTTGTGATCGTGTTTCTTACGACAGCCGTGGTAGGAACGCTGCTCGCCTATGCGGTTCTCTTTGTCGCAGCTTACAACAAGTACTGCGGCCAATGGGGCGGGATGCTTCTTCCCGGATACCATTTTGGTGTTCCAGAACGATTGATGGAGACAGGTTACCTTCCGAATCAAGAGATTGGCTGGGATGGCCAGTTCTATTACTTGCAGGCGAACTATCTCTTGCCCCACTCCGATGCCTACTCGCATATCGACGCGCCCCCATACCGCTACCAGCGAATTGGTTTGCCGATTGTTGCCCGGTTGTTCAGTGAGCTAACGGGCAGCGACTATGTTTCGCCTCATACGTTTCTCTTTGCTTCGCTGCCATTTGTTGGGATCGCGATGGGGGCACTCGCCGCATGGCTGGTAGCTCATCGATATTCGCCGCTGTGGTGTCTCGGCTGGGCAGCCAATGTGGGCATTCCCATTTGTCTTCTGCATGGGCAGCCAGATCCACTTGCCGACGCATTCTTTATTCTGGCGATGCTCGCGCTAATACGTGGAATGACGCTGACGTATGCCGTTGCGGCTTCGATGATGTGCCTGACGCGTGAGCCGTACTTCGCGATTACCGGAACCGTTGCCGCAGCTTCGCTTGCCGGATTGGTTCCCTGGAAAGGAGCCGCGGAGGATGGAGGATACGTCATTCTGTTGCTACGCCGACTAGGATTCGAAAGTCTGGCAAATAGGCTGATGATTCGGCCCGATGATAACATGGCTGATACGATTTTCGATGGAATGCCAAACGCTTGGAACTACTGGGCCTATCGAACATCTCTTTGGCAACTTGCCGTCGTGATGATTCCTTGTGTCCTGTTTATTGGCTGGCAGATTTATCTGCGTGCATTCTTTGGGCAATCTGGTTCAGAGTCGGCAGGAGGGGTGATTCTTGACTTCCCGTTCGTCGCTTTCTTACGGACCTCGATCACTTCGCCCAGCCTGGTAATGCGTCCACTTTATTTTGTAGTGATGCTTCTGGGTTTTTTTGTTCTTTGGAACATTCGCCGGATCTCATCTTTGTCCTTGATCCTGCTTCCCTACTTCATCGTACTTTCCATGATGTCCCAGACCGTTTGGATCGATCTGAGCGGCTTTGCGAAGGCCATGGGGACCATCCTGGCCTTCATTGTGCTCGCTTTACCTTGGATGACGAAGGGGGCTGCCAGGGTTCTGATGGTCGTCCTTGTTGCGTCGGTGCTTACCTATTCCCAGTGTCTGCGAGAAGTGTTGGGTGAGGTGCGGTTGATTCCTATTCCCGATTACCAGATTCTGCAGCCGTTCAGTGCGGATGATCAGCCGCCTGTCGAAGATCTTGCTTGTTCTATTCAATTGGATCAGAGCGAACTGAAGCGACGAATCGCAGCCAAGCGTGATGCCAATGAAATTGAGCTTGGGAGCCTGCGTCTTCCCCAAGCCTATGTGGAACTCCCTATAGTGGTAGTCAATGAAGGAAAGACAACCTGGCTGCGAACGCGAAAGAACGCTATCCACCTTGCTTACGGATGGATCGACCCATCGGGGGGAATCGAGTGGATGCCACCGATTGAGATTCCATACGACGTTGCCCCAGGAGAATCGTTCCAACGACGGGCCAATCTTCTTCTGCTACGTTCGCCTGGCGATTTCACGTTGAGATTGATGATGTGGCAAGGGAGTCACGCTTCATCCTCCCAAAACCAAGCAGATCAATTGGATATCCCTGTCACGATCCCGTGAAATGCGGCTCCGGAAGGCCTGCAATTCGACCAAAAAATGACCGATTCCCGTCGATTTTCATGGTTCATATCGAATCGTGCCGATATACTAAAAAGCGTAATTCCCACCTGATTCCATCTTGCGAACGTTCCCACCACGTCGACTATTTGCGTCACAACGACTTCCCTTGCCAATCTAACGCTGAAAGAGACCCACGCGATCTCTTTTTGTGGCAACAGCAAATAATCGAGGCAATGGACCTCATTGATATCCGGAAGGATCGATCATGCTTACCCGTAGAACCATGCTGCAAGCTGTCGCAACTGGTGCTGGTGCCGCACTAGGGCTTCCTCTGACGACTCAGCGGCTAATGGGATCGACGCCAGAGAACTCTACGCCGAAGCGTATCATTTTCTTCATGCAGAACCAGGGCTTTGACCCGGCGACCTGTATTCCCAAAGGAAAGCACAACAGCGGTTCGTTGGCTCAGATCGAATTGCCTGAGCCAATTAGCCCTCTTGAACCTTATAAGGATCGTCTGCACATCATCAACGGACTGCATGGTATGCACACTAGTCCATCGCATAGCGCGTTCTTTGGCGCGTTGGGTGGCTATCGTGGTGGGGATGGCGTTCCGCCGAGCGCGGCGACCATTGACTACGAACTGAGCAAGGTATTGCCGGAAACGCTTCTGCCGCATCTGTGCATCGGCATGGACTCGATCGAGAACATGACCTCGAAGCCGACATTGGCAACCCTATCAGCCAGCGGAGCGGGGCAACCAATTTTCATGCACTCAAACCCCAATCACCTTTATCAGATGCTGTATGGCAGAATCGCTTCTGGGGATATCCGTCGTCAGCATGAAGCCCGTTCAAATGTATTCGATCAAATCGAACACCTGGCCGCAGCCAAAGGAGATTCACTTCCTGAGGTCGATGGTCAGCGTTACCAGCAATTCGTTAATGGATTCCAGGATATCAACGGTCTTCGTGAGCGTCTTGATACCGTATCCGATCACTTGAAAAAGTTCGCACCGGAAGTCGACGAGCGATACACCAACCCAGAGTTCGAGACCGATTGGCACGACGTTCTGCTAGACCTTGGCATCTCGGCGCTAACCTCAGGCATTACGAATACTTTGACCATTGGATCAGGACGAGGTGAAATCTTCGGTGCTTGGAAGGGGCTGGGGATCGACCAACAAGGACATAACCTTGGTCACATGAAGCAGCCTGACAATCCAATTTGGATCAAGATCCGACAGTACAACTGCCGGATGTTGGTGAAGATCGTCGAGTCGCTCGAGAGCGTGCCGGAAGGGAGTGGCACGATGATGGACAACACGCTGATTGTTTACACCAGCAATAACGCGGATAGTCAGCACACCAGTGGTGCAAACTGGCCCGTCATGTTACTGGGTAACTTTGACGGAGCTTTCAAGACGGGACGCTTCACCCAGATCGACGGCAAGCGTCCAATCAACGCTCTCTATACCTCGCTTCTGCGGGCAGCAGGGGTAACGTGCGATCGCTACAATATGGATGAAAAGTTGGCCAAGAAGTTTGACGATGGTAACGGTCCACTCAAGGAACTGTTGGCATGAGCCGAGTTGTATACGCTTGTAGCGTTCTGCTCTGGTCCGTTTTGCTTACAGCGGTAAACGCGGAGACCTACACGCCTGGTCAACGAGTTAACAAGGATTATCGCAGTTTCGCGAAGCCTCTTTTAGCGAAGTACTGTGCGGACTGTCACGGAGAGAAAGAGCCCGACGCCAACGAAGGCAATTTTTCCTTGCATGACCTGGATGCTGTCGATGGAGTGAATGCTCAGGCCTGGAATACTGTCTGGGCACAGGTCACTTTGAAGCAGATGCCGCCTAAGGATATGCCTCAGTTAGAAGTCGTCGAGCGGCTCCAGCTTTCCGATTGGATCGTCCAGGAACTATCACGCGCACTGCAAGACAAAGGTGGATTCCAGGCACATCTTGACCCTGGCAAAGGGAACTTTGTCGATCACGATCTGCTCTTTGGTGTCTTGCCGGAAGATGTTCATCTTCGGCCAACTTCTTCGCCGGCCCGTATCTGGCGTGTTACGCCTCAAGAGCACATGACTCGGTTAAACGAGTTAATCAATAGCGAGCCAGCGTTTGATCCCGCCAAGCCAGGTATGCGGGCCCATGGCGATGCCGTGCCGACCAATCACGGTGGGGAGTTGAAGCTTTACTTCGGTGTCGATCGTATTATCAAGTGGCAGGGGGGAACGGTAGCCTATGCGACGGCGGTCAAGAGCGTTCCGGCCGTGCTATCCTCGTCGCGAGATCACGGGCTGAAGAATTACCCGCACTTTTCTACTGTCAACAGTGCCGAAGCGACGCAGATCGTCAATTTTGCTGAGGACATCATTCGCTACATGGCCTATGGTCCGCTGAGCATTGCCGAACCGTATCAAATCACTGACGATCCCAACTCGATTCGAGATAAGATGCAGGGAGATCTCCGCGGTCTACCAACGTCGATCGTCTATAACACCAAGACCGTGCGTCCTCTCACCCCGGTCTACGATTTGATGAAGAGCGAGGGCGCTGACGAAGAGACCATACGTGCAGCAGTAGACTACCTATTCGAAGCCCTCACGTTTCGTCCGCCGACACCTGAGGAGTCGGATGCCTACGTTGTGATTGTGCAGCAATCGATCGAAAAGCTAGGCAAGGAAGACGGTGCCGTGCTTGGACTCTCGGCGATCTTTCTCGATCGTGACGCACTTTTTCGGACGGAACTCGCCGCCAGCGGAGAGGCTGATCCGTATGGCCGGGTGATGCTCCAAGATTGGGAGTTGGGGCTGGCAGTTAATCATGCCCTGCGTTATATCTCGCCAGATGGTCCACTGCGTGAGGCAATTGTCGAAGGCCGTATGCGGACCAAGGCTGACGTGAAGCGCGAAGTCGAACGGATGCTGGCCGATGAGAGCATTCGCAAGCCCCGCATTTTGCAGTTCTTTCGTGACTACTTCGACTATGACCTTGGCGGCTACATCTGCAAAGACACCAAGGCACTGGCCGACACAGGAGTCGGTGCAGGGCAGGGTTACTATCAGTCGATGTTCGATGCGACGGCGAGTACGGATCGACTGGTCGAACGGATTCTCGAGGAAGACCGAGATGTCCTTAAACGACTATTGACGACGGACCAGGTTGTTGCCACTAAGGGGGACAATACTTTTTTTGGCAAGAGACTTACGAGAAAGGAAACGGCTCAGTCGATCGCTGAGGAAAGAAAGAGAGACGAAGCTGAACTTGAAGCCTGGAAGGTAGCCAATCCTGGAAAAGAGCCACCCAAGTCGCTTGCCAGCAAGGGCAGAAACGTTAATCACAAGGTTGCCGAGGCCAACCTGTCAGGCGACCCAATTTATGCCCGTGTGGGGCGGCGGAGCTTTGGTGCTGGATCGATGAAGCCTGAGCGAATTCTCGCAACCGTGCCAGAAGGGGAACGACTCGGAATTCTAACGCACCCAAGTTGGCTCGTTTCTCACTCAGACGCGATGGACAACCACGCGATTCGCCGTGGTCGATGGGTATACGAACGACTGCTAGGTGGCGGTATTCCTGATGTGCCGATAACGGTTGATGCGATGCTTCCCGATGAACCTCATCACACCTTGCGGGAGAGAATGAGGGTCACACGCGAATCTTACTGCTGGACTTGCCATCAAAAGATGGATCCGCTGGGATTGCCGTTTGAAATGTACAACCATGCCGGTCTGTACCGAGAGACCGAACTGGAAAAGCCGGTCGACACATCTGGCGAGATCATTGATTCGGGCGATCCCGAACTGGATGGAGAAGTCGCTGATGCGATCGAAATGATCAAGAAAATTGCAGAAAGCGAGCGGGCCGAGCAGGTCTTCGTGCGTCATGCATTCCGGTACTGGATGGGACGCAACGAGACCCTCAACGACCGGGCTGTTCTTCAGGATGCGTATCGTGCTTACAAGGAGAATGGGGGAAGCATGAAAGCCATGCTAACCTCGCTGCTGACATCCGACGCGTTTCTTTACCGAACCCGCGTTGATCTGGCAGCCAGCCCTAGCAACTAACCGCGGCCAGCGTCCACTTACCAGTCGATGATCAAGTTGCTTCGCGATGTCGACTAAGGCCTGCTTACGACAGGGCGTTCGTGTAGTCGGTTCTCTTGATAGGCTTCGATCAATCGTTCGAGCATTTCCATGCGGAAACCGATTCGTTGACCGCGTTCCGTATCGCGGGTTCTCCGTGGCGAATCAAAGACGCGAATATTCTGAACATGAGGGATGATATCCACCCCATCCCGAATGGCTGCTTCCACCGATTCAAAGTGGGAGTGTTGCGCCAGAACGATGCGGTCAGTTTCTAGTACCAGGGTGTAACCATAATCGCCATACGCTTCCGAGAACGCACCGTCGATGGTAATCGCTTTACCGCTTCGTTTCAGTGGAGATTCGCCGGCTTCGACTTTTACGGGAACATGGCCATTAACGATCAGGCCGCAATCAGGCTCCATGCCAAATTCCAAGAGGACCTTGTCGCAGAACTCTGTCTCGTGGATGAGCGTGAAATAGGTGTTTTTTGTCTCGTGGTGGGGCTTCTTGTCCGCGATGAAGTCACGTTCCAGGGTTGCGATACGGTCCTTGCCGAACAAGGGAGATCGTGGACCGCTCCAGAGGTACCACAGGAAATCGAGGTCGGCTTGTTCTGAATTGACAAAAGCACGTCGAACGACCGTTTCGATTTCTTCGAACATGGCCCGCCCGGCGACCGACTTTTGATCGATGGTCACCGGCAGAAAGTTGCCCTCCTCATCGACCGGCACGCAGCCATGAAAGATCAGGCAATCGTCACGCTTCAGGTACATCGATCCATGGCCAACCATATAACGCATCTGTTCGCGTAGTTTCTGGCTGTTAAGGAACGAGTGCTTCAAACGATGAAGGCAAGCCGACTCTTCTTCGCTGAGTTGATACGGGTTTTCTGGATCGACGGTCGGGAAATTGGTGTCGCGAAGGGCGTAGGTTTGGCCATCGATTTCAATGGTTCCCTCCTGGAAGTTGATGCGATGCATTAACCTTCGATGTTCCAGTTCCCAGTGTGGATTTCGCTCGATCATCTGCCCCTCGAGCTTGAACTGAATGATCGCCACAGCCTTTTGCATTCGCGCGACGACTTCATTGGGACGCATCCCTTGTCCCTTGGGCATGAAGAACTCGGCAGGGTCGTCGGCGTAAACGGTACGTGCCAAATTTTCCAGCGGTGTCAGGGGAACGCTGTAACCTTCATCGAGTTGGCCGATGCGGCGATACCTGAGTGAGACACGAAGCACCGTGCAGATCGCCGCTTCGTGTCCAAGGGAGGCTGCCAGCCACAGCATGTCGTGATTGCCCCAAATGAATTCGACATTGGGTTGCAATTGAAGATAGTCCATTACCCTGTCGCCGCGTGGCCCCCGGTCCCACAGGTCGCCAGCGATGATCAACTCGTCAACGGCCAGGTTGCGAATCAGTCGCCCTAGCAGATGGACCAAGTGCAGCGCTTTGCCTCGTCGGACAAGCTCATCAAGGATTGCCCCGATGAATTCCGGTCCCCGTTCCGTGGAAGGGGCATGCATCATCTCGAGTAGAAGTTCTCGGTATTCTGCTGGAAAGAGGTTCGTTGCCAGACGCAGACTGAAATTGGAAACCAGGTATCGCAACAGTTCAAGCTGAGACATCAACATTCGCAGCGAGTAAGTTCGAATCTCTTCTGGCTGTGTAAGTGTTTCCCCAACGCGTTTGGTCACTTCGGCTGGATAGAAGGTTAGCTTCAGGAACTCTTCCAGTTCAGGGCCTGTCATCGAGCCGGCAAACATGTCTTCGACCAAAGGGCGAAGCGTGCCTGAGGCATTGTTGATGACGTGCTGTAGCTTCTTGTCCTCGCCGTGGATATCGCTGATCACATGCACGACCCCCTTGGGTAAAGTCTGCACAGCGGCCAGACGAGCAGTCTCGGCAATGGCCGCGTCGGCATTGGGGAACTGCAATGCGAGCAATTCCAGGATAGAAAGATCTGCCTTGGGACGCTTAAACGAGTGAGATGTGGTTTGCACAGTAGAACTTGCGTCAAAACAATGAAAAACGCGACTACCGCACCGCTGAAAGGGTTGCGGCAGACCAGACACACCAAGTGATATTCAGCTGAAACAGAAGGCAGTGGCTAGTTTACGAATATTGCCACACCGATGCAAACGGTCGCAATTGCCCAGGGCGGTAGTTTACAATGGAAACAAACCACGCTCACCGAAACCGAGGCGAATCATGAATTTGATGAAGATTGCTATAGGTGCGATGCTACTGTTCGTCCCATCGAGTCTCTTGGCAGAAGAAACGAATCCGACCCCAAGCGGTGCCCATTCACTGGGTAGCTTCACGGCACAGGATCTCGCCGGTAAACGCGTGGTATTCTTAGGAGACAGCATCACGCAGGCAGGTGGATATGTAAGCTTCGTCGATTACTATCTTGAGAAACTGTACCCCCAACAAGACTTCGATATCTACGGTCTCGGGCTTGCAAGCGAAACTCTTTCCGGGCTAAGCGAAGACGGTCATGCAGGTGGTGCGTTTCCTCGCCCTTGTCTGTTTGAACGTCTCGGACGGTTGTTAGAGCGAGTCAAACCCGAGGTTGTGTTTGCCTGTTATGGTATCAACGATGGGATCTATAAGCCGCTTGATGCCGAGCGATTCTCTGCCTTTCAACAAGGGGTGAATAAGCTTATCGAACAATGTCAGGCCGCGGGAGTCGAGCAGATAGTGCTGGTGACTCCTCCCATCTACGATGAAACGACCAAGCCGGGAGAATTCAACTATGACTCGGTGATGACCAAGTATGCGGCGTGGCAAATGGCACTCGAAAAGCCTGCGGTTCATGTCATTGATTTGCATTCGGCCATGCGGAAAGCACGCGATGCTCGAACGGAGGTCTTTTCCAAAGATCGCGTTCATCCCGGAGCTGAGGGGCACTTGTTCATGGCGCAATCAATTTTGGCCGCCCTGGATGTTCCCGTTCCCCAGCAAACTCCCGAAGCAATTCAGGCAGATCCACTCTACAAGCAGGTCGATAAATTGCGGAAACATCGTTCGGCCAACTGGATGAAACACGTCGGCTATACTCGAGAAAAGACCGTATCGCCACAACCGCTGGGAGATACCGAGGATGTCGCTGCCCAGTTGAAAGAGAAAATCAATCAATTGCGACGGAAGTAATGACTTCATCGCACTTCCAAATTGGCTGACAAAGCTATTCCGGCAGGCTGGGTTGGCGAGTCGGTGCATTTTCAAATAGCCGCAAGGGTGCGATCAATTCTTCAGCATGGAGTAAGTTGGGGTGGGCTCCCCAAGACTTTGCGATGTTTGTCATGGTATCAATTGCCGCAAGTCGTGGATGAGATGATGCAACGGCAGTGGCTATTTGAATCATTGCGTTCATATAAGCCGCCGGTGAGAACTGCGACTGCGCGTAACGTTGTGCCTGTATTCCGAGTTCGAGACGAGCATCAGGCTGGGCGGCCAATTCTTCGATTGCCTTGGTCAACTCATCGACTTCCCGCTCGTGCGAAATCTTTAAAACGCACTTATCTGGAATATCGCTGTAGTGAGCATCGTCAATGACGATAACGGCCTTTTTCATCAGCATGGCTTCAATTAATGAAGCGGAAGACGCCTCGAGCGATGGCCAACGCAAGCAGGAGATGACATCGGCACTCTGAATCGCGTTACCGAATTCGGCATCGTTGACCTGCCCCTTAATAACAAGCCGAACGCCCAGTTTTTGGGCCAACGAGGAGACCTCTGTTCGCATGTCTGCTTCGATCGGGCCTACCAACCAATACTCTGCTTTCTGCCGTAAGCTCTGACTGGCTCCGATTGCTTGAATCACCTCGTGGACGCGTTTATTGCGGTTAATATGTCCGAGTGTCACGATTCGAAAAGTCGAATCGTGCGGTTCGTCGGTGCGAGGCACTTCCATCGCGTCGTAGGCGAGAGGAGTCTCCATCACGGGCCCGGGGCACGAACTCATTACGCGATCGATCCCCCAACTGCTATGGGTTAATATTCCGAGTGCCTGTGAACATAGCCATTCGGTCATAGGGGCCGTTTTGCGAAGCTGTTCCATGAAGCTGTCTGATTTGCGAGGCTTGAAAAAGTCTGCGGCAATTTCATCGCTGTACCAATGCGATACGACGTCTCGCATTTTCGCGGGTTCAAGTCGACAAGCTTCAATGGCCAGGTCGGTCAAGCAGAAGTCGTGCAAACATACGATGCCTGGAAAACTGGGCATCCATTTCAGGCAGCCTTCATGAAAATGATAGTTGTTACCCAGGTGGTAGAAGGTATAGTCGGACGTCTGCAGGGTTTGAGTCACGTTGCGAACGTCCTGCCACGTGATGACAGGCGAAGCGAAATTATGAGGGGACCTGGTCAGTAGCGATTCCGATTCGGACCGTATGACGGTCACTTCGTGTCCGGAGTCCACTAGTGTACGTACGACTAATCTGACAGACCTGCCAACTGCGGATTGTATCAGGCCAGGTGTGAAGATCGATAATTTCATGGAAGCAATGCCTGTATTGTTGTCTGCCAGCTAACTCCCAGAGAATCCCAATATTGCGAAGCATTACACCCGAGTTCTCGGGTGTAAGCGGAATCCTGAAAAGCCGATGCCATGGCTTCCGCGAGCGATTCAGCGTTAGGTTGGGTGACCCAACCGGTCTCGCCGTGTTTTGCCAGACCGAGGATGCCTCCACTATCGTCTGTCGTCAGGATCGCTTTTTTGGCTGTGGCAGCTTCCATCGCGACGTAGCCAAGTGAGTCCTCGTCGAAGGGCAAATAGGCCACGCACTTGGCATGACGCACATAGTTGGTGTACTCGCTGCGAGAAAGGAATCGCAAGTCTAGCTGAACGCGATCGCTGACCTGCAATTCCTCAGCCATCCGCCGTAGTCGCTGGGCATCTGCTTCAGAGTCTGGAGGACCAGCGATAATCAGGCGAACTCCCTTTTTCGTTTGTGCTAGTGCCTCGAGCAATAGATGCTGGCGTTTCAATCCATTGATGCGTCCGCCGGCAAAGATGTAACCACTATCAGAGCCTCCTTGAAAGCTTTCAGGGTCGTTTACTGGAGGGAGCAATACCTTGGACTCGACGTTGTTGAATTGCCGCAGACGCTGCTGAGTTACCTTTGAATTGACAAAGATTTGTTTCGATTCAGCAAACGCCTCCGCGTCTGCCTTTTTAATCACTTGCCGGATCTGATCGCCTTCGCTTCCGACAAGATTGGTCGTGCCAGCTTCGTACAGGTCATATGCCTGGCGATATTGATGTAGAACCCAGAGTGTCTTGTTGGGGTGACGAATCAAGTAAGCCGGAAACTTCAACGCAATAACGTGGTCCGTATTCGAAAGTTCTAAGGTCCTGGCCATGAGCATCTGCGAGAGTAGCCGGCTTGGCGGCTCCCAGCTGAAAGGGATTCGCAGTATCTCCGCTTCATGGCCGGCTAATTCCAGGTTCTTGCGCAGATGCACCGCAAGTTCCTCGGCACCACCCCATACAAACGGAGCCATATTGTTGACGATTAGAACTTTCATGCCAGCAATCTTTGCAGTACGCGTTCCCAAGTTATGCCTTGGGTAGCCACTTCATTTCGGGCATTTTCACCCATTTGACGTGTCTTCTCTCGGTCGAAATACATTTTGTCAATTGCCTCGGCAATCGCTTCTGGATCAGGCAACGCCATGTAGCCATTCCAGCCATCAGTAACAAACTCGCTTACGCCTCCTGCGTCTGTCGTGCTGATCAGAGGCTTGCTGGCGAGCGCAGCTTCAATTGTTGGATAGCCGTATGAATCTTCGTCGAGCGGAACATAGGCTGCAGCCAGGCAGTTACCAAGCAGTTGGACCTTTTCTTCTTCAGTGATCCAGCGGTTGTCGATGACAACGCGCCGATTCAGTCTCAACATACTGAGCAGGTCATCTAAATCTTGCGGGTATTTGCCATTGCTGCTGCCGCACAGACGCAGGCGGACCGGCGATTTTACATGGGCCATTGCTTCTACGAGAAGATGTTGACGCTTGTGATGTTCGAGACGGCAGATGCATACGATCTCGTCGTTGGAACCCCAGTTGCGATATCGCTCTGGACGAAAAACAGGCGGATATAGCACTTCCGAGTCAACACCATTGAATTCGCGCAAGCGTCCACTGACGATCGTGGAATTCGTGAAGATTGTCTTTGCCTCCTTGAGCCCCTCCAAGTCGGCCGCATGCAGTGCATCGCGGAAACCGCAAATGGCCATGTTTTTCTCGAGCCGGTTATATTCGGGGTGATCCCAAAGATCGTAGAAAACACGAATGTGATGGATGAACCAGAGGATCTTGTGAGGGTGCGGGATCAAATGAGCTTGAGGACGGAAACAGATGATCCGGTCAGCATTTTCCAGATGCACCCATCGAAACGCACACATTTGCTTGAAGAGTGAATTGGGATCATCGACTTGAGGCAAATTGACTACCTCAACGTGGTGCCCTGCTTCCTGGAGCATGGCTTCCAGCCAGTTGACGATATTTCGAGCCCCACCCGAAACGAATGGAACAAATGACGAGCACAGTGCAATTTTCATGAGCTGAGGAGCTAATCCCTTGTTCGAGCGACTCTCGCAGGAACCCCGTAGGCAACGATTGAGTCCGGAAGATCCTGAACCACAACTGCACCTGCACCAACGACTGTATCACAGCCGATCTTAATCTCTGGTATTATACTGCACCCGACTCCCAAGAAGCTTCGCTCACCTACCTGGACATTTCCTGCAAGAGCACATCTGGGTGCGATGTGGACTCCGTTCGCGACGATGACGTCATGATCGACGGTTGCTCCCGTATTAATAATGACAGCATCTCCAATCCGGGAATCAGCATTAATCACTGCGTTTGCCATGACTGCTATGCCGCGCCCCAATTGGCTAGATGGCGAGACAACGGCAGTAGGGCTAATGGCATTGACTATATCGAATCCCAGTGCGTGAAGCTCGTGAAAGATGCGAGCCCGAACGTGATTGGCACCGATCGCAACGAAAGCCTGCCGATATCCCTTCTCATAGAGGTTCGGCAGATTGTGGTCGCCTGCAAGTACCTTATGGCCAAGACATGAAGGCGGACTATCGGGGCCGCCAATGCAGCAGGCAATCTCGTGCCCCATGGCTTGCAATAGTTCGATACAGACTTTGGCATGTCCACCTGCACCAACAACTACCACTTCACAGTGTCGTTGCGTCATTGTGCGGATGCCCAAATGTCAGAGTCAGGTCTCGCGAAGAGCAAATTGGCCGATTCGACTTCCATAAGTTGTTCGATCGACCATTCTTCTAGCGTTCCCGTAAAGGGTTCAATTACCCGATACACCAGCTGCAGTTCTTCAAATGCCCCAAACCACTGGGCTGCGGTAACTCCGGTGCGTTCCAGATGAGAAGGGCCAAACTCGACGATTAAGCCAATGTTCGGACTGGCCTGAATGGTTTGTCGGGCCCCGTGGACCGCCAGGATCTCCGCCCCTTCGGCATCGATTTTCAACAGGCGAACATTGGTCCCTGCTGGCAAGGCGTCGTCCAAAGGAGTAGTGCGCACAATCTCAAAATTGTCGGAGTTTACCTGCTCTTCATAAAGTGGAAATAGTGACTGATGGCCCGCAATGGGGGCCAGATAAAACCGTTGCTCGCCGACTTGATCAGTAACAGCACACTGAAACGTTTCTACGAGATCTTGAAAGTTGTTTGCCTGAACGGTGTCCTGCAGAAACGCATAGGTTGATGTTGATGGTTCGAAGGCATAAACCTTACCACGACCTTGCAGGCGATTCGCCGCAGCCACGGAATGTAATCCGATATGGCTGCCTACATCAACAAAGACATCTCCTGGTCGTAAAATGCGCTCTATGAGCAATCGAGTTCCGCGTTCCAGGTCCCCAGACTCGCGCAGATAGCCCAACAGTGTCGACTCGTGAGGAGGGCACATGACATATCCGGACTTCACTTGCACGAGAATTCCGTTGGAGGCTTTTGAGTTGCGGTTTCCCGAGCTGAGTCTTTGGACCTCGTCCATTCTTGCTTGGAGCAGAGCTACGGTTTGCTGTAGCTGGCGATTGGCGTCCTGGAGCTCTGCGATTGCTCGATTTGTCTCGTCATCGATAGGGCGGTGACCACCAGATAGTCGAGAAATTCCGACTGAAACGCGTTTTTGGGTTCGACGAAACTCGTCCTTGATCTTTCGGAAGATCGACTTCTTTTCCTTCAATTCCAAGTTGCAAGTGACGGCACTTCGGGGCTCGCTTCCGCTACTTGTATTTTGTGGAGATAAGGCAACGTCAATGCTTACTCGATCTCGGTGTACCTTCATGGTTTTGACTTCGCGCGAAAAAAGGACAAGCTATGTCAAACATTCCCTAGGATTGACTGCTTCGCTTTATCATCGACTTCAAAGCATAAAGTCAATACGGATTACCTCACAGGAGTGATGGATATGAGCTGATGTTGCTCCATGGTTCGAGTGTTTGCTAAACTTCCGACCGGCATCCCAGTCTATTCCCAAAGCAGACCTGCCTAATAGCCAAGATACCTCGTCAATATCCGAGCAAACAGAGTGCAAATCGTATGTGGAAAATCCCTGTAGCGAGCGTTGATGTGAGCGGCAACGAAGAGGAATTCGTTGTTGAAGCCATTCGCAGTTCGTGGATTTCTTCCAGCGGGGCTTTTATCGAACGGTTCGAGCGTGAATTTGGCGAGATGTGCGACTCGAAATACACGTTGAGTTGTGCTAATGGAACAGTCGCTCTGCATCTGGCAGTCATGGGGTTGGGGATTCGCCCTGGAGACGAAGTCATTGTTCCTTCGATGACCTATATCGCTACTGCGAATGCCGTAGCCTACTGCGGCGCGACCCCGGTGTTTGTGGATGTTGATCCAGAGACCTGGTGCCTGGATCCCGAGGCTCTCGAAGCAGCCATTACCTCCAAAACTCGGGGGATCATTGCCGTCCACCTTCTCGGCCATCCTGCCGACATGGACCGCATCAACGAGATCGCCGCCATTCATGGTGTGTGGGTCATCGAAGACGCGGCGGAAGCACCATTCGCCGAGTATAAAGGCCGCCCGGTTGGTGGTCTGGCCGATGCGGCAACGTTCTCATTTTTCGGAAACAAGATCTTCACCTCGGGGGAAGGGGGAGCCGTAACGTTCAACGGCGACCAGTTGAATGTTCGCTTGAAGGCCTTGCGGGGACAGGGAATGGACCCCAATCGCCGATATTATTTCCCAATCATTGGCTACAACTATCGTCTGACGAACATTGCCTGTGCGCTTCTTTGTGCTCAGTTGGAACGGAGAGAGGAGATTCTTTCGCGAAGAAGCGGCATCTTTGAACAATACTCAGAACAATTATCTTCGATCCCAGGCATTCATCTGCAGCCGGTCGCCAGTTGGGCGACGCTTAGCCCCTGGATGTATTCGATCGTGATCCAGCCTGATGTGTTCGGCCATACGAGAGATGAACTGATCGCCCATCTGGCAGACGCCGGGATTGACTCGCGCCCATTCTTCGTACCCATCCATAGCTTGCCTCCTTACCGCGATTGCCCAGTTGTTGGCAGCATGGAGCATACCAACACGCTCGGCCAAAATGGCTTGATGTTGCCAACCTATAACCATCTGGCAAGCGAAGATATCGATTTCGTTGCTACAACGATTCGCCAGATGTGCAGAAGTCAACTAAGACGGGCTGCTTAGCCCCATATCTAGGTAACGTATCTAAGCTGCGAACGCTGTCGTTGCCACTTGGATCACGGCCGTCGAACTCACCAATTGCCAAGGTGAAGCAAGTCCTTTTCGGTGCGCTGCTGGCTCGGCAGGAATTCCGGAAAATCGTTCCTCAACGGTGAAATACGAGGAATAGTGATGTCATGAAATATCTACCCAGAATACCTAGCATTCTTGTGTGGATCATTTTGTCAGAAAAAATCCCGGCAACAGAGAAAAGAAACGTTGCACGGGAACGCCAGCAGGAGGACAATCGGCGGTAACCTGCCTTTAATCTCTTTTTCCCTCCCCCGCCTAATCAGGACCCGGACATGAAGCACCGGATTCCTCTACTGCTATGTGCCTTGCTGATCGGTCCGGCAAACGGAGCGATCGCTTGGGGCCAAGAGCAGATACCCAATCAGGAGCGTACCTTTTTCGAGGAAAAGGTACGTCCGATTTTGGTCGCCAAATGCTATGGGTGTCACTCGGCCGACGCGAAAGAGATCGGTGGTAAGCTTCTCTTGGATAGCCGAGCCGGACTCTTAAGTGGTGGTGAATCCGGCCCCGCTGTCGTGCCCGGTGAGCCTGATAAGAGCTTGCTGATGGATGCGTTGCATTACGAATCGTTCGAAATGCCGCCGGACAAGCCCCTGTCGGAATCAGAGATCCATGTGGTTTCGCAATGGATTCAACGTGGCGCGTGGGACCCTCGAACGGAAGCTGCCCATCCAGGCCCCAAAGAAAACTGGACGCAACAGGAGCTGTGGTCCTTTTATCCCCGGAATGTCATCCCGCCACCAAGTGTCGCGCGGAAGGACTGGCCTCTAGGGCCAATTGATCAGTTCGTATTGCAAAAAATGGAGCAGGCCAATGCTCAGCCTACGGATGATGCCGAACTGCGAACCCTGGCTCGACGCTTGTATTACGACCTGATCGGTCTTCCTCCATCGGTGAGTGAGATAGAGTCCTTTGTCGAGGCCGCGTCGAAGGATCGTCGGCAAGCGACGGAAGCCCTGGTGGATGAATTGCTCTCGCGTCCGCAGTTTGGCGAACATTGGGGAAGGCACTGGCTCGACGTTGCCCGCTATGGCGAGTCGAACGGTAACGATGGTCTTTCTCGCAATGCGACTTTTCCTCATGCCTGGCGTTACCGCGACTATGTCATCGACGCCATCAACCGAGACATTCCATACGATCGCTTCTTGACCGAACAGATCGCTGGCGACCTGCTGCCGGCCGATACTGCCCAGGAGCGAAATCGATTGCTGGTCGCGACTGGCTTTTTGGCGATCGGTTCCAAACCGGCGTCGGCGATGAACAAAGACTTTCCAATGGATATCGTCGACGATCAAATCAATACGGTTAGCACGGCCGTTATGGGGCTCAGTGTGGCTTGCGCGCGTTGTCATGACCACAAGCACGACCCCATTCCAACTCGCGACTATTACGCCATGGCAGGCATCTTTACGAGCAGCGAAACGCTGTATGGTGCCGCCGGTAATGAAAAACTGACCGCTCCTCCTACCGAACTGCATGTCTTAAGCTCAGAGCTTTCGGACGACGGCGGCAAGCTCGGCCAGATGAAAGCTCCCTTGGCTTTGCCTGCGGGGTACGTCGACTTGGTTCAGCAAATGCAACCGAAAGCAAGCGTTGCACTCGATCAATTGCCTGACGGCTGGAAAGAAATCGGATCGCCGAAGTTTTCGCCGTCCGAGTTCGTACAGTTGAAAGAGTCTTACCTGCAAGGCAATGCGCCCGATCTGGCTGCGGACTATACCGTTTCGTTCTGGTTCAAGAATGATTCGCCCAATAACTCGCGGCCGATCACCGCGTACCTGTTTACCCGCGGGGAACTCGGCAACAAAGAGATACCTGGCGACCACCTAGGTATCGGTGGGACACACGATCCGAAACGAACCGGCCGCCTGTTCGTTTTCAATGGCAACAAGAAGAAGGCTTCCCTGGCCGGCAGTACTGTCATTGTCCCTGGGGCTTGGAATCATGTGGTCATGGTTCGCCAAGGGAATAAGGTTCGTGTCTATCTCAATGGCGTGTCGAAGCCGGAAATCGAAGGGAAGCTGGAACCGACCTTTGAGAAGGAATCACGTTTTAGCTTGGGGGGGCGAAGCGAAGGTTTCGCGCCCCTTACCGGTAGCCTGGCCCACTTTAGTTTGTTCTCAAAATCGGTTTCCGATGCTGACGTAGCTGCCCTGCACATAGCCTCCGGCCGCCCGAAAGGAATTACCCAGCTTGGTGTCGCGATGGGTGTTCGCGAGGCCAGTAAGCCTGCTCATTGTAAAGTGCATATCAATGGAACCAGTGAAAAGCTAGGAGCAGAGGTCCCCCGCGGAACACTGACCGCTTGTTGGCAAGTGGTCCAAGGGGACGGCACTTCGCCATTCGTACCGAACTTGGTTATTCCAGAAGCAGAGAGTGGCCGGATCGAATTGGCTGCCTGGCTTTCTGATCCACAGCAACCACAAACTTGGCGTGTGATCGTCAATCGAGTCTGGCTGAAATTGATGGGGGAAGGTCTTGTAGCGACACCAGATGACTTCGGTGTGTTCGGTGCTCGACCAACTCATCCCGAGTTGCTCGATTGGCTCGCCCAGGACTTTATCGATGGTGGTGGATCGATCAAGGGGCTCATTCGATCGATCGTGCTAAGTCGAACCTATCAATTGTCGAGCGACTACGGTGACCAGATTGCTGAGCATGACCCAGAAAACCGACTGCTGACGCGGCACCGAAAACGGCGACTTACGGCTGAGCAGTTACGCGACTCGATTCTGCTGGCAAGTGGCACTCTCGATTTGAAGCCTGGCCAGGGAAGTCCGATTCAAGAGATCGATGCGTTGATCAATCAGCCTCCGCACGAGGCATCGACACTGCATCAACCAAGTAATCATCGCAGTGTCTATCTTTGTTACATGCGAAACGCTCCGCCTGCCCAACTGGCGGCTTTCGACTTGCCTGATGGGCTGAAAGTGACTGGTAAACGCAATCAAACCGTATTGCCTGCACAGTCGTTGTTCCTGCTGAATAGCCCTTTCGTTGTCCAACAGGCCGAGAGCTTGTCCACGCTGGTATCTGCTGACCCGAACGCCACAACCGAAGAAAAGATCACACAAGTATTCCGTCGAGCGTTTCAACGCGATCCGACTCAGTCTGAATTGATTCAAGCGGTGACGCTACTCGATCGACTGGAAAGCGAAAGCTCTGGTGCATCTGACGGCAAGCAGATGCGTCCCTGGGCCGCTTTTTGTCAGGCCCTGTTTGCGTCCAATGAATTTCGCTATGTCGATTAACCCTGATTCGCGACGATTGCTCGTACCCACCCAGAAGCGAGGTCTCCCATGATTCCATCTCGAAGAAACCTGTTGCAATCAGCATCATGTGGGTTCGGGTACTTGGCACTTTCGGCTCTTTGTCAGCAATCGCTTCAAGCCGATTCTTCCGGCACGCTCCAGCCAAAGATTCCGCTGCATCGTCCGCGAGCCAGGCGAGTTATCTTTCTGTGCATGAGTGGTGGGCCGGCACAGCTGGATATGTTCGATTACAAACCTCAAACGGGTCAGAAGAAGCATCCCGGTTCGGTTTACCCATTTCGAAAGCGAGGTGAAAGTGGGCAATGGATTTCCGATCTTCTGCCAGAGACGTCGCGGCATGCCGATAAGCTTTGCATAATCAACGGTATGCATGCCGATACGGGCAACCACGCCCAGTCATTCTTGCAGTTGCATACCGGCGAAAGACTGCGGCAACGGCCCAGCATGGGGGCATGGATCAACTATGGACTTGGGACCGAAAATCAAAATCTGCCAGGCTTCATCAGCCTGAATACCTCGAAGCCGTCGGTCTACACGAGTGCGTTTCTGCCGCCTGTCTTCGAGGGCACGCCGATCGGCACCAACGGCGAGAGCATGTCTCAGGCAACGATCAATAACATTCGCGGAGAGCACCTTTCTAAAACCGCTAAGCGGCAGCAGTTGGATTTTATCCAATCGCTCAACCAGCAGCACCTCCAGCAAAACCCGGATGCCGCGAAGCTGGAAGGGGTGATCGAGTCGATGGAACTTGCCTATCGCATGCAGACCGCCGCACCGGAACTGCTGGATACCAGTACCGAGTCGGAAGAAACGCTCAGACGATACCGTGTCGGCAAGTCACTTTCCGTCGGAACTTGCAAGCCGTCTGATTTCGGCCGGCAATGCCTGTTGGCCAGACGTTTTGCCGAAGCTGGTGTGCGTTTTATCGAACTCAATCATGGAAGCTGGGACCAGCATCAAAATCATCGTCGAGATTTGGAGGCCAATTGCGAAGTCACCGATGCCCCTATTGCCGCATTGCTGGATGACCTTGAGATGCGGGGACTGCTGGAAGACACGCTGGTCGTCTGGGGAGGTGAGTTCGGCCGCCCAGGCCTGACGCCTGATAATGGCAAGGATGAAACAGGCCACAACTACCGCGGCTTCACTTTCTGGTTGGCTGGTGGTGGTGTGAAGGCTGGGTACACGCATGGCAAGACCGACGAAACGGGCTCGCGTGCGGTCGAGGGGCAAGTTCATTTCCGCGATCTGCATGCCACCATTCTGCATGCCCTGGGATTACAGCCCAACGAATTGACCTACTTTCATGAAGGCAGAGAACATCGTCTGACCGGCCCCGAAGGCGGTAAGGTTGTGCACGAGATTCTTGCCTAGCAACTCTGCTCGCAGTGAAGGAACGATTGAGTTCCAGTACAAGCAGGATTTGCGCTAATAAACGATTACGTTGAAAGCCTACTAGGGCGGGCATGTTATTTGACATGATTACGCGGGTGTTTTCTCACGCGTGATCCTGGCAAATGCGTATTGAAAATACAGAGCGAGAGAGCAATTGCCGCGAGAAAATAGCGCCAGCTCAGAGTCTGTTCAATTGGAGAACGTGATCGTATCTTACGCGCCGGCGTGATGCTTCCGAACAATTATGGAAGGCCATAGAGAATCAGTATTTCAGTAGTCTCGGCAGGTCGACACTGAAATAGGCGTTGCCGTTGCGCTGGTCGAATGCCGCAGCCAGTGAGCTTGTTTCCTTCTCTAGCCAATCGATGATCTGCTGGACATCGTATTCACTCGAGTCTTGGTAAACAGGAAATGAAGGTGGCAGGTTGAGTTTGTGGACGGGCTTTTCCTGTGCGATCGCAGTGAAGAGGTGCTGGGCAGCGACGTAGAAAATGTAACGCGAGCCTTGGTCGTGCGTTTCCAGGCCCCACAGCAAGTGACGTTCAAACATCCGGATCGCAGGTGCGGTGCGTTCTCGGTGGAGTAGATAGGCGATCTGAAAACCAACTAGTTCTAGGAACTTTCGATTGTCACGAATCAGTCGGTACCCCTTTTGCTGGTATTGGTCCGCTTCTTCGTACTGCTTGAGTAGAGCCAGGGAACGCAAGACACCACTGTAAGTGTCGTGAGGTGTGAACGATTTCGACGGCTTGGTGGTAAGGATTTTGATTGCCGTTTCGACTTCCTTTTCCGTTTCTTCGAGAAACCAGTAATACCAGAACTCGGATTCGGCCTCTGCGGGAACTTTGTGGGACATCTCATCCCGGGGATACTCAAGGTATTTATCATGCGACGCGATGGTTGTTTCCCGGTCGCCAATCGAGCGGGCAAAACTCATGCGCACGTAATGAATTGTGCGCTGGCTGTAGCCAAAATGACGTAGATGAGAATCCAACTGTCCTAATAGCTGGTCAAACTTGTCACGTGTGACGTGCGGATACTGGCTGACGCCACACAAGAACGTCTTCAAGATCGACAAAAGGAATTTCTTGTGGTCTAGGAAACGCTCTCGATCTTTCTCGAAGACAGCCAGGCACCAAGCGAGCTCAGCCATGGTTTTCTCTTCGTAGCCGGAGTTGCCTGCACCACACGCCACGTACAACCGGGCCGGAAAGATGAGATCCAGGTCGCGACTGCGTTCCGCCAGGCGCAGGGCTGCCTCATACAGATGAAGCTGCGTTTCGCCATTGGGAAGGTTGTAGGCTTCGACCTGGAGATCGTATATCTGATCGCTAATGTCCCCCGTCATGGCTTGTACTCTGTGATGGCTTTCCACTACTCGCCGGTGCGTCTCAATACTTTAGCCGCGTGGGTAGCTCGTTGCTGAAGTAGTCGTTGCCGTTGCGCCGGTCAAATGTTACTGCCAGCGAACTGGTTTCCCGTTCTAGCCAATCGATTAGCTGCGCAACGTCGTATTCGCTCGATTCTTCGTACAGCGGAAACGAGGTGGGCAGGCTAAGTTTACGGGTCGGTTTCCTTCTGGGCAGCGCAGTGAAGAGATGTTTTGAGGCGGTGTAAAAAATAAAACGAGCGGACAGCTCGTGAGTTTCCAAGCCCCAGGCCAAGTGTCTCTCGAACATTCGAATCGCGGCTACCGTTTTGCCGCGATGCAGAAGGTAGGCGATCTGTTCGCCAACCAGGTCTAGGAAGTCCCGATTCGTACGGATGAGTCGGTAGCCCCGCTTCTGGTAGTTGTCGGCTTCGTCATAACGCTGCAACATGGCCAGAGGCCGCAAGATACCACTGAAGGTCCGATGTGGTATGTGCGCGCACGATTGCTTTCCTGAGAGGATTTTGGATACCACTTTAATGGCCGTCTTGGGGTCTCCCAGAAAAGAGTAGTAAGACATCTCGGCATCAGCCTCACAGGCAAGACAGTGGGCCATCTCGTCTCTCGGAATCGCGACGTATTTAGCATGCGATTCCATCGACATGGCGCGGTTGCCAATCATTATGCCGAAGTACATGCGCACGAAATGGACTGTTCGCATATTGTAGCCGAAGCGTTTGTAGAGCGATTCCATCTGCGCAAGAAGTTGGTCGAACTGTTCTTGTGAGACTTGCGGAAGATCGCCGATGGAACTCAGGAAGTTCTTAAACGCCCATAGAAGGTCAAACGCATGTTCCTGGAGTCGATCTTCGTTTTTCTCAAACGTCGCCAGGCACCACCCCAACGCTGCCATGGCCTTCTCTTCATGACCGGAGAAGCCTGCGGCTCCCGCTACGAAAATCCGTGCCTCGAAGATAATGTCCAGGTCTCGGGTCTGTTCCGCCAGACGAAGGGCTTCTTCATACAGTCGCAACTGCGTATCGCCGGTCGGAAGGTTGTAGGCCTGCATCTGCAGATCATAGATCTGATCGCCAAGTTCCTCACTCATTGTCTTGTCCTCCTACGGCCCAGTCGAGCAGTCCCAACAGCCCCTCGTTTAAGAGTTTGACTTCACTTTTCTTCAGTGGAAAATGCCCCAGCAGAAGTGCTTGGATGTAAACCATCTCGACGCTTCGACGCTGACCATCCGACTGACCCAACTGACAAATACGCTTGATAAGCGGATTGGAATAGTTGAGATAGAGACGGGCATAGCTGGAAGGAACGTCACGCGTCAGGTCTCCCAGCATGTCGTTCCATACTCCTTCGGTAACATCTTGGGCTTGTTCCACCGAGCGGATAAAGTCGGCGTTCGCGTCGGTAACATACAGTGACGGCAAGTCACTGGGAAGAAACTTGGCGATTTCGACGGCGCACTTAAAACGTTGCAACGTCATGTCGGCCAGACGCTCGAATTCTAGCGTTTCTTCCCGTTCGCTCTGGCTGAGCTGTTCGAAGCGATCAGAGAGTTGCTCAGCGTCGAACTCTTCGAGTTTGAAGTCCGATCGAATCATGCTCAGCCGAGTCAAGATGTCGACATCATAGACGTAGCCCGCGTTGATTACTGCCAGCGATTCGGATGCCGCGACCTGGGCGATCTGGCGGAACTGATCGCAACTGGGGACGTAGCGAATGACCGAGTTCTGTTTGCGGAATTCGGCCAGGGTCATCGTTCCCAACGAAGTTTGAAACGGCAACCAGTCAGCGAACAGTTCCAGGCACTCATCGTCATCGACGGCCAAGGCCTTTACGGCCAGGTGATGAACGGCGATCAGTTGCTCGAATCGACGGGGTTGCGTTTGAGCCATTTCGACCAGGTACCGCCGCAGGCAATCGCCGAGTTCCTGACGTGTTCGTTCCAGCACAGTGTCTTCGTAAAACGATTCGCGTGAAGCAGTCGGGCGAAGCTGCGAGGCATTCACGACGCACTGTACGAAGAAGGCCCATTCCGGAAGCACTTCGTGCGTCTTGGTCGACAGCAGCATGTCTTTCAGGTAAACGCGATGCGGTTGTCGCGATCCGGCATGAACGGCTTCCGACAGCACGTACGCCACACCGGTCACTCCGCCGGAAGTGGAATGCAGGGGAAAGACGTCGAGAAAGTTGCGTTCGAAGACCTCGGTGCCGTACGCGAGCAGGTTTTCTCGTACCTGTGGGTTGGTGGTGTCTTGATGCCAGGGAGCTTTGGCGTTGACTACATCCGTTTGCCCATTGCTGGTCACCGTGATTTTCGGCTGAAGTAGGCTGCCGTATTCACGAGCCAGCTTCAACACCTTCTGGGGCTCGAAATAATCTTCGTACCCGGTTGAAGGCTGTAGAAAGATCTGGGTGCCGACGGGGATCGCCTGGGTGAGCTTGCGGACCGAGTAGGTGCCATCAGTCGAGCCCCGCCATTCAATGCCAGGCTGGTTATCTCCTTTGGCGGAACGCGTGAGGACGACGATCTCATCCGATACCGTAAAGCATGAGAGGAGCCCAATCCCGAACTGCCCCAGAAAGTCTTCAGGGCGACTGGTCATCTCCCCCCGCTTGGAAGACTGGCCGATGGTGGCCAGAAACTGATGGACTTCGTCTTCGGTCAACCCAACGCCATTGTCTTGGAAGATAATCGTAGGATCGCTCTCCGCGGAGGTAATCACTTCGATCTCGATCAGGCCTTCGTGTTGCGGCTCGATCTGGCGACGTGCCTGGATCGCGTCTACTCCGTTCTGCAATAGTTCGCGCACGAACACATGCGGACCGCTGTATAGGTGCTGGGAAAGTAGATCGATAAGGCCACGCAGTTCCACCTGAAATCGATTTTGATCTGAAGCAGTCAATTTAAGCACTCTGAGCGAGGGGAATGACAAGTTCGTTTTACGTACGATTTTGCCTTCTGGCGAGGCTCGTTCCAAGCCCCAGTTTATTTATGCAGATTTGATAGGCGCAGAATCATATTGAACCAGTATCTTTGCCTTCATTGAGCCAAGATGCCAGGAATTGGTTCGCCTGGGTGGTTACTTTTAGATGAAGACGTTCTGCTAGGACGATGCCGGGAGGCGTTAGCTGATGACTTCCCGGATCACATGCCCGAAGTCCTTCTCCAGGCGTTTTCTGCCGGGCACATGCATCGCGCGGGGGTCCAGACCGAGTTGATTCAAGACGGTGGCATGGATATCGGTGACGTAATGCCGATTCTCGACCGCATGGAAGCCGAGTTCATCGGTCGCACCATGGGCAATGCCCCCTTTGATGCCACCGCCGGCCATTGCGATGGTGAAACCGTAAGGATGATGGTCGCGGCCGTCGGTACTTTGGGAACCAGGTGTACGACCGAATTCTGTGGCCCAGACGACGAGTGTCTCGTCGAGCAGGCCCCGCCGCTTCAAATCCTGGAGAAGAGCACCCAGCGGCTGATCAATTTGCTTGCAGAGTTTCGTGTGATTTACTTTAAGCCCTTTGTGGCTGTCCCATTGCCCGGCACCGCCATTGCTGCCGTGATAAACCTGCACGAACCGAACTCCTCGTTCGACCAGGCGGCGGGCAGCAAGCATCTGCTGGCCAAACGTCTTCGTTTCTGCTTGATCAACACCATACAGGTCGAGCGTTTCTTGCGTTTCTTCCGTGAACTGTACCACTTCTGGCACGGCCGTCTGCATACGGTAGGCGAGTTCGTAAGAGCGAATCCGTGCCGCGAGGGCATCGTCGTCGGGGAAGTTTTCAGCCGTCAGTCCGTTTAGTTTGCGGAGCAATTCAAACTGCCCAGCTTGCTCTTCCTGGAACGTTCCTTGCGGCGGCTTGGCGTAGGGAAGGGGATTGGCCGGGTCGATATTCAACGGAACGCCGTCATAACGCGGGCCAAGGTAGTTCGCTCGATGGCATTCCTGGCCGCCGCAGCAGTCGGCCACCGGTGTGCCTATGACGACGAATTGAGGCAAGTTGTCGTTGATCGAGCCAAGCCCATAGTTCACCCAGGAACCGATCGTGGGAAAGAATCCTTCAACGCGATGTCGGCCTGTATGAAATTGCAACTGCGCGCCGTGGTTGCTGTCTTCGGTCCACATCGAACGGATCAAGCAGAGATCGTCGGCCCGGGCACCAACGTGCGGCAGCCAGTCGCTAATATCTAGTCCGCTTTCGCCTCGTCGCTGAAATCCGACTTGCATGGGAAACAGCTTGTTGCGGATGAATCCGTTGTTCGGATCGAAAGCAACGACTCGTTCGTTTTCCAGGAACGAGGACTTCAGTACGTCGGCATGCGGAGTCTCTTCGATCGATTTACCGGCATACTTGTTCAATGCCGGCTTGGGATCGAAGGTCTCCAGATGGCTGGCTCCTCCGATCATGAAGAGCCAGATCACACTCTTCGCCCGAGGTGCGATCTGCTGCAATTGCGTTTCGGCAAAGCCATCTCGTGCGAGCATGCTGGAAAGAGCAATGCTACCGAAACCGAGCCCCAGGTCATTAAGAAACCTACGACGGGTAAAGCTATCTGAAGGCTGTTCTGTCGGACGGTTGGAATCGCTCATCGGACGGTCACAAAGTCGTTGTGGTTGAAAAGGACATGCACGAGGTTTTCGCGGGCACGCTGGGTAGAATTGTTCGCCGCCGGCACGCCTGCTTTCGCGACACCGGCAATCGGTGTCAAGCTTTCCGGTTGACTCAATCGCTCGGATTGGTTTGAAAGGAAGTCTCGGCAGGCAGCCAATTCCTCGGGAGTGCAGTCGCGGCAAAGAACTGCTTCAAAGGCCCGGTGAATGAACTTCTCGGTATCGGGCTCGGCATCATTTAACCTGGCAGCCAGTTTGCGGGCCTGTTCCACAACGAGCGAGCTATTGGATAGAGCAAGTGCTTGTTGCGGTATAATACTTGGCGATCGTCGGTAACATTCGTTGGGTGCCGCCGCATCGAACGTGACGAGCATCTGCATCTGTTTCTCGTAGGCATGGCGGAAGTAGAGACTGCGGCGATGCACCTTTTCGCCTTGCTCGAAATCAATATCAGGACCACCCAGCGTTCGGTCCAAGCTGCCAGCGACATGCAGCACGCTATCGCGAATACTCTCGGCGTCAAGTCGCTGCACGTTCGATCGCCAGAGCAATAGGTTATCCGGATCTTGTTCCAGGTTGACCGTGAACCGCTTGCCGGAAACGCTTGATGCACGACGATAGGCCGCCGAGGTGACAATCAAGCGATGCAGGTGTTTCATGCTCCAGTCGTGTTCCATGAGCTCGATCGCCAGCCAATCGAGCAGTTCGACGTGTTCCGGCCGAGGTGAGCGAAGGCCGAAGTCGAACACGTTTTCGACCAGCGGCTCGCCGAAGTGACGCATCCAAATATGGTTCACAGCCACACGTGCGGTGAGTGGGTTGTGGCGATCGGTAATCCACTGCGCCAAGGCGGTGCGTCTGCCGGTACTTGTCACCGGATAGGCCGTGCCGACCGATGTGTACGCGGTCGCATCCTGCTTTGTGGCTAAGCCGGCAGCTTCCTCTTGTTTCTTGGAGGCCTCTTCGACTTCCTTGCGGGCCTTTTCGATTGCGGCCTTCTTTTTGTCGTCGGGCTGATCACTTGCTTCGGCTTGCTTCAGCGATTGCTGCCTTACCAGAAGTGTATGGCGAGCTCGTTCTAGCTTCGCGCTGCTCTCGGCTTGGACAGCCTGCCTGGCTAGTGGCTGTAGCTTGTCAGGTGTGACTTTGTCGGCATACTTGGCCCGATCGGCGGTCCAGCGATGTCGCAGTGCTTTCAGTTCCGCGGAGGAAGCACTCAGTGCCTGTTCGTTTAGCGGCTTGTCGTTTGGGTTGGTGGATTCGGCGAGCTTCTTTTCATCGGCCTTTACTTTCGCTTCTGCTGCTTGAATCTGTTCAGACTCGATATACTCCTGCAGGCTGGGAAATACGGCTAGTGGCGGCAGTTCGACTGCCTGCGGCTTGTAGCTCAGTTCGATCACCCCAGGGAGACCTGGTTCTAAGGGGTGCTCTTTGTCGGGATGCTTCTCGTTGCCGGCGACATAGAGATAGGTTTGTGCGTTCGGCTTGGCATCGTAGGCGCGAACCAGACCTTGCTTGAGGAGATCCGCCTCGCCGGACAGTTGTTCGGTGCGTACTTCATGGGGCTCGAACACGGCCCGCATTGCATAGTATTCCGACTGGCTAATCGGATCGTACTTGTGGTCGTGACAACGCGCACAGTCGATTGTCATGCCAAGAAATGCCTTGGCCGTATGTTCGACCGTGGCATCAAGCCAGATGTTACGGTTGCTTTTGTGGAAGTTGCGGGCCAGGAAGCCGGTGGCTCTCAGAGTGGCTTGGTCCGTAGGAGCGAGTTCATCGGCAGCCAGCATCTCTGCAATCATCTGATCGTACGGCTTGTCGGCGTTGACCGATTCGATGATCCAATCTCGCCAGCGCCAGATATGACGTTGACTTCCGCGGAGTTCGTTCTTGTAACCATCCCAGTCGCTGTAACGCCAGACGTCCATCCAATGCCGTCCCCAACGCTCGCCATAGGCGGGATCGTCGAGAAGCTCGTCGACAAGATGATTCCAGGCTCCTGGCGAGGAATCGTTGATATAAGCGTGCTGCTGGTCTGCCGTCGGAGGCAAACCGACTAAATCCAAGTAGAGCCTTCGCACTGAAGTCGCAGGACTGGCAAGTGGGGCAGCGGCTATCTGGCGTGCTTCAAGCTTAGCTAGCAGGAACGCATCGATCGGGTGGACTTCTCCCAGTTCGTTCTTGATTTGGGGAACATCGGCCTTCAGCGGTGCCTGGTATGACCAATGCTTTCGCGGGTCAGGCGGAACTTCTTCCGCATCAGGAAACTTTGCTCCGGCTTGGACCCAGGTACTCAAGAGTTGGACTTGCTCGGCCGAAAGTGGTTCCCCCTCACCTTCCGGCGGCATCCGCAGATCGGCATCGTCGGACTGTATACGAGTAAGGAGCTCGCTCTTGGCGGGGTGTTCGAGGTCAAGGACCGAGCCGCTCGCTCCACCTGAATGGATCAGCCGACCTGCATCCAGCCGTAAATCGGCTTCCTGTTTGAGCGCCCCGTGGCATGCCGAACACTTCATGGCCAGCAGCGGCTTGATCTGCTCCTGGTAGTAATTCTCGTCGGCCGAAACAGGCAAAGCGATGAGGAGTAGCACGAGAGCTATGTAGAAAAGTCTCATGGCATCTTCAGAGAGAGAGGGTTGGTCGGTGGGGCAGCGATGGAGTATTGCTGATGCCTGATGATACCCGAAGTCAACCCGCAAAGTGAAGAGATTTTTCGTTATATCAACGGAGTTTCAGGGGATCGGGGGCTGCCGATGGATCAGGTTGAAATAGGTAATTTGTATTGTCCGCAGTTTGCCCCGAGTGTCCTCATGGGACTTGCGCCAAACCGAAAGCTCGTTCCCCGATCATTGATCATTAGGGGAACGAGCGGATTTACGCTCGCTGATACACGAATTAATCGTGTTCATCGGCAGCGGCGGAGGGTTCAAACCAGCGGTAAATCGCAGGTAGAACTAACAGTGTAAGCACCGTACAGGTAATTAGCCCGCCGATAACCACCGTAGCCAGGGGGCGTTGTACTTCAGCACCGGCGCTGCCTGATATCGCCATGGGGACAAAGCCCAGCGCACCGCAAGATGCGGTCATCAGCACGGGGCGAAGTCGGTCGATAGAGCCGGTCGTTACTGCGGTAAGTTGATCGAAGCCTTCGTGCCTGAGGTGCCGGATATGTTCGATCAAAACGACACCATTCATCACCGCGATCCCAAACAACGCAATAAAGCCGACACCTGCCGAGATCGAGAAAGGCATGTCACGTATCCACAGCGCAAAAATACCACCCGTGGCCGCGATGGGCACGTTCAAATAGATCAGCATCGTCAGCTTGGCGGAATTAAAGGTAATGTACAGCAGCGAAAAGATCAGAAAGAGAGCGACCGGCACGGCAATCAGCAAACGCCGCGATGCTTCTTCCAGATTCTGAAACTGCCCACCCCAGGCCAACGAGTAACCGGCAGGTAGTTTTACTTCTCGGGCAATGGTCTGCTTGGCGTCAGCGACGAATCCAGCCAGGTCTCGTCCCCGCACATTGCACTGAACCAATAGTCGGCGGCGAATGGCATGACGGCTGATTTCGGAAGGGCCATCTTCAACGATGATATCCGCCAACTGCGTGATCGGAATACTCCGGCCTTGGGGATCTTCGATCTTGATCTGTTCCAGCTTCTCGATATTGTAGCGCCACTCGGGGGCCAGGCGAACTTGTAGCGGGAAACGACGTTGTCCTTCGAAGACTTCCCCGACAGTATGACCGCCGACCACTTGTACCGCGCGAAGGATGTCTGCGGCGTTGATTCCATAGCGGGCAATCGCATCGCGGCGAATGTTGATCCGCATGTAGGGAAGCCCTGCGACCTGTTGGGCTTGCACGTCGGCTGCCCCTTCCACACCGTTCAGAGCACGAACAATTCGGTCCCCTTGTTCTTTGAGCACATCGAGATCGTCTCCGTAAATGCTGAGGCCTACGTCCGATCGAACGCCTGCGACAAGTTCCTGCACGCGTAGTTCGATGGGCTGCGTGAAGCCGTAGGAGTTGCTGGGCACTTCCTCCTCCAAGGCGGCTTGCATTTGTTCCACCAAATCGGTTTTCGCGATCACTTCGGGCCACTCATCCACAGGCTTGAGTCTTACCAGGACGTCCGTCTGATGAACGCCCATCGGGTCGTTCGCGATTTCCGGACGTCCTGTCTTAGAGATAACGCTTTCTACCTGTGGAAATTTGAGCAATGTTCGCTCCATCGCTTTCGTCATTTCGATGGATGTTTCCAAAGAAACGCTAGGCAATCGAACCGATTGAATCGCGATGTCCCCTTCATCCAGCTTCGGCACAAATTCGACACCGAAACCACTGGCGACAACAACACTCACGGCAAATACCGCGATCGAAGTTCCGAGCATGGGGATGGGGTGACGCATCGAAAAGTTAAGCAGCGGTTCGTACCACTTCTTAAGCCAGTTTACCAGGAAGGTGTCTTTCGAACTGACGCTGCGAGCGAGAAAGAGGGAGGCCATCACAGGCATCACGGTAACACTCAGAATCAAAGCACCTGTCAGTGCCGACATGAAAGTGAAGGCCATCGGGCGAAACATCTTGCCTTCGACTCCTTGCAGGCTGAGGATCGGCAGGAACACGATAATCACGATCAGACCCGCGAATAGAATCGGCGTGCCGACCTCCTTCGATGATTCCTTAAAGACTTCCTTGGGGACGACACCCCCATGCTCACGTTGGTAACGGCTGGCATGTCGCACGGCGTTCTCGATCATCACCACGGCACCATCCACGATGATCCCGAAGTCGATCGCCCCGAGGCTCATTAAGTTTGCCGAAACCCCAGCAAGCTTCATCGCAATCAGGGCACACATGGCCGAAAGAGGAATGGCCGCAGAAACAATCAGGCCTGCTCGAATATCCCCGAGCAAAAGAAAGAGCATAATGATGACCAGGATCACGCCGACACTGATGTTTTCGGCAATCGTGTGAATCGTCTTCTCAACCAATTCAGTGCGGTCATAGAAGGTATCGATGTAGACGCCTTCGGGAAGTGTCTCCTGGATTTCAGCGATCTTGTGTTTCACATCCTCGACCACCTGGCGAGAGTTCCCTCCCATTAGCATCATCACCATGCCGGTGACCGCTTCTCGATTACCGTCACGAGTGACAGCCCCTTGACGCAGCATGGGCGCAAATCGAACGTTAGCTACGTCTGAGATACGGATCGGGGTCCCATCGCGACGGCTATCGAGAACAATGTCTTCAATATCCTTCATATTACGAATGAGTCCCTCACCGCGAATGAGACGCTGCTCGGCGCTATGGGTGATATAACCACCACCGGCGTTGGCATTGTTTTCTTCTAGGGCCTCAAAGACGCGATTCAGGGAGATGTTGAAGTTCAACAGTCGATCGGGATTGACCTGAACTTCATACGTCTTCAGCTCGCCGCCAAACGTATTGACTTCGATTACACCAGGCACACTGCGCAGCTGAAAAGCGATTTGCCAGTCGAGAATGGTGCGGAGATCCATCAGGCTGTATTCGTGTCCTTCTTCGGCACGCACCTCGAACTGGTAGATCTCGCTCATGCCGGTGGCAATCGGCCCCATCTGAGGATCCCCCATGCCTGGCGGGATGTTTTCGCGAGCCTGTTGCAGTCGTTCGTTGACGAGATTTCGAGCCCAGTAGATATCCGTTCCCTCTTCGAACGCGACAGTTACCGCCGACAAACCAATGCGGCTAATCGACCGAATTTCTTCCACTTTCGGAAGTCCGCTTAGGGCATTTTCCACTGGGAAAGTAATGAACTGTTCCACCTCGACAGGGCCGAGGGCAGGGGAGGTCGTGAGGACTTGAACTTGAACATTCGTCAAGTCGGGAACGGCATCGAGCGGAAGTCTTGCGACGGAGACAACCCCCGCCCCAAGTAAAACCACGGCGAGCAGCATCACGATGAATCGATTGTTCAGGGACCATTCAATAATATTTTGAACCATGGTAGACTCGGCATTCGGGATCGAAAATGTGTGCAGATAAAACGCATTCAAGCAGCAGTCAGCTCGGCTTATTCTTCAAGCAAGCTGTCCAGCATTTTCGACTTCAATGCGAAGCCACCTCGCACCGCAATTTGATCTCCCTCTTTCAACCCTTCGACAATTTCCACCATGTTTTCGGTCTTGCGTCCCAGGGTGACATCGCGTGCCTCAAAGAGGTCGCCCCCCAGGTGCAGGAATACAAAGTTACGACCTTCGAAGTCCTGCAAAGCAGTGGCAGGAATTTGCAAGCTTTTTCCGGCATCGCTAGTTGGAAACAGAACATGCACGAACATGCCAGGCTTGAGAGCCGCATCTTGGTTGTCGGCCACCGCCCGAAGCGTGAGTGTTCGACTGTCGGGATCAACCAGATCGCCGGTGTAGAAAAC
The DNA here is from genome assembly GCF_002967715.1 of Blastopirellula marina. NCBI lineage: Bacteria > Pseudomonadati > Planctomycetota > Planctomycetia > Pirellulales > Pirellulaceae > Blastopirellula > Blastopirellula marina. The sequence goes on from NZ_PUIA01000016.1 coordinate 230,739, forward strand.
TTTGGCATCGAATGTCCGCCCCGGCCAGGCATCGGCTTTTAGCTGAATCGTCTTACCGCGTGCTTGGGAGAGCAGGGGAAGTTGGCCTTCGTAGATGTCGGCCGTTACCCAGACGGTGGAAAGGTCAGCGACGCTAAAGATCTGGCTTTCGGGGCCGACACGCTCGGCAAGGACGACGTCCTTGGAGATGATGGTTCCGTCAAAGGGAGCGAAGATGGGCATATGGGAAACGGCCTCGCCCTGGATGACCGGATTGATTTCCTCAAGTGCCTCCTGATCAAAACCCAGAACCTTCAGTGCCGCCTCGTCAACAGCCACGCGTGTTTCCATTTCTTTTACGGCGTGGGAAGAGCGAAGGCTCTCCTGAACGGCTTCTTGCTGAATCTGCTCGATCAAAGATTGAAGCGTGGCCCGAGCGGTATTGCTGTCCGATTCGGCCTGGATCAATTGTTTGCCCGAAACGGCCCCTGTCTGGGAAAGTGGGGATAGACGGCTGACCGTTTGCTGATGTGTATGCTTGCCAATATAGGCCGTCAGAAGTTGGTTACGGTATTCGCCGATGGGCTTTCCTCGGAATCGTTCTTCGATCTCACTAACCTCTGCTTCCGCCCGGATCATTTCGATCAGCTCTTGGACGTTCGTTACGATTTGTTGCGTCCATTTGTCCTGGGCCGATATCTGGTCGAGCTTCAACCGATCTTGATAGAGCTGAAGCTTGGCCTGGCCGACTTCGCGACTTTGAACGATCGCCAGTACGTCCTTCTTTTTCACCTGATCTCCCAGGTGCACCGTGACTTCATCCACTACCCCTTCGGCCAACGGGAAGATATGAGCCAGACGATCTTCATTGATGGCAATCTTGCCGGTAACTTCGACTCGTTTCTCGAAGGAGTGTAACTGGACGGGCTCGATGACGACCGAACCAGCCTCCCAGCGATGCTGAGGGAATTCGATTGTTTCAGCGGTAGGATCATTCGCAGCGATCTGGGGGGCGTGGGGATCCGGTTCGTGTTCGGCCCCAGCGCCGGTATCCTGGTGAGATAACTGAGTGGCTCTGGTGGAAACCCACCACATTCCCGCAGCAATCGCAAAGACTGCTAGAACCACAAGTAAGATCAATGATCGCATATTGCCAAGCGTTGCCGATGTCATGGATGGTGTTCTCCAGCGAAGTCGCCCAAAGTAAGAAGTGCCGAAATCGATTGGCGCAGCGACTCACGCAAGGACATTGCGACAGAGAGTCTGCGTCAAAGAAGCTGTGAGAGGGGAGGCTCTAGCAGCGGATGACGCCAAGTCGAAGAGGTATGGGCAGAGATGGAGCGAAGTTCGTTAAGAAGGGGCCCGTCGCGTACGCGGCTGGTTTAACTTTGCTACTAGTCAAATTGCCCGTCGGGATAGCCAGCGGAATGAGCGATCGCAAGTCTTGCAAGCACGCCGAGACAGCGGTTGTTGTGCCAGCCAGCGAGAGCCATTTTGCCTGTGGGGATTCTTTATCTTCTGAATTACCCGGCGGGGAGAAGTGAAGATGCCATCCAAAGTCGACGTCAGCGAAGAGTGCGGCATCGGCATGGAATGCCTGCAAGTGATTGAGAAACCAGCCAGAACTGGGATTCTCGGAATCAAGCATTGTGCCGTGACAGTGACAATAAGGGATGGGGCCTGTCCATATCGCGATCAGTAGGAGTACTCGAAAGCACACCGATATCCGGCGGGATCCTACTAAACGAGCATTTGGTGACATGGAAAGAACGTCAAAGGCGGGAGTGACTAACAAAGCTTAAATTAGTCGACATATGTTGAGATGTCAACGAAACGTGAGCCGCGTTGCTGATTGCCGCAGTATTGCGACAAATGATGAACCGGCCCCTCTGCGGGGTGGCTTCTTCGCGGAGGCTTATTCATCGTGTTTCCGTGAAAATTCCCGTTTAGGTCCGCTTAGTAAGTTTGATGGAACGTAGGTAGCATTAGGGGGTGGCTGATGCGAGCAGAACGGTGGTCGCATGTGATCGATTCGGTGACAAATTGCTATAAGTTCAATCAGGCAAGGACTGTCCTTTCGTTTCGGGAGCCAGCCAAATTAGTAGCAGGCCCAGGACATAAATCAACGAGATTGTCGCCCCCGCCTGGGCATAGCTGCCGTTGTAATGCTTCATTAATGCCCCCATCTGCAACGCACCGACGGCGGCAAATATCCGGCCAGCGTTGAAGCTCAATCCCTGGCAGGTAGCGCGGACGCGGGTCGGGAACAGCTCGGGCAAATAGAGCGGCAGCCAACCATAAAACGCGGAGGTTACCGTTCCCACTATCGCCGCCATGAACAGGAATTCATATCCGTAGGCATCAACCATGCGAAAGAGGTAGCCGCATGTCAGTAGCGACAAGAGGCTCAGCATGAAGTAGACGGGACGACGTCCGACCACCCCGCCTAAATAAGCCCCGCCCAAACAACCAATAATCGCCCCAACGGCAGTTAGTGCGGTTGTCATCGCTTTGGCTTCTGGCACTGTGCCGCCCGTCATCTGGTCGGCCCACAGCGGAAGCCACTGAACCGAGCCCCATGAGCCGATCAACGCGATCGAGGCAAACGCAATACCCAGGAGGGTCGGCTTGAGTATCTTTGGCTTGAGGATCTCGGTAAACGGGTTCGCCGATTCCTGCTCAATCGCTTCTTTCCAGCGTTCCGATTCGGGAACAAACAGACGGATGAAGAAGGTCAACAGGGCAGGGGCTGCACCGGCAATCATAACCCACCGCCACGATTCGACCGTGACGGGGATCATCCAACCGATACAGGCAATCAGCAGGAATCCGACGTTGGACGCCGCGCCGATCGCGCCCGCCAGCCACGGCCGATGCCGTTCCGGCCAGCACTCCATCACCAGGGCAACACCAAGCGACCATTCCCCACCCATCCCAAGCGCTGCCAGGAAACGTAGGCCACCTAGATGCCAGGGCTCGGCGGCGAAATAGCATAAGCCGGTGAATACCGAGTAGGTCACGATGCTAAGCGACATGGCCCGCACCCGGCCAATCCGGTCGCCCAGCCAGCCAAACACCAGTCCGCCTAACGCGGCACCCACAAGAAATCCTGCCGTAATCAAACCCATCCAGCGGCCAATTTCCGCGTCATCCGTGACACCAAGCAGGTCCTGCAATGACGGTCGGGCTACCAGTGGGAATATTCCCATCTCGACGCCATCGAACATCCATCCCAGGAAAGCGGCGATCAGTGTCATCCATTGCGTCCGTCTCAGACCGTGATGCTCCGCGATGGTTTCCGTTGTCATGAGGACACCCCGCGATCGGCGTCTTGCACTCCACTTGTCAACTTCAGCAGTTCGATAAACTTCGGCATGAATGGCGAATAGTCATGCCACGTTCGGGCACTCACGAGATTGCCATCGATGACGCAGGGTTGGTTGATGTAAGTTCCGCCAAACTGTGTTATGTCCAACTCGCATTTTGCTACGGTGGTTGCCGACCGACCGACCAGGCAGCCGGCGGCCGCAGCAATCTCTACACCGTGACAGACAATTGCGACCGGTTTGCCACAGTCAAAAAAGTGGCGGGTGATGCGAAGCAGATCCTGGTCGTAGCGCAAGTACTCTGGAGCGCGGCCACCACTTAAGAACAGCCCGGCGTAGTCATCTGGATTGACATCGCGAAACGCCACTTCTGCTTTCACGTGGTACGCTGGCTGCTCGCGTGTGATGTCCCAGGGAATGTTCTCGCCTGGGGGAATCTCGTGCATCACTCCATGGTAGAGTCTCGCTTCCGGACCAGCCACAACAACGTTGAAACCATCTTCGCCCAGCCGGAAAAACGGATACAGGGTATCCATGACTTCGGTGGCGTCTCCAATAGGCAGTAGCACTTGATACACGGGTAAAGTTCCTTAGCGGTTCTTCATGGGGCGGGGAACGTCGGCCTTCTCGAAGGCTTGGGACATATTGGCATAGCACGTTTTCATGGTCGCTTTCGGATCGTAACCGGGCTGCGACCAGACCTGGCCGCTTACTTCGCAACTAACGTCACCGCGGTAGCCTCCTTGCTGCAATAGCGTCAGTAAGTGGGCATAGTCAATGCGGCCGCCTGCACCGGGCAACACGAAGCGGGTTCCCTTCTCAGTGGGAACCACATCCTTGACTGCCACGTGCGCGATCCAAGGCAACGCCTCTTTGACGGTGCTTTCTAGCGTCATGTCACGCAGGTCATAGTGCGAATAGTCGTAACAGATCTTGAGCCTTTCAGGCTGGCCCAGCGACTTGATAATCCATACGGCTTCGTCCGGACGGCTGACCGTGCTGCCTCGGTGCGGCTTGAAGGCAATGGTCAAATCGACGCTGTCGGCAACTTTCACCCATTCAGCAAGCTCATCGGCATATTGCCGTAATATTCCCTTGGATGTCATCGAGCCATGTAGCACTGTTTGCATCAAGGGGGGATTCTTAGGAGACAGGTCGTGAGCTAATTCGGCCACACGTTTGATCCGTTCCAGTCGGACGCTTAAATTCTCCCCCGGTTTTTGTACAGACAGGTTCTCCATGAGCGAGGTCAGTTTCAGCGGGCTCTTCTCCAGTTTCTCTCGAAGTAACTTGCGACGACTTGTGTCGACCTTAGCCGGGTCCAGGTCCCAATCGGGCCAGATGGTAAACTCGATAGAATCGAAGCCGGTGCCTGCGATCAGATCGATCGCCTGTTCCGAAGTAAAAGACTTGAGCCCATAGGTGCCGTAACCGAGTGTCATCGTGGAGGCGGGCGCAGCGGCGATTAGTGACTTGGCTAACGGAGTTAGCATGCCAGCCGCCAGTGTGCTGGTCAGGAATTCACGTCGATTCATCATGGCTCTTTTCAATTCAGGAGGGGATCGTCACTGAAACGAATGGGAAGTCTGTTACTTAGGCACGCCGTCAGACATGAGATAGGAGAATAGGTCTCGCACATCATCCATTTCCATCCCTTTCAGCAGATCTTCGGGCATCAGCGATGTGGAAAGTGTTTTCATTTCCTCAATTTCTTCGCGCCGTAGATGCAGGTCGTTTTCGCGTGTCCGAACCGTTAGCACGCGGTCGTTCTCCTCGGTGACACACCCCGATACGACTCGTCCGTCTTCAAGCAGGATGATACTTGTCCGATAGTCGGCTGGTACGGTGGCATTAGGATCAACGATGTTTAACAGGAGGTAGTCGAGGCTCTTACGCTGCGCACCGGTCAGATCAGGAGCGACGTTCCGACCTTCATTGAACAGCTTGTGGCACGCAGAACATTTCTCTAGGAACAACTGGCGACCGTGCTTGGAATCGGCGTCGTGCAAGTAATCTGATCGGAGCGATTTTTTTAGCGCGGCAATTTGTTGACGACGCTCTTGCGATGTCGAACCAATCGACCCCCAAGTTTTGATGATTCGTTCCCGGAACTTCTTGTCAGGCAAGGCCGCGATCTGGACCGCTTGCTGAGGGGAAATCTCACGAGACGAAATCTTGCCTGCCTCGACCGCATCCAGCAGAAGCGAGGCGGAACGGGCACGAGCAATCAGGGCATCGATACACAGCCGTTTCTCGTCTCGCGAGAAGTGAGGGTACTTTGCCAGTAGCAGTGAGACGAGGTTCTCATCATCCACGCTGGCCGATGCTAATAACGCCGATGACAAGAGCTGTTCTTCGTTGATCAATTGCATCAAATGTCCAGCCAGGTTAGCTGGATGCCGCGCCACCAATCCTGCCAAGGTATCTTCTCGCAGGGCTTGGTCCACTTCGGGGTCATGTACCTGCTGTCCAACCGATTCAACCAAGGACTCATCTCCCAGGATAAGCGCCGTCGTAATCGTGCCCTGACGTATCCGGCCATCGTTACTCTGGGTCCAATGTGCGAGCATTTGCTGCTGTGAGTCTTTGAGTTGGACACGCGGTCGATTACGCACGATCGACTCATTCAGTCCCGTCAGCAGGTCTAGCAAATGGTCGGTCGATTTCGCTTTTTTCAGGCTGTCCAGTAATCGATTGAGAGCTTGCGGAGATTCTTCGATGTCGTCAGCTACGCGGCGTGCGATGAATCGACGCAGCCGGGATGGAATCGGCAACTCGGCCAGTCGCAAGGCCTGCGGGGCGTCGTCGGCAACGGCAGGTTCCAGGGCGTACCATATGAGCCGTTCGAGGTTGGCTTCGCTAGCGGCTTCACGATTTGTCGCCAATGCCGCAAGTATTGCCCATCGCTTTGAAGCTGGCAGACGTTGCGCCGCCGAAGCCAGCTCTCGCCGCACGAGCCACGTCGATTCCGTTTGGGCCAACGCGGCCAGCGGAATTACAAGCTCTGCATTCGCCTCAGGACGATCGCTCAGCAGGCGAACGGACCAGGCACGTACGTGTGCGTTATCGCTCTGCAATTGCTCTAGCAGCCACTCCGGCTCCGCTCCCTCGGTGACATACAGCGTCCAGATGGCTCGAAGTTGGTGCCGGACGTCTCTCGCAGTGGAATACATTTCTCGCAACTGCTGGTGGGCTTGCTGCATGGGTTCGCCCTTGACGCTGCGTTCCTGCAGCAATTGGCGGCTTTGCCGGACAAACCACTGGTTCGAATGCTTCTGTAATGCGACGAGTTCCGAGTTCGTCATCGCTGCGAGATTTACGGTAATCTGCTGCGGATCTCCCCAGGTAACTTTGTAAATACGACCGCTCGTGCGATGGATTCCATCTCGGTCATGGCACTCCCCCAGGTCGGACCAATCGGTAACGAAAATGTCGCCATCAGGTCCATATTCCATCGACACGGCACGAAACCAGAAGTCGTCGCTTTTGAGAAAGTCATGCTCATGCTGCGCAATCGAACGGCCGGCCTGATCGGTCATGATCCGGTCCAAGTTGATACGGCGGCCGTGGATATTGCTCATTAGCGCTGTGCCGCGATACTTTTGGGGCCAACGGTCGCCGAGATAAATCATTAAATCGCAGTGCGCGTGTCCACCACCAAATGCATCGTTGCCATAGCCGACTCTTTCAGCTTTCTCGCCACGGTGAAAATCCCAATGCAAATGATCACAGGCCGAGCCCATCAATTCGTATGTATAGGGGTTCGGGTGCTCGTCCAACCCTATACGACGTGTGTACCGAGCACCAGGAATCAAGTTCCAGAAGTGATCGACTACACTGCTGCTGAAGAAAGCTTCGCCGTAATCGTCAAAATCGAGTCCCCAGGGGTTCACCGTCCCATCGGCAACGACTTCAAATGTCTTGTGCTTCGGATGAAAACGCCAAATGCAACAACTAAGCGGTACACGCTCGCGGGCTTTCTGTCCTTGCACACCGACCAGCGAGGGCTGCTTGATTCCATGCCGCCCGTACAGCCATCCATCGGGGCCCCAGGTAAGTCCATTGACGGAGTTATGCTCGGCCTTGAGTGTGAAGCCCTCCAGTCTTACTTCGGGAGGCCCGTCTGGAACATCATCTCCGTCATGGTCGGGAATGAAGGAAACATATGGCGGCGCGGCGATCCATACCCCACCGAAGCCAAGGGCAAGCCCGAACAAGCGGTTCAGGCCATCTTTAAAGATCTTGCGGGTTTCAAGTGTGCCGTCTCCATCCCGGTCTTCAAAGATCAGAATTCGATCGCGTCGTTCGTCGGTAAAGTTCGAGCCGTCGTACGAGTAGCTTTCAGCCACCCAAAGACGCCCCCGGGTATCGAAGGCCATCGCAATCGGCTGGCGAACATCGGGTTCCGCCGCAGCTAGTATTACCTGAAAACCATCGGGTACACGAAGCAAGTTCAGCGATTGCTGAGGGGAGGGAGGTTGTTGTTCCGCGGCCTGAGTATTCTTCGGCTGCCAGTTCTCCTCTGCCTGGCTTCCCGAGATAAAGAGCGTTCCACACACCAAGCAAAAGGCAATCATCCTCAATGGTCGCCAATACTGCCGAGACACGCGTGGCTTGGGGGTAGTCCTCGCACACTTCGATGTAGGGTGATACGTATTCATTCGTCCCGAACTCTGATATTTCGTATGCGGATCTACTTCTGCAGAGGTTTCGCGATAAGGAAGTTGGGGTGTGTACGGCATTGCCTCGGTTCTGGCGAAGGGGAAGACCAGTCGACCACGGCATTTTCAGATCACTCCAGGTGGGCTAGAGCGGAGTGGTCTCAATATATTGATCCGCCAGACTCAATGCAAATTTTTTGATCAAATTACGCAAAAAATCATGCAAGACAATTCAAGGGGGTCGAAAACGGAATAATTGGAGGGAGTTTGAATTCACTGATCATAGTCGTATGGATAAGAGCAGAATTTTCGTTCAAATAAAGTCATCTCCATAGCAATTCCTTGATTGCTTACGCAAGGAATACATGGTTGTACGCAGGATTTATGCTGTGGGATAGCGGAATCGGTTTGTTTCCAGGGATTGACATTGATTTAGGCTAATGCAAATTTTGCGTTTCATTTGCGTTGATTTCGGTTAGGATGATATGCGTTGGCTTCTCCGTCAGATGAGACCGTTGGGGGATCTATGGAGGAGTCGATCGTATTTCGTACAGCGAAGGCCATTTGATGAAGGTAACCATGCGGGAACTCGCCGAAGCGGCGAATGTCTCGATCAGCACGGTCAGCCGGGTCTTTAAAGGGGATCCGACGATCAGCGCCAAGCGGGCTGAACAGATTCGCGCTCTGGCCGAAAGTATGAACTATCGACGACCACAGGGGGCTGTGGGAGAAGGTCTCGGCGGAATCCTGCGGGGCCGAACGATTGGGCTCATGTCGTTGGGGATGGACCGCCGGCTACTCTCGATTCCTGCCGTCTCGCGGGCAATTAATGGGGTCGAAGCAGGACTGTCCGATGCCGGAGCACATGTTCTGTTGCGGCATTTTCCCCAACTTGCTCCGCCGACATCCGCCAAGCTTTCGCAAACTCTGGATGGGGTGATTCTGCTAGGCTCCTTGCAGGGAGAAGAGATCGGACGTGAGCAAAACGATTTGATGAAGCGTCTGAGAGGCTTGCCTTCGGTATGGCTTTTGGGGAAGCCGCTGGGATGCTGGGGAGACTCCGTTTGTTCCAATTCTTATCACGTGGGAGCTTGGGCCGCGGAATACCTGATCAAGCGTGGGCATCAACGCTTAGCGGTTCTCAACCCTAAACCGGATCACCAGCAATTCATGGTTCGCGAGGACGGCTTCGTCGCCCATGGTCAGCGTCTTGGAGCAAGCGTCATTTGTTTGAGCGAAGCCCCTGACAAAGGCTGGCAATTGCCAATGCAGCCTCCCACGGATGTCTCGGACGTGATGCACTTGGTCGACCAACTCCTGGAAATGAAGCCCCGTCCCACGGCGGTGTTCGCCGCTGCCGATAGCGTGGCCACGCTCGTTTACCGTGCTTTGGCAACCCGAGGTTTGCAAGTAGGCAAAGACATCAGCGTGATCTCCGCCAACAATGACGAGCCCTTGATTGCCGGACTGCATCCAGGCCTAACCACGTTCGACATTCATGCCGAGCAGATTGGCCGGGTGGCTGTGCAGCAGTTGGCCTGCCGCATGGCGCAACCCGTTGGCATGCCTGATGTCGAGATTCAACTGGAGGCGTCACTCGTGGAACGAGAGTCCGTGGTGAAACTTTGAGAACGGTTCGTTTGATTGTGCAAGAGAAAGAACATCCTGTAAGATCGGCCTGTTGAAACCTGTCATCAACCACGCATTACTTACCCTCGCGGTTCTTTGCGTCAGACGATAAACCCCCGGCGATGCTTTGATCAAACCGACTTCTTGTTGGGGGCGGGAAGTATCGCATATGCCAAGCTCCTCTGTTCACTTCAACCGGCTGGAAAAGAAAAGATGAATCGCACGTACCTAGTTGTCGCAGTCTTGATGGGCTCTCTCGTGTTCGGAATTGGTCAAGCCCGAGCGACTGAACCCGTTCCCGTGATCTTCGATACCGACATCTCTGGCGACGTCGATGACGTGTTGGCCCTTGCCATGCTGCATGCGTTAGCCGATCGAAACGAGTGCGATATTAAGGCCGTCACTATCTCCAAGGTGAATCCGCTGACAGCACCGTTTGTCGACGCGGTGAACACGTTCTATGGTCGCGGTCAGATTCCCATTGGTGTCACTCACGACGCTCAAAAGCGGGAAAGCAAGTATCTTTCACTCGTGAAAACGAAAGATGAGGGTGAATTGCGTTACCCGCACGATTTGCTCTCCAGTGATGATGCACCCGATGCGGTGACCATCTTGCGAAAGACCCTCGCCGCGGCAGAAGACAAGTCTTTAGTGTTGATCCAAGTGGGGCTGGCCGCCAACCTGGCCGACCTGGTCGAATCTCCCGCAGATGAAATTAGCCCTCTAACGGGCAAAGAGCTCATTCGTCAGAAGGTTCGCTTGACCTCGGTCATGGCGGGCGCATTCTCGCCGGTCAACGGCAATGCCCATTACCTGGAAGCGAACGTTAAAAATGGGATTGGCTCGATGCAGCGTTTTGCAGAGAAGTGGCCGCACGATTCGCCTGTGGTGTGGAGCGATTTTCTGATCGGGATCGCCGCGCCCTATCCGCGAGAAAGCGTGGCCCGAGACTTCAATTACGTGCCGCACCATATTGTGCGTCAAGCCTATCTCCTGCACAGTGGCCCCAATCATGACCGGCCAACCTGGGATTTGACCAGCGTGCTCTACGCCGTGCGACCAGAAGATTGCCACTTCGGGCTTTCGGAGCCGGGGCTCGTTTCGGTAGATGACGACGGTTTCACCAGATTTCAACCGCAGGTCGACGGACGCGATCGCTACTTGACCATGGACAAAGATCAGGCCATTCGCGTCATCGAGACGCAGCGCTGCCTCGTCAGCCAACCGCCGCTCGCCAAGTAGCATCCAGGCAAGCGGTCGCGTTTGCCTACGCGTTCAGTAACTCGTGTACAATCTTCGCCGGCTGTCCGTCGGTCAGCGTCTGATCCCGTTCGCTCCTTCGGAAGGTCAGCTTGTCATGTTCCAGACCGAACAGATGGAGCAGCGTGGCGTGATAGTCGAAGTGATTGACTACCCCTTCAACCGCGTGATGTCCCCACTCATCGGTTTTACCGTGGACGTAGCCTCCGCGGAAACCGCCCCCGGCGACCCACATGCTAAACCCGTAGGTATTATGATCGCGGCCAATCTTATCGGGGCCTGCGTCATTCTGAACGACCGGCAATCGCCCCATTTCGCCCCCCCAGTGAACCACTGTCTCGTCCAGCAATCCCCGTTGTTTCAAGTCGGCGACTAAGGCGGCTGACGGCTGGTCGACCTTCTTACAGGCATTGGGCAGCAACGTCGTGATACGACCATGGCTATCCCATAACTGATTCGCGGTGTAAACCTGGACGAAGCGAACGCCCCGCTCAATCAAGCGTCGCGCGATCAAACAGCGACTGCCGTAGTCGGCCGTCTCCTTTTGATCGATCCCGTACATTTTTTTCGTTGTTTCGGTCTCTTGCGACAGGTCAAGTGCCTCGGTCGCCGCCAACTGCATCTTGGCGGCCAACTGATAGCTGGCCATCCGGGCCTGAAGGTCGGAGACGTCCGCAAACTGCCGGACGTGTTGTGAGTTCAGCTGCTCCAGGTATTCCAGCGATTTCTGCTGCGCAATTCCCTTCAGATGAGCCGGCGGCGTAAGATCCAGGATTCGCGGTTCGGTCGGCCGAATGACCGTTCCCTGGTAGATCGACGGCAACCAGCCATTCGACCAGTTCTCGACTCCCAGCACCGGCAGTTGTCCTGGATCGATCAACGCAACGAATGCCGGCAGGTTGTTGGCCTCCGATCCCAGTCCGTAGGTCATCCAACTTCCCAGCGTCGGCCGACCGCCTGTGATGCGGCCTCCCTGCAACGCCCGAATCGATTGACCGTGATTGTTCACGCCCGTTTTCATCGAGCGAATCAGGCAGATGTCGTCCGCCACCGTTTGCAGGTGGGGCAGCAACTCCGAAAGTTCCATTCCACATTGTCCGCTGGGAGAGAACTTCCAGGGAGACGCGAACACCTTGGAACTGGCCTGGGCCTTGTTGTCTTGTTTCAGTTCGCCCGGGAATTCCTTCCCGTCGTACTTTTTCATTTCCGGCTTGGGATCGAACAAGTCGTGATGGCTTGGCCCTCCCTGCATCCAGAGCGAGATCATTGCCTTGGCTCGCGGCGGCTTTGCCGGAACTTTCGGCGTTGTGTCAAACACCTGCGGTCCGATCGGCGGCTTCGCTTGTTCGGCGGCCCAGGCTTCCTGCTGCTGCATCCAGGAGAAAGCCAACGAGCCCAGACTCATCGCGCTGGTCGCCATAAAGTGGCGGCGACTGCTGACGGCAAGATCGTGGTATGAAGTCATGCTCTTTCTTCCTGTTACTGGACGTACAAAAACTCGTTGGAGCTAAGCAGCACCTGACACAACACGGCAAACGCCTCCTCGTCGGCGGAGCGGGCCGGTAGCTTTTCCCCATTCGCCTGGTAGGCCGCTTGCGTCTTTAAACTTTCCGCGACCGACTGGACAAATGCTTGGGCGTCGGCCAACTCTTGCTCTTCGATCGCGCGGCAATAGATCTTTCGCCAGGCCGACTCAATTCTTTTCGCCGGATCGTCGGGAAACTCGTGCGAAAGATGGGTTGCCACTTTCCGAGATCGGTCGATCAGCTCGACGCTGTTGAGCATCAGCAATGACTGGGTGGCGTTGGTCGAAGGTCGGCGCTGATCGCAATTGGGACTCATCGCCGGCTGGTCGAACGTCTCCATCATGCTCAAGGGGCGGCTACGTCGGACCTGAATATAAACACTCCGCCGCAGATCTTCCCCCTTCATATCCACCACCGCGCCAGGTCGCCCAGCATTGGTGTTTTCTTCGCCAACTACGATCCGGCCGATGGTATCCGGCATTACAGGAACCGGTGGGCCGAATTGTTTCGTGTTCAACTCGCCAGAGATCGTCAGCAGGCTGTCGCGTATTGTCTCGGCGTCGAGTCGTCGCAGTCGGGCACCCCCGTACCATTGATTGTCGGGGTCCTCGGCTTGCAGTGCCGCATCGTTGCGTATTGCCTGTCGCCACGCGTTGGAGGTTAAGATTAGCAGGTGCATATGCTTCAAGTCCCAACCGCTCTTGATAAACTCGTCGGCCAACCAATCCAGCAGTTCGGGATGCGTCGGAGGATCGCCCAATGCTCCGAAGTCGGTTGGCGTTGTAACCAGGCCGACGCCAAAGTGATGCATCCAGACTCGATTCATAATCGCTCGGGCCGTCAATGGATGCTTCGGGTCGGTAAGATAGTCGGCCAGGGCCAGTCGTCTGCCGGAGGTTGGCAGGCTAGATGATGAAACCGCAATCTCTGGAAGTCCCGATACCTGACGGACGATCGTCAAACCGGCCGGCGTCAGCTCTTGTTTCGGTTGGGCGTAATCGCCTCGATAGAAAAGTCGAGTGGTCGGGATCTGTCCCGGTGTCTCGGTCAGCGCTCGTACGTACTCTTGTTTCGGCTTCTTGGCGCGAACGTCTGTTGCCTCCTCTTGCATCTTCTTCAGTTCGTCGGCCGCTTTCTGGTTGTAGAGATAGAGCGAACCAGCGGATACGTTGAGATTCGGATGCTTACGGAAGATCTCTTTTTGCTCCGCCGTCCGTTTCTTGGCATCTACGGCGAATCCGGTTCGAGCCAATTCGTGAATTTCGGATGGCAACTTTGCCAGTTGCTCTTCAAAGGTTGTTTGGATGAACTCGTTCCGTTTCTCGATAACGGCGGCGTCAATGACTTTCGCCTCTACTTCGATCTCAGCGGCCGCCTTGCGGTCGGCGTCGGTATAAAGCGAGACGAGACGCTGATTGGGGTTCTTCCATTTTTGCCAGTCGAACGCCGGATCAAAGACCGCACGGAAACGATAATAATCGGCCTGCGAAATAGGATCGTAGCGATGATCGTGGCACTGGGCGCACGACAAGGTGATCGACATTAGCGAAGAGGAGACGATATGAATCGTATCGGCGATCGTGTCGTTCCTTGCTTGCTGAGCGTCGTCAACAGCGCCGCCAGTTCCGTCGGGGGCCATTCGCAGAAAGCCGGTCGCCGCCAGCAGTTCGATGTCTTCGGGAGAGAGATCATTCATGGGTGATGAAACTAACTCGTCTCCGGCCAGTTGTTCACGAATGAACTGGTCGAACGGCATCCCGTCGTTGAATGCTCGAATCACGTAGTCGCGATAACGCCAGGCGTGCGGGCGCTCGGCGTCGACGTCGCTATACCCTTCGCTGTCGGCATAGCCAGCGACGTCCAACCAGTGTCGTCCCCAACGTTCGCCGTAGTGCGGCGAGGTGAGCAGTTTGTCGACCAGCTTGTTCCATGCTGCCGGATCTTCGCTTGCCCGCAACTCTGAAGACCATGGCAACTCTGGCGGGAGTCCCAACAGGTCGAGTGACAGCCGGCGGACCAACTGATCTGGCGTGGCAGGCTCATTGAATTGATGGCCGTGTTCTTCCAACTTCGCCAACAAAAAGGCGTCGATCGGATTGGCAACGGCGGCGGCATTCTTCACCTGTGGAACTTCCGGCCGTTTAATGGGCTGGTAGGCCCAGTGTGCCCGCTCTTCTTCGGAGATCAGATATTCGTCTCCCAGCGACTCTGGCTCAGGACGAGCAGTCTTGGCACCGGCACCGATCCAACGTTTGACCTTCGCAAGTTCTTCGGTCGAGAGCTGTTTGCTGGCGTCAGGCGGCATCTCGTGAGATTCGAGTCGTTGGTAGATCAGACTCTCATCCGGCTTACCGGCGACAATCGCTGAGCCGGAATCGCCCCCTTCAACCATCCATCGCACCAAGCGAAGATCGAGACCACCTTCGACGGTCTCTTCCTCGCCATGGCAATGAAAACAATGCTTCTTGAAAATGCCGCGGACGTCGGTCTCGAAATGGGCCTTGTCCTGGCCATAGCAGTTTGCAACGAAAGCAAGCAATAATGCGGCGGCGATTCCACGAGACATCATATTTACCTGAAATTGCCTGGTGGGTGTTGTCGGAGGAAATTGCGAGAGAATCGCAGGCGGGAATTTGGCGTGGCCTTTAGTATACTGCGATCGGCCGGAGAGAGCTAACCCCAAAAAAGTCTTTGCCTTCGCGTTGTTGAGTAACGTGAACTCTGGGCTGGCATTGCCTGAATTGTTTGAGCCGTCGTCGATGCACGGCGATACCTTACACGTTCAGCACGTCTTCTTGGTCGCCAAACCTCTGCTTGAGTTCTCTTGCTCGGCTTTCGTGAATAGGGGGGGCTTTCACGGTGGCACGATTTGAGCATGCGATCTATGCGTCCCGATCAATTCTCGGGGTGTCTTCTGGGAGATTGGTGGGGGGTGTAACATGTTTAACTGGAACGGCTTAAGTTCTCAGGGGCGTGGTGTTATTTTGCTCGGCCATGGGGATATGAATTGAGGCAATATCCCAGAGGTGAATGGGATGCATGGGAGAGCGAAAATCGTGCTCCTCTGATTTTGAATTGCCAGTCTTGATGTAGGCTTCGAGTTTGCAAGAGGCAGAAGTAGAAAAGCACTCTTGTGCGATTAAGCTTCCGGTCTTTTGTTACTTCGCAACACACTGCGAGGTGAAGTTGTAGGTCAGCAGCCGAACTGGAAATGCTGCCGACAATACCTTCGTGGTTTTCGCGGATCGCCCGAGTGAGATCGGGGGGGGCACGGACGGAATATTCTCGAAATAAACCCATCTTTCTACGACATTCCATTTGCGCGCACTGGGTTGCGAATACTCTGGCACGGTAATTAATATTTGAATTGCGTGTTTTGAGAAATTATCTCGCAAAGGCTTGTGTGAATCGCTTAAGGATTGCTCTTATGTACCGTGGCCGTCGAAACAGAACCCGAGTATCGTCGTTGTTTGCTGAGTCTTTGGAAGTCCGGGAGATGCTCGCTTCGGACGTTGGCTTGGCCGCTTCGGATTCGCAAGCGTTCTGGGACGAAACGGAAAACACATGTTTGCTGATCGGGGCTTTGGAAGGGGAGTCTACTGTCACTCTTGCCAGTTCTTTCACCTCGGCCACGAAAGAACTATGGGTAGCGCCAAACATTGATAGCCGGTCACTGGGCGATTGGCGCATTACTCCCAACGGCAACGCCAGGTTTTTGTTTGGTGTCCCGGTCGATCTTCAGAGCGTAACCGGTGCTGTGGTGGTCGCGGTTGCCAATTCAACGACCTCCACAGCCTACGATCTCAGTGTGTCGGCAGCGTCCAGTAGCGAGTCATATGAAACTGCCGAGACGCAATTCAGCGGAGTGGGGCCGATCACCACGACACAAAACGAGCTAATCGAAATCGATATCTCGTCGATGATTCCAGCAAGTGTCGAAGCTGGGGTGGATAGTCTCTCGATTACGTTCTCGCCGACTCAACTCGCATCACTTCGAATTGTGGGCCTGCGATTCTTTTATGAAGGTTCCACGCAGCCTACAGTCGATTCGGTAAATGGTTTGACGGGCGGAACGATCAACGGCGGGATCGACGTTCAAGGTGGAATCAGTATCAATGGATCGACTGTGATCGACTCTTCCGGGCAGTTTGTCGGTCCCCTCGCTCTGAATTGGGCGGATCTGACCAATATTCCCGGGGACCTGGCCGATGGCGATGACGACACCACCTACACCGCAGGCAGTGGGATTCTATTGAACGGTACCGAATTCTCACTTGACCAGGCCTTGGTCGAAGCATTGATCGCGCAAGGCGCGTTTACAACAGAAGCTGAGGTCGTCGCTGCCATTGAAGGACTCTTTCTTCCGACGACGGGAGGATCCGTAGGAGAACTTGAAGTCACCGGACAGCTTCAAGCACAAACCATCAAGCTAGGCAGTACCACGAGCCCTGCGGACGCCAGTACCGTCGGAACGATTGCGTACGATCTGAATCTCGGCAAGCTCATCGTTTCCAATGGAACCGAGTGGGTGCCGTTAGCGTTGGACGTAGATCCCGGCTACAGCCCAATTCGCTTCGGCACGACTTATCCAGGCTCGGTCAATTTGGTATACGGCAACTTTCAGACGGTAAAGTACGATGAACCACTCACTTCGCCGGTTGTCGTTGCCACGATCGATGAGACGATGGATGATAACGGAGGGGCAACGGTACGGTTGCGAAGAAACTTCAACAGCCAGTTCTCGGTCCGAACGAATGAAGCAACTGACGGTCTGCAGTGGATGGCCGTGGATGAAGGAATTCACGAGATCGACGGAAAGATGATTCAGGCCGGAAGTTTCAGTGGCTCCGTTTCCGGTAGCAACACAATCTCGTTTAATGCCACGTTCGATCAGCCTCCCATCATCTTTCTAATGATTGACGAGTCAGTCGACGATGTAGGAGCTGCTTACAACATCCGCGTGATCGGAACGCCTCAGACCAATCAATTCGACGTCTGGATTAACGCCGCCGCCGATAATGTGCATTGGATTGCCATGGAGCCTGGTGAATACGTGACCCAAGATGCTCACTGGTATGTCGGTAGCCAATCTGTCGGGTCGACGACAGGAACGATCGCGTTTCCCACGACGTTTTCCACTCTCCCAGGTGTCGTGACGACGATGCGCGATACCAACAATAGCGGAGGTACTTGGAATCGACTGACGGAAGTCACGCCGACAACCTTCTCGTACCGGATCAACACTTCTGGTACCGAGTTTTTGAACTATATCGCGTTTGAATCGATTTAGGATCCTGGACCTTTCTGGCATTAGTGCACCTTGCGCCCTGCGGATCAGCGGGGCGGTCATCCTCCACAGGATCTCTCATGAGAACGTTAAAGCGAAAACGACATCGATTGCGGGGCTGGCAGTCGCTAGAGCCACGGCTCGTGTTGACGACCTACTTTGTAAACGTCGCGAACGATATCGACTTCGGTGATAATCAGTACACGACGGCCGCGGGGAACGCTGCAGCTGACGGGCTTACGGCTGCCACGCCAGTAGATTCGCTGGCGACCTTGCTAGGCAAAGGAATCGCCTTTCAGCCAGGGGACCAGGTATTTATCGATACCGGTGCGTACAAAGCGGATCATGACCTGGTATTCACCGCGGCCCACACTGGATTGACGTTGCAGGGTCCTACGGACGTCGGCAAGGTCGCCACGTTGCAAAGGACAGGCGTCAGCTCTTTCCAAGATGCCGTACTAAAAATCGATGGTGCCGATAATCTGACGATCAGTCACGTTGTCGTCACAGGCGGAGGTATCGGTGTGCTGCTAAGCGGCGATACGATCGGCGATGGGATCACGCTGATGCACAATCAACTGCACGGCAATGGCTACGGCATTTACGGCGCGACTACGGAAGGAATCACCGATCTCGAGATCAGGCAGAACGAGATTTTCGATAACGATGCCGGCATCGCATTGTTCGCTCAGTTGACCAGTTCCGTACTTATTTCCGGAAATACGGTAAGCGGCCATCTCAGCGATGTCTATCCAGGCGATGGGATTGGTGTCAGCCTGGAATTGGATGGTGCCGAGGTAACCGGCAATCAATTCACGAACAATCGAATCGGTATCACGGCAAGTGCGTCGCTCGGAGCAACTCAGATCGTCGTATCGGCCAACCAGGTTTCCGATAACCAGGTGGGGATTCAAGCGTTCGGCGGAACTCAGGTGATTGGAAACGAGATCTACGGTCACCGATCGCCCCAGGCAGGAGGCATGGGCATCCAAACGGCTGAAGGGCCCACGGTTGAAGACAACTCGATCTACGACAACGACATTGGCATTCAAAACTATCCCGGCTTCGAACCGACTCGCTATACGATCAACAGCAACTCGATTTTCGCGAACGGAACGGGTATTGCCGGGAGCGACTTTGGTGATATTGTTCTCAATCGGATCTACGGAAATGAAGCTGGCGTACGCTTTACGCATTATGCTTCCGTGACTTCTGGTGGTTCCGTTAACAACAATTTGATCTACGACAACGAGGTCGTTGGCATCGACCTGCGTGATGCGACCGATTTTACGAAGGTTTCGTTTAATACCTTTTACGAGCCAGTGGCCGACGCTGTTTGGATGAGCGATATCCTGAGCCCCAATGGTATCGTGCAAAGTAACTTGATTTCGATCGGTTCCGGGACTGGCATTCTGTTCGAGACCACCTCCGAGGATCTCAGCGCGGACCCATCTTCGTGGAAGTTTCAGCAAAGCGAGGGCAATCTTTTTCATGTGTTCAACGGCGGAAGTGTCGGAACGTGGAATGCGATCGCCTATGTAACCTTGGCGGCCTGGCAAGTGGAAACCGGACTTGATACGGCATCCTTCGAGGGTGATCCGCTTTATCGAGACGTCGACGGTGCCGATGATCTTTTGGGCTACGATCAGGATCTTTCGGTCGACGGCGGTTTGGATGACGACTTCGGATTGATGGCCGGCTCGCCAGCGATCGATAAAGGTTACGGCACGGCTCCTGCTATGGACTTCAACGGTATCAATCGTTTCGACGAGCCAGAAGTCGGTAACGATGTTTGGGGGGGCTTTGCAGAGCAAGTGCTAGGGGAGAGTGGTATTTCGGCTGGGGGAGGAATCGCTCAGAACTGGAATGCGGATGATCAAGCCTGGACGCTCGTGCTGCCGTTCAGTTTCGATCTGGCAGGAATCGACTACGGCGAAGTTCAGGTTTCATCCAACGGACTGCTTCATTTTGCTGGACAATCCGATCCCGCCAGTGGCCAGAATGACCCCGCGGCGCTGACGACCAATGTGCGTATCGCTGCATTGTGGGATGATCTTTCAACTGCTGGTGTCGGCGATGACATCTACATTGATGTTTCCACGACCGATCAGGTTACCATTCGTTGGGACGCTACCCTCGTTGCGACGGGAGGTGACGTTCAATTCCAGGTTACGCTGACGGCCACGGGAGAAATCCGAATCGATTTTGGGACGGGAAACTCGCAACTTTCGCCAACCATTGGGATCGGTTACGGAACTGGCAGTTCTTTGCTGTCGATCTATGATGGCGCTGACGAACTATCGGAAGTCAATTCGGTAAGCTTGGTGCCTTTCAATTCCTTTGCCGATGTCGGTGCTATTGAGTTCCCTGGTAGTTTTTCGGATAGCTATCTTTCTATCTTCCTCAACAGCACGGCTGCTTCGGGTAATGTCGGTGATGCACGGAATGCCGGCAGTCAGCCTTCCATACCGACTTTGCATGAATGGCAAGATGTCGTCGCCGAACTGTGGATGGAAGTTGGCGAATTATTGCCTGATCAGCCATTGGATCTGACTGCGGAAATTCAGTCGTTTACGGATTGGTTTACAGACCCCGTTGTCGTCGATCATATGGGAAGCAGTCCCACGATTTCGACCGTTGTTAACGGAAGCCTGACAACGAGTACTGTGAATGTTTTCGACTTGGATCTATCTGGCTATGCTCAGGGCCAACAGGTACTTATCGCCAAGGTAAAGTTTTCGCCTGACGTTCAAGACCTTGTCGGTCTCCCCATGGCGAGCCTTACGGAGTATCCACATAGCGCCCCCGACAATGGATTTCAGCTACTTTCGTCGGCGATCAATGCATCGCAGGATCTCGGCGTTGTTTCAGAAATTGAAGGGGCCTTCATCCCTGTGGTCTACGATGCCAATGATGATGGAAAGATTGGCATCCAGGACTTCGCCGAATTCATTTCGGTATATGGTCGAATTCCCGACAGCCAAAACACTAAGGCGTATCGGTTTGATTACGACCAAAGTGGTAAGGTTGGGCTGTCCGACTTCTCGTTGTTGATCAGGAACTACGGGCGACGCAAGTCAACCGTGAATGTCGACATCATCCAACCGCCAATCGATTTCGGAGCGCAGACCGCTCCACTACAACTCTTGCTAGAAGGTGAACCTGTTCAGCGCGAAGCGGACGCCGAATTCTGGTATTCCTTGGCACCTGAACCAGTGGGCACCAACTCGCTGGATGACGTTCTAGGTCGAAACCCTGGAGCCGAGAAGCAGAATGTGGAACCAACGGTACAAACCGGTTCCCATATCACGTCGGAAGAGTCGACCCATTACCAACTCGATGTGCGATTAATCGACGCGGCATTTTCAGCCGAATACGAATCATTGACGCCTACAAGTCAGGAAGAGTCAGCATACGAGATGTTGCTCCTCGACTGGCTCCTATGACCAGCCAAATAGGTAGCAGTCATCGGGGCTCAAATCTCTTGCCTTTGCTCGGAGTATCTAATGCATTGAGGCAAGCGGGCTGAAAAGTTTGGCACGTGTTGATCATGCCAGGTCACCTCCAAGGTCCAAAGAGCACAACCTTGCCTATGCGAAAGGTGGCATGCCAATCGAACCAGCGCTTGCCAAAAGTCTTACCAGAAACGGCCAAAAGAAAAAGCCTCGCAAGTCGTTCATTTGCAAGGCTTTAGGAAGTCGGGGTGACACGATTTGAACGTGCGACCTCTGCGTCCCGAACGCAGAAAGTGATACCCATGGGAGAATTTACGTTGATGTAAGTGATTTTATGGAAGGGCTTTATGTCGCGAAAAAAATGATACCTTTGGGAGCGGCTCTGGTGATACCTTTTGCGATACCTTCGGTGATACCTTTGGGGCCAGTTTGGGACGAAAATTTGAACAGAATGGATCTCCGAAAGAGGCTTAAGAGCGAACTCCAACGTGATAGAGAGAGACCGCAAAGTTACTCAATGAATTGGCCTTGAAGAGGTAGCCAGGAAGATTCAGGTTGGATCTAGAAAAAATTCGTTAGTAAAGCAGGCTTTACTTGTCGCCGACGCTAGTAAAGTTTTTGGCGAGTTTCTTTACCAGTGCCCCTTAGTCATCTTTCCTGACCAGGGGCCTAAGAGGCAATAGCCGTCAAATTATTATGGCGTATCGACCAAGTCGAGGACTCTCATTTCTGAAGCTCAACGAATTTGTGCCGGAATTGCTAAAAGGTGGTTTTTAGATTCTTGAAGTTGGCCGACTTGGTTTACGTCCACCTTAGTCTTTCTGCACGTCTGGGTGAATGTAGCCCTTCGCAGTCTTCTCACGAAGTAAACGCTGATAATCTTGGGCTGCCGTCGTATTATCTGCGAATGTCTTCGTCCTGGATTGCCCCGATGTTCCGATTCGTCCAAAGCGAACCGTATATGAATTGCCGCTAAGCGTGATCTCCCAAAACTTCTGGGAATGATCGTCCTTGAGTTCGAGATACGACTGCTCTTTCGATATGGATGTGTCTTCGGCTACCGGAGTTTTTTCTAACCTTGCTAACTCCAGCTCTGAATGCTCGGACGCGTCATCTACCTCGACAGCCGTTGTCGGCTGTTCTTCATCGGTGATGTCGACCGATTCGCCTAGCTCCTTCTCATGACTCGCAAGCCACGGATCTTCCGCACCCGCCAGTATCTGCAAAAGGCGATCCAGCTCGCTTGCGGGATCAGCATACCAATCTTTCGCGAACACTTGTGTGATTCGCCAGCCGAAGTTTCGCAGTAGACGTGGGCGCATCATGTCGCGTTCCAGTAGGTCCGACTGTTCATAGTGTTCCAATGTGTCTAGAAGGACGCCCAGGCGATACGCTTCGTCTCCGGGACGGTGAATAGCCAAGTCGCACCGGAAATGAGAGTGTCCTACATCGGCATCGACGATGAAGCCTTTCTCTTTCAGTTTCGCCGAAATCGCTTCAGCCAATGTATTTTGCTGCCGTTTCGACTCCGAGGAGTCCATCCAGCGGGATAATCCTCGGAGAACGCTGTGCACAGTTGCGCTATCGCTGATCGAAGCGGCCTCGGCGTACCGCAAGTATTGTTTGAGGCAGTTCGCCCCATCGTTATAGTCGTTCGTGATCTCCGTATGTTTGATCGAACTAACGAGCGCCATGTGCTCTTTTGCCCGAGAGAATGCTACGTTCAGCCGCTTTTCCCCACCACTCTTGTTGATCGGACCAAAATTCATTCGCATTTTGCCGTGGCGGTCTTTGCCGTAGCAAACGCTGAGAATGATGACGTCGCGTTCGTCCCCTTGAATATTCTCCAAGTTCTTAACCAGCAGGCCGACGAATTGACCATCGTCATCTCGCTCATATTCCAACTCAAGTCGATTGGCAAACACTTTGTCTTCACCTGCTAATCGCAACAATGCGTCTTGAATCTCGCCTTGCTGGGCCTCCGAGAAGGCGACAACACCGATGGTCTTGCCCCCTGGATCACGAATCAACTCCCGGACCATATGAGCGATATAGTCAGCCTCAGAGGAATTACGGCGATTCTCATAAGTTGCGTGTGGTAGGTAGTGGTAGCTGACAGCCCGCTCCAATAATGCTTGCGATCCCTGAGATTTTGCCGAATCGCGAGCGACCTCAATTGATGGGCGAAGCTTATCTGAGATTTGTTCTTCTGGGACGGTGAGCAAGCGGCCATCATAGAACTTCCAATTGGAAAAGCTGATCAGTGACTCGCTTCGACTGCGGTAATGCCACCCCAGCATGGTAGAAGGAAGATTCTTCGCGGCGTGATTCAGGAAGCTGTCGCTTTCCAGGTCATACTGGACGAGTTCTCCTTCTTCTTCGATTAAAAGTTCCTCGTCGTCATCCTCACTGCGTTTGGTAGAAAAGAAGTCGGTTGGCGGAAGCTGCATTTCATCGCCAACCACGATGCACTGAGTTGCTCGGAAAATCGAAGGTATCGATTCTTCAAGCGTAAGCTGGCTCGCCTCATCAAAGATCACGATGTCAAAGTGATCCGTGTCCAGTGGTAGCGTGTCCGATACGCTCAGAGGGCTCATTAGCCAGACGGGTTTCAAATCTTTAACGACCTCACCAGAATCGCCTGATACGAGTTCGCGAATCGGCTTGTACCGCATCGACTTACCAAACTCGTGTTCTAGTTCTCGTCGACCGCGGCTATAAGTCTTTTTGCGTTCCTTTTCCACGGCACTAAGTTTGGCGGCAGGTTGTTCGCAAAGTCGAACGTTCTCGGAGAATCGCTCTTCGACGCTCCGCAGAATTTCCCTCGCATTGGATCCCAGCCAGCGATCATACTGCCGTTGTAATTCCAATGCGTGCTTGGCACGCTTGCCTCCATCAAACTGCTCCAACGAATCTGCTCGTCGATAGCAAAGCTCCACTGTATGGGCTATTGACGCCGCTTCTAACTGGGCGGGAGACAGGGGAGCGGTGCGTAGAGCGCGGCGGATCTCTCGTGGCAGTTCCAGAAGTTCCTCCAGTGCCTCAAGAAAGTCAGGTAGATCTTCGAGTGAATCGTCAGCACCCGCCAGCGCGTCACCTAGTTGGCTGAGTGGCAACATGTCCGCATCTTCCGCAAAGCGGCTCAGCTCGTGCTCTAGACCGACAAGCGACGCTTCCGCTGCAAAGACGCGATCGATAATTTGCTGAGCCTTGGGAGACTTGAGAATCGCCTGGTGGACTCGGGTTAGAGACGCAGGCAATGTCTTGAGATCTGCTTTGAGTTGATTGAGATCATTCAGGAACGACTCAATATTTGCTGGTGCACCGAAATCTTGCGATATCGAAGCGGCAAACTCTTGAGCTTGCCTTTGCAGCCCGTATTCTTCACGTAGTCCCTCCAGTACCTGACGCCAACTCGGTCGAACGACGTGCGAAGAAAAATCATACGCCTGGTTTAAGATTCCTCGCAGCCGCCACCATTGTGGGCTGAGCCAGGCGAGCCATTTCCCTTCAAAGCTCTGCGCTTGCTCGATCGCCGTTTCGACCTCTTCTTCCGGTAGTCGTTTGCGCCATGCTTTCGTCTTATTGGCAGCGTCAGAAACTTCCTTCAGCTTCTGGTTGAATTCATGGGTACGGCCTGCCCATCGCTGGGCAACTTCGGATTGTTCATCCAAGAGCGACACGAGCCCCAAGGAACTGGCAGGGTGAATTCTTCGGGCGTAGTCGACCAATTCCCTCGCAAGATTCAACGTTTCCCACTGACTAGCGGGTACGCCGGATTTGCCCAACTGCTGCACGAGC
This sequence comes from Blastopirellula marina, assembly GCF_002967715.1. Taxonomy (NCBI): domain Bacteria; kingdom Pseudomonadati; phylum Planctomycetota; class Planctomycetia; order Pirellulales; family Pirellulaceae; genus Blastopirellula; species Blastopirellula marina. The sequence continues at coordinate 255,663 of NZ_PUIA01000016.1, forward strand.
GACTCCCAATGGGGGCGTGCCTTTTCGATCGCGGATGTGACGATGTCGATAGGGTGTTCCTGACGAGCCATCTTTGGCGAAACAAGAAAGAGCGGATGCCGAGAAGCTATCGCATCGGACTGTACCCGAGTCAGTGCCTTGGTATAGCGATCGATTGCTACGCGTGAGCCTGACCATAGTGAATAGATCGGCAGAAGCCCCTTCGTGACCGAGGTATGGTCTGTTCGCTGATTTTGCAAGGCGATGCCGTGATCTAAGAGTTCGCGAAGCGACATACCAGCATCTTCGCGATGTGAGGTTATCGCATCATCGTACTTCTGCAAAGCCGATAGGTCGGAATCCATCCGGCGTAGTACGGTATCGCGACGGATAAGCCTTGTTCTGGAATGCTCCTCCTGAAGGAATCGCTCGTACGTTTCCTTTAAATCCATCACAAACTCTTTCTTGTCGGTTTGTGAATCATGAATCAGGCAGCAGAGAGACTTGAGACCACAATGCCGGAGTCGAGCGAACACCACGTCGATCGCGGCTCGCTTCTCGCAGACGAAGAGAACGCGTTTGCCGCGGGCCACATAGTCAGCGATCAAATTCGTAATGGTTTGCGACTTACCAGTGCCTGGAGGGCCTTGAATGATATAACTCTTTCCTGTTCGAGCTTCCTCGATGGCGGTCGCTTGTGTCGGATCGCAAGGGACCACGTCGAAACGATCTTCCAATGCAGGCGTCGGCGGCAACGTTCGCTGGGTCGTGCGGGGAGCCAATGAGAAGATTGACTCAAACGGGATACTCGCCGGCTGTTCTTCGGCCAGACTATCGTAATCGCGTACAAGCGACATCTTGCGATACTTGAAGTTTGCCAGGGTCACGCTACAGAGGTCAAATGTCCATGTGTAGGGATTGTCTTCTCCACCTTCGTGCAAACTGTAAAACGATTTCTCTTTTACTACCTCAGCCGGCGCATGAGGTTCGATAGCAAACGTCCGCGGCCGGGGCTTTTCTTCGATGATCGAACGCAGGTGAGTCTCAGGAGCCCGAACGCGATCGTTGTATAACTTGACTCCGAGCGGATGATAGTTGGCCGGATCATAGCTATAGTCGAGGTCTTGAAACTTACGAACTCCTCTTCCAGCCAACCGGGCTCGGCGGCGATATTGATCAAGGCGACGTTTCGCCCGCTCGTGGATCAGGGAAATTCGTGGTCGATCGACCTTCTTGAGCGTTACGGAAACGTCACTTGACTCAATCCTTTGGGCCAACAGAGAAAAGAACTCATCCAAACTGGTTTTCTTCAAATCAATCCGATCGGGCAATTCGATGTTGTATAACTGCTTGAATTGATGCCGGACGACCGGATTTATCTCGGCGTCGGATTCGAGCACTTCCAATTGGAACGTGTCTCGGATTCCCTTCTTCTTGCTCAACTGGACCGGCAGCAGTATGAATGGAGAATCATATTGCTCGATTGGTTTTTCCTTTAGATTTGCCCAATGCAGAAAGCAGACGACCAGTCGTAATTGTGCAAAGCCATATTCGGCTTGATCTCGCCGCGCCTCGGCAATCGTGCGATCCAGCAGGCTCGGTAAGTAGATCGCCTCGGAAAAGTTTAGATACTTGTTCAGGGAAACCGGTTTGCCACTAATGAATTCCCGCTGTGTTGCGTCGTTCCAGACCAAGATCTGATCGGGACGGACGTTCTTTACGTCAAACGAAAGAGGAACGGAGGCTTGGGTTAAATTGACGCTCTGCATCGTCGCTTTGAAGTGCAACAAACGATTTCGCCGAGTAAGATCGAACAGCCGTTCGCGCAATCGCGTCAGTACCACTGCTTGCTTCGTTCTAGAATCCTTCTCCTTTAAGCCTTCAATGCGCGCCAAATCGATTTCAAAGTCGACGCCTTGATCGCGGTAGTTTTCCAGGGTCGACAAGATAGCAGGTAAGTCTTGTGCTCGGCGGTGCCGATCGACCTCAGTCATCCTGACAATGGCCCGGGCCAGGACGGGATGCAGCGCAGGCTGAATCTGGAAGAGGTTGTCACGCGAGTGCGCGAATCGTTCCAGGTCATTTGGTTCAGAGAAGTCGAGCCCACATGCGAGGCTCGCCAGGATCATTCCCAGGCTAAAGATATCGGTTAATGGATCGTGGTGTTCGCATTCATGTTCCCAGGCAACGTAGCCTGGCAGAAATACAGGTCGGGTAATCTTTTCACCAGGTACACCTATCGATAGGTACGTCGTGCTTTCTTCCCCTTCGTCGATCGATGAGGATCGCCTAATCTCGTTGACAATTTCGACGCTCGAAGGATTCAGCGACTGAATTTGCTTGAGTTCGCTTGGGTTTCGTCGAAACGGAAGCCGCTTCGCCTCTTCAAACCAAATGCGGTTTCCCTCGACGTTCAAATCTTCAATGCCGACAAGCGGAGCGACGAGTTCGGCTGCGTGGGCTTCCAGGGTTTCGCGCACGAGTGGAAGAAAGGCCCCAAGAGCATCCTCGGTTGAGAACCCATCGGCGTCTAATCGTTGCGTAAGATAGGATTGAAATTTCATGGCTTCGGTGCGAACTCTTTCGCGGCATTTTCGACGATCTTGTTCTTTTCGCGATCAATGCGATCCAGTTGGTTTTTTCGCAACTTGAGTTCCTTCCTCACAATCTCAGTAAATCGAGATTGTATTCCCGCATGCTCTGCCAAAATCAGCGAGGCTGCCAGCGGGCATTCCTCCAAATCACGATCAACAGTTACAAAATCAAGCAGCACGTAGCAGTAATAATCAAGCAGTAGCTGATCATCTGTCTTCAGATCAGTCGCCAGCGCCTCGTCAGAGTGGCTTGCGGCTGGAGGGGCATACTCATCAAAAAAACGCCGGGAATGTCCTAGCATCACTTCCGTCTGCATCCAATTGGGAGCCAGTAATGAATCGACCATTCGTCGCGTCTTGACTTCAATGGTCCGTTGAGCAAGCAGGTCAAGTTCATTGAGTGCAGGCTGCCCTTGGATCATGTCAGTGATCTTCGTTTCGGCATCGACATCTCGGTTATGCCACAATTGGACAGCCCTGGCCCGAATATAGCTTTCCGGATGCGAAAGACTTTGCGACGGCCCAGACTCCCGCTCAAAGATCTCTGCGGCCTGCTTGAGGTAGCTTTCGGCGTTGACTGAATCCAATCCAGAAGAAATCTTTACTAGGGAAGAAACAACTACGTTTGGATCGTCTGTTACAAACAGAGAGCCACGGTCGCAAAAGATTTCGTTGTACAAGGAAAACAACCGCATGCTCTCCAAATGTGCCGGATGAGCTTTGCGATCGTTGGTCAGTGCGGCCAAGATTTGGTCGACGATCAGGAACTCACCGTCCCATTGCTGCCATAACAGAAGGTGGGAAAGCTCGTGAGCAAATACGGATAGCAACTCCTCGCGGCTCAGCTTCGATGATATAGGGCCAAACAGGATGATATGAGCCTCGCTGGGTAAATAGGCCAAACTGGCGTTCATCCCTTCTGCGTGCTGGGCCTGATAAATCGTCAGCGGCACGTCAAGATTTAGCCGAGATAGGGCGAGGTCGGCAATCTCGTACCAGTCAGGCTGCGAGTCGCGATCAATTCGATAGGTCGACTTAAGCAACTCGAACCGAATCGATTCTGCCTGGTCCTCCCGGACTCGGTGCGAGCAATACCAATTCCAAATCTCCGCCTCTTCCTCCATTAAATAGTCCCGTATCTGCCTGTGATACGGCAGCGGTTCCAATGGACGGAAAGATTCGTCAGACGTGTCACTCACGAGCATTCTCGATTACAAGACAGGAAAATAGATGCTTCATCTTATTGGGGAAGATGGGTTCTAATTTCCCTCACCGGGGTGGTTCACTCAAGACGCTGGTTAATAAATTAAGCGCCGCCGTTGGGTCGCCGACAAACGTAATTAAACTGCGGGCTGTGCAGCGAATCTTGCTCCCATAACAAGTTACGCTGTTTCAGAATACAATATCCGTTACGCAAAGCAGACGAGGGTTCATCTAACAGTCGGCAGTTTCAATGATGCCAAGCAGATGCTTTGCGCGAGACGAAGCAACATAGAAATCGCCCGGCGAAGGCGGGGAGGAATTAGATGTAAGGAGTATAACTGCATCAGCCTCCAGCCCCTTAAAAGCAGCGAATGTGGAGAACAGGACGCCTCCCCCATCTTTCCACTCTTTGAGATCGCTTGTGATTGGCATTCCAGCGACTCGCGAGACGGTGTGAAAGCAGGAGCGTTCTAGCTTTCGATGCGAAAGGATCGCAAGGCGGTCTGCGCTAACGCGATAATCGGACTTCCATGACTTGATCAATGCCTCGCAGCGGTCTCGTTGTTGATGGCCGTCGCCAACTTTTATCTCGATTGGCGGTGATCCTGCCGGAGCTCTCATACTCGATTGTACATCAGCACTCATTTTCTTTACGGAGTAGTTGTGTATCTCTCGCGTATTGCGGCAATTGATTTTCAAATGGAATACAGCGTCGGTTTGTGGAAGTGTATTGTCGTCGTTAAATATGTTCTGATTCGGATCGTAGAATATCGCCAAACGACCATTTGTCTCGCGATTGAGTGCTTCAACTACTAGCCACCAATCGCTCCGGAAGTCTTGGCCTTCGTCAACAACAATCGCATCAAAGCGGAGATGGGTAACTTCGTCGAGTAAAACATCAAACATTTTATTCGGAACGGCATTCGCCCAGAATTCGGAAATCTGCTTTGGATCTTGGGGCGGCGAGAACGGAAGCTTTGCTTCTCGATAAAACTTTCGACAAAGACCATGGAATGTGTTGATGTGTAGACGCTTCCGAGTCTTGAAGTCAAGTTCTTCATCCATTCGTTCATTTAGCCATTGACTCAGTTGCCTGTTGAAACAGAGGAACAGCGTGTCATTTCCTTCTTTCGCGTATTCTACCGCTCTCCAAAGGCCTAGCATTGTTTTGCCAGTGCCTGCGCCTCCTCGGATAGCAAGGCGGCGGTTGTCGCTTAGTCCATCAAGTACCAATTGTTGTTGTGTGGTCAGTGTTACTAGTTGCTCTTCGTCCTTCTCGAGTTCACGCCATCTTGCCGGAATAAGTCCAAATACGGGGCGCAATCGTTCGCGACATAGCTTCATTGCATCCGAACTGAGGGAGGGATGTTTTCGGCGATTCCAACGCTTAAATGCACCACGCACCGCCCGGCCCATATCATCGAGGTGCTCCGCGAGAAACACGATGCTGGTATCACCATCGTTTGGGATTGCGCCTCGATTGGTTTGATCTGGAAAACTGACGGCGTATCCAAAACAGCCACCGAACCAATCAGGCAAGTCCTTGATTTGTAGAATCTCAGTAATTGCATGCATGCTCTTCCTCGCCTGCTCGAACGCATTGCCTGGGTCCCTTTCACCACCTCCAGGTAGCACTCGATAATAATCGTCGTGGCCATTTCGCACGCGGTGACGCACGTCACCGCCCTTAACCTCAAGAATCAGGATTCCGAAGTTCGGATCGAGAATTAGAAAGTCCGTTTCACCTTCACGAAGTGTCTCGCGGTTGCCGTTCTCATCCCGACGCAGCCAACAAAAGCTATGGTAAATAAGACAGTCGTCGGGAAGGTCTCGGACGAGCGCTCGAGCAACGTCACGCTCGGGTTTAAGTGTGATCGTTTCAGGGTCCAGATTTGGGAAGAGTCGAGCCATGAGGCGTGCCATCAAATAGTTACAAGTTGGTTAGTCAGATAGTTGTGCTATGGCATTAAAGCTATCAGGCCATTGATCAATTGGGATCGTCCAGCGATAGCTTTCGAAGTCGGACTTTGTCTGTGGTCGAAGTGCGACTCGGATTTCCAATAGTCGTCCATCGGAGTCTTGCATCGGTTGCAAGTGCAGTTTGCCGATCAAAGCTTCCGTGTGATCTTCTGGATTCTCGACGATGACGACCTTGGAGCGAAGTTCGTCGGGCTTTACTGTTTTAGGAAGTTTCCGGAATCTTAGGGTCGATCCAGCTGATGCTAACCGTTGCATACGATCGTCGCTAAGCAAAAGGTCAAATTCACCTCGTGATGGAAGCTTCTCCGGGAGATCTTCAAGCGATAGTGCCTGAACCTTTCGACTTGTATCTTCGTTTTCTGGCTGTGATGTTTGGTTTACGGCTACTCGTTGAGTTGTAGTCCGACTTTCAATCCCGCTAACGATCATCCCTAGCCGCCGCACAGCATCAAATAGATTTGCCGTTGGTAAACGAGTCACCGAAATTCCCAGTTCATCGGATGCACGCCAAACTGATTCGTGATATACCGGCCATAGTGGATGGGTTAGGACGCACTGAACGAAACCGTTGCGAACTATGCAAGAAAGTCCTCCAACTGATTGAATCGATGACCCGGGTAAAGCCTTTTCTAAGCCCTGCGATGCAGCTCGCACAACGGGCAGCCAATAGTCATCTAATGTAGGTGGTTGAGGATCGGCTACGCAACTTAGACGAGCTAAATCAAGGCCGAGACGCCAATCCAGGAGTGCGTGCTCGCCCGCATTTCCGTAGTCGCGAAGACAATCGTAGCAAGAGCTGTCGCATTCATCTCCATGATCCCGTAAACGTTGATAGGCATCACCACCTGGCAGTAGCGGATTGAGAATGAGTTCCTGGAAGTTATCTGGATCGCCAAGGTGGGCACAATAACCTGCTCCGTTCTCGAGCGTGTCAGTAAGGTAGATTTCGAAGTATCGTTGATCTTCACCTGCCACCAATCGAACCCCAACATTCAACTCGTCCGATTCAATATCAAGTGACAAGCAAGCTTGTCGACGAATTAGATTCGCCAATGAGAGAAATGCTGCACGGACTGCTGAGCCGCTACGAATATCCAGCGGGTCAAGCTGTATCTCAGGTGAATCGACGGCGATTCGAAGCAAAAGTACATCAGTTTGCTTTCGAGCAACTAACGCGGCTTGTGTAGATCTCCCAGCAATCAGTTGATTCCGCCAGCCAAATCCGGTTCGTAGATGTTCCTCAACCACCCAAGCCCGATGATTATTGATGCGCCGAAAGTCAAACAGCCGACCGTTGTTGTCGTTTACAGTTAATACAGAGAGGTCTGCATCGGAAGCAATTTGAAGACACGTGCCGGGTAGGGTAGTGAACCCTTGTGCAAGCTGGCAATCCATTCGAGCTATTGTCGATCGTGGCTGCCATTCAAACTTCCCATCGAAGTCGGGCAAGGGAACTCCCGGCTCTACCGTGAATCCACGGGGTTCCCATGCGTTGACTACCTTGTACCGCGACGTTGACGCACAAACGGGACAACACTGTGAGTCTTGAGGATTTCGCACAAGAGCTTGACATTGCCGGCATACGCCACAGCGTGATTGCCAACCGCGACCATCGACACTTCGTGGAGGACGTGGTGTATCCGGTTCATAGTCAACAATGCCTACGCTTTTCAGCACTTGCTTATCTCGCACGGTTTGGCTACCCGGCGCGAATTGGCTGACAGCAATGTCGAGTGGGCGGTCAACGACGCCCTTAGGAGGAAATCGGCGAGGTTCCCTTGCGTAGAGATTGCGAACGCGTGTTGGAAAACCAAACATGGGCAAGACACCTGCAAATGCAAGTCGCTCGCTCAAGCTATCTTGATTGAAGCTTTCATTGTCCAGAGCACATTCGGTTATTTTATCGACCAAGCTATCGCGAACGTATTCGATCAACTCGCCTCGATGTGCACTGAGGTTTGTACCGTTTAGTAGCAAATCAGAAATCCGCTCAACACGATCTATGTTATCGGTGATCCAGATTTGTACCGATTTGGCGACATCGGACCACTGTTCCGCTTTGCCAAACTCCCCGTGGATCTGTGGGCCTTGTTCTGCGGCGCTGACGCCCGCTTCTGATAAGTTGACTGTTTCAAACGCTTGACGCAGGACTTCCTTATGAAGCATTCGCCGGACAATGCGGGGGCGATCCATATCCAAGTACGGAGATGGTGCATCGCCCGCGATCATCGGCAGGGGATTTGTGAAATAGGTATCGTCGTGGCTGCGTCCACGTCCAACCGTCAAAGCAATTGAATAGCCGGCACCTCGTCGACCGGCACGGCCGACTCGCTGTTGATAGTTGAAACGTCTGGGGGGAACGTTGCCCAGCATTACCGCCAGCAAAGAGCCAATATCAACGCCTGCCTCCATCGTTGTCGTTACGCTCAGCAAGTCGATCGTATCAACACGGGCATTTTCACCATCCAGGCATAGGCTCTGAAAGTGGCGTTGGCGATCTCCGGCTTTGTCTTTTTCTGTTTGCCCGGTCAATTCTTCACAGTGTAAACGGAACGCAGAAGCATCTGACGAGGCTAAATAGGCATAATAGTCCTGTTCACTGTCTGCCTGTGTTTTGTTGGGCGACGTCGGCAAATCTTGGTAGCAACTAATGCAAATCCCAAGACCTCGATGAAGATGTTTCAGGCCACACTGCGTACATCGCCACACCGGTGCATCGGTTGTCATCAGCGACAAGCAAAGCCGTTGGTCAAGCAATTTGACCGTGGGAGTAAGCAGCCCCTTCTCGATCATCCCTGACATTAGATCCGACGAGATTTGAGCGACATCACCTTGATGTCCGGCATGCTCGATGTAACGTCGAATTGGTGCGGGAAGTTCGTGCATATCATAGGCGTATTGAAATACAGGGAAATCAAAACGCAGTTTTTCTCCGAGCATACGAATCGCAACGAGTAGTAATGCTGCCGATTCTTCTTGGGTTAGGCCAGCTATACGGATCGGCGATATGTTCGGATCGGGAACGACCATTCCTAACGCAAGTGCTTCGATCGATTTTCGGCGGTGGAAGAACAGTGTGCCTAGGCAGCCTGACTTACAAGCCTGTCGAATTCGTTCCAGCCACCGCTCTTCAGCGGTTTCCAACGCATTGGACTGTTTGGCGACGATGTTCTTTTCGTCATTCCACAGATACAAAGAAGGCCAAGATTTGCCGCTAAGTTCGGAATGTTCCCGACTTGGGCCAGCGGGGCAGACGCCGAGTCGCAGTAATGAGTTTTCTACTCGTCGTGACAATGCCGTGATCGAAAATGGCCCATTTCTAGAACCGCGAAGCTCTGCGACTCGTTGAGTTTGTTCAGGGGTGGCATAGCCATCACGAACTGCAAAATAGGCATTAGCATCATTCTGGTTTTCATTAATGAACGAGTTAAATATATCTCGATCGTCTGGCGGCATTTCTGCTGGTCGGTCGGCCCAGCGAAGAAATACATCAAGCGAGCCACCAAGATCACCGCGACCCTGTAAGAGTGTTTGACGGACCAAGTCTCGGTAGTGGTCAAGTTCAACACCAGCAGCCAATTTCGCCGCATCTTGTCGGCTATCAGTAAAAACAACCAGCTTCTGCGCGGACTCGTCCATAGGCTGTAATTCTCGCATTAAGCCGTCAGCGAGTACTTGATTGACCTTCTGGAAACCAGTCCGATGTCGCATAATCGGACTAGCAATATCTTCGATGTGGGACGCCTCTTGAACCCTGCCCCCAGAACCGACTCGGGTCCAGTCTTCATCGCAGCGGCAACACTTTGATGGCATTGCTGCTAGTACCTGGGTCGCGTCGTCTGGTACTCCATCGAGATTTATCCGATACAGCCAACCATTCGGTTCTCCGCTCATCTGTGCACCGAACGTCATTTGTCCAGTTGCCGGATTGAGGTGTGCCTGCGTAAACATTCGTCTAACGGAATATGAGTTGCCATCCACACGAACACCTTGTTGCCAAGATGGATTGCACAATGGCTCATCGGTAGTTGGCCAGAACACGACATAGCGGCGATAGAAGCGGTCACGTCCTGAGGCAGATGGAGTTTCAAGATCCGGTTGGTCGTGAACTAAGTTGAAAGGGCCGTTTGGATCTCTTTCGTCAATCTGTCGAAATCCTCCAAAGTAGAGATCGCCACACTGAGAACAAAGCAATGCATCAAGCACTCGCGACCCACAATCGCAAACCAGCCGTGGGGCAGTATATAGCTTTCCGACGCGACGATGGATTCCGTCACGATGTTCGATCTGATCGCATTCTGGATTACAACATGCCCATAGACCCCCAACATTTCGATACATCAAATGCAATCGAAACGGCAGCGGAGCTGACGCAAATGTGTCGGTCGTTGTCCTGGATTGTGCTAATACTTGCAACAACCCATTGGCTGCGTGGAGGTCGTTCCTTGAACCGAACACACGTAGAGATAACTCGCCTAGCGTCTCAGGCCGGTTGTATTCTACGAGCGCCGCGTCGTCCGCCATCGTCTGCTTAACAACACTGTATGCTTTCACGGACATAGAATCGGTATTGATGTCCGTCGCGCCGGTCGCATTCAACAACTTATCGAGCGCCTCTGTGCTTTTGAAACCTCCTTCACTAGAGAACTCAGCAAAGCTTGACCTGTATTTTCGGATTGTGGGGATGGACTCCGGGTCCGTCTTGCGCGTTGGCGACTTCACAATTGTGAAACTGTCGCCGGAAGCGCCGAAAAACTGCGAAAGAAACTTTTTGCTTTTGGCGTCTTCGGTGATCGAAGCGGATGACGCGATAAACCTGACCTGCGGTGAATCCGGAGAGAGACCCAATCGATCGAGCAAGAGGCGAATTAGTAACGCGATCTCAGTCCCACCGGTCCCACGATACGAATGCAACTCATCAACGATGAAGTGGAACGTGTTGCCGGCATCTTGAGCCAGCCAGGTTTTTGTTGCCTCAAAGATAGGCGATTCGATGGTACGCATCAGCATGATGTTTAGCATCGAATAGTTTGTGATCAGAATGTCTGGAGGAGCATCCTGCATGGACCAGCGATGCCATTGCTCGCCGCTTTCCTTGTCGAGACTAGGAAACTGAAACCGCAGTCGCAGATCTTCGGCTACCTCGGTGGCTTGACGCTGTAATCGGCGTTCCTCTGAAGCCAGTTCTCTCTGTTTGGTCGAGGTTGGTCTTCCTGGAACAGGAGTTCGGCCAGTGTATCGCCCAAAATAGAAACGATCTTTACGGTTCTTCGCAAACCACGATCTCGCTCCTTTTCCCTCGCCGTTCAATAGGTCAGGGCTATCTAAAGCCGTTCTTAAACGGACCATTTGATCTTCAGCCAACGCATTGAGAGGGTAGAGGATCAGGGAGCGTAAGGCACGTGGTCGAGAGGCGCTGGACCATTTTTTTGATTCAGCGACCAAGGCCTGGAAAAGTGGCAGGAGGAAGCATTCAGTTTTGCCTGAACCTGTACCAGTAGTGACCACCATATTGCGACGTTGATTGGCGACTACATCCAAAGACTGCTTTTGGTGTTCGTACAGCCTTCGTGTTGAGGGGAATAGGCCACAATCGGCTAAATCCGCAAGGTCTCGCTCAATGCCCAGCTCATCACAGATGGCATGCAGGTTTGAGGTCTCCCGGTAACGGGGAATGAATTCAATTCGTGGTTCCTGTCGGAGCCGTCCAGACGCACGAAGTAATTCGTTACGCTCTCGATGAAGTGACTCGTCTCGTAGGGGAATCGCACTGTCGATGTATTGCAAATATAGATTCGATAAGTGATCTGCCAATCCAATGGGATCATTCATCGCGGCCGCATCAGACATTCAAAGTATTCCTTACCAAAAGTTTCTGCTGCATGATACGAGCAGCGTGCTCTGCCTGTAACTGATCGACAGCGACATATTGCCACCATCGTGATTTGTCAAACGCAACACGTGTCGCCATTCGTGCTGACTTTGTAGTTAAACCTCGCGAGACGAGAACGGGCAATTCCGGCGTTCCATGGGGAATAAAGAGTTGCCACGTTTTCGGGTTGTAGATCCAAGCCGAACGCGATTTGTAGCACGACCACTTTGCAGCGATTTTCTGATCGCGAGTTTCGATTTTATAGGAGCGAAGATCTTCTCCAATAAAGATCTGCTGCAACTTCCCATCACGGTGCCGATATAAACCCCGTTCAATTGGGAGTTGAGGGGAGTTGCGCCACTCACCATACAGTGCGGATCGAAACTCATAACGTTCCCAAGATCCTTTGGAAACAAAAGGACAAGGCTCTAGGTCGTGTAGTGCATGTGACAGCGTAGGCATGCGGCTAAGCACATCAATGCCCGGGTCATCGGCAAGCCAAACACCCTCCTTCGCTGCGAATGTCAGAAGTTGCTGGCGTTCCCCGTGAAATGCTCGGCAAGTGGGACCAAGTTTGGGGGCGTGGCGAAGAGGTCTAAACTCATAACGCCGAAGAGCACTTATTCGTATCGGATCCCAGTAGCCGTAGCAAATTGCTTTGCCCAACGAACTACTGAAGATGAGTCCCGGCGAAATAGCGTTGAGCGTTCGCCGGCTGGGATCATACTCCGCGTGCCCGAGGCGAATCAATGGATCTGTCCAACGCATCGCATGACCATACGGCGTCAGCTCGCGTCGAGGCGGCGATATCGCCGACAATCGCATGCATCTTGCTTTGACGTTGCTCCATTTGTGATTTGATTCGGTAGATAGCCAGGCAAGCATGCTGTCCCAGTGATTGGGTGGACGTCCGCTCACGCTTTTTCCTCCGCAAGCCAGCAGTTGAACAGACGTTGAATGATTACCTGCTCTGAAGCCATTGGTGGGTCATTCGGGTGCAGACGCATTAAGGCTTCGCGCAGCCGACATGCTAGACTCGTCTTCATTGGCGTGCTGGGGTCGCCGATAGGGAACTGTAACGCTTTCAGGTAGGTGTCCAAGCTATTGTTGTCATAGCTGGACGAAGCTAATTCCCAAACTTGAAACGGAAGGTGCCCCGATATGGCATTCGTAACTATTTGTGGCTTCCCACGCGAACTGAATGCGAACACCCATCGCCGTAGTTCATCGGTCAGGTCAAAGCAAGAAGTAGACTTTTCCTCCGTGATAACGAGGCGGACATGTTCGGGCCAACCCGTTTGCTGGGAATCGGGTAAGGACGTAGACCAACCGGCAAGAATGTTCAGCCAAGGTCGAAGCCAAGCATGAGTTGGGCAACGATCAATTCCCTCAATTACGATCAGTTGGAGGCATTGATCATCTGCTACTGCCGATCGCCAGTTCGACAACAAACTCCCGTTGGCTATCGAATCGAAATCGATCCAACGTGGTGATGCAGCGACCGTAATGCATCGTGCCGTTTCACCCATGGCAGCTGCGTAGCCACTGGCCCAGCCTGGATGCGGAACGCCTATGAGGCGGCCAGCTACGATCGAAGCGTGGAAAAGCCCCGCTTCGCGGAGGTCAACACTAGCTGCATGATTGTTCAGTATCGGCCACAATCGCTTTTCGACGAATTCACTCTCCGTCAACTTAGGCGATTTTGCCAAAGGCGTGTCGGTCGAAGTGGGCTGTTGCGAGCAAGGGTGAGCGTCTGCTTTCAAATCGTGCGTTTGTTTAGTCGCATGCCCATTGCTCGATGAAGGTACTGATGCGAACTGCTGCAATAGTGGCGTAATCAAAGCTAAGTCAGAGAGTAACTCATTACGACCACTTCGCAACCGCTCATCTACTCGAGCAATCAGGTCCTCGGCACGTGACTCGTCCTGCTCTCGCTGTCTAACCAGTGTTTTCAACTCCTCTAGAAGCTGACTTTTTTCTTTGCGGACGGCTTCAACCTTCTTCTCAATTCCTTCCAACTCAATCAACTTGGAAGCGGCCTCTTCTTTTGCAAGTTGCTCGATTTCAATAGCTTTCGCCTTGACTTGTGCTTGCACCGCTGCATTTCCTTCCTGCCGAATCCTTTCTGCGATCGCTGCACTTTGCATCATCGCCTCGACCAGTGGATCGATCATCGTGATCCTCTGCTCTATTTCACCGATCAATTCAGGTAACCCTTGTATGACCGCTTCAGATACTCCGTGGGTGTCCTGATCCAAAAGGGCAACAAGCGGCTTCAATTCATCTCGTAATTTTTTCCAGCTCTTACCATGTTTAATCTGCTTGCATGCTTTAGTGACTAACAGTTCATCTGTTAGGAAGTACTTGACACGTTTTTCAAGAGTTGCTTGATCGAGATCCTGCTTGCGAAAGATCTGATAGTTCGTTTCGTACGCGCCGCCCCGACCAGAGGTCGGCATGTACTCAGACGGAGAAATGACCGCCCTGCTACGAACAATCGAGATATTTGCATTGTCGAACGCTTGTCGATCAAAGACATCGACGTCGCATTCGGCCTTCCTGTCAGGGGTGAAGTAGAAATTACCAGATCGACTACCATCACCGTTAGCGACCCGAAATGGGCCAGCGACGGCATCGCGGCACCGAAAATAGACATCACCGCGAGGAATGCGTGTCTTTGGTAGCGGCCTCCTTAAAAGGTCGCCTAGTTTGGCGAGAGGCTCGGCTAAGTCGAATAGCTCACACACCTGACCGCCCGCGTGATATCCCGCATCGCCAAAGACTTGATACCACTCTTTGTCTTCGAGACCATATCCTCTTTCATTGCGGCGCAAATGGCCGATGACAAGGTCGCCATGCTCCCAGACTCCCGGGGGAACGCGATACCAGCGTGCAAAGCCGGCACTCGGGAAAGTTGATGCCGATGCGTTGACTGGGCGGCCCGTGGTGAGGCACATCAGCGGCCATAACGTAGCAATAAGTTCGTCCGGATTCAGCTCATGAGGTTGCTGTGCTAAGGCGAAAACAACGGGTTTGTCGACTAGTTCTTCTGCGGTCATGGTCATGATATAACCTAAAGTACTCCTCATCGCTCATCTGATTGCATTAACAGTTGTCGCACTAGCGGATGGTCTGAAGCAGAGGTTGGTCTTTCGCGTAGTGGCATGCCCGCCAACAGCCGAATAGCCGTGGCACAATTGTCTACAGGTTCCGATTTCTTCTGGTCAGTCATCCCCAAGCCGGCACCTCGAATGCCAAAAATTCGCGGCTTGCTTTCGTCGGCAGATGGTTCCTTTTCGCTTTCCCGTCTCAGTGTTGAGTCCCATGTCGGCCACTTGTCGCCATAGAGTTGCCAGCCTTGGTGAGGCATATCACGAGGGAGCACATTTTTGGGATGTGAAACCCTGAATCGCTTCGTGGTAGTTTTTCCGTCGATCCTGGCAACGATCTCGTGATCGCCTGCTAGTGAAAACTGCGCCAGCTGAACCGTTCGACTGTGGATTCTAACTTTTTGTCCATCAACGAAGAGAAACCTCGGCATGATCTTGCCAGAGATCATGAGCTGCGGCCCGGCACCAGCGATGAAATGTTCTTTGCGTCCGATTCGCAAGCCGCCTGATAACGACAGTCTTGCCGGAGGAAGGCGAAGGAATGGATGCCAGGTTTCCGGAATAAACTCGGCATCTGGCAATGAGTTATAAACACGGAAGACGACTGCACGGCATCCCAAGGGTAACCCATTCAGCATCTGCCATTCAGCTTCGTCTTCACTTGAGAACTGCTCTTCGATGAATGCAACGCGATCACAATTCAGAACATGATGCCAATTCACCGGCTGTTCTGGCCCGGCTAGAAGTATTCCGCGGTTACCTGCATCAATGTATTCGGCTTGCTTGAATGCGGCGTCTTCGGATTCATAGGAAAATAACGCCAAGCCATCATGAAATTCTAGCCGGTATCTGTCATTGATTTTTTTCCCCGAGAGCAGAGCAGCAAAGTCGTCGAGTATCATCCCTTTGGCTATCGCCGCTGAAGTACCACCGACCGCTCGCAATTGTCTTTGGGGCAGACGCATATCGAGCCATATCCAATGAGTTCTTTCGGACTTAACGTATGATCCGCGGGCAGGATCACGAAGGGCAAGGCGACCATCCCACGCTTTGTAGGCATACTCGACTTGGGCCTTAGCAATTGGGAATTTCCGCTTATCGTCAAGGACCCTCTGTGCCCAGGATGAAAAACAAACGGAGTCGTGTCTTTGTCGGAACAGTTGATTGCCGATGCGATTGACTTGACTGTCCGCCTTCTCGACTTCTGAGCCTATTGGCTCAAATCCATATTTATGGAAGAACAACGGTAAACGCGCTAGGTCCCCGACGCGAAATGCTGTTTGCGATTTGGGAAGCTGAACGTGTCGTCCGGCACCGCTATGGTCTTCGGGCAAATCGAGCCGAAGCTCTCTCGCCTTGGCCCACTCCGCCAAACGTTCTCGCCATAATATCTGGTGATAATCCCCTTGATCGTTCGAGTTGAATCGCTCCCTGGCTCCATACTCGCCGACTAGGTTTTGAAGCTGAACATAGTAAGCCGCTGACGTATGTTCACCATCCGGATCGTCGGCCATTTTTGATGCCGCATAAACCTGTACGGCAATTTGAAGTAAGAAACGCGGCGGATGGTTCGCATAAAATGGTTCGGGATACCAGGGACGATTGGCCTTCGAACACAAATAACCATTCGCAACCCTAAGGAAGTCTATTTCCGCTTCTTCGGGAGAATCAAACTCAGAGCCGACAAGTTCGGCAATATGAGGAAGCTGCGATGGCTCAAGCATCAACAGCGCAAATGAACCCGGAGCCTGGTTTCCCCAGAACTTATCCAATGCTTCTACCCAAGCGTTTGTGTCCACTAGTCCGCCCCCGGGTCATTCGGGACGACGAATGGCATTTAATCGCTGGTACTTGAGTTTCTGGCGAGACAACAATACATCAAAGTTCTTTGGGGTGATCCGCGCAAACATCATTCAAACTGGCCAGCTGGCTGAGGCGTCAAATCGTAGTTAGATCATCCGTGAACACCGATGGGTTTATCCCCCCTCTATGGTATTGCAGAGTGTGCCCTAGCACAAACAAAAATTAGCCTTGATGTATGTTTCCATGCCCCCGCCTGCTTCGAAATATGTATGGCTTTTTTAATGATTACGGTTGTGGTGATTACGCAGAGGTAGTTTCGACGACAACACTATAAGCAACTGGGAGGTAGCAACTGCCTGGCAGACTCGTAACGCACGACTTATTTCTCCGAACGCCTGTTTAAGAGCTATCACCGTGAGTCATTGTGCGTTTAGCATTCAGCCCGTTTTTGTTCGAGGGAATCTGATTTGCTCTGTTGTTACGTGCAGTTGGGACGTCTTCAATTTCTGAAAAGTCAATTCTCCGAATCCAGCGTTGACTGTCATCATCCTGGACATGAACGTAAGCATCCGAGGCGACCTTGTAATTGGGAGTATGTCCCTGCCAATCATCGACATATTCACGGGGAACACCTTGGGCAATCGCGTGGCTCTTGAAGAAATGCCTCAGAGAGTGAAGCGTGAAACCTCCGCTTTTCTGGCCATCAGGTATTCCAACCCTTCGGAGTGTTGCCTTAAAGTCGTCGTTTAGATCATCGGGATCAATGTGATGATTTCCATCAGGGTACTTTTCGCTGGCCATCGCCGTGAAGTACCAGCCTGTCTTATTGGGTTGGTACCTTAGTAAGACGTCGCGAAGTCGTGGGTGGATGGGAACCTTCCAATCTTGGCCGGTTTTGGTTTCTCGTCCTTTTCGAGACACAATGTAGATCCAGCCGTTTTCGAGATCCACGTCTTCAGTCAGCAGGTTTCGCAGTTCGCCGCTGCGTATGCCTATGAGGGCCAGCACACTAAACATCGTTTGGCGGCTTGGTGTAGCTGACCCAAGGATCAGATTCACTTGTTCTAACGCGAGCACCGACTTCTTTTTCACGTTAGGCACGTGGAACTTCTCGTTGGCTAGAAGGCTGGTCTCGATGTAGCCACGCGTAAAACACCAGTGGAGAAAGTCCTTCAACAGTCGCGACTCTTGCCAAAGGGAATGCCCACTGATGACCGGTTTTCGCATGCTGCGATAGCGATCGAAGAGCGGAACCGTAACTTGGTCGACACGCTGCACTCTCGCCTTGGAAGCGAAATCACTGAATCGATCAAGGATTGAAGAGTAGCGGGCAATGGTTCCCGGGCGATTGCCTTCGGTTACTCGATATTCCATGAACTGCTTGATAGCGTCCGCAAGATCAGTTCTGACGATTCTGTTTTCCTGGATATTGGAACCGAACGTGCCTTGGATGAGTTGTGCCTCCACAACGAGAGCTTTCTTACGGGCGATTTTCAGGTTCCGGGTTTTGGTTGTCAGTATCCGATGCCCATTATAATAGAAATCCATCTGCCAGATTCTCTTCTTGCCACGCTGGACGAGAGTCACACGGTCTCCGACGAGGATACGCTTCTTTTCGACATGCTTTTCGGTCATTTCAGGTGCCCCTTTGAAATAACACGGGATGAGTTGTTCCACTGGAATAGTATGCCTCGTCCTAGTGTTGGGGCAGTGACGCCGACTTGCATCTGTGCGGCTTGGATTGGATCATAGGGCAACCATTGTCCAGCTTTGAGCCAACTACAGATGATTTGGGGGCCGGTGTATGCCGCCATCGGTATTTCTTTCGATTCCTTCCAGCGAGTGGATTGCATCCAACGAGGTTGCCTTCGCAATCTTTGACGGCTTTCCCGTCAGCCCTGGGCACGCTTTGGTGATCACTCGGCGTCTGGTGCCTACTTGGTTCGATGCCACGTCGGCCGAACAAGTTGGCCTGATGGGCCTGGTCAAAGAGGTGAAGGCAAGGCTCGATGAAACACTCGAACCGCAGCCCGATGGCTATAACGTGGGTTTCAATGCGGGAAAAGCAGCTGGGCAGACAGTACCTCATGTGCACATTCATGTGATTCCGCGTTACCTGGGCGATATGTCCGACCCCCGTGGTGGCGTTCGCCATGTGATTCCCAGCAAAGGTAACTATTTGCTGGAGTCGCCGAAGCAGGGCTTATCTGGCTCCAAGCAGATCGGCTTACAGCTTAGCTCGGGATACCCGGACTCGCCGTTGTGGGAACATCTCTCCTGGAGAATCGCCGGTGCTCGTTCTGTAGATATCCTGGCCTCGTTTGTCCAGTTATCAGGCTTGGATGTCATCGAGGAGCGGATCTTTGATGCCATACGGAATGAAGCACGCGTCCGCATTCTGGTGAGTGACTATCTCTACATCTCCGATGCTCAGGCGCTGCGGCGTCTGCTGGGGTGGTGTGACCTGGCCGTTGAGGAGTTTCAAGCGGAGCGGCTATTCGTCAAGTTGGTGGAGATCGCTAAGCTGCCATCGAAGCCGGCATCGTTTCACCCGAAGGCGTGGCGAATTGCCGACGATCACCATGGCTTTATCTCGATTGGGAGTAGTAATCTCTCAAGGCCCGCATTAAAGACAGGTGTCGAGTGGAACCTGCTTTCGACTCAAGAGGAGGAGCCTGAAGCCCATTCTCAGGCGACCACCGAGTTCGATTCGTTGTGGGAACTCGCTTCTCCTTTAACGCCAGGACTGGTTGAAGACTACTCGCAGCTTGCCGCCAAATACCGGGCGAAGCATTTTGAGCCTGAGGCAACGGACCTTCGCGAAGTGCCGCTGGTTCCACGTCCTTGGCAGGCAGAAGCCCTTCAGGCTCTCGATAACCTTCGTTCCTCAGGTTATCAGCGGGGCTTAGTCGCAGTAGCCACAGGAATGGGCAAGACATGGCTGGCAGCCTTTGATGTGAGGCAAGTCGGAGCGGGCCTGGAACGCCGGCCGCGAGTCCTCGTGATTGCTCACCGCGCCCAGATCCTGGCTCAAATCGAAGCTGCCATTTCGCTGGTTCTAGACGCAGCTAACGCCGCAGGGACGACGGCTTGGTATGTAGGCGATCGAAGTAACTTGGACGGCGATACGGTCATTGCCTCGATTCAGAAGCTCTCACGTCCTGAGGGGTTGGAGCAAATCGCCCAGCAAGAGTTCGACTACGTAATTGTCGATGAGGTCCACCATGCTCATGCTCCCACTTACCGGCGAGTTCTCGCCAAGGTCCAGGCGGGCTTTATTCTGGGGCTGACTGCTACGCCAGAACGGACGGATGGTTTCGACGTGGCCGCCATCTTCGACGACAATCTGGCCTATCATGCGACCATTGGCGACGGTATTGCCGAGGAGTCGCTGGTGCCGTTCCATTACATCGGGATCAAGGACACTGTCGACTTCCAGCAAATTCCGTGGCGAAATGGTCGATTTGACCTCGACGAACTAGAACAACGCGTCGAGACAAGCGAACGCATGGATCGCCTTCAGGTTGCCCTCAACTCGCATCCCGGTGAGCGAACGATCGTCTTCTGCTGTTCTCGAAGACATGCCCTATTCACCCGGGACTGGCTTCGATCAATCGGCATGTCGTCCGCAGCTGTCTTCTCTGGGGCCGGCAGTGATAGCTGCGGTGAGTCTCTGGAGGCCTTGCGGACCGGCAAGCTGGAGACTCTCTGCGTCGTCGACATGTTCAATGAGGGGCTCGATATTCCGGCCGTCGATCGCGTTGTCATGTTGCGACCGACCGAGTCGAAAGTCATCTTCCTACAGCAACTTGGTCGAGGGCTACGAGCTAGTGAGGGCAAGTCTCGCCTGTTGGTGATCGATTTTGTCGGGAACCATCGAGTCTTCGCCCAGCGAATCATCCACCTTCTTTCGTTACGGAGTTCTCAGGAAGGATGGCAGACTCTTAGGCAGTGGCTCGGCGGCGACCCGCCGAATCTACCCGAGGGATGCTTGCTGGATGTCGAATTGGATGCCCAGGACATGCTTAAGGAGTTCCTTCCCAAAGGCAGATCAGCTGCGATCGAAGGATATCGGAGCATCCGCGACGACTTGGGGCGACGGCCGGCCATGTTGGAAGTGTTTTCACGTGGCTTTCTCCCGCGAACTATATCAGCCGCAGAAGGCAGTTGGTTCCCATTTGCTGAGTCGGAAGGCGATTTGTCCAAGGATGAGCAAGAAGCTACCGCTGAATTTGCTGGCTGGCTAAGAATGCTTGAGACCACCAATCTCAATAAATCCTACAAGATGGTTGTTTTGCGAGTTCTCCTAGACCAGGGAAAGCTATTTGAAGGCGTAGACCTGGGAGAGTTTGCGAGCCAATGCCGGCAATACCTCATGAATCACCAAGTTCTCCGTCGCGATCTTGAAGGAGACGGGCACGCTCTTAATCATGAGACGGCGGAGGATGAAGCTTGGACTGCCT
Source organism: Blastopirellula marina (assembly GCF_002967715.1). NCBI lineage: Bacteria > Pseudomonadati > Planctomycetota > Planctomycetia > Pirellulales > Pirellulaceae > Blastopirellula > Blastopirellula marina. The sequence continues at coordinate 276,667 of NZ_PUIA01000016.1, forward strand.
GGTGGAACCAATGGCCGATCGGTCGCTGGCTCGCCAAGCAAAAAGACAAGACCTGGTTTCTCCAGGAAGGTGAGCACTTCCGGCTGGCATTCGACGTTCCCGAGCACATGAAGTCGGCATTTGAAGCAATGACGGAAGAGATCGTTGAATGGAGACTGGCAGCCTATGCCAAAAGCCGGCGTTTGGTAGCTACCGAGCCTGGTGAAGTAGCATTCACCGCGAAGGTCTCCCATGCTGGCGGGCGTCCCATTCTGTTCGTGCCTGATAAGTCGAAGGAGCCGAATCGCCCAGTGGGAGTGACCCAGGTCCAACTTCCCGATGGCGCGGTTTGGGAGTTCAAATTCGTTAAGGTGGCATGTAACGTGGCCAAGCCTTTGGGCGAAACCAAGAATCAGCTTGGCTCACTTCTTCAAGAATGGTTCGGGCCAAACGCCGGTCTACCTGGTACCAATTTCACGGTTGAGTTTGAAAACCGCGGTGAAGGTTGGCAAGCCAAGCCCGAGGGCATGCCCGAAGTTCACCCGGCAGAAGTTCCCGATCTACTTGAGGATGTTTCCACGATCGAAATCCTCGATGACATCCCCGTCGAAGAACAATTCACCACGCATGCTCCCGTTTACGACCTGTTTATCGCGGCCGGCAACTGGGGTATCGAGGGAAGTCCTGAAGCCATTGGCTGGGTCCCTGTACCGAACCAACGCCTGAGAGAAGGAATGTTCGCCGCACAGGTTACAGGTCATTCCATGGAGCCGACTATTCCATCAGGATCGTGGTGTCTGTTTCGACCATGTCCAGCAGGCAGCAGAGAAGGAAGGCTCCTTCTCGTTCAGGTGAACACGCATCTCGATCCGGAGGACGGAGGCCGCTACACCGTCAAGCGATACCATTCCACGAAGCAGACCGATGCGGATGGTTGGACGCATCAGACGATCGAGCTTCAACCACTGAATCCAGATCTAAGCTACCAACCGATTCCTATTACTGAGGATGTAGCGGACTCGATCAGGGTTGTGGGAGAGTTTGTTGGTGTAATTGGAAACTGAGGCACCAGGCTACGAATGACGATCGGACGACCTCAAAACTGCTTTTTAGGTACGAAGGCCCACTATCGCTTGCTGTTTTGGGCGAATTGCCATGTTCTTTTTAAGGACGCGATCGATTTAGAAATCGTTTTAACTTCTCGCCTGGTACATTCTGCGTCTTCCTTGGAAGGCCGGAGTTGTCGTCGACACATCTCGGGATAATCCCATGCCGATTTAATCGTGAGACGGAGAGCTAAGCGAGCCTTTCCAACAAATGTGCCGGCACGTTCACCCGATTTGAATTTCTCCCAAATAGACTTCTTCGTCAGCTTCTCTGGAATATCCGAATCAGACACAGACGTTAGGTCGAGAAACTTCGCAAGTAGAAATGCGGCCTTCTTGGTGTCTTCAAGAATTGGTATCGCAATTGAAAGAGTGGAGGGTGGCTTACCGCTCCTGGATTCAGTGTCCATGGTTACAATTGCCCCGCGGGCACGAGCTAAGCGGCTGTTGACCTCCTGAAATGAAACCGTATCAAAAACCAGATCGGTTGGCTGTGGCGCGAGGGACCGAAATCGCCCCTCAGACACCCCAAGCATGCGGTATTGTTGACGTACGTCTGACGTACGGCTTAGTTTTTTGATCGCTTCTTCTGTTTGCAGGTATTTGCCGTGGAAAATGGTTTCCATTGCCCCATTTCCACAGTTGGCGAGTAGTGATTCAACTGCCTCTGCGAATTCAACAGCCGACCTTAGGGTCTTGAAAGAAATGCCAAGACTCTGGCTATGCTGGTTCATTAGTTCCCGAGCCAACGTGCCTTTTGCCAAGCTGCGCCAGAATTCGGCTTCGCTCTTGGATGTCGCAAGAGCTTCGGACCGTTTATCGATGTAGGACTTCCCTAGCTCGTATCGACTCAGAAGAGTTTGATTGAGTGCCTTTCGCGTCATTCCCGAAACTCCTGCCCTAGCCGCCTTGAGAAGGGATCGTACCATCGACGATGATACCAGGCTCTGGCTGACGAATTCCCAAGTCTTCTAGTTTTCGTTGAACTCGCTGCCGCAACGGTGGCTTCCAATTCTTCGGAGGTTTGACTTAGAGCTGTCATTGAGATCGTCTTGATTGATGTGATAATTCCCATTCGGACAGGGACGCAGTGCCTATTTCGACCATGTCAGGCTGGCAGTCGGGAAGGGGCTCTTGTTCTATCAAGCAAACTAACATTCCGACCCGGAAGATAGAGGCTACTAAATGGTGAATCGCTATCATTCACGAAGGAAGTCCATCTAGAGGGCTGGCCCCATTATACTATTGTGCATCAACGCCTAAACCCAGATGCAAGCTGCCAGCCGATTCCAATTTCTGAGGAGGTCGCGGAATCAATCCGAGTTGTAGGAGAGTTCGGAGTATGGATTGGCGAATACAATGTGCAACTCAGTCAACCGTGTCCTTGCAGACTGGTTCATTGCATAGTGCTGCAATCAGAACTTGCCTAACGCGGACCGTGAGGTGTGACCTTAACAATGGATTGGCTTGAAGTGCCTCAATGTCATCGGCGTATCGAAACTCCTTTCCCGGGTAAAGAATTGCCGCATATTGGACAACTCGCCGGATTTCGCTATCTCGGATAGCATCTCGATAGGAATGCATTTTGTCGATGTCGATCTTTTTGGGGGTTCCGGGTTGGGGTGATGGCTCCGACTCGTCTTCCTCCTCGATTGAGGCCTGTTCACTTCTGAGTTTGTATTTTGGATCAAACAGAACAATCGCAGTTTGTCCATCTGGATAGCGAATCTCGATGGCGATATCGGGGCGTTGCGAGAAACTGATGCTCCTCAAAGTACCGGTTGAGGAGTAGCTTCTTTCGGGTATAAGCGTTACTTCCGTGAAAGTCTCGGGGTGTCGGAGAATGATCGATGGTTTTCCGTCTGGCATGACTCGTACGAAGAGATTACCCGACTCCCTTCTAACGAGTTTCTGTAGATGAACTTGATAACCTAGCTCTTTGCCGACCTCCAGAAGGACCTGTGTCACCATTAAGGTGCCCCAGAGTTGATACAGATAGGGAAGATTCTTAAGGGGAGATTCTAACTTGGGCTCGTTGATTCTAGGGGCTAGGCTCTTGTTAAACTCAAGCAGTCCTTGAAAAGCGGAGCGATACGGAGGGCGGTTGAGTAGAACCATCGTCGTTCGAGCGGGCAACTGACGGGGAAGGCTAACATGTTCTAGAAATTTGGCCCGACGATTTGCCTTGCTCAGGCATAAGTCAAATTGAGAGAGTTGCTCGTCGATGGCCGGGGATAAGTTCTTGCGGGCTGAGTATCGTTTAACGGCACGTATTCTTTGACTAACTTGAGCGACAAAGGTCTTGAGTAGACGATTTTCATAGACATCATACGTGTGACGAACACGGGTGTCTAAGACGGATTTGAGAGATCCGTTGTCCGTATGATTGTATCCCCGACAAATCGCATCTTTCAGTCGGGCAGGATGAGGTCGCCTCGCGAATTCGGACTTCACCCAGACCTGTTCCGCATGCAGGATTTCATGCGGTCGCTCGGATAAATCCTCGAGTATGGCGGCGAGTCCTGCTCTTTCTGATGTGCCGTGAATGGCACGATGCAGCTTCACAAGTTCCTGCGAAAGCAGTGAATCATCGGGTGGGAGTATTGCGACTCCTGACAAAGCCCCCATATCTTGTAGTGCGATTGAAATCGCAGAGGGAAGGTCCGATTCCAAGTCCAACAATAGTCGGTCGAAACTTGCTGTTGAGATCTTCGACGGTAAGATCGAAATCGTCCGCTTTTCCTCCCCTTCGGACCAACGTAGATGTAAGGAATAGTGCCCGGGATTTGAGAGTGGCCAATCTGCTAGCACGCAAACTTTGTCGCTAAGCTTGGCCAAGCGAATGGGCACGGTATGAGAGTTTAGTGTTAAAATAGCCGCTTCCCATTCTTCGACTGGCAGTGACAACTCAATCAGTGCAGGAGCCCATTCGCTTGGACTATTGATTTTGGCCCCAGCTATGTCCCGAAAGCAGATCTTAGAAGTAAGATGTGATTCCATGATGCCGTAGCACCTCCAGCATAGCGTTTGCTTTGGCTTGACTGAGTGGAAACTTGTCGGTGGCTATCTCGATAAATGCTTGCAGGGCGTTCTCGACTCTTTGTTCTGCTCCTTTGATCTTGGTCAAAACCTTTTGAAGTAGTTGCTCATCGACAGCTTCCTGCCACGGGACATCAAGTTTGGTTGCTTCATCTACATAGGTCTTAATTTCGTCCAAAACTCGAAACGCGAAGGGTGTAACTTCACCGATCGCGTCCCAAACGCTCAACAATGACTCGGTGTAAGGAGTCTTTCCCAAATGTTCGGCAAGAAGATCTCGATCAACGGTGATTTCAATTAGTTGTGCTCGATCGTAGACCTTATCGGCAAAACCATGCGTCGTCTCATCTACGTTAACCGTCCCGACGAAGTGCAGATTCGGTGGTAGCAAAACATGCGTTGAACCGCCGAGTTCTATCTTTCCGTCGTTCGTTCGCGATCGCTGCTCCATCGCCGAAAGGAATTTGGCGAAGTAATATTCGACGCGGGCCAGGTTCATCTCGTCAAGAATCAAATGGAAGGGGCGTGCGATCTTGCCGGCTGCAACTGCTTCTTCATAGTGTTCGCTGGCTCGACGAAGGAAACGGCTGAATCCAGTGTCATGATACTGCCCATCCATTGGATTTAGGTAACCGATAAGATCTTCATTGGTGGTCCAATTAGGGGCCACCGGAACCAACTCACGTTCGGCGTCAATCGCTTCGGCATAAAGCTCTGCGAGCCAGGTTTTACCAGACCCACTTAGTCCGCAAAGAATCACGAAGCCACGGGTTTTAAGCGATAGGTGATATCTTCGGAGCGTTCTATCGCTGATCCGCAAACCCTTGGATTGGATTCGCGTCTTGATATCGGCGAAAGAGGGTTCAACGTAATCTGCCGTTGATGCTGTCGGGATAGTTTCCTCGCTAATGATGAATTCATACAGGTCAGCCGGGACGTCGGCGATGGTTGTGGTCCCCCAGAATCCTTGTTTCGGGATATCCTTTGCGACTGAGGTATCCCATTTCACATGGATTACATGCGAGTGATCGTCGCGGCTTGGAGATGGAAGAAATTCGTAGGTTGGTTCAACAACTTCGCCAATAGCCAGTACGTGCGAAACTCCCTGGTTTGCTACGACAAGGTCACCAGGCTTCAACTCCGTCAACTTCCACAGTTCATTACCTTTTCGGCTTATGGTCGGACCGTGATTGTTGTAGAAATCGCTGTAAACTTCCTCAAAGCGATCCTGGAACTGTTCTTTCGATGAGAAATCGAGTAGGTTTCCGACATCGCCCCATCCAATACAGATGAACCCTTCCGAAAGACATTCTTCCCAAAACTTGGCACCACCACCGGGGGCTATCTTCACAATGCGTCGATCAGAGCTAGGGGGTAATTCCTGCGGATCAGCCAATTCGGGAAACCTTTGTTCGAGATTCTTTAGAAATGATTGTGATAATGGGAATGCATATCCTTGTTTTACCTTTCCTTTCCTAGTGAATGGCTGTTCTCCCTTCGTACGCCACTCTTCTGGGATGTCATCGAGCTTGATCGGATTCTTTAGTTCGCGATAGTGCACAGATACATAGTACCCCAAACGCCCTGACTCCTCCCCCGGCATCGTGTCAGGTCGAGTCTGCTCAATGGCAGATGCCCGTACCGTGCCAACCGCGCGAATCGCCTTGCCTGAATAATGCAGAATTTTCTGGCCTGGCCTCATAAGTGCGAGATTGTCGTGGTGTTGAACCGAACGGCCGTTCGCTGTTTCCATAGGAGCGAATACGTATCCCTTGGCATTCTCCGAATCGTACATCGTTCCCTGGCAAATCCACCAGCCAGGTTGCTTGGCTTCAAATTCATAGAAGCCTTGATTGATTAAAAAGAAGAAGTAGTCAAGTTCGATGAAATCCTCAGCTCCCAGAACCTCTCGGATGTCAGAGATCACCTGCTCGAAATTGTCCAAGTCCGCCGCTTGATATCCTAGCTTGAGGATTGCATCACTCGATGGCCCATTCCAAATCCCGAACGAATCCGGATGAAATGTCATGACGAGCCCAGTCGCAATGTTTTGACCGAAGCCAGGAATTTTTTCGATATCTTTGGCCTTGGCCATAGGGCTCAATTGGTCATCATTTAGGATCGTCAATGCTCGCTGAATATTCTTGAGTCTGACTTCATCGCCGCCTGTGAGCATTGGGCCATAGATTCTTGTTCCAGACCCCCACATACAGTTTCCGTGAACCTCAAGCGTTCCGGACTCAAGTCCCTGTTCGAGGGTTTTCAATTGTTCACTCGAAATGGAAGCGTCGTGAGTCAGTTGACTCGACACATCATTTCCATTGAGAAAAGCCGAGTGCCAAACAACCCAAACCTCGCGATTGAACGCGTCAAGATCGATGGCTTGTGGGTCGGCAAGCAGCTTCCGAAGCTGTGCTGCCCGGTGGTGTCTTAAGCGTACGGCAAATTGAGCCTGCCGGTCTGCCTTGAATCGACGGTACACGGTTTTAAGACTGGCGTCATGGTCCGCAGTAAGTGCAATTTCTTCTACAAGCTGCCGGAGTTCCTTTTCGCGATGTAGCAAAAAGGTTAAACCGCCCAGTGTCCACAAGGGGTGCTCAGAAGGAAAGTATTCCTCGAAGGCCGAAGATGCTACAAGCTCGCGAGCCCCTGCGGATGCGATATCGATTCGCTTTCCATAAGATTCCATATCGGAATCTGGAGGTAAATCAAACTGGCGTGCCATCCAATCCCAACGAGTGAGACGACAACCTAGAAAATGATCGGGAAATACTGCCGTTAGCAACACGCTTGTGAAGTAGGCAGCACCTCCACCCGATGGATTGCCCTCTGGAGAATGAAATCCATGATCAGTGACCAATTGGACGAAGTGATCGATTGACTCGACTGTTGGAATGGCATCGCCACTTTGAATCAAAGTGCTGAGTGCCGATTCAGCCCCGTCCCATTCGAGAAAACTCTTTACTCTGCTCCGAAAAACCGCATGCCCTCCTAGGATCGTCGATCCATGTTTTTGAATGCAACTCTGAATATCATTCGTGTTGAGAGGCGAGCGGATCAGAACCTCATTCAGTTGAGGATAGAATGCCTCGCGTTCCTCCACCTCTTTCCAATCATGCTGGGTAAGAAGCTCCGCCGCTTCGACGGTAGTGCAAGTGTGTTGCTTGGCGAGTCGGTCAAGAAGGGCCTTGAGAAGTTCGTTGCTGTGGCTCATTGTTTCGACGTTGCTATGGGAAGGGTCTGTCGGGGGAGAGGATTGGCTAGTACCTAGAATGCTAAAGAACGTCCTTGTCAAAAGGCGCGTTTCGCAAAACCATGGTAGTGTAGTTGTCGAAAGTGGTTTGTGATTTGTCCAGCAAGCCACTTGCTTTCGATCCGAAGACCGACTTCGATATTTCGCTCTTGGCCGGCCTCAGTAAAATTCGCTGATGAGACAAACACTTTTCTTGAATCGACCACTACGCATTTGGCATGTAGCGAAGATCGCACTGGGACATCGTCTGACACCGATCGTGGGTCGTAATAGACTTCAGGAAGTCGGCAGCCCTTGGGCCATTGTTTGTCTTTGAAACGCTGTTTGAACTTAGCAACAAGGATTTCGGAGGAGGTCGCGTCTCCATCAGACCTGGGGACATTGAGGAAAAACTGGACCTGAAGCGAAGGAATTTGCTCCATACGACGCGCAAGCGCCTCGAAGACTTGTTGTCCCTGATAAACGGCGTAGCCAATAACGACGACGGAATCCTTTGCATGAGAGAATAACTCGCGGACGACTACCGAAGTATCGCGGTTTGTTATTCCTGGAGCTTCTGGGCCAGATGTAACTAGGTCAATCGGAGGCTTCGATCTTTGGTGTCGAGTGCGATCTGCCACAATCAAATCAAGCGCCGTGGCGATCTGCTTAACGGAAAACCCCTGTTCTGCCAATTCTGTGAGAGATAACCGGGTAGAATCGACCACGGAACCGGGCACAAGTCGGCCAACCTGTAGCGCGGAGAAGGGTGGACGAAGTCGTTCCGATCGCAGTGCCGAAACGATCGATTGCAGGTCACTAATGCTAAGTTCTACTAGGGTGCCGTTCATTGGCCTCCCGAACGGAAGAATTCGACTCCGAGATGATCCACCGTTGGGACAACAAGAGCCCGGTCGAGGAACTCATTGTGTTGCTCGCAAGAGGTCTCCGATATCAGTAGGCACCCGTGGCATGCCGCGCCGTGCAAAAAACGGCGCTCGTGTTGATTCGCAGGCTCGTGCTGGGCACAAACCGGGTCATTCGAGCAAAGCTCACCCATCTCCAGTGCGTTGCGGATGTGTTCATGGATTCGCCGTCCCACTTGCACGAGACCGCCCAACGTCCCCTCTGCATCCGATGTCCCGGTATAGAGGAGGACGCCATATCCAATTTCAGGAATCGTATAGATGCGTTCCCGGATCGAACTGGCCGGATATCCGCATTCCAGCGAGACGGCGGTGACCAGCAGGTGCGAGAACGAGTGAAACAATACGTAAGGAAGCATGCCACCTGCTTCGACGAATTTCTTGCTTGCCCCAGAGTGCTCTCCCTTCCAGGCTTCATATCCCGCCAGAAGTCGCTTCCCTCGGGTAATCACATCTGGGCGAGCCGCCCATTGCTCGACCGCGTCCTTACGAAATTGAATAAAGACGCCTTCACCGCGGTTCTCAATGGCAGGTAGCCAGCTAATCTCCCTGGCCAGTGATGCACGGCGAACGCCCATCTCTAATTCACCGTCGATATCTGGTGACACAGCCTCAAATCGCGTAAAGCCAACCTGAGCCATGACCTCGCGTAGGCGGTGGACGAGTACGACGCGTTCCACTTGGTTCATCCAGGGCATATCCCACTCGTTTCGTGGGAGGTTGCGAGCAAAGAAATTGCCGTCCGGTTTATCATCACCGATCGCGTCCTTGCTCGCGATCAGTGTTTCCATCTCGGCTTGCTTAATGGACTTGCCGGCTCCCGCGGATTGACCTCTACGGACCTTTATCTCGGCAAACACTTCTTCATCCTTGAAGCCATCAAGCGCCGCACTAACCTTCGCCTTCTTGCGTTCGTATTTAACTTCGCCCGCATCTTCTACTTCACCGATGAAATCCCATACAGCCTCGACGGCTTCACGCAACGTTTCATTGCGGTCAGGCAGGGAAATCACACTCATGAGTTGAGGGAAATACGCGTTACTGGCAGTTCGGATCAGCAGGCGATTAGGCTCTCCACATGATTCATTGGCAAGTGCACCTAACCAAGGGCGGTGCCCATCGCATCGTCCCAGCGTTTGCGGAGATTCGGCAGCCAGAGCCATGTTACGCTCACCTCTCCCACATTCACATCGTACCCAGACTTCGGCAAGATCACCGCTCGTGCCCCGTTCCTCGATCCACATTTGGCGTCGGCAGTCCGTATGACCACCATGAACGAAAAAATACCAGTCAATATCACCGATGTGTCCATTACGGCAGGCTCGCACAAAACGTACGGGAACGACACTGCGTTTCTTCTTGGCGTCGTCGATAAACTTGCCTTTAGATAACATTCGACGATGAACCAGCATGCGCGCTCGAATCACGCCATTTCGTGGTTCGCTATCCACATCTTGTGTTATGAACCATTCAGGGAACTGCCATGCCGTTATTCCTGTTTGGGGGGCTGTTGGATCGTCATTGTCGGCAGGAGGAGTATAGAGCTTCAGGTTTTGAAGAGGGGGATCGAAAAGATCCTTCAGCTTGTCGACCAAGCGTGGTTCTATAATTTCATCTCCACCCAAAGTCCACGAATCCAGACCACCAATCAGTACAGAATGGTTGGGCAGGTCCATCATGGAGCCCGGACCGAATGATGTGATTAACTGGCTGCGTCTGACTTGGCCATGCGGCCGGCTTCCTGGTCGGCGACTCATGTGTCTTCCTCCTCACTCTCGATTTCAACGCCGTCGATCGTCTTAAGCCACAGATTGACGCTTGGTTCAACGTCTCGCATCGAGCGATTGGCTCGAAACTTCTTGTGCCGAGGTGGAAGCGTCTTCAATTCAGGATTTAGAAACTCGTACAATAACCGCTGGGCGCTTCCTGCTTCCGTCTGGTATTGCAAGGCTCCCCCTGAGTCGTGAAGTTCCTTGGCTATCTTCTCCCATTCGTCGAGGAGATCCTTGCATCGTGCCTCGACTTTCATGCGCAGTTCCCTGGCATCTGTTATTTGTTGGCTCGTGTCGTGTGTCTGTGTCTCGAAGGCACGTTCTGCGAGTAGCTTCACGGCAAATGCAAGTCTAGGAAGTTCTCTCAGTATCTCCGTGGCTCCCCGAGGTGGCGTCATCGGCAAGTGCCCTTGCCGAATCAGAGAGATTAAAGTGCCTGCAAGGCCACGATCGAGTGCTCGTGGTGAGAATGGCGTCACGCTGGTTGCCTCCACACTCCGATAGAAAGATTCGTGGAAGGCTGCATATCGTTCGTAATGCGAACGATCTCTTGGGCGATGGATGTTCAGAATCGTAACCACGAGGCCAGGTCGCTGATCATCACGTCCAACGCGGCTAGTTGCTTGGATGTACTCGGAACTGGTTTTAGGCTGGCCGAAGCAAACCATAAGGCCTAGCCGTGTAATATCGAGACCGACCGAAATCATGTTGGTGGCGATCGCCACGTCGACATGTTCCTTTTCTTTGAATTGCTGTTCCAGACGACGTTTGGCCTCGGAAACCTTGTCGGTCGTAACTCGGCTAGTAAGTTCAACCGGCTCGTAGGCTATTGTGCGGTCCTTGAACAGTCCGTCTACCTCACCGATACGCCTGCGAGAACCACGAGCTATCAGCTGGGTGCGGACTTCGTCCTCAATTAACCGACGTGCGCCACCTAGTTCTCGCAAGCTATTAAAGTAGCCAAGTAGGGTCATGTAGGGATCAGCCGGATTGCTTTCGACTTTGCGGCCACCGGCTTCATCGTAAGCTTTCTGGGCTGCACCCAGCAGAGCCAGGTACACACGCAACATAATCACCTTGGGGCTTCGGCCTTGCGCCGCAATTCCCACGTACTGACGGGCATTGCTTTCCTGCGTGGTGTGCGTACGTGCAAAGAATGAATCTCGAATGTCTGGCCCTGGCGGCGGGAACACATCGACGTCTCGCCGATTGAACAACGCTCTAATCTGGCTCTGGGCGCGCCGAACCGTTGCCGTCGAAGCGATAATCTTCGGGCGAATGTGTTGGCCATCCACCTCTCTCGCCGACAATTCATCCAACGCCGATTCATATAGCCCGACCATCGTTCCTAGCGGTCCTGAAATCAAGTGCAACTCGTCTTGAATCACCAGGTCTATCGGTGGCAGTCGATCGACTGGTAAAGGGCGTCCTGAGGAAGGATTGCATGGTCCATAGAACCCTTCCGCATCGACGCGGTCGACACGTCCAAAGAACCCGCCGACTTCGCCTGTCCACGGCATCGCGGCAAATTTATCGACCGTCGCAATGAGAAAACATGGGAGACGGCGATAGATTGGCTCGTCGACTGACAGAATCGGTAGGCTATTGCCCCGTGAGAAATCACAGTGCCGATTCGCGCAAGTGACGCGAAGATCTGTCGGGTCATCGGTACTGGGTAAAAGCTGAAATGAGTTGGCCCTGAACTTCTCGCCGCACCACGGACATTCTTCCAGCGGAATTGGTGATGGCTTGCGATCATCGTTCTTGAAAGCGATCGTCTTACGTCGAGCGGAATGAGAATCCGTGTCTCCCTTCCTACCCATACGATTAGGGGTCGCTGCCATACCAACCCACAACCCGATCTCGAATGGCCACTCACCAAGCTTTTGGACATCCTGCTGACGCTCAAGCTCCAGGGCACATACCAAGGCCGCGGCTCTTCCCAGCTGATCCAGTGTCAATAGACGCAGCGTATATCGCATCAGAACACTGAGACCGGCCGACGACAGTCCAGGATTTCGCAGCCTTCTCAAGACCAAAGTAAACGCAGCCAGTCCAAGATACGCTTCCGTCTTACCACCACCGGTTGGAAAGAACAGCAGGTCGACCAGTTCTCGATCGTTGCTCTTTGGCTCGGCAATTCCCTTAAGGTTCATCAGGATGAATGCCAGCTGAAATGGCCGCCACGCTGGAACGATCTCTTCAGGTCTTTTGCCGAGCTGCAAGGCAAGACGACGGCGTCCCTGGGCGGCCATTGCCTTGTTGGCGAGACGAAACGCATCCAGGCACTGGGGATCAGCCAGCAGTTCGATTCCGGACTGGATTCGGTTGGCAGCGATATTCGCCCGATGTAATAGCTCCTCAGCAGTATCTCGCCGATGTTGCGACAAGCTCGACAGTGATCCTCTTTGCTTGTCGATCCAAGTCTTGTAACTGCTGACGAATGCCCCGAGTTGATCCTGGGCGTCAGTTCCATCTTGCAGGTTGGCAAGTAACTCCATTTCTAGCGTCACCCCGGTAATCTTCGAGGGAGCGACTTTTTCAACTTCTGCCGTAGGGAGCCAACTCGTTCTGACAGTTCGACATTGGGCATCTTCGACAACGCTGTCGGTAGCCACACTGTGTCCTACGGCAAATTCGTATGCTTCTCGGTATTGCAGATCCGCAACCCGCTCATCCCAGTCATCACTTTCCAGGCTGCGAAGGTTCGGTCGGGCGACAAACGATTCCGTGCTACTAAGTGCGAGTTCGACCTGGAAGATAAATCCTTCATCGCGAGTTTCATCGGGAGCCGCTTTTCGGCGATTGACGACAAATAGCGACAGGCTCCTCGTCCCATTGGGGAGTCCACCCTCAAGGTTGGAATCAGGGACCCCACGAACTGACCAAACCAACTCGACCCCGCGGCTATTTGGAACAGGGATCACCCCATGGTCTGGCACCTTCGTGCCGATTGTGACAGGTACGATTTCTTCTTTCGGTACTCGCTGCCATTGCTGAGGCCCGGAATAGCCTTCGTCATGCTCGACACGCAAGTATTCCCCGTACCGGACGACGGCTTCTAGCTCAGTGACCGATTTGGAGACGAGAACGCTGATGCCCATGCTGCTTGGCAAATAGGATCGCCGCGCCGCAGTCTTCTCCGGCGAGTCACTGTCGTCTATCCCAGCAGGTTCGGCGGCCTGATCTAACTCATCATTGCTGGTAGGATCGCATCGCTGCTCTTCGTCCGCATCGGTCGGTACCAGGAAACCGGTCAAATACCATCTCGATGGGGATTGCGGTAGCAGCTCTTTGTGATCGCCTAATGGTCCGGTCGGCCCAATAAGGTCAAGCAGCAAGGAGTCAACCAGCGTTCGACGTACTTCTAATGATGTCATTTTTCCTAACTTTCCGTCGCACAGCTTGATTAAAACCGCTTCCGCATAAGCAGCCCATCGTCCGTCGTGGCATCCAGCGTCTCAACAACATAAGGCCCCTTGGAACTGGCCAAGTGCCTAGGAGGCTCAGATGTTGTTGTAACGATGTATTGGAAGGACACATTATGACTACTATCAAACTTGGATTCCAACTCCTCGACAATTTCAAAGAGTCGGCCGAATAGTGGGCCTTCCATGTCTCCTTCTCGGGGGCTGTCGTGGAGCAGGAGCCGAGGATGGTGGCCGATGCCGTAGACACTGGCGGCTAGGCAGCTCACGTCGAAAGCTAAGACTGTCGTCATCACGGACATGGCCGCGCCGGCTGGGGCAAGTCGTTTGTCCGGGGCAGGGTGCAGGCCATTTCCGTCGACCTGGATGTCCCCTGTCGCGGTCGGTCCAAAGATCTCCTTCAGCACCTGGTCATAGACGCTGGAGAACTTTCGGAGCTTTCGGTGATACTTCCTTCTCAGCTCTTCCAGCGTCTTGAGCGAGTTCTCGACGTCACTGTCTGCCTTCTTCAGCTTCTTGGCAGCTTGGCTGACTGACTTGGCCAGAGCATCGAGACGCAGAGCCTCTTTGGCCACACCTTTCCACTGCCCGATTTTTTGGTTGATGCTCGAAAGTTCCTTCGCCAGACGTTTCTCTTCATCTGTCAGTGCGTCCCTGGCGGCGGCAGCGGACCTTTCCAGAGCCTTCTTCGATTGCCGTTCTACTTTGATTTGCTTCTCAACTGCTTCGAGCTTCTCTCGAAAATCATCTAGGTGGCTATCCCTGGCAGGGTCATTGGCGGTCTGCTTAGCACGTTCCTTGATCCAGCAAGATTCGGCTTGGCAGCGGACGAAGGGCTTGGTGGGGTCTATCTCGTACTCGGCAATCTGTTGGGTGATGAGCTTAATACGGCCCTGGCATTCACCGACCGCAGCTGCCGCATCCGTCACGGCCTGTTGGGCGATCGCATACTCCTCTTGGAGTTTAGCAATCTTAGACTCAGCGACTCGTTCCGATCGTAGGCCTGTGAGCGATCTCACTTTCTTGTTGGCGACAGTCACCGGGTTCACGCTGTCGAAGGAAGGCTGGTCGCCGTCCATTTCGGCTTCATCACCCAATTCAATTGTTTCCCGAAGCGGCTCCCACAGCGTATCCAGTCTTCGCTGAAGCTGTTCTACCGAAGTCTTCAAGTGCCCCCGGTCCTTCAGGAGCTTGCCATGCTTCAGGCGCAGTTCGACTTCGTCTGCGTTCATGAGTCCCATCACCCACTGCATGATCAGGCTGTTCTCGTCGCGATCGAGGGTTGCTCCAGGGTTGGCGTCGTCGTGACGCCACTCGTTGGCCTTGCGGTAGCCGCATTGGTAATCACGAGAGAGCCAAGCCAGAATATCCAGCCAACGGGCTTCTCGGCCGCGGGGGAGTGAGAATTGGGGAAGCTCCGAAAGCATCGCATCCTGGACACGAAGAACAAAGTCTTTGTGAGGAATCTTCTCGTCAGGGGCCGTGATGGCTGCTTGCCAGTCGTCAGTAGCAACCGCGTAGGAATCGGCTGCTTGATCCACTCTCAAAGGCCTGATGACGGTCCAGGCTTGGCCCTGGACGTTCCACTGGGCGACGACGTGGGCATTCTCCAGGCCAAGTGTAGAGGCCAGGTTGTCCTGAGTATCCTGTGTCCCGAAGTGCTGCTCGCCGAGTGTGTAGCGGATCATCCGCATCAAGAGCGTCTTGCCGACGCTGTGGCCGGCGACCGGGCCTCCGCGGACCTTCATCTTTTTCGTCTTGATGATGTTCAGACCAAGACGAAATGAGATGTCGCGAATCACGGCCGTGGGGTCGAGCTGCGAAAGGATGATGACGCGTTGCAGCCACAGGACGGGGCCGCGTCGACCGGCTGCTGGAGCTAAGGGTTCCTCATGAAGTGGGAATAAGGTCGACGTCTGCATCGACAATCTCCTCGGTCACGGTAACCTTGCCTGCTTCCTGCTCCCTTCGCAAGAATTCTAATACTTCGTCCAGTCGCTTCTGGTCATCCGCAGACATCTCGACGGTCTTAGGTGCGGATGAGGTGATTCGCCATGCTTGCTGATGGGTGGTGCCCGCTTGCTCGATAAATCCGTCGATATCCAGATCGTTAAGAATCTGATTAACGCCTACCTCTTTCCGGTTTGCGGCGGAAGCCGCCGTCTTACCTAGAAGTGCTGCGCGGAGTGCGTCGTCGAGCATCAGGATCATACACTCATTCAGAACTCGTCGGGTAACGTTACGTCCCTCCCAATGGTGGAGGATCATCAGCAGATAGTGATGCTCGCGTTCCAGGGTAGTTGCGAACAGTTCTGGCGTTGGTTTCTGCTCCTGGCGTTTGGCTTTCTTTCTCTTAGCAGGCTTGGGTTTGTCCTCGGCCTTGGCTGGCTTTGTGACCTGCTTGCCGGTCATCAATTCCTCCTTGTGTCGCTGCTCGTTAAGTTCGAGAAGGCGGGCAAGGACTTCGTCGCGGAACTCGTCGGACCAGCGGAGACGCCAGGGCTTTTTCTTTTTCGTTTTCTTTCCGCTGTCTTCGTCATCCTCCTCTACGTAATCGAGGAGGAACTCGCAGCTTGCACGTTCGGCGAGGTCATGCCAGCCGTAGGCCTTGAGCACCGCCTGGTCCATCGCCGCATGAAGATCACGTAACTGTTCAATTTCCTGCGACTTCTCGAGTGGGCTGTGGAAGCGGTTATATGTTGAAGTAGGTCCTTCGTTATTCCTTTTCATTAGGCTCAAACGATATTGGTAATACTTCAAACCACTCTCGTGCAATTGGGCATTGTTCTCAACCATTGTTGGGAAAGGAAACGTCGCGAAACAATCTGACGAGCTATAGTTCAAATCGTCCTTCATCGTGGAGCACAGGAACCATGCCCAATGGTCATGTACGCGGCATTGCATCACGCAGAATCGAGCAAAATCTTCGATGTCGAATACGCATAATTTTTGGGAATAGATCCAGGTTGATGGAAGAAAGACGAATGACAGGTGCGCCGTTACCTGGGAGCAAACCAGGACTCGCGATCGACTGCTGATTGCTGCGTAGAGTTCAGGACGATGAGCTTGATATGCCCACCATTTCTTTTTTAAGGGCCTATTATTGGGATTGTTCCCTAGTGCAAGTCGTTCGGGTTTTACAGTTTCCTCAATGAGGGATGCTAAAGGCTGCCACTTTGCTAGTTCCGCTTCTGCGTGAAGATCACTTAGGTAAATCGCAAAGCGAATCGGATCTGGGTTAGGGCTAGAATTTACTTCTGCACCACCGATATAGGGGAATATTCTCTCGCGACAATTGGGATGGTCACGAACAATCTGTTCCATTACTGAGAGGGGCGTCGCTTTGGAGTCGCTATCATCGAATAAGAAGCCTTGTCCGTATATTTGGCTACCTTTTGAAAAATACGGAACATCTTTAAGCTTGCTTGGGGAGTGGTCGGCTGTTCCTGGCATTAAATAGGCACTAATGCGTCGCACATGTTTTCCATTTAAGACGCAAGGCTTATGTGAGAAATGTTTCGCGATGTTTAGCCGACTGGCCACAACGGCAGCTACGCCAGGCCAAGCAAAACGCTTCGTCGCATGATAGATGCAACCGCCGTCTTCAAGGATTGGAACAAGTGCGCCGTCTTTTGTGTCACCTTGTGCAATCGTATTGGTTGCAATAAGTCCTAGGCACCCTCCCGGTGCGAGCCTGCTGTATAGCTGTCTAAAAAAGTAACCCACTAGATCACATTGGTGCCCAGCTGGGGAAAATGCCGTCTTAACGTAGTCGAAGTACACCATCCCATAATTTGACGAAATGCGTGCCCCACCTAGAAATGGAGGATTCCCAAGAAACGCGTCGAATCCACTCTTCTCCCGTGAAAACACTTCGGGAAACTCAATCTCCCAATGAAAGGGCGGAATCGGAAACTCACCGGCCCTTAAACTGGCAGCAGCCTCAGCGATACGATCGCTAATGCTAATATCCAGCCCGCCATCCTTCAGTTTCTTATAGTAAAGCGATACATCCTCAAATAGCTCTTCGCAGCGTTCTTCCCGCTGCTTCTTCTTCGACCCGGCAAAAAACGCACTCACGCATGCGTCGCCTGTTAGACGGATGACGTCCAATGCCTCGTTGGCCACAGCCAAACGCTGTTCCTGATCGCGGTACGGTACATCTTCGCGGGCATTCAAAATCTTGGCCCGGGCCTCGGTGGCCTTATCCAGTCGCTTTTGAATCAGTTCTTCGCCAAACTGCTTTTGCTGTTTTGGTTCCCAATGAAAACCGATGATTTGCTTTCGAGTAAGTCCAACAAGCGAATCACCGTGCCGTAGCGAGTGATCAAGAAAGGTAAACGGATGATCCTTGGCGAGGGTGACTAGCCAGAGAGAGAGCTTTGCCAGGTCGACCGCCATGATGTTCTTGTCAACACCATAAAGGCACCTCTGCGCGACCAATCGCCGAGCATACAGTACTTCGTCTTCATCGGGAGGAATGTCCGTTGGCGTGAGACCATGAGCCGCCCAAGCATCGATCAAGTGATCTCCCAACTGTCGACAGGTTTCCACGAGAAACGCTCCGGAGCCCATTGCGGGGTCACAGATCTTCAAGTCAAGAATCTGGGCCGGATGGGGTATACCTATCTCGCGTGCCAGCTGAGCGTATTCGATTGCCCTCTGCGACTGCACCACACGGGCTTG
Source organism: Blastopirellula marina (assembly GCF_002967715.1). Lineage (NCBI taxonomy): Bacteria > Pseudomonadati > Planctomycetota > Planctomycetia > Pirellulales > Pirellulaceae > Blastopirellula > Blastopirellula marina. Next base: position 294,835 of record NZ_PUIA01000016.1, read on the forward strand.
GATCTCGCCGGTCGTATAGCGTTTTTTGTCTTCACGCGACGGCTGATAAACCTCGGGCAGGTCCGCCTCAGGATCGCAAAGCTGGTTCAGAATCGGTTCCAGTGTCGTCCGCACGATTGGCTCGGTGAGCGATCTAGGCGTGTAGTGCGAGCCACTCCGCCGACGTTCATCCGAGGGTTGCAGAACGATCGCTCCCTGAGGCACGATCCGCGGAGTAACCTTCTTCTGAACCTTCTTGTCGAGGGCTTTTAATAGCTCCTCAATGGTTTCCGCATCTTTGAGCAGCTTGGCTCCTTCCTTTCCAAGTGACTGATCACTCTGCTCTTTGAGCCACTTGGCTCGGTCTTTGCCCTTTGTGGCAAGTAGCTCTTCCAAGTTGATCGTTGCCGGCGCACCGTGAGTCTTCACTGGCTTGATGGCGATCGATTTCCCCTGAGCCACTTCTAGGTTGAATCCCATCACCGTTTCGTAGACCGAGCCGATCTGCTCGACGTCCAGGCTCCGATAGCTGAGCCGTTCGCCATCAAGGATCAGAAGGTTCCGCAGCACGTTGTAGACGATACCATCGCTGACACGCGGAATCGGAGGAGCTTCGTCCATTGGACTTGACTTTCTCTGTCGACCTTCCAGGAAGGGATACCGCTCAGGATCAAACAGGTAGCCTTTGCGGCCGGGAAGTTTGAAGTCGCCGTGTTGCCCCCCTTCGTAGATGAGACGGAACAGAGTGATGAGCTGTGACCACGCCCCGAACCGCTGGTTCATCGTGTCAGGATGCCGGCCGGCATCTTCCCGCAGTCGGTTGAACAGACCGGTGACTGAGTAATAGTTGGAGTAAACCGGATCGCTGGACAACAGATCGCGGTCCTCGGCATACATCACAAACACCAACCGCATCAACACGGTCAGCAGGCCGGAATAGACGTGGTTGGGGGCGTTGGTGAGCACCTCGCGCAGGAGATCCCCCTGGCGGACATCGTCGGCAGCCTGGAAGCCTCGCATCAGCTCGTACAGGGCTGCGAGAACTTGTTCGGCCAGCTTCGTGGAAACGGTGTTCTGGTATTTGCGGCTGTTCTCGAGGATGGCCGGGAGCCGCTGCTTTTCCCCCAGCGTGAACATGCGGTCGGCACACAGCAGCATATGCAGGGCGGCGAACATCGGCCGGCCGGCAACCTGGGTCATTTCATCGACGATGAACGTCGCATGACCGCTTGATTCGCCCTTTGGCGCGTAGACCAAGCGAAGCTGACGTCGATTGGAGATCATCCCGATCGGGACGCCTGATTCGCGGAGGAGACGCTCGAACTTGGCCTGGGGAGCCGCATTCCAGTGCCCGGCTGTGTCGTCATCGGAGGAATCATCGAAATCGGTGCCTGCGGGCAGTTCCTGGATCAGCATCATCCAAGGACTTTGCCCTTCTTCCGGCTTGAAGGCCGGAACGGCCTGAGTAGGACGCAGGGTTTCGTTGTACTGCGGCAGAATGACTTCGAGGGAGGCCATGTTACCTGGGAGCGGACCGCGTGCGGGGATGTCGACAAGGTCCGCCGCTTCCCAGTCGAGTACTTTCTGGGTGAACTCGGCCAGGTCGCGGATTTCCGGGACGGGTTGTTCGTTCTCGCGTGGCAGGCAGCTCAGAAACCGGGCATGCTCGGCCATGATGTTTTTATTGACGTAGCATTGAGCCTCCAGCATGGCTGGGACCGATACGACGAGTCCGACTGGCTGAACGTAGCCGATCCATTCCTGATGCGCGAGTTCTTCTGGTGATTTTGCCATAGCTGCTTACCCCGTCACCGGCCAGAGATATACGAGTCCGACCGGTTCCACACGCGTCGCTTTGACGGTGTACAGATCTTCAATGCGGGCGGGTTCCGTTTTCAATTCTTCTCGTAGTTCCTCAAGACGCTTGGTCCAGTACCTCTTGTTGGCATTTAGTTGCTCCAGTTCGTTCTGCTCATCCCCAAAGTCGATGAGCAACTGAGCAGGGCTGAACTTTGAAATACTCTTGATCGTTTCCGAAATGTGCTTGCGCTGGGTTTCGAGGATCTCTTTCATGGCCTTGGCTTCGGCGGCACCCCGGGCAGCGAGCTTTTTGATCGCCTCGGCCGCGTATTCTTCACCACGCGTGGTGAGCTGAGGGAGGAGTTCATGGATATCGTTCGGAGCAGCGGCTTGCAGTTGGCTGACGACTTCAGGCGTGAGCTTGATACCGCCAGCGGTGAGCAGCGAGTCTTCCAGCAAGGCAAGGGTCTTTGCCTCGGTGTCCTTCGCATAGGGAGCGAGGGGACCTTTGCGAATCTCCGGATCGGTCCAGCGGGCCGTAACGGGAATTAACTCCTCGTGAAGGCGGGCAGCACCTTCGCCATAGAGTGCCAGGCGGCCCAGTAGGATGACGCGGGGGATGGAATCGGAGGCCTGGGCGAAGCAGGCACGGGAAAGGTCGTGATGGACGAACCCTTGGGCGGTGAATCTTCCCAGCAGTCGCTGGACGGCCCGCTGTTCGAGATGGAGGTGAACGACGTCGTCGCCGACGATGCCTGGGTCTTCAAAAACGACCGGACGGATCGGTGATGATCTACGCCACTCCCAGAGCTTCTGATCACGTTTGCGAGGGGCACGGAGGGTATCCATCGTTTCCGCCCACGTGGGGTCAGCCCCGGAACGCTCGTCGAGAGCGGGAAACTCGAAGCAGTCGATCCCATTTTCGTCTTTGGCCGGCGATAGTTGATCAGCCCCCATCAGTTGCAGTGAGCACGAGATTGCGGAACGGAAGTGCGTATCGTCCAGGCCAATGCTCTTGCGGGAATTCTCCAGCAGTGTTCGCAAGCGATCGATTTGTTCGCGGAGATTGTGCTGACGTTCCCGAGAGGCTTCCAGTTCGTCCTCGATCGCGGCACGCCGATAATCGTCCAGGTCAGCCGTCTCCAATTCGCTTTCGAGCGTATCGATAGAGCGGTGACGAATACCCTGGCTCATAGACTTCGCTAGCCGAGCGTCGATAACTTGGGAAAGGCTACCGAGTTCGTCTTTGATGGTCTTGGTTTTACGAACGAGTACCTGAAGGATGCGATCTTCAGGGCGTTGTTTGTAGACGAAGTAATGGCAGAAGACCTCGTCCTTGGGTTGGAGCTTGCGGTCGATACGGCCGTTACGCTGCTCCATCCGACTGGGATTCCACGGCACATCGTAGTGGAATAGGTTGTGGCAATAGGCTTGAAGGTTTAGACCTTCTCGGGCAGCGTCGGTGGCGATTAGGATGCGGACGGGATGCTTGCGAGGGTCGGTATTGAATGCCTGCTTGATCTCTTCGCGTTTGGGAGGCGGCGTCGGACCATGGAAGATTTGAATCCGCTGTTCAGCCCGATCACTCCCTTGGATCGCAGCTTCCAGGCGACCGACGAGATATCGTTTGGTATCGTCGTACTCGGTGAAAATCAGGACTCGGGTGTCGTTCCACTGGGCACCTGCCTTGCCAAGGTTCGGACACATCTTCTCTCGAATCCACTCGATGAGCTTTTCGGTGCGGCCATCGGAACGGCCGCGTGCCTGTTCGGCGACGTCAGTCATGTCATCGAGCAGTTTCTGTTCGTGTGCGAACAGCTGCTGCGCGTTCAGATCTTCGAGTGAACCAAGAGATGCTGCCGATGCCGCTTCAAACTGAGCGTCTTCTTCGGCACGCAGTTGCTCTTCTTCGAGTGTGGCTCGATCATCGTCGTAGTCGACGCTGCCGGTAAGCAGGTCCTGAGCTGACGACGATTCTTCCTCCTGGAGGGTTTCCGCCTGCATCTTCTCCCATTGCCGCTTGACTGTGTTGCGATGCACCTTCAACGTGCGGGCGAAGGCCTCAATCGACGATAAGAGTCGTTGCTGAAGACCCACGATCAGCAAGCTTGAAGCGGCCTGTTTGCGTTTGGTTTCGTTTTTGAGGCGTTCTTCCCGGGTTTGGCGGTACTCGTCCAGTAGCCGCGACAGCTTTAGCTCGGGAGCGTCATCGGGAAGGCTGTCGATTGTTACCTGGACGACTTCCCGCTTAGGAAAACCGCCTTGGATTTCACGAATGTCTTCCTTGATTCGGCGGACAATTACCTCATCGCGGTGCTTTGCGGTCACCGAAACCCCGCGACAGAATCGCTGGGGATCGAGAATCTCCAATAGAGCCGAGAAACTGTTCGAGTGACCGTTATGGGGTGTCGCTGAAAGAAAGAGGCGGTGCTCGAACCGAGGAGCCAGATCTCGGACGGCCCGGGTGATCTGCGAGTCGATCGCGTATTTCTGCCCGCTTGCGGGGGCAGCATGGTGGGCTTCATCAAGGATAAAGAGCGAGCCACTGCTGAACGTGCCCAGGTGATCGCGTAAGGGGCCGGCGTAAGCCTCGTCGATCAACAACCGGTGTGAAACCAGGAACCGAGTATGGGTACTCCAAGGATTGACGCTGAAACCACGCTCGCGTCGCACTCGCTTCATGTATTCCTTGTCGAGAATCTCAAACGTCAGCCCAAACCGAGCCTCCAACTCTTCCTTCCATTGCAGAAGCATTGAAGGCGGGCAGGAGACGACGATCTCCCGTACCTTTTTTCGAAGCAGAAGCTCACGAGCGATCAGGCCGGCCTCAATTGTTTTGCCGAGGCCGACGTCGTCGGCAATGAACAGGTTGACTCGGGGAAGACGCAAAGCTTTGCGAAGCGGCTCCAGCTGATAAGCATCGAGCCGAATGCCGGCGCGGAATGGTGACTGAAAGAGCTTTGGATCGGTTGAGGTAACGCAGTTCCACTTGAGCGTGTTGAGGTAGGCAGCGAAGAGTCGTGAGTCGTCGAAGCCCTTGGAGGCAATGGATTTCCACGCCTCTTCGGTGAGGACTTGAGGGTCAAGCTCTTTTTCCCAAAGAACTTCCAGAGGCTGACCTTGATTGTCGTCATCGACACACGACAGCTTCACGAGCGTACTGTCAGACTTCCGCTGCGGCTTGATGATTTGTTCGATGAGATAAGTTCGTTGCCGGATACGAGCGATCTGGCCCGGCTTCAATTCCTCAACAGCCTGATTCATAGGCTCGCTACTTTCAATTCTTCTGCTGGCTGGCGATTGGGGCAGCGGTATCAAAATCTGGATTCGCCGACGAACATGCCCGGGCCGTCCCAGGACAGTGTTCAGAGGCAAAGATTCGTTCAAACTCCAGAGTCTAACAGAGTTAAAACCACTTCGGAACAAACCGGGGGGCATGATCCCCCAATAAAACGGGTCGGTAGGACACGGTTGGTCGGTAGCAATCGGGAATATCGTTAGATCCCAGAAAATGCTCAAGGTCGGCCTAAATTATCGGTGTATTCGTGTCAAGAAACTTGAAGGCCACGGCATTAGCTGTTGGACTTCGCTCTAAAGCCCTGAGATAGCCAATGTAGGCCACTTCAGGGCTCTTCTATTTCTTGTCCATCCTCAAGCTTCCAAAGGAGATTCTCATGTCCCACATCGTTCAAATCCAAACCGAGGTCCGCGATCCCCTAGCGGTCCGTTCTGCATGTGACCGTCTTAAGCTGCCCCAGCCAACGCAGGGCGAATTCAAGTTGTTCTCAGCCAAGGCAGTAGGCCTGGGCGTTGAGTTGCCAGGTTGGCGTTATCCGGTCGTCTGCGACACGGCCAGCGGGCAAATTCATTTCGACAACTACGGAGGCCGCTGGGGCGAGCAGTCCCGCCTGGATGCCTTTTTGCAGAGGTACGCGCTCGAGAAGGCTTCGATCGAGGCACGACGAAAGGGCCATACCGTCGTCGAACAGCCACTGGAAGACGGCTCAATCAAGCTGACCGTTCAGATCGGAGGTGCCGCGTGAGCATGTCCATCGAAATCATCGTCAGCCCGAATGGTGAATCCCGGGTCGAGACGAAAGGTTTTGCCGGCTCAAGTTGTCGTGAAGCCAGCCAGTTCATCGAGTCCGCGTTGGGCAAACGCGTTGGTGAAGAGCTAACGCCAGAGTTTCACCAGCAGACCGCCAGCCAACACGTCCAGCAGTGGGATCGTTAGTACTGCAATTCTAAAAAGTACTTTTGATAAGGATTAGTCCATTGAATCTAAAAGATCGACTTTCTGAGTATGTCCGGGCCTGCTTCACCGCGATCTGGATCGAGTCACATGAACATCAGGATGCCCTAGCTGAGATCGCACAGCTCTGCCGTGAGGAGGGCTGGGAATTGTCGGCCTGGAATATTGATTCAGGGCTCCAGTCCCCGAATCAAGCACCCACGGAGACCGCGGCTGATCCATTGGCCGCAGTTCGTGCAGCGGGGTCACTTTCGAGTCCAGACCAAACAAACTTGATCATCCTTGAGAACTTTCATCGGTTCGTTAATTCCGCCGAGGTGATCCAGGCTATGAGCCGACAGATTACTAGCGGCAAACAGACGCGATCCATCCTCGTGGTGCTCGCCCCGATTGTTCAATTGCCGGTCGAACTCGAAAAGCTGTTTGTCGTAGTCGAGCACGAAATGCCCAATCACGAACAGATAGTGGAGATTGCCGAGGGAATTGCGACTGAGGATGGAGAGTTTCCAGAAGGGAAGGAACGAGAGCGGATCTTAGATGCCATGTCGGGGCTCACGCGATACGAGGCGGAGGCTGCATGTAGCTTGTCTTTAGTCCGAGAGGGGCGTCTGAACGCCACCACGCTCTGGGAGCAGAAAAGTCAGTTGCTCAAGAAGAGTGGCCTAGTGTCGCTTCATCGTGGGACACAAGACTTCGACGGTCTGGGCGGCATGGCAGCGTTGAAGGCCTTTACCAAGAGGGCGTTGCGGCAGCCAAGCCGTGACGATGCACGGAAGCGGGCTAGGGGTGTTCTGTTGCTGTCGCCACCTGGCTGTGGCAAGTCCGAGTTCTGTAAGGCCCTGGGCAAAGAGATTGGCCGGCCTGTTTTGATTTTGGATGTCGGTAGCCTCATGGGGTCCCTTGTGGGGGTGTCAGAGGAAAGAACTCGGCAAGCCTTAAAAATCATCGATGCGATGGCACCTTGCGTGCTCATGATCGATGAAGTCGAAAAGGCATTTGCGGGCGTCAACGGAAGCGGTGATTCCGGCGTTGCGTCGAGGATGTTTGGCACGTTTTTGTCGTGGCTGAACGATCACGAGTCGGACGTCTTTGTCGTTTGCACTGCGAACGACGTCTCGAAGCTGCCACCTGAGTTTGCACGCAGCGAACGTTTCGACGGGGTCTTCTTTCTCGATCTGCCGAGCCGGGAAGAAAAAGAGGCCATCTGGAGCATTTACCGAGGTGTCTACGAAATCGACCCCGAGCAAGGTCGTCCAGATGACACAAACTGGACGGGGGCGGAGATAAAGGCCTGTTGTCGCCTGGCAACCTTGTTGGATATTCCGTTAGTCCAAGCTGCCGAGAATGTCGTCCCGGTCGCGGTTACCGCTTCAGAATCAATCGAAAAGCTTCGATCATGGGCCAGCAGCCGCTGCCTTTCTGCGAGTCAATCTGGCATTTTCCAGCACGGAAAGACCGCTACGAAGTCGAGACGTCGCGTCAATCGCGATCCATCGACGAACTAACTCAGTACGAATCAACACTATCAATAAGCCGGCAGTGCCTCCTTGGAGACATTCGCCGGCTTTTTTCATGGAGAACCATCTATGACCACCATGCTTGATGAACAACGGACGCAGCCGGCTCAGGAACGCCTGCGCGCGTCCATGGCAGCTGCCCGTCTCAGCTTTACTTGGCTGGGTGTTCGCAAATCCCTTAATGCCCAACAACGTGACCAGGCTGCCGACTCCTTTGGGGCCGAAGGCAAGTTTGTATCGGCTGCGAAGAAGATGCTCGATACGAATCATCCCAAATTCAAGGAGGTCACTGCGATTCGTGGGCGGGCCATCTCCTACTGGAAAGGTGTTTCCCTGCCTTTTCCAGAGGCCGGAATTCGCCTGATCCGGCAGGACATGATCAACGAGTTCGACAACCAGATTGATCGCTTCCGGCAAGAGCTGAACGAAGCCGTCTTAGAGCTGGACCAGCACTACGATGAGTTGCGCAGTGCGGCCCGCGATCGCCTGGGCGATCTCTTTGACAGCAGCGACTATCCGCCTACCCTGGCGGGGGCCTTTGCGATCGAGAAGGACTATCCGTCTGTGGAGGCACCAAGCTATTTGCGGCAGATCAATCCGGAGCTGTACGAGGCAGAGTGCCGTCGCATGCAGGCCCGGTTTGAGGAAGCGGTGGAGCTGGCCGAGCAGGCATTCACAGAGGAACTGGCAAAGCTGGTCGAACATGTGACGGAGCGACTTAGCGGCCAGGTTGATGGCAAACCCAAGGTTTTTCGCGATTCGGTGGTGACTAACCTCGACGAGTTCTTCACCAGGTTCCGTCAGCTGAATGTCCGATCGAACGAGCAGCTCGATGAGTTGGTAGAGCAAGCCCAAGACGCGGTCCGCGGGATCGAGCCACAACAGCTTCGAGATGACCAGACGCTACGACAACGGGTCGCTGGTCAAATGTCGGCAGTCCAGGCCAACTTGGACCAATTGCTCATAGATCGCCCTCGCCGCAACATCTTGCGCCGGCCCCGGTAAAGGAGCCAGCTATGCAAATCGTTGTCAAGCCAGATGGGAATTCTCACTGCCTCTACAGTGAGTTCGTAGATCTTCGGACTCTAGGCAAGCTGGCGATCGCGCGGGGCAGCCACGTGGAGCCTACTATCGATGGCCAGTGGACCGCGGATTTGGGGCCGGTGAACGGTCCCATTCTCGGACCATTTTCAAATCGAAGCGAGGCACTGAACGCCGAGAGGAACTGGCTCGAAGAGCACTGGCTCCCAAGGTCGTCCTAAAACGGTTCGTCTTTTCAACTTCTTGTGCCCCACATGGGGCGGTGTATTTATCACGCTGCCTCGGTTTCGGGGCGGCGTTTTCTCATGTTCTGGAGTAGACGCTATGACGCAATCTGAAATCAACGCACTTGTCGCTGCCGTAACAGGTGATGACTTGGGAGAAGTTCGCCGCTTGGGATTCAGTCTCGTTGGCGTGAACGAATTCGATCTGGATGAGGAGATGTCTCCGCAGGCTCTTGATTGGGACGAGGTTGATCGTTCTCGCCGTAGCTAACAGATCGGACCCTCACCACTCATCAATCGAATTGAAGTCACCGCGCCGCTGTATGGGGCGGTGGCGTTTTCTTTCTAGAAAAGGAATGTTTTGCATGTTTACGATACCTGGATTGGTAATCCAGCAGTTTCGGACGGTTGTCCGAAAGGGGCTCGGGATCACCAAACGACAGCCTGCCCCTATGGTCAACTTGCAGTCGACCCAGAATGGGCTTCGCATGTGTGTTCAAACGGAAGAGGTCATTGTCGAGTACTTGAGCCCATCCCAGGGTACGCTGACCACGAGCCTTGCCATCGCGTTTGACCTATTTCGGGAGTGCTCGGCCGGCAAGTCAACGGATGTTTCACTACACATTAAGGATGATGAGCTTGTGGCGTCCTGGACCGAGGCCGGCATTCCTCAGATGACTTGCCAGCCTGTTCGTGAACAAGCCGACATGCCCATGACGCCACAAGCCTGGTGTTCTAACCCAAGCGACCTTCTAACCGCCATCCGCGATGCCTGTGGTACGACGGATAGTGAATCCGCGCGCTACGCCTTGAGCCATATTCGCCTTCGCGGGAGCGATGGTCAGATTGCTGCGACCGATGGTCGGCAGTTACTCGCCGTCAAGGGTTTTGACTTTCCCTGGAATGACGAGGTCCTTGTGCCGGCCAGCAAGGTATTCGATTGTGCCGACCTCTGTGGATACGAAAAGGTCGAGGTCGCTCAGGACGGAGAATGGGTATGCGTCCGGACGGGACCGTGGACGGTTCGCCTCAAGATCGATCGGGCAAGACGCTTTCCCGAGATCGATTCGATGCTCCGTGGATCGCCTCAAGCTACCACGGTGTTGACGCTTGAAGAATCGGATGCTCAATTCCTCCAGCGTACCTTCAGGCATCTTCCGGGCAAAGCTGAGCACAACTCCCCATTAACGTTTGATCTAAACGGTCGCGTTGCAGTGCGCTGCAGGGCCGGCGATTTGGACCAGGTTACCGAGGTGACGCTAGCCAACTCGAATCGCGATGGTCAGGAGGTCCGTTTCGCCGCAAATCGAAAGTACGTTGCTCGGGCCATCGAACTTGGATTTCGGACATTTCAAGTTGGCAAGCCGGAATCTCCCGTCATTGCTCAGGAAGCAAACCGCACGTTTCTGTGGGCCAATTTAACGGCCTCCAGCGTGATTCCACCTTCGCCGGATGCTCAGCGAATCGAATCCCCGAGGTCCTCTGTGTCAACGGCGATCCGGTCATCTAGTTCGCGATCGGTGCGGCAGTCGAAACGTGCGTCCCCACGCCTGGAGAAGATCATCGAAGCCCTACGCAACTCTACAGACATGATGTCCCGTTTACTTAATGAACTGGAGGACTCAACCGGCCACTCGGGCCTCTCTCCCAACCAACTACGCGCGATCGACGGCTGAGATTGGGTTTGCTGTGATTCCTTCTAAGTTTTGACTTCATTTACCAGATTTGGAATAACCATGACATTTGATGCTCGTACCAAGTTGAACGCGTTTCACATCATGGGCAGCCTTGGTGTTGCTGCTATCGTCGCGGTATTAACCAGCAGCAGCCTGCTATTCGTTTTAGTTGCTGCTGCCTTGATTGCGGCTGGTGTTTGGACCGGACAGATCCGTTTGGATTAATCGCCGGTATCGTCCCAATGGAGTGCCTTGTGGACGTATGACAGGACGTAAGACAAATTCACAGGACGGTTCGTCCTTTGCACGCAAGAACTCGTGCTCGAGGCCTCAGCTCATTGCGAGGCGTGCTATGACATCCGCACGGTGCAGGAACTCCTTGGTGACAGTGGCGTTACGACGATAATGATCTTCACACACGTCTTGAACCAAGGCGGACGTGGTGTCCGCTGCCCGGCTGACGGTCTAACTCGTGGTCACGGTGCGTGATATGATGAAACATACTATCACGCAGCGAAAGTCTTGAAAAAGATGCAACCACCGAGTATGAAGATCCTTGCAACGATTGGCGTCCCGCGCGTTAGGCTGGCAAAGTTGCAGCCTACAGGTGATACGCTGATCATCCTAGAGGCTGTTTCAAAACCTACGTAAACAAATGAGCCCGCACGCGACGTGCATGAAGGCCTGATAAATCCACGAGTGATGTTCATACCGCACGACAAGTCGACGGAAGTTGCCGATCCACGAGATCGTTCGTTCGACGATCCAGCGGCGGCGGTATCTTCGCAGTTTGCGGCCGTCCTGCCGAGGCTTTCGTTTTCGGTTCTTACGGTGTGGGCACACCAGTTCCCAGTTCTGTTCGGCCAATTCGTCTCGCAACTTGTCACTGTCGTATGCCTTGTCAGCAACCACTGGCGTCGGCTTTTCGGGGAACTTTGCTTTTTGCAGCGTCTCTTCGGCCAGCCTCACTTCCGCTTTCGACGCCGAGTGGACGGAACATGCCAGAGGTACTCCTTGGCCATCTGCCACCACCATCCACTTTGTACCTTTTCCACGTTTGGTTTTGCCCACGTCGTGGCCCCCTTTTTTGCCGGAGCAAAGCTGCCGTCCATAAACACTTCGTCCCAGTTGATACGTCCTTGCTCATCGAGTTCATCGATGAACGCATGCCACATATCGACGAAGACACCTGCTTCCTCCCACTCGGCCAATCGTCGCCAACAGGTACTTGGCGAAGGATACCAATCTGGCAGATCCTTCCAGCGTGCTCCGCTGCGAAGAACCCATAAAATGCCTTCAAAACAGGCCCGATCGTTCGCCCGAGGCCTGCCGCCACGACGTGTTGTCGGGACCTCAGGAATGAACGGTTTCACCATTTCCCACTGCTCGTCGGTGAGTAACACTTCACGTTTACCAGCCATCGAAGGACTCCTTTCGATGGTAGGTGTAACGCAAATCGTTACCTGGCGCAAGCTTATAACGTCAGGGTTTTGAAACGGCCTCTATAAACAAGTTATTCAGCAACCAAGCTACTGACATGCCGCACTACCGACTGCCATCTCCAGCAAAAGCAAACGCAACGCTGACCAAACGCGGTGCGCAGTGGGATGCCACAATTTACCATTGCACCGCTACTAACACGTATTGGCTGCTCCACATGGACCGCAAGGGCAACCGCTTTCTTTACGCGTATCTGATTGACGGTGACAAACGCGTCGTGGACAAATCAAAGAAGCACGCCGTTCCAGATGACTGGACTGGTGATCCGGAAACAATAACCGTCGATCTACAAACCATTCAAGATTCCGCATCGCAAATGCCGGATGCGGTGAATTTGCCTTCTGGTCTTGAACAGTTGCTCGACAATGGTGATCGAGTGCTCGTTACGGATTTCGACAACACGGTCATTGGTGAGGTCGTCAAGCTCAATGGCGTCATTGCAATGAAACGGAAACAAGGCTTTGGCATCAATTGAACCACTTCAACTGACTAACCATGCGGTGAACGGGAGCCACCGATGGCACAGATTTTAAAATCATAGTGTTTTGGCGGCGGCCCCGTTACCGCCGTCGTTACATGCATGAAATCGGCCCAACATGACTCACTACATCGGCGTCGATATAGCTGGCGCGAGTAACACGTGGTTCACTTCGCTTACACCAACGGATGATGGCCTTTCAATTGCTGTTTCCCCGCACATCGCGGCGCTCACCGAGATCATCACCTTCGTTGACGATCATGATGTCGTTGCGGCTTGCATTGACGCTCAACTGACAATCGCACCGTCAGACAACACTGGTTTTCGATCGGCTGACACGGAATTGCGAAGCCTACTACCAAACGAATTCCAGAATTGGGTTGCGTCGATCAATTCACTTATGGCCGTCCCCGTTCGTGGCCGACTTCTTGCTGATTCGATAACCGCTAGCGTGGCGACCATTATCGAAACGCACCCGCGCGCGTCGCTTTACTTCGGCACACCCGAAGAACTCCAAAACTCAATCGCGAATTACAAAGGCGGGCCTAATGCAGCGGAATGTACTCGACGACTTTGGGACGACTGGTCAGCACGATACCGTATCGACGGTGAACTCGTAACGATCACAGACGGATCACTTGACTCAATCATCTGTGCAACGGTCGCATACTTGTGCCATACTAGTCCCGCTCAGCTGTACCGCTTGCGACACAACGCTCCGGCACGTGTTGGGCACGGTCCATTTTACGTTCTTTCCCCTGCCGCTCGTCCGAAGCAGGGCATGTAACCATCGGATGCAACGGAGCACCGGTGGTCAGTTTTCGCGAATGGATGCTCAACTCCCGGTCTCCGCTGACCCCTGCCGTTATGCTGAAAGTCTCAGAATTCCGGTTGCAGCGACGGATTTTTCATCCAACCACAACGCGACGTCGACAATTTCGATGATCCACGGTTCAAGCGAAGGACATCCGCCCCCGAGTATTTTCGTCCATCGACTTTAGACCAGGGCCCGTACATTCTTCGGTCGAACCAAAAGTCCTTCAGACAAAGATGCGTAAGGAGGGCGTGTCGAATGGCACGTAGTTCTACCCAAGTCTTTCCAGGATTTCACGTTTGACCTCGTTCCTGGACTTCATCATGCGGTCGTACTTCTTCTGTCTTCGTTTCCGCTGCCTGGGTTCAAAGCGATCGGGGCGGTCGCCGACACGATGGGTGACAATCGCTTCCAGCAGCTGGTCGTAGATATGTGATCGGTGCAAGCCTTGCTGGCCTTGCGTAGCCATCGCCGGTTGAAATGCTTCCAGGGTTTGAACGGTTCCTTTGAAGCTGATAGTGCGAGGCTGGATGTTCTTCTTGGAAGCGGCCTGGGCCATGACGGTCCGAACAAGGTTGTAGGCCAGAATGTGTGTCCAGATTTCCTTCCGGACCAACTCAGGCGTCTTGCATCGCAAGATGTCCATCTGCAGCGTTTGCTTCAACGATCGCAGATCGAGTTCGGCGTTCCAACGCGCACGATAAAGATCAGCCAGGTCGCTGGCAGTCACTTCTTCGGCATCCAGCAACGTAGTAACCACGATGATGCTGCGGCTGCGGAACCCCGGCTGCTGAATCAGCACTCGGGTTTCGCGAATCGTGAGTTGATCGGGAAGTCCCTTACGCGTGCGATTGTCAATCTTGCGGATATGCGGCCTCGACCATTCGACGAGATGGTCTCCTTTGCCCAAACGTTTCCCTCTTCGGAAGTCTGCCTTGCGACAATGATGGAGGCGAGTCACCGTGTCGATCCCACGCTGCTGGAGTTGAAAGATTTCGTACCACGAACACATATAGCGATCGGCAAGCATAATATCGCCTGGACGCAGCACCTCCCACAATTTGCGAAGCATTCCCAATTCGCTGTGCCCCTTACCTGAATAGCTGCAGATGGCCAGGTCGATTGCGGCTCCACAGGAGAGTGAGAAGAAGACCGCGATACGAGCCAGGGGAAAGCCAAGACCTTCCGCCTGTTGAGGAGGTTGTGGATAAGCTTGCTGATTGTCAGCCGTATCCGGCATCGACACGGTCGAGCCATCGTATGCCAGGACGCGGCGGTCTTTCCAAAGCCAACGCTGATCGGCATGGTCATCTAACGCTTGCCCTGTCTTGCGGGCGACCGTTGCGAAGAGTTCTTCTGGCAGTCGTTTTCTGGCTTGGCAGTAAGCACTCGTCTCTGCTGAGCAACGACGTTGGCCGCGTGAAACACGATGAGCAATCAGGCGGGCGACGGCTGCCCGGCAGGAGTGATCCTGACTCAATGCCTGGCCGAGAAAAACCCAAAGAGTCACCAGCGGCGTGTAGATCCGATCTAGCCAAACAATTTCCAGTGCTTCCAAAGCTTGCGATATCGTTGCCTCAGACAGCACATCCGTGAATGGCAGCTCGCCGTCTTGCGCAAACTGTTGCTGCAGAAACCGGACTTGCTGACGAAATCGTCCGTCGTTAGAAAATGACATCATGAGGCCTCCTTGCCAAAGATGGGTGTGTGACAACTCCATCTACGCAAGCGAGGCCTTTTTGATCTATGTCGATTCAGAGCAGCACGTTACACGAGAACTACGTGCCATTCGAGGGCGTGTCCTTAGCACCTTGTCACTTTTCCCTTCGCGTTGGAGAGCCTTTTACAAACGACTCCCAAGCGACTTGAGCATAGCAGCAATTAGCATCACCCCTCCCATGACGAGATACCAGTTTCGGCGCAGAAACTCCATGCCGTCATTGAATCGCTGGCCAAGGCTTGGTGTTTGCCCTTGAGGATACTCTCTTCTGGCCTCTTCCAGCATTTCCGGAAGCAGAGTTGAGAACGATACCGGTTCGATCCCGCCAGGGTGTTGACTGTGGGCCGTGATGATCCAGTCGTCGATCTGCCAGCGTCCTTCCAGCCATCGAAGGTAAAAGTACCCATGCATCGTGGAAGCTGGATCATGCTCTGTCGGCGCGGTCTTCATCCGGTAGTCGACGCGAGATTCATTGTCGCTGTACTCGCCGTAATATTCATCGAGTAACTCGAACTCGAAATTGTCGTCCACAGGTATGTTGCCCGTGATTTTGTCCAATTCGTCAAATCCATCGAGAATGGTGTGCATGTTCGATGTGCAGTACTTTCGTGCTTCACTTGTACTCGACGCGTTTATGAATCGGTGTACGGTTTCGGCCGGCTCTAGTGGCGCAAACAGCACAATTCCCCAGTAAACAATCGTCATCAGGGCCAAGGGGCTTCCCGCCAGTAGCGGGACGAACCACTTCTCAGCGTTCTCTTCCCCTTTCCGTTCGTATTCAGGGTACTGGGGCGAGAGGTCGAAACTCCAAAGAAGCACCAGGGGAACAAGCGTAAAAATCACCTCGCCCCAAAGAAAGCCCATGTCGAGGCCACCACAGTCGGCAGCCAGAGATATGAGTTGAGAACCGATACCGACCGTCAATGGTCTCCAAAGCGGCTGGGCGATTCCGAGGCGATTTGCATTGATCGCCGCCAGGATGCCAGACCAAATGGGCGTAAATAAGATCCCTAGCAGGGCGATCGTAAATGGATTCCAGGCATGATCCTGCTTTGAGGTCGGTCGTGCGGACGATGGTATAGCGGAATCTGGAGGCGGGGGTGGAGGAGGTGTGTCAGCGAACTCCCCGGCGAACTCCGGACAATCTGCTAGTCGTTGCCAAGCATCAGTTCCTGCTTTGCACACATAGGCATCCGGAGACAATTCACGGGTGCGAATTCGTTCTACCAGGACGTCCGAAGTAAACGGACCATCGGCTTTGCCGGCATTCGATAGCCACCAGGGAGAGGTTTCATTATTCACGGGTGACATCCTCAGAATGATTAGGGTTAGAGATATCCATGCCGGATGCGTCAAAGTGCTCGCGAAACGATCGCCATAGGCGATCTATGTCGCCATCGAACTGGAAGATCCAGTAGGTGACCACGACGGTCGCTACAACGGATATCAAAGAAGCAAGCTGGAAATGGGTCAGCATCACGTTGTAGAGCGTGTGGAGCACCATCGAAGGGAAGATCGCTGCAAGCACGGGTAGAGCCACCGCATATACGATCATCGGGCCTTGGACCTGCATCTTCAAATGCTCACGTGTCTGCACGTACATGGCGGCAGCAATTGTCGTCCAACAGGCGTGGAATACCGGCAGGGATATGAATCGAAGCAGATAGACCGTCATGGAGGACGTTTCAGGGGTGTAGATCGCGTTGTGGTAGTAGAGTGCTTCTGTGGCTCCAAACCCGATTCCGGAGCATGCACCCGCGAAAACAAGCTGTTTGCTGGAGCAAGCGATGTTCTTGCTGATGAAAAGTACTGGCACGAGCTTCAGAGCTTCTTCGCAAAGAGCCACGCTGATGAACATGGCAAACAAGTGGTAGACGACGGGAATGTCTTCCCCTTGTTGGGGAGCGAACGCTGCACCGTAGCCATATCCGATTTGCTGGATAAGAAAGGGGATGAAACGGGTAGGATGGAGAGCGAATTCCTTCGGTTCTCCTAGGTCAGCATTGGCACATGCTTGGAATGTAAAGAGGATTGGCAGTGCCAGAAAGAAAGTGAACAGAAAGGAGCCGGCACCAAGCCCAATCGACGCTTCATCTAGCTGGCCGTAGTAACAAATCAGAGCAACGCCAACACCAAACCCGAAGATGCTGAGCATCCATATCCCCGTAGGAGGCGCTCCGGCCATCGGCCACAAGAAGCACAGCAGGAGCGGCCCCAAAGCAGCAAGTAGTAGCGGCCAGATCCGCGTCCTATCTTCACTCGTGTAAAACAAGTCTCGCAGAGTTTCCGTGGAAGACCCTTTGGGCTGGATTGCATCCGAGGCCGGAGACGGCTTCGTTTGGCCAACAGCCTGTGGCTCGTCATCCTTGAGTGATCCTGTTCCTGCGGGACTTTCTACGGTATTCACAAGCCTCGAAGTGTCGTCACCTGGCTTGGGAGCGAAGATAGAGTCTGGAGGAGGTGGCGGTGCAGGCCACTGGGAATCTTGCTGAACGAAAAGCCCTAGATTGCCAATCCGCTGCCAGGTCGTTGCTCCCACTGGGCAGGCATAGGTCGACGTGTCGATTTCCTTGGAGGCCAGTAGGTCGTCAAGCTCCGAGACAGCAAAAGGGCCTCGTGACTGACCGCCGATAGAGATCCACCAGCGTTCGCCGGATTCGTTAAAAGTACTTGGATCGCTCATTCCCCCGAAAGCTCCTGTAGGAGCGTCGTTGTCTGCTTCGGTGAGCGGCCGGCCTGCCCTACGAAAAAAGGACGCTGAACCACGACCACTCCTGCAACCCCTGCCAAGGGGCACACCAGAACAGTACATGGCCAGCGTCCCTTTCGGGACGCGGCTCAAGTACTGCTTCTGGTGTTTCAAGGGCGTGAGCCCAGGTTGGCGGTTTTTGCAGGAAGCAGGCTTGACGCTCGCGCGTCGATCAAAATGTAAGTTCGTCCAGCGTAAGCTGGATGGATTTATCTATTCATATTGATTTCATTTGAAATAAAACGGTTCGCGAATTGGCGAAACTCATTGGGATATGATACCTAGAGCCACCATGAGGTTCCATGCCCAAGAGGGGGTTCATAGTGGCGTTTGGGTTACTTAAGATCATTGGACTACGCGCAGCTTGTAACAGCAGAGCCGCTAAGCAGTTTGCCGTCCGCGGAACACACGAAGTTCAGGCAAGGCACCTCGGTTCGGCATCAATTTGCGAAACATCAGCAGGTCTTTCATGGCCGAGTGATGCCGTCGCTGAGCGGATTCCAGCCGCTTTGTGAGCAGGCTTGCCTGCGTGACAGTTCTCGATCGGCTACCAGCGTCGACGCTGCGTAGATAGTGAATCTCAAGCCAAGTTGCCAATATCGAATCAACAAGCAGCTTTTCCATGGCCGTGGTGGATTCCTCCATCAGTTCCGCCTTGAGAGTATTGAGCTGACGTCGGATCGACTCGGCGGCGAGTGCATCGTCATTGGAAATCAGGGAGATCCATGCATTTTCCGATATGACCGAGAGATCGCCGATATATTGCCAAATTTGTGGGTGCTTGTCGAGAAAGCGACGCAGCCAGGAGATTGCCTCTTGATCTCCACCGTTTGCCTGTTTCAGCTTGGCCTTAAGGACTTTCCAGTCTTCGGATGTTAGGTATTGTTGTTCGTTCTTATCCATGGAACATCTTGCCTCGTCGACGCCATTCGTGGCCTTTGTGACAGTAGTAGCCGTGGGCGACCAGCATGACGTGCAGCATTTGCTTAGTAAGGTCGGTATAGCGGTCAGACATGACGCGAGTTCTTTCCACCTGGCTTAATACTCGGTCCCAATATGCTTTGTCTGCGAGCCTTTGACGACGTATCGCAAGGTCTTGCTGGGCAACTGCCTGCCCTTCGGCTCCGCGGCCGTAGTATTTCTTCGTGACTTTCGGCCCGTCTCTCTCGGATCGATAGTAGTACGACTGCCCTGATGCCCCCTTGCGATCCCAGCTCATTTTCAGTCCCTTAGATTGCACTACAAATAATCACTTTCCCCAGCCCAACCAAGAAGCTTGGGTAAGCTAGGAGGCCGATTGATACCTTCAGCTCTTGCGACGCTGGGCCGGCTGGGGCTTTTTCTTAGGAATTGATAGTCGTTTCCATTTCGGTTGCTTGCCCTTAAGCAATTCGCGGGCATAGCGGACAACCGCTTGCTGCATCTTCACCTTCATTGTCGCGCGAGTGCCCTCATCACGACACGCCTCCATTTTTCGCCAATAGTAAGCCAGGTCGAGTGAAAACCAGTCATGCTCACGGCTCGTAGGAATTACTTGCATCGCGATTTCCATCTGAATTGGAAGTTCGATGTCTTTGTCGTCCTGTAAGTAGACGTCAAGCAGACAGATGTCCATTCCCCGCGAAGCTTGCCGGTAGACGTCGATCATCTTTTGTAGGATGATTCGGCCCCCTTGGTATGCCAGCTTGGCCCAGACCTGGCGAAGTTCATGATTCTCATGACCTCGACCTGGGACACCACCGAATACGTTACAAGTCAACCAGTCGCAAGCACGCAAGTATCGTCGAGCAACGAAAAAGTACTCTTCGTACGCGTTAACCACATCGATGTTCAAACCACAGAGTTTCGCAATTTTAGCGGGGGGCTGATTTGCCACGACCCGGGCTTCAAGTTCTGCTCGGGCCAATCCGTCTTCTTCAAAAATACGCCGCGCTTCATCGAGTACGGCATCAGTTCTTTCAGGTGTTTGTTCCAGATATTGAACGAGTCGGGCTATCCCTGCATCTTCATAGTCGATGCGACGGCCTTCACTGGCGACTTCATCCCGTGCTGCATCCCATCGCCAATATGGCTTGAGGGAGGGGGCACCATCTGCAATTTTTAGCGAGAGTACTGGCATTGGGTTGGCTCCTTCCTGTGAATGTCAAAAGTGGTTTTGGATTCATGAATAGTCTGTGCCTGAATTTTACCTTAGGCACCCCGCGGCCACCGAGACTAATTTGGTAAGAGCAAGTGAGATGGGATTCTCTGCCCAGCTATTTACGCCAAATCTTCGATCGTTTTTGATCGCAAAGAACTTTAGAGTGGAAATGAACAATCGTCTTTCAAGAGACGGCTTTGAGGGAAGGTGACTGAATTCTTGTCGAACAATTGACGCAGGTGGAGTAGTAGCTCGTTAAGCGACCTCAAGCATGCCTCTGCCACTGCATTTCATGTGATGCGACGGCCGAGTCTTGCTTGCTTGGGATCGCCAGCAACACCTCATCCAATACTTTCTGTAGACAAACGGATCGCACATCGCTTGGACAAGCTGCTCGATCGTTTCGGAGATATCTGATCGGGCGACTGCTGAGTTCAGATTGCCAAGTGGATTCAACATAATCTACGTCATCGCATGAACTGAGCAGAGCAGTCAGTTCCTAGCGCAGATCGCATCACTCAAATTGTAACGCGATCAAAACACGAGTTGATTCCGCCGTCTTCGGTGGAATCAACTCGTTAAAGACATAGTTATCTTGAGATTTATGAAAAAGAATAGATTAGTTCATATGTGGTGCGCAGAAAAAGGATCTTCTGGGCGATCGTGCGCAGAAACATGCTGTTCGTGCGCAGAAATATTGCCCTGTTGAAGGCTTCTGTTATTGAAGTGTGGTGCGCAGAAACGGACTGGCAGCAGTCGTCAAATTGACCACAAATCATTATCAATACGGATACAATCGAGTCATCTCCATGTCTAGCAACTCGTCATGGATATCGGAATTGGAAAGCAGTTGTTCCAATACTGGTACGTTCGGTCGCAAATGGGTCATGGGTTGTGACCGGTCGCGTTTACGGTCATAAATCCATTTGTCGAAAGTGAGAAGCTGACGCTCGCCGATAAGATAGTTTAGGCTCGTTCGCACCGTGCTTTCCGGTAGCCCGATTTCTTGGTTAAGCTGACGCGAAGATTTCGCGATCCAAAGATGGCGATGTCGCTTAATGCACGCTCGTGGCCCTAGGCTAATGGCATCTCTGGTGACTCGATCGCTGAACCACCAAAGCACTTGGCTCAATACCCACGCGGGGGCCGATTTTTTATCGCAAATGAGAAAGAGATAGTCAGGGACCCACGTTCCCTTTGATGTTGGAAAATTTGCCTGGGAATCGCGATTTAACGCACGTCGTCGGGTGTTGCTTTCAAACCAGCCAGGCTTAATTCTCGCCTTGCACAAATCTTTTACGTCGTTTTCCCACCTGGACAATCGTTGGGCATGCGGCCCATTTTCCTCGAATTCATCCTTCGCGATCTTATCTTTACTGAATTGGTAGTAGAGGTCTGCAAGCTGGGGACCGCACATGGTTATCAGGAGATCGCCGTCGTGTTGGCGAGAGTCGTTTCGTGAAATCTGAATAAGCCCTCTTTCTGCGAGAGCCTGCAACTGCCCTTTTACTGTTGTCTTGCTGAGATTCACTTCCTGCGCGAGTCGTGTGTAAGTTGTGCCGAGGCAACGGTCGTGGTTGGCGTTTTTTGCTCGTGCACGACAAAGCTCACGTCCGTATCCAGGAAATCGTTCCACTCCGCGATCAGCAAATCGAGAACGCGTCGACTCTTCGTCGAACCACCAGAGCAACCAAGCTAGGATGCGAGTGCGGTTGGCATTGCCAATTCCGTGTCCCAGCCATCGAGGAATCCAGATACCGGTATTGGGCTCTTCCGGCGAAAGCAGGCGGTACTGCGGGGATTCATGCCAAGGATTCTTTGACGGTACTAATCCTTTTCGGCCTTCATGGGCGAGTGACCTGCTTTCGATCAGGTCTTCGTGGGCGAATGGATTGCTCTTTAATTCTTCAGTACTGAAATTATCCGATTCAGGAAAGCCGTGAATCTCGTTTGAGTAGCTGATTTTCCGAGGTGCAACTTGCCGCTTGTTCTTGGTTTTTGGTATCATGTGGATGCTGTCTTATGTACGTTCCATCCCGCACTCATTGCACCGGGCTTGGGATGGGCGAAGTCTCAAACATCGCTACAGGTTCGACCTGTAGCGATGTTTTTTTGTTGGTTAATTGCTTAGTAGTGGGTGGCCTCATATAGTTGAGTGCGACATCTAAAAGGCAGTTTCGAGAACTGCTCGCGGAGTGGGCCAACCCTTACGAGTTGCCGCTTGGTTTAGGCTCAGAAGTCAAAGATTCTGTCGTCCCGTGTACTGCCAAGTAGTGGATTGCCGCCCAGGGAATGCGTCGGTTGCGTCCGATCAGTACGAAGGGTAATTCACCGCTCTTCATCATGTCATACAGTTTCGTGCGGCTAATCTGTAGGAAGCGAACCGCATCGGTGACTTTGGCTAGACCTGTCGTTGCTGATTGACTTTGCATTGGGGCTCCATTACCGGTTGGCTGTTCAGATGCGTGCGATGCTGTTCGTTATTGTACGAAGGGGTATTTTGCCGTACAACACGATAAGCAAACAGTTATCGTGACGATTGGCGTGTCATTTTCAGGGGCAAGTATGGCTCAATTCAGCTGGCGAGTAGCGAAACGCGGGTACCGGTGGAGCGAGGGGCAATCGAGCATCGATGAATTCAGCGGCCAGCCACGCCTGTATCTGGAACCTGTCATTTATGCGTATCGAAAGTATCACCCATTCGACATCCCTGGCTTGTTCCGTATATTCGCCGACCTAAAACCGCAACTGGAACCGATGCTGCAATTCGCCGACGAGTATGGACATTTAGGAACGCATTTCGCCGAGCCGGAGGACGAACTGGAACCAGGGGAGGAGGTTAAGACGGACGCTCAGCGTCGGCAGTGGGAGGAAGAGATAATTCAGGATCGTATTGTTTGGGACCCACTGCACCACTGGCAAAATGCAATCAAAGAAATGCGGTCTTGTGTTAAATTGTGGTCACAAGTTCAAAAGGGTACGGCAAAGAAGACAGACGAATCCAGGCTGGTTGCCGGCGTCAATCGAGCGATACAGGCCCATGCGTGCCATGTGCAATTGGAGTCTTCTATTAGCTCGCCATCTGGTTATCGACTTACCTACTTTCCTAGAAACCTCCTGGGTGCGATGTGGATTCAGTTTGCCCAGGCCTTGGCGGAGAATCAGGATTTCCGAGAGTGTGAGGCGTGTGAAAGATGGTTCCAGGTCACCCGAGGAAAGAATCGGAAATCGAGAATTCACTGCTCAGACGCTTGCAAGAGTAAGTCTTATCGATCTCGTCAGGAGAAGGCGCGTGGAATGTTTGCCGCTGGTAAAACAATTCAGCAAATTGCTGATGTTATCGGTTCGGAACACCATACGGTCGAACGCTGGGTCCACTGCAAGTGACGAAAAACGGTAAAATCTTGGTGGTGGCATTTCTTTTTGCTTGTTCGGCGATCCTTTCACAGTAAAATGCGTAAGTAGTTATGCGGCCTTGAGCCGCGAATGAATTGGAGGTAGAGAGAGATTGTTTCTCCTTCCTCGCGACGCTTCCGGAAACAGATACACCCAACCAGTGCCTCGTGTGAGGACTTTTCCGGTTGCTGATACGTTGGGTAGACCGCCTCGGTTGTATGCACGAGGCCCAGGCCCTGCCGCGGGCCGCTAAGACTCTGACACCACTTTACGTGGATCTTTTTATTGCGTTTGAAGCTCCGTTAGCTTGGCGCAAATCTATGCGGTACTCCGAAGTTTGCGATGGCGATTTTGCCTGCTTGCAGATCCGTTGCCTAACGAATCGTGGCTAGGTCGAGCTTCTAAAGAGATGCTTCCCCAATCGCCTTCGCTGTCCTGTATTTAAGAGATGAATTCAACTTATAGGAAAGTGAATATGAACGACGAAATGAATGAATTC
The DNA here is from genome assembly GCF_002967715.1 of Blastopirellula marina. Taxonomy (NCBI): domain Bacteria; kingdom Pseudomonadati; phylum Planctomycetota; class Planctomycetia; order Pirellulales; family Pirellulaceae; genus Blastopirellula; species Blastopirellula marina. The sequence continues at coordinate 318,620 of NZ_PUIA01000016.1, forward strand.
TTGAGATCACTTGCAGCCAAAGAAAACGCCCTGGCTGCTCGGTTGCGAGCGGAAAAGGAGGCCTTTGAACGGTCCAACTATGAAGAAGGGCATGATCACGGAATGACATGGGCCGAAATGCACGGCGAGCTTGAGCTGTTTGTTCGACTCGCGGCCAAGCACGGTGAATTCGATTCCGATAAGGAATGGTGGAGCTTCTTGGATTCCCTGGATGATCTCTACGGTTGGATTGCTCGTCAGATTAAGAATGAGCAGACCTTCCATGACAGCCACGGCGGAGCCGAAGCTATGCATGGTAAGTCCGAAGATCGTAAATTCTTCCCGGGCTACTTGCGAGGATTCGTCGACGGAATCTTGCATGTGTGGAATCAGGTCGAAGGTAAGGTCATGGCCTAGCAAAGGCCTCGACTGTCCATGGGCTGGAGGAGCCTTCCGGCTTCTCCAGCTTCTTTAATCTTGCGAGAGAGGCTCCCAGTGTTTGGGAGCTAACAGTTCCACTTGAATCAGAATTGAAGATCAGTGGATCTGAGGGCATCGGTGAAACTTCAAGTTGTTCATTGATGCCAAGGTGCCTTTTCATAAAAGGTAAATCAAATGGCTAAAAATACGAAAATTCAATGGTGCGATGACACGGCAAATCCAATCATGGGATGCTTGGGATGCGAATTATTTCCAAAACCTGTAAAGGTTACGAACGCGATCGATCGCAAGTTGCAGGAAGCGGGATATCAATGGCCAAGTGGCAAAGCGTATGAGCTGCTCGACGTCATCATCGACATGGCATGGAAGGCATTGAGCGAAGAGCAACGAGATCCTGAGTTTGGGCTTCTGCCAGGGGTGACCACTTCCAGTATCTATCACGCACGCGACGTCGTTGGCCAAGAGATCGCCAAGTTGCTGGATGAAGACGCTGCAAAGCTCGTTGTCGAGACAATCGAACGGCAATTAACCTGCTATGCGGCAATCCTTCACCTGAATCGTGGTCGCAATCTGTTCTCGCCAGAACGTCAGATGATTAACGGCTACGCTCCGATGTTTGAGAGTCCGACACCGTTTGCTGGCCGACTGGAGAAGGCAGCTTGCTCGAAGTCTTTGGTCTGCCAAGAACGACCAGGCAAACCTTGGCTGAATGACTTGCCACGCTTGATCTTTGTGAGTGATATGGGAGATGCCTTTTCTCGCCAGGATGACTTCGACTTCTTAAGAGAAGAGGTAGAGTGGATCGCCAGTTCCAAAGGGCGTCGACACCTTTGGCTGTGGCTCACGAAGCGTCCTCAAGCGATGGCGAGCTTTGCGAAGCAGCTTGGTGGGTTTCCTGAAAATGTTTGTGCCATGACAACCGTGACGTCTGCCAAGTCGTTGTACCGTATCGACAAATTGCGACAGGTTGATGCCGGCATGCGAGGGTTGTCCGTAGAGCCACTCTGGGAGTCGATTGCGGATAAGATCGACCTATCAGGTATCGACTGGGTCATCGTGGGTGGCGAAAGCGACCGTAAGCGAAAGTCCGAGCCCTTTGCCCTGGAGTGGGCGATCGAGCTAAGAGATCGCTGTCGAGAGCAAGGCGTTGCCTTCTTCGTTAAGCAGCTCGGTAGCCGGCCAATGCAAGGTGGCCAGCCGCTGAAGCTGAAGGATTCGCATGGCGGTGACTGGAGTGAGTGGCCCGAAGAGCTGCGTATTCGCAAGATGCCGAAGTGCTTCTGGGATTACCGCTCGACTTCCGCTGCCTGGTCACAGGACGCTAAGCATCTCGCCGCCATCGACTCAGACTGGGGTTAGGGCGAAATATCTAGAACACGGCAAAGTTTTTGAATGAGCTTTGCCTAGAGCGATGTCCATGGTATTTGGCGCGTGAAGCCAGGTGCTGTGGACTTTTTCAGTTAGTTAACCAAGCGAGGTCCACTCGGTCGGCTTGATCGTTGACTCACCGAGCGTTCTCGCCAACTGATGGCCGCCTTCTGACATTTCGACTAGAAAGCAATCCGAGAAATCGAACTTCAATAGGGGCACTCCGATTGGCGGAAAATCACCCATGTCGACATCTTCTTCGTTAAGAATCGCCAAGCATTTGGGCTGAATCGGCAGGACCACATGGCAAATACATTGAAATGTCAATTGCAGCACAAAGTGATCTTCAAACGAGTAATAGGCTTCCTGCGAGTCGTCATTGCACGAATCGAGCGCCTCTTGGACTGCGGCATTGAGAAATGTCCGGACATCCTCGATGGACTCCGCACGCTGCAAATGCGGCACGACAAGATCTAGCTCGTCGAGATCATAGATGTTTGTGCAAGTTTCTGGATTCCGAACCCTGTGTTGCATTAGGTTAATTGCATCGTGTTGAATGCCAGCCAAGTGCTCAGGTTTCAGTATGGCCAGGAACTGCTCAAGTGGAAGCAAAAATGCCGATTCGTATGAAGCATGAGTACCCATCGTAAGATCCTCTCCTGAGAAGCTGTTCGTTTTTATTGCGTACTGCGAAAAGCCTACAAATTTGGAGCAGCTATTACTCCTGCTTGTCGTCGTCTGAATTGACAGGCCGGATCGCATCATTTGAGACGACATCTCGGAGGGTAGCCCTTGCAGCATCGGGAAGCAGGTCAAGATTCATGAAAAGAGGCCCCTGATGTCGTGCGAGTCCTACTGCTCCTGCCTCCGAAATCGAACGAACGTTAACTAACGACAGCGAGCCGACGTGATCGCCTAGAAGGCAGGCAATATCATCATCCAGGCTCGATAAGCCAGTCAGATTCAAATACCAATGCGTTTTGGCTAGAACTCTCGCGTGCGCTGCCGTGATCTCGCTAAGTTCGGAGATATCGAATAGGGAGGGGTCTTGGACAAATGTTATTATCCCGCTTGTGCTCTGAAAGGTAGCCTTCGCTGATTCAGGCCATTCATCGAGGTTTACTCGTAAACAGAAATTGCGAATCGCCAAGCTTTCCGCCGCCGCATTCGACAGGCTGGTTAGGCCGTTGAGGGACAGGTCGCCATTGTGTTTGCTGAGTATCTCCGCCGCTGCATCCGACAGGCTGGCTAGGCCGTTGAGGGACAGGGCACCCTTGTGTTTGCCGAGGCTCTCCACCGCCGTCTCCGACAGGCTGGTGAGGCCGTTGAGGGACAGATCGCCCTTGTGTCTGCTGAGGCTCTCCGCCGCCGTATCCGACAGGCTGGTGAGGTTCAAGAGTTCCAGTCCTCCTTTGTGTTTGCTGAGGCTCTCCGCCGCGGCGTCCGACAGGCTGGTTAGGCTCCATAGTTCCAGGCCTCCCTTGTGTTTGCTGAGACTCTCTGCCGCTGCATCCGACAGGCTGGTTAGGTCCCAGAGGCACAGTTCACCCTTGTGTTTACTGAGGCTCTCCGCAGCTGTATCCGACAGGCTGGTTAGGCCTTCGAGGAATAGGGTGCCCTCATACGTCGCAAGAACCTTAGCTGCTGTGTCCTCAATCGCCGAAAACTCAGCTAGATCCACCGTGTCATCATCAGCGATGAACTGCTCAGCAATCACCTTTGTCAATACATTGTCCTCGCTCATCTCTGCCTCCAGGAATGTTGTCGCTTAATTCCGCAGCGACTGGTTCTCGTCCCCCGCAAGTGGCTCAATCATGGAACTACAGTGATCTGATGCGAGAGTGATTCCACGTTCGACCTGTGAGCGGCCTTCAGCGGATCGAATACAAAAGATAAATCAATTCGCTTGGCTTCGACAGCTGGCTTAAATATGCAGCCGTTGGCAGCGAACGAACACGGGCTATCGGCGGTGGTGATAGAGATGTCCGTTTCGTTGGCAGTAGTTGGGAGGCGTTCGTTGACGCTTCCACCAGCGGCGCGAGAAGGCACTTGCAAGGCACAATCACGGTCAGAGGTGACGGCGGGGACAGACGCAAGATTGGATGGCTCAAGCCTGTGGAGCGATCGTCCTGGTTGAATATCTTGAATTTCCATAGTGCCCCATTGTGAGTGCAGGTTGCTATTCCAACCCGTTGCTTGATCTATCCAATTCCTAACGATGTTTGTCCAGATTTCGCCCGTACTGCATGTAAAAGAGGGTTGGTAATTTCTTGAGCCTATGGCAACCATTTGATGCGTCTGGTCACACAGAGGGGATTGTCGCCGCAAATCGCAAGTGCTGTCAATTAGTGGCAGTCGCAACGAAAGCAGTCAGCGCCCATAGGGAAGCTGGCTGCTGCGATTGGAGGCCTCCTCGCTCAAGGTGTTTCGTACCTATCTAGTTGCCGAGATCTAAAACGCTCCGTCCATCCTTGATAAGCTTCTCTTCACGGAAACTGTCCAACCTTCGCCAAGTCGACGAAAACCGCGCTCGTTTCTTTCTCCCGCTGGCATACTCGCAACGCCTTGGCACTGGGATCTGAGAGGTACTCCTATTTGGCTTATGCCGGACCTTAAGGTCAAAGCAATTCGGCGGTGAAGTCTATGGCCATGATGTCCGGATTCCCTTTTGTCGAAGACTGCTCAAGCTCGTCGGTACTAGCCTCAGCAGATCGAATAGTTCGCTCTTTCACTTTACTCCATACTGCTTCCCCAGCCAGGCTGTCGCTTCAGCCAGCAATTCCGTGGGCGCTTTGGCGTAATGTCGATCGGATATGCTGTTCGGGCTCAGGCCAAGGAACAGGTCTTCGAGGCCGCGGAACTCGGAGTTGCTTCTGATGAGACTGGAACTTGTCTTGCGAAACAACTTGGCTGGCTTGTGGATCTTGATCTTTTCGCGAACGGGTTTTAGGGAGTTTGCGATCGCGTCGTTCGTAGTAGCTTTGCCATTGGGCTTGATTCCGCGAACAACGAGTGGGCTGCCGTCTGTGTTGAGCAGCACTTGTTCGCCTTTCCTTTCACGGTACTCTCTCAAGAGCTGAAGCGTTTCCTTCCAGAGTTTGTAGCAGACCACTGGTACGCTGGCGTGCTTTTTTGTTTTGCTTCGCTTCCGCGTGATAGTGCCTGCCCTCCAGTTGACTTCGTCTTGGCGAATCTTGGAAATGTCGGTTTGATACATCCCACAATTCAGCATCAACAGGATGTAAAGCCGAGGCCGGCCCGTCGCTTCTTTGAGGAACGATTTGATCTCTCGGATCGAGAAGGCATCAGGGGCGGAAACTTTCTTTCCAATTACTAGGGCGTTGGAGCCACGTTCCAGGTTTCGGGGTAGGCTTTCCAGGACGTCCATCTGCCAGAGCCAGCGTACGAAGCTTTTGGTGTCGACCAGGCGGTCGTGTGCCGTGTCTTGGGCCAAAGAGTTTTCAGCGATCTGGGTCAGTAGGTGCTGGTGGAAGTCTTGAATGCGACGGCCGTCAATCGAAGTGATGGGCGTGCGGCTGCCGATCCAGTCGCGGAACCTTAAGAGGTGGTTTCGCTTCGAGGTGAATCGGCTGGCGGAAAGTCGGCCCGCGTCGACGCGAAGTTGCTCCTGATTTAGGTAGGCGTCCAGGTGAGCTTGGACGGTATTCTCCGGCTCTTCCGGAATCTCGGCTTGGACCTTCAGGCGATCACGCCAGATCTCTCGTTTCGATTCATTTGAGGAAGTAAAAATGTCTCGGCCGCCATTGAGTTCCTTCGGGTTGACGGTGGAGCGGCTGGAAGGGTTAGGGGGCGTCGCTGAGCCAGGATATGAAACCATCGCGGCGATTGTTTCCAGGAACTTCTCAGGTAGGTCAAAGCTGTCCCAGAACTGGTCGCCATAGACGAGTGGGGGAGGGGAGTCGCTTTCCAGCCGCTGCTGGAGCTGGCTGATCTTCTCGCGAGCCAATGCGGCATTGGCGAGGTCGCCATGGATCTGGCACCACTGAAGAACGCGGTCCCAGTCGCGGAGGGCGTCCTCGTACTCCTGGTGGTTCGCCTTGGGCTGGGAGGCGATCTCGGCGTCGATTCGCCGCTTCTCGGCCTCCCAGACGCTCACGGCTTTCTTGTACGATTCGATGTCGCTTTTGGAATTGCCATGGCCGCAATAGATAACGCGGCCTTTATACTTCTTCCGCCAACGACCAGGGCGATCGCCTGATCCGGGCTGCCATGTGAGAATGCACTTGCGAGGCATGGGAGAGTTCCTTCGCCGTCGATTCTGGTGATACCTTTTGTGATACCTTTTGGACGAGTTTGGGACGAGTTTGGGACCCAAAAAGGTATCACACACCATTTTAGACAAAGAAGGCGGTTTCGCGTAAGTCATTATCTTAAGAAGACTTGCAAGTCGGGGTGACACGATTTGAACGTGCGACCTCTGCGTCCCGAACGCAGCGCTCTACCAGGCTGAGCCACACCCCGGGGGGACGGAAATTCTAGGAGAATGCCATGAAGGTCCGTCGAAGGTTAAGATTTTAATCCGTCCTGGAAGGTTCGGTCAACCTGACTGGTGGGCCGGGATTTTCGACTCGGTCGGCTTCCAGGCAACTAGTTGCAACTCGACATTGCTGCGGCCGCGGAACGTGTTGATCACTGGGTGATAGGCGATGTCCAGCGGGCCTTCGGTGGCTTCCAGTTCGTCGGCCCATTCTCCTCGGCCGAACGCGACACCGCGGATTTTCACGCCGTGGTGTTCCAACTGAATCGCCAGGTGGCGTTCGCCTCCGCCGATCTTTCTGGGGGGAGCTGCCAGCTTGGCTCCCGTAGCACACATCAGCGGCCGCGGGTTGCTTTGGCCGAAGGGGCCTAGCTGGTCGATTTGCTCGACAATCTGGCGAGTCAATTGCGTGAACGGGGCCTCGGCGTCGATTACCAGTTCCGCCACGCGGTCTTCGTCGGTAACGTTCGCGGCGGCGTATTCGCAAAACTCGTGGCGGAAGTTTTCGATCTGCGCTTCATCGATCTGCAGGCCAGCTGCCGCGGCATGGCCGCCGTGTCCCAGCAGAAGGTGGTCGCAGGCCTGCAGGGCTTCGTGCAGGTTCAAGCCGTTGGCCGATCGACAAGATCCAACGCCAGGTTTTACGCCAGCTTCGTCCAACGCGATCATCACTACCGGGCGGTTGTACTTGTCGGAAAGCCGGCCGGCAACGATCCCGATGATGCCGGGGTGCCAGCCGTGGCCAGCCAAGACCAGGGCTGGATCGTTCTCAGGATCGAACTCGTCTTTGATCTGCTTCGTCGCGGCCAGCTGAACGCTGCGTTCCAGGCTCGAACGACTATCGTTGAGCTGATGCAGGTAGTCGGCCAGCGCGGCTGCTCGTTCATTGGAATCGGTTGTCAGCAGTTCAATGGCCAGCTGAGCCTGACCGAGGCGGCCTGCCGCATTGAGTCGTGGGGCCAGCGTAAAGCCGATGTCGTCGCTGGCCAGGCTGGGCTTGTCGTTAAGGCCGGTCACCTTCGCCAAAGCGCTCACGCCAGGGACGGGAAACTCGCGGAGGCAATTCAGGCCGTGGCGGACCAGCAGGCGGTTTTCGTCGGTCAGCGGAACCACGTCAGCAACCGTGCCGATCGAGGCCAGGCCGACGGCCGACAGCAAATAGTTTTTGAAGCGATCGGTAACTCGCTTGGAATCGCATTCGAGTTGGCAAATTGCCCAGGCCAGTTTCAAGGCAACGCCAGCCCCGCACAGTCCACCGAAGGGGTAGTTCGTCCCCGGCAAGCGCGGATGAACCAGTACCTTCGCGTCGGGAAGCTGCTCGCCCATCTCGTGGTGGTCGGTAACGATCAGCTCCAGGCCCAGCATTTTGGCGTGCGCGGCTTCGGCCACGCTGGCAATGCCGCAGTCGACGGTAATGACCAGGTCGGTCTCGCGCTCGGCCAGCTTGTCGAGGGCCTCGTTGTTCAGCCCGTACCCTTCGTCGATGCGATTGGGGACGTAGTATGAAACGGATGCCCCCAGCAGCTTCAAGCAGCGGTACAGAATCGCAGTCGATGTGATGCCGTCGGCGTCGTAGTCGCCGTAGATGGTGATCTTCTTATCGGCTTTGGCTGCGGCATGAATGACGGCTGCGGCCTCTTTGACGCCTGGGAGAAGCTCGGGATCGCGGAGACCAGAGAGCTTGGCGTCGAGGAACTCGCGGGCCGTTTCGGCATCGCGAATGCCACGGCAAACCAATAATTGGGCAACGACAGGGGGAATGCTAGCGGCTCGTTCTAAGCTGCGAACGATGGCTATGTCGTGCGGAAGGATTCGCCAGGTAGCATCCATGAATGAGGGATCGCTCCATCGGTAGAGACGCGAGACTAGGGTCAAAGCTCAAATTATCGAGAGATAGCCAACGATTTCCAGCCCTATGTGGAATGTTTGGGCGTTTGGCGATGCGGCAGACCCTGGGCGCATGCAATAAGCCGGACCCTATCGAGTCCGGCTTGTTCACTAGAAAAAGCGCTCGACCAAGCCAGTGCCAGGCACCGGCCGGCGGGCTTATTTCTTCTTTTCGTTGTGGATCGTGTGCTTACGCAGACGAGGGCAGTACTTCATCAGCTTCAGCTTTTCGCCACCAGGCTTGCGGCGGAGCGAGTAGTTGTAGTCGCCCGTTTCTTCGCAAACGAGAAATACAGTTTCAGCTTTCTTATTCTTCTTGGCCATGGCTTTGGACCAATTACCTGCTATACGGACTACAGATTGATTTGTCGAAACCCTAGTTTTTAGCAAACGGGCACGGTCCTGGGAAGGGCCAGGCACATGCAGGCGGAGAACTTCGTGGTAGTTTCCCGGGCTCAGGGAAAAAAGTGGGGAAATCTTACCGGCAGAGAGTACTTTGGCAGGACAAATTCGTTCCTTTCGATGTAAAGATTCGCAATAAACTGCCGTAATGGATGCGAATGAAATAGAGAACACGAAAACTCATCCATGCCACATTGCTGACAGGACAGTTGCCACCCTTGCTGGGGGGTGTTGCGGGGGATCCTTCACCGTAGAATGCATCTAGTGAAGAATCTCTTCCAATTTACCGCCCATCGGTGAACTGGTATCGGCTACCTTCAGGGCCCTTTTCTTTCCTTGAAGGCCGAATCCATGTGTCGCGTAATGCGTGACCATGTCATGAGTTGTTGGTCTCCGCTTCTAGCGTGAAGCGACGAATTACACGGAGAATTGATAATGGCTCAAGTTGACGCTGATCAAGAATCGCACGAAGAACATGAAGAGCAGAAGCCGAAAATCGCCACGCGCTTCATGCTGTTCACTGCTGTTCCCTCTTGGTTGATCAGCCTGGTTGTCCATCTGGTGTTCTTCCTGATCTTGCTGACGATCTTTATGCCGCCAGTGAAGAAGGACAAACGCACCCTGACCATCAACGATTCCGCCGACGCGGAAGAGATTGAAGAGTTGGTCCTGGAAGAGTTCGAGCCAATCGACGAACAGACGCTCGAATTCGACGACCCGCCTGAACAGCCAGAAGAAGCCATTATCAGCGATGAGATTGTCGTCTCCGACTTCCAGGAAGAGATGGCCGCCACGCAGATGGTCGAACTGAGCGACTTCGCCGATGTGACGATGCCGTTCTCCGACATTATGAGCGAAGTCTCCGGCGTCGATGGCAACGCGACTTCCGGTCGTGGTCAGGCCTCGCGAACGCAGATGCTGCGTGAAAATGGTGGTACTGGGGCCAGCGAACAAGCTGTGGTGTGGGGTATCCAGTGGATTGCCGACCATCAGCTGAAAGATGGTACCTGGAGCTTCGATCACCGCCGTGGTGCCAAGAAGCCCGGCAGCAAAGACTGGGGCGAGTTTGGTGATTCGCCACGTGCTGCGACTGCCATGGCTTTGTTGCCATTCTTGGGTTCCGGCATCACGCACAAAGAGGGTAAGTTCAAGAAGCAGGTCGAAGGTGGTCTGGGCGCGCTCATCAAGCTGATGGAAGTTCGCGGCGACACCGGCAGCTTCCGCGAGCAGGAAGGCAACATGTATTCGCACGGCCTGGCGACCATCGCCGTCTGCGAAGCGTATGCCATGACGCAAGACAAAAACCTGCTGGGGCCTGCTCAGTACTCCATCAACTTCATTCAAGCCGCCCAAGACCCGGTCGGTGGTGGTTGGCGTTACCAGCCACGTCAGCCTGGCGACACTTCGGTGGTCGGCTGGCAGCTGATGGGGCTCAAGAGTGGTCACATGGGTTACCTGGGCGTCAACAAGAACACGATCGCCGGGGCGATCAAGTTCCTCGATTCAGTCCAGACCAAGAATGGTGCCGCTTACGGTTACGCTGAAGCCGGCAACAAGCCGTCGATGAACGCCGTCGGTTTGCTGTGCCGCATGTACACCGGTTGGAAGAAAGAAAACCCGGCCCTCCAGCAAGGAGTGAAAGACCTGGGTACTCGCGGTCCGAGCCTCGGTGGTAACTCTGACATGTACTACAATTACTACGCGACGCAGGTCATGCGTCAGTATGGTGGTACCGAGTGGGAAACCTGGAATGAGAAGATGCGAGAATTTCTCATCAAGCAGCAGGTTCCTCAAGGTCAGGCCGAAGCCGGCAGCTGGCACTTCAATGGTCCGCACACCGACAAAGGTGGCCGCTTGTACAACACCTCGCTGTCGCTGTTGACCCTGGAGGTCTACTACCGCCACTTGCCGATCTACAAGGCGAACGCTTCCGAAGAAGACTTCCCGCTGTAATCGGTACGATCGATTCAATCGAACCTGGAAAACCTCGCGTCGGAGCTGGATTCGTCGCGAGGTTTTTTGTTGCGCATTTGGGAAAGGTTTCTGGCCTATAGTTTTCCGTTTCTACGGATTACCTGTATAGGCACCCAGGTCGCTTGCAAGCCAATACTTCCAGTGCGAATCACGAGGCCATGTCCCACGACGGGGCAGCGGCTCCCGGTACGCATGTGCGTTTTCGTTTCCGGAAGCTGGTCTTGCTGTCGATGGACCGCATCAAAGGGGGGATTAGCTTCTTTGCCAGTGCCGCGGTTCACTTCCTGTTGCTGGTGATCATGGCCCTTTGGATCGCTCCGGCGGGCCCCGGTGGCCGCACCGGCGAGATCACTTTGCTGCCGTACGAGCAGCCGCCAGAGGATCTCTCGATCATTCAAACGGTCACTCCCATCGAGATCAGCCAGGCACTCGACACCATGCAGCAAGAGCTGCAAACCGATTCGGCCGCCGCTGGTGAGCTGACCAAGTTGACCGAGCCGCTCCCCAATCAGTACGCCACCAGCAGTCAGGCCGCCACATTGGAAACGATGAGCGACCTGCAGAAGAATCTTCCTTGGCAGATGGCGGTCCCTTCGAAGAGTGGCGGCGGTTTTCAAGGGCGAAGTGGCGAACTGCAGAAGCAGCTTCTCGCGGCTCGCGGCGGTTCGCCTGCCACCGAAGATGCCGTCGAACGTGCTTTGCGGTGGATTGCCGCGCATCAGCTGCCTGATGGTTCGTGGAGCTTTAATCATCACGAAGTCGAAGTCGGCAAGCTGAGTCCCAACCCCGGCGAACCCCTGACACGGACCGGAGCAACCGGGCTGGCCCTGCTGCCGTTTCTCGGCAAGGGATATACCCACATGAACGAGAACCCCTATCGAGATCAAATCGAGCAGGGGCTTTACTTCCTGCGAGGCAATCAGGTCGTCGGTCCCAACGGCGGAGACTTGCAAGATGGCTCGATGTACGGGCATGGTCTTGCCGCGCTGGCGCTGTGCGAGGCGTACGCGATGACCGGCGACCCGGCCCTGCGAACGGCAGCGACCGACGCGGTTCGTTTCATTGAATATGCCCAGCACGACCAAGGGGGCTGGCGTTATCAGCCGAAGCAGCCAGGCGACATCAGCGTGTTCGGCTGGCAACTGATGGCGCTCAAGAGCGCACTTCTGGGAGATATCAAAGTCGACAGCACTACGATCGGGATGGCCGAGTTCTGGTTGGATAGCGTGCAGCAGGCCGACGGTGCTTACTACGGCTATCAGCACCCCGGTAAAATGATTTCGCCCACATCGATCGGGCTGCTATGCCGCATGTACCTGGGCTGGTCGAAGGACGATCCTCGCATGCATAAGGGGGTCGACTTCGTGTCGGACGAAGGGCCGTCGAAGCTCGATATGTACTACAACTACTACGCCACCAACGTGCTGTGCCATTACGGCGGGTCGCAGTGGGAAGGGTGGAACGACGAACTCAAGGCGTACCTTATCAAAACCCAATCGCGCAAAGGATACACGACCGGCAGTTGGTACTTCGACGAGAAGCACTCGCGTGTTGGTGGGCGATTGTACGTGACGTGCCTCTCGGCGATGATCTTGGAAGTTTACTATCGCCATATGCCTTTGTACTCGGAGAAGTCGCTTGACTTCACGTTCTGATCGCCCTGCCTGGTACGACGCCATATTGCCGGTCATTGACCTGCGATTTGGCCAGGTCGTGCGTGGCGTTGCAGGGCGTCGCGACGAGTATCTGCCGATTGAGTCCCGCTACTGTGGCGATTCACGCCCCGGCAGTATCGCCCATGTTTATGCCGCGGATTTTGGTTTTCAGGATTGTTACGTGGCCGATCTGAATGCGATTCTCGACGGGCAGTTGGATGTCGCTGCGCTGGAAGCAATCGCCGTTCAGGGACTGAGCGTTTGGCTCGATGCCGGTATCGGCAGTGTGTCGCAGTGGCAGGCGTGTCAGGCCCTGCTACGTGATTGGGCACCGTATCGCTGGGTTGTGGGGCTTGAATCGCTGGAGAGCTGGCAGGCCCTCGCGGAGCTTTGCTTGCACATCTCGCCCGAGCGACTCGTCTTCAGCCTGGACATGAAAGCAGGCGTACCGCTCACCGTGCGAGAAGACTTTCAGCAGATCTCCCCAGAACAAATTGCCCGGCACGCTGCTGAGCTCGGTATTACGTCGATGATCCTGCTCGATCTGGCGGCGGTCGGCCAGGGGAAGGGGAGTCAGACGCAGCACCTCATACAGTCGCTGAAAGAAGAACTGCCAGGCGTGCAGTTGTTGGGCGGGGGCGGAATGAACTGGCCCGACGATATCCAATCGCTCGCCCAGTGCGGAGCTGCCCGTGTGTTGGTCGCCTCGGCGCTGCACGATGGCCGGATCGCGCCGCATCTGGGGTAGCTGGTCGTATAATTTTTGGGGGCAAGATCAATTTTTTTCTGCCGCCCTCTGGGGGAAAGCTGGGCAAAATTGCTTGAGTTGGAAGCTCTGTTACACCGCGATTGGTAGCCGTCAACTGGAAGATAGGGAGTTGTTAGCCGGACCGATTCCCTTAGGGCTTTCCAATGGAACTCAGTTTTCCACAAGTCACTTCTTGTCGATTCGATCTTCCGTCGACCAGTCAGCCGCCGGGATGCGGAGTTCCCGCAGGTCATTTTAAGTGGCGGAATCTCCCCTTGCTGCGCGAACTGAAGGCATTATCATTTCTGTTGTCGAGCTGGTTACCCCACCATGCACTGATTGTTCTGGAAAGATTCCCAGGCAGGCTACGCCGCATCGACCCTGGCAGGCCTACCTCTTGGTTGCGACCATCTTTCACTCGGACACTAACGCAGAGCACGCACCCAGTCACTCCGAGATTTTTCCCACAATTACATCACGCGGGGGACATTCGACACAGACATTGTGATAGTTTTCACAAAGCCCTCCTGGCAAGTGTGTTGAACCATAGCCTCCCAAGCGGGAGTGAGGCCCAAGATGCCACAGCGGATCACGATCAGCAAAGGCTTGAATCTGCCCATCGCAGGCAAGCCTAAACAGTCGGTAGAAGAAATCGCAGACGTCCGTAAAGTTGCGTTGATCGGTCGCGATTACGTCGGCATGAAGCCGACGATGCTCGTTGCCGAAGGGGATACCGTCCAACTCGGACAGCCCCTGTTTGAAGACAAGAAGTCGCCGGGTGTGCTTTTTACCGCACCTGCGGCTGGCAAAGTGGTTGAAGTCAACCGCGGTGCCAAACGTAAGTTTCTGTCGGTCGTGATCGAAGTCGCAGGGGACGATAAGGTCGCCTTCGAGTCGTTCAGCGAAGGCAACCTGGTAGGTCTCGATCGCGAAAAGGTCGAAGCCAACCTGGTCAAGTCGGGTCTGTGGACCGCTTTCCGTACGCGACCTTTCGGCAAGGTTCCGGCTCTGGGCACATCGCCACGGTCGATCTTTGTCACTGCGATCGATACCAATCCATTGGCCGCCGATCCGGCCCCGATCATCAAGGGGAACGAGATCGAATTCATCGCCGGCTTGGAAGCGATCAGCAATCTGACCGAAGGTAAGGTCCACCTGTGCCAGGCCCCTGGGGCCGCACTGCCAGGCAGCGATCTTCCGTTTGTCAACGCTGCCGAATTCGACGGCAAGCATCCTGCTGGTCTGGCCGGAACGCATATTCACTTCCTCGATCCAGCCGGCCCTGGCCGCGTCGTATGGTACCTCGGTTACCAAGACGTGATCGCCATCGGCAACCTGTTCCGCACCGGCGAACTCGATACGCGTCGGGTGATCTCGCTGGCCGGTCCTGGCGTGAAAGAGCCGCGTTTGATCAAGGCTCCGCTCGGTTCGAGCATCGAAGACCTGACCAAGGGCCAACTCAAAGAAGGCACCATGCGTAAGGTTTCGGGCTCGGTTCTTTGCGGTTACGAATCTGGCGGCGTCGAAGCTTACCTGGGCCGTTACCACACCCAGGTATCGGTGCTGGAAGAAGGGCTCCACCGCGAAATGTTCGGTTGGCTCGCACCTGGCTTCAAGAAGTTCTCGGTGAAGCGCGTCTTTGCTTCGCTGATCTCGCCAAGCGAATTGAACATGACCACCACGGCTAACGGTAGCCACCGTGCGATCGTGCCGATCGAAGCCTACGAAACCATCATGCCGCTGGACATCGAACCAACGGCCCTGCTGAAGTCACTTATTGTCGAGGACACCGATTCCGCTCAGGCGTTGGGCTGCTTGGAATTGGAAGAAGAAGATATCGCCCTGTGTACGTTTGTGGACACCGGGAAACACGATTTCGGTACCATTCTGCGGAAGAACCTGACCCGCATTGAAGCCGAAGGATAACCATGAAATTTTTACGCGGAATGCTCGATAAGGTCGAACCAATGTTCCTCGAAGGGGGAAAGTTGGAACGGCTCTATCCGCTGTACGAAGCGGCGGATACGTTTTTGTACACGCCACCAGATCGTGCCAAGGGGTTGACCCACGTGCGCGACGGGTTGGACCTGAAGCGAACGATGATCTTCGTCGTTCTGTCGCTTCTGCCATGTATTTACATGGCCCTGTGGAACACCGGCTACCAGGCCAATCTGCAGATCTCCAACGGCGCACAGCCCATGGCGGACTGGCACGAGACCATCTTCGAGATGACCGGTCTCAGCCACGACCCATCTAGCTGGATTGCCAACGTGGTGCTTGGGGCGATCTTCTTCCTGCCGGTCTACATCGTCACGATGACCGTCGGTGGTACGATCGAACTGATCTTCAGCATCGTGCGAAAGCACGAGATCAACGAAGGCTTCCTGGTCACAGGGATGCTCTTTCCATTGATCCTGCCGCCAACGATTCCACTGTGGCAAGTTGCCGTGGGGATTGGTTTCGGCGTGCTGGTGGGTAAAGAAGTCTTCGGTGGTACCGGTAAGAACTTCCTGAACCCGGCCCTCACGGCTCGTGCGTTTTTGTACTTCTCGTACGCTACCGACCTGACCGGCGATAAGATCTGGTCGGCCGTTTCGCCAGATGGTTTCAGCGGTCCTACGACCTTGGGTGTGGTTGCTTCGGCTCCGGCCGGCACGACCATGGAACAAGCGCTCTCGCACGTTGACGGCCACGGCATTACCTGGAATCAAGCCTTCCTGGGCGTGATGCAGGGTTCGATGGGCGAAACCTCGGTGCTGGCTTGTTTGCTCGGTGCGGCCTTCCTGATCGCCACTGGCATTGGTTCGTGGCGAATCATGCTTGGCTGCTTGATCGGTGCGATGGGCCTCTCGGGTATCTTCCACATGATGAGCACCGACGTCCTGTACGGCATGGCTCCTTGGTGGCACCTGGTTGTTGGTGGTTTCGCGTTCGGTACCGTCTTCATGGCGACCGACCCTGTCTCCGCCGCAATGACTCGCACCGGTAAATGGATTTACGGCATCTTGATTGGTGTTGTGACCATTCTGATTCGTGGTGTCAGCCCGGCCTTCCCGGAAGGGATCATGTTGGCGATCTTGTTCGGCAACGTCATGGCGCCGCTGATCGACTACTTTGTTCTGCAAGCTAACATCAAACGGAGAAAGGCCCGCTATGCGACGTGATAGTGTTGCCGGAACCATTTTGGTTGCCGCAGTTTTATGCGTGGTCTGCTCCGTCATCGTGAGTGGAACAGCCGTTGGGCTGAAGAGCTTCCAGGAAGCCAATTCCAAGCTCGACAAGCAGCGTAACGTGTTGGCCGCCGCCGACCTCCTCAAGCCTGAGGATACGACGGCCGACATCGAAGCCAAGTTCAAAAAGAACTTCGAGAAGCACTTCGTGAACCTGGAAACAGGCGAAGTCGTTTCGGATGAACAACTCAAAGAAGCTGGCGTGGTCGATCCTGCGACCTACGATCCAGCCGAAGCCCGCGACAACCCGAAGCTGAATCATTCGGTCGAAGGTTTGCCAGGGCTGGTGAAGACGGAAAAGTTCGTTGACGTCTACCTGGTGAAGTCGGATGACGGCAAGCTGACAGGCATTGTGCTACCGATCTACGGCAAAGGGCTGTGGTCGACCATGTACGGCTTTTTGGCTCTCGACGCCGATTTGAAGACCGCCAAGGGGATCACCTTCTACTCGCACGGCGAAACGCCGGGTCTGGGTGGTGAAGTCGATAACCCCAACTGGAAAGCCCAGTGGCCCGGTAAGAAGGTCCGCGACGACGAAGGCAACGTGCTGATCGAAGTCGTCAAAGGCGCTGGCAGCGGCGACTCGCAAGTCGACGGCCTCTCAGGTGCAACCATTACCACCAAGGGCGTCGATCACTTCGTCCGCTTCTGGCTAGGTGAAGAAGGCTTCGGCCCTTACCTCAAGAACCTCGAATCGAAGGAGAAGTCCGATGGCTGATTCGCAATCTCCGAAGGATGTTTTGCTCGATCCTGTCGTGCATAACAACCCAATCGCTTTGCAGGTCTTGGGTATCTGCTCCGCGTTGGCCGTGACCTCTAACCTGAAAACGGCCTTCGTGATGGCCCTCTCGGTGACCGCGGTGACCGCGTTCTCGAACCTGGGCGTCAGCCTGGTGCGGAAGTTCATTCCCAGCAGCATTCGTATTATCGTGCAGATGACGATCATCGCCTCGCTGGTGATCGTGGTCGATCAGTTCCTCAAGGCCTTCGCCTACGACATCAGCAAGCAATTGTCGGTGTTCGTCGGTCTGATCATTACCAACTGTATCGTGATGGGTCGCGCCGAAGCGTTCGCCATGAAACACAAGCCGGGGATCAGCTTCCTCGACGGTATCGGCAACGGTTTGGGTTACTCGATGATCCTGATGGTCGTCGGTGTCTTCCGCGAACTGTTCGGTAACGGCTCGCTGTTCGGGATCACCATTTTTACGCTCACCAAGAACGACGGCTGGTATCAACCCAACGGTTTGATGCTGCTGCCCCCCAGTGCGTTCTTTATCATCGGTTTCATCATCTGGGTCGTACGTACGTTCAACCCAGATCAAGTTGAATCGGAGGGTTAATCAATGGAAAGCTATTTGACCATCGCCCTTAAGGCGGTCTTCAGCGAAAACCTGGCCCTCGCATTCTTCCTGGGGATGTGCACGTTTCTGGCGGTGTCCAAGAACGTGAAAACCGCTTTGGGGCTGGGTGCTGCCGTGATCGCCGTTATGGCCATCACCATTCCTGTCAATCAGCTGCTGTACTCCTTCTTCCTGAAGAAGGGTGCGATGGCTTGGATCAGCCCGAGCCTGGCCGACATGGACCTGAGCTTCCTCGGTTTGATCAGCTACATCGGCGTGATCGCGGCCATCGTGCAGATCCTGGAAATGGCGCTGGATCGCTACGTTCCCGCTTTGTACGCGGCCCTGGGTATCTTCCTGCCGCTGATCACCGTGAACTGTGCCATCCTCGGTGGTTCGCTGTTCATGGTCGAACGTAATTACAACTTCGGTCAAAGCGTGGTGTACGGTATCTTCGCTGGCTTCGGCTGGGCGTTGGCCATTGCCGCGCTGGCTGGTATTCGTGAGAAACTGAAATACAGCGACGTGCCGGATGGCCTCAAGGGCCTGGGAATCACGTTCATCACCGCCGGTTTGATGGCCATGGCCTTCATGTCCTTCGGCGGTATGATCAAGTAACAACACCCCGCGGCGTCGCATCGAATTTACTTAGCAAAATCCTGGTATCAGGAAGAAGTTAA
Organism: Blastopirellula marina; assembly: GCF_002967715.1. Classification (NCBI taxonomy): domain Bacteria; kingdom Pseudomonadati; phylum Planctomycetota; class Planctomycetia; order Pirellulales; family Pirellulaceae; genus Blastopirellula; species Blastopirellula marina. The sequence continues at coordinate 336,825 of NZ_PUIA01000016.1, forward strand.
TCATGGCAATTATTCTCGGCGTGGGCATGTTCACAGGGGTGGTTTTGCTCCTGGTGGTCATCATTCTCTTGGCCAAGAAGGCTTTGGTGCCGTCGGGTGATGTGCAGATCGACATCAACGAACACACCAAGGACATCTGTGTTCCCGCCGGCGGCAAGCTGCTCAACGCACTGGCCGACCAGGGCGTGTTCGTCTCCTCGGCCTGCGGTGGCGGTGGTACCTGTGCTCAGTGTATCGTCCGCGTGAAGAGTGGCGGCGGCGACATCCTGCCGACCGAACGCTCGCACATCAATAAGCGTCAGGCCCGGGAAGGCTATCGCCTTTCCTGCCAGGTTGCCGTTAAGCAGGACATGGAAATTGAAGTCCCGCACGAAGCCCTGGAAACCAAGAAGTGGGAATGCGAAGTCATCTCGAATCGCAACGTCGCCACGTTCATCAAGGAATTCAAGCTGAAGATTCCTGATGGGGAATCGGTTCCGTTCAAGGCCGGTGGTTACATTCAGATCGAAGTTCCGCCGCACGAACTGAACTACAAAGACTTCGACATCGAAGAGGAATACCACGAAGACTGGGACAAGTTCAACCTCTGGCGTTACACCAGCAAGGTGACCGAGCCCGTGATTCGTGCTTACTCGATGGCCAACTACCCGGGCGAAAAGGGCATCATCATGCTCAACGTCCGTGTTGCTTCGCCACCGCCGCGTGCCCCGGAAGGGACACCGCCGGGCAAGGTTTCCAGTTATATCTTTAACTGCAAGCCCGGCGACAAGGTGACCATCAGTGGTCCTTACGGCGAGTTCTTCATCAACGACAGCGACGCCGAAATGATTTACATCGGTGGTGGTGCCGGTATGGCTCCGCTGCGAAGTCATATCTTCGAGCTGTTCAAGAACATCAAGACCGGCCGCAAGGTGACCTACTGGTACGGTGGTCGTAGTCTTCGCGAATTGTTCTACGTGGAAGAGTTCCGCGAGATCGAAGAACAGTTCCCGAATTTCAAGTTCAACATTGCGTTGTCCGATCCGCTGCCGGAAGACAACTGGACCGGGTACAAGGGCTTCATCCACCAGGTGCTGTTGGAAAACTACCTGAAGGATCACCCCGCACCCGAAGACATCGAATACTACATGTGCGGTCCTCCGATGATGAACCAGGCCGTCTTCAAGATGCTGGACGATCTGGGTGTCGAACCAGAAAACATCCGCTTCGACGACTTCGGCGGCTAAGCCCCCAGTGGCGAGCCGGTGCGGCTCGCGAAGATCATGCAAAACTACATCACGGCCAGCCTTTTATGGCTGGCCGTTTTCCTTGGATGCCAGCAAGCTGCCCCGCCAGACCCCGTCGCGAAGATCCAAGGTCGGACGATGGGCACCACGTATCACATCGCCGCGGTGTCCGGGCCTGAGGGGCCGCGGCGGCTGACCAGGCTGCAAACGAAAGTCGATGCGCTACTGGCCGAGGTCAACCAGCAGATGTCGACCTACGACCCCGAGTCAGAGTTGTCGCGCTTCAACAAGTCTCCGGCCGGCGAGTGGTTCCCGGTCTCGCCGCAACTGCTGAAGGTCGTGCATGCGGCCAAACAAATCAGTGATGCCACCGACGGTGCGTTCGACGTCACGGTCGGACCGGCGGTGAACTTGTGGCGGTTCGGTCCCGACAAGAAACGCAAAGCGTTCCCGACCGACGACGAGGTGAACGAGGCCCGCCAGCTAGTCGGTTACCAGCAGGTCGAAATCCAATCCGATCCGCCCGCCCTTCGCAAGTCACAAGACAACGTCTACGTCGATCTGTCGGCGATAGCCAAAGGGTACGGCGTGGATGCCGTCTTCGATTTGATTCGCGAAGAAGGCTTCACCGACTTCATGGTCGAGATCGGTGGCGAGGTCCGCGCGACAGGGCTGAAGCCCAACGGCGATCCGTGGAAGATCGGGATCGAAACGCCTGCCGATGAGGTTCGCCAGTACGATCTGGTCGTGGGCCTGCACGATCGTGCGTTGGCGACCTCCGGCGACTACCGCAATTTCTTCCAGCACGATGGCCAACGCTACTCGCATACCATCGACCCGAAGACAGGCCGCCCCGTCACGCACGACCTGGCTTCGGCGAGCGTGCTGTTTGAAAACTGCATGCTGGCCGACGGCTACGCGACCGCATTTTTGGTCTTGGGGCCGATCGAAGGATATAATTTCGCACAAGAGCACAACATGGCCGTTTTCTTCCAGATGAGGAAAGAGGACGGCACCGTTGAGACCAAGGCCACCACTGCCTGGCAAAAGTACCAATCGAATTAGAGGACATCCGCCATGTTTATGATTTTGCTGATTACCATCGGCGTCTTTTCGCTTGTGTTGGTTGGGATGGCAATTGGTGTGATCCTCAGCAATCGCGAAATCAAAGGAAGCTGCGGCGGGCTCAACAAGTTCAAGGACTCAGTCGGCAACCCCATCTGCGATGCCTGTAGCAACCCCTCGCCATCGTGCAGCCGCATTCCCGAAGAAGAACGCTGCCAGGAACCGACCGACTGCAGCGACCACGCAGCCCAAGACGAAGTCTCGCACCGCTAAGATCTAGCCACAGAGCACACCCAGTCGAGAGGAAGCGAAGGCAACCACGGATGAGAAAGAAATCCGGGTGCCACGCCCAAGTCTGCTTGGGCGTGTGAAGTTGATTTAGGGCCTCGCGCGAGCGCCCTAGATCATGGGAACCCGATTTGCACGCCCAAGAAGACTTGGGCGTGGCACCCGGCACCTGGGCACTTGGATTCTTATCCGCGATCATCCGCGTAATCCGCGGTTAAAAACCCTTCCCCCGGCGACCTCCACCCATCGATGGCTCCATCCGTTTCGGAGCCCAATTTCTCGGCGATTGCGAAACTTTACGTTGACCCTGGGGGTTAAACGTAGGAACCTTTACTTTTCGCAACCCGGCATCCCAAGGGTCTGGCCATGAAATGCTCAGCGCGGCTTTTTGCTTTGTTCACGTCTTTATTTCTTGTGTCCGGGGCACTCGCCCAGGCACCTTCCTTCGATCGGCTCGATCGCAATAGCGATGGCAAGATTGAAAAGGACGAACTGCCGGAGCGTGTTCAGCAACTGTTCGGTCGGCTCGATGCCGATTCGGATGGGAGTGTCACCAAGGAAGAATTCGATGCCTTTGAAAAACGACGGGCACAAATGCAACGCCAACGCGATGGCCAACGACCGCAGCTAGGCGACAATGTCGACGGCGTGAAAATCACCCGCGACATTCCTTACGCCGATGAAAACATCCCACGCCAGAAGCTCGACATCGCCGTGCCTGAGAAGCCTTCGACCGACAAGCCGTTGCCGGTGATCGTGCTGATTCACGGCGGCGGCTGGCAAGGAGGAACGCACGGTCCGTTTCTCAGCCGAGCCATTCCGCTGGTCCGCACTGGCGACTTCGCTGCGGTTTCGATTGGCTATCGCTTGACCGACGTGGCCAGCTGGCCGACGCAAATTCACGACTGTCAGGCCGGTCTGCGGTGGGTGAAGGCCAATGCGGAAAAGTACAATTGGGACCCCGATAAGATCGTGATCTGGGGGAGCTCCGCCGGTGGTCATCTCGTGGCAATGCTCGGTGTTTCGGCCGACGTGCCGGAACTCGACGGCAAGCTGGGACCGCATGCCGATCAATCGCTGAAGGTCGCTGGCGTGATCGATTTCTTTGGCCCGGCTAACATGCTGACGATGGGGGATGGTCCTGGCTTCGAACGACATAACAGCCCTGACTCGCCTGAGAGCAAGCTGCTCGGCGGTACGGCGAAAGAGAACGTCGAAGTCGCCAAGTCTGCTTCGCCGCAGTTCCATGTCTCGAAAGGGGATGCTCCGATCTTGATCCTGCACGGCACCAAGGACGGTACGGTTCCGTTTCAGCAGTCGGTCGATTTCCACGAAGCTCTCACCAAGGCGGGCGTCGACTCGACCTTTGTCCCTGTCGAAGGTGCCGGTCACGGCTTTGCCGGGCAGGAAGTGAACGAGCGCGTCGAGGCGTTCCTCGGCAAGATTCTGCTGGGCAAGGAGGTCGAGGTAAGCGATGCCCCGATCAAAAGTGCGCAGGGACAGCAGCGTCGTCCGCAACAACGCCCCATGCAGCGCCGCGGTAACGAATAACCCGATCTTGCGTGCAATCGTACGACGGATGAACTATACTGGGCCGACGCAGTCAGACCTGACACGTCGGCCCTTTTCGTAGAGTTTGCTATGCTTCGCCTGATACTTTTCGCCTTGCTGATTTCCTGCGCGGTTGCCTCCCCTTCGTATGCAGACGACCGCCCCAACTTCGTGTTGATCTACGCCGACGACCTCGGCTGGAAGGATGTCGGCTATCAAGGAAGCGACTTCTACGAAACGCCTGTGATCGACTCGCTGGCCAAGCAAGGGATGACCTTTACCGCTGGCTACGCGTGTGCTGGCAACTGTGCCCCGAGCCGGGCCTGTTTGCTTTCGGGGCAGTACACTCCGCGGCATCATCTGTATGCCGTCGGCAGCACCAACCGTGGCGCGAAGAACGAGATGCGGTTGAATCCGATTCCTAACCACGATGGTCTGAGTGCTGATAACCTCACGCTGGCCGAAGCCCTCAAAGGGGCTGGCTACGTGACAGGTCATTTCGGCAAGTGGCATCTCTCAGGCAAGGACGGTGCCGATCCGACCGAGCAAGGCTTCGACGAATCGTACGACTCGTTCGGCGACGGCGAGTTGAAGGAAGGAACCGAAACCAATAAGGCCGGTCCGCCGAGCGATCCTAAGGGGGTCTTCACCTTGACCGACAAAGCGTGTGCGTTCATCGAGAAGAATCGCGATCGTCCTTTCTTCTGTTATCTGCCGCACCATGCGATCCATGGCCCGCTGCAAGGTCAGCCGAAAACGGTCGCTCATTTTGAAGCGAAGCCCAAAGGGGAAAACCACAAGTCGGCCATGTACGCGGCCTGTACCTATGACCTCGACGAAAGTGTCGGACGACTGCTGGCCAAGCTCGACGAGTTGAAGCTGGCCGACAAAACGATGGTCATCTTCACCAGCGACAACGGCGCAACGCCCCAGTCGCTGCAGGAACCGCTGCGAGGCAATAAAGGTGGCTACTACGAAGGAGGCATTCGCGAGCCGTTCATCATTCGCTGGCCCGGCAAGGTGAAGCCAGGCAGCACGTGTGACGTGCCGGTCATTCAAGTTGATATTTATCCCACGATCCTCGCCGCTGCCGGTATCGACGTACCCCAGGGGAAGGTCCTCGATGGCGAAAGTCTCTTACCGCTGCTGACCGGCGAAGGGCAACTCGACCGGACGGCGATCTTCTGGCACTTTCCTGGCTACTTGGATCGACCGGTCACGCGGGGACGTCCACTCGATGTTCGTACTGGATTTCGTTCGCGACCGGTAACCGTCATCAACAAAGACCACTGGAAGCTGCATCTGTTTCACGAAGAGTGGGTGCTGGATGGTGGTGCCGATAAGCTGCCCGGCAATGGGGCTGTCGAACTGTACGATCTGCGGAACGACATCGGCGAACGTCACGATCTGGCCGCTTCCAGCCCCGAGAAGCGCGACGAACTGTTGGCCGATGTGCTTCGCTGGCACAAAAGTGTCGGGGCTTTGATCCCGACCGAGCCGAATCCGAAGTACGCTCCAGGCCCTGCTAAAATGGGGAAGGGTAAGAAGAAAAAGTAAGCTTGACTACTCTACGGCCTGCGAATCGGCTTGATATCCAGCGAAACCTGCACCATGCCACCCACTGGGGGTGCAGGTGAGTGGCCGCAAGTTATGGCTATCAAAGGGTTTTCCTATTGGACTTGCCCCGCTGCTCTCGTGTAAAATAAAACGACCTGAAACATTTCAGGAAAACCCCTTGGCATTGGGCGACGATGTAAGAACCTAGTCGACCTGCCGTGGGTAACATCCCGCCTACCGTTACTTCCCCACCTGCTAGCTATTGTAGAACCACGACGTTTGATTCCGCGAAGGAACGTCGGACGGGAAATTCCTGTAAGTCTGCAAAGCACGCTCTACGAGCCTATGACCTTCCATCCACAGTTCGTTCGTACCTACCTGCCGCTTGCGCTGTTGGCACTTGTTGGATATGGCCAAACTTGTTTGGCCGACGAGGACGCTACGCGCGAAAAGGGGCGACAGATTTACACCTCGATGTGTGCTGAATGCCACGGCGACAAAGGGGAAGGAGTTGTCGGTGCGTACGAAACCCCATTGATTGGCGATGCCAGCTTGGGCGAGCTGACCCACCAGATCACCAAAACGATGCCTGAAGGGGACGCCGAAGCATGTGTGGGCCCCGATGCCGAAGCGGTCGCCGCGTTCATGCACTATGCGTTTTACAGTGAAGCGGCCCGCATTCGGAATCGTCCGCCACAAATCTCGCTGGCCCGTCTGACCGGCAACCAGCTTCGCCAAAGCCTGGCCGACCTGTACAGCCACTTTCACGGCAGCCCCGGCTACACCGACGACCGCGGCGTGAAGGGGGTCTACTTCACCGGATCGCGCTGGAAGAACGAAAACAAAAAGATCGAACGCGTCGATCCTACGATCGACTTCGACTTCGGCCGAGAAAGCCCTGGCGAAGGGATCACCAAGGAAGACTTCTTCATTCATTGGAACGGCAGCATCATCGCTGAGGAAACCGGCGACTACGAAATCGTTGTCCGCAGCACCGTCTCGTTCACCATGGACTTCGGCAAGATGGGCCGCACGCTGATCGACAACCACGTTCAGTCGGGCGACAAGACCGAGTTCCGCGAGGTCGTGCGTCTGACGGCTGGCCGTGCCTATCCGTTCAAAATCGATTACATCCAGCGGAAGCGGAAAACCGAACAGCCGCCGGCCAGCATCTCGCTTTCGTGGGTACCACCCCACGGGGTCGAAGAGCTGATCCCACAGCGAAACATCATTCCCTGGACGGTCGAGCCGACCTACTCGCTGCAAACCAAGTTGCCCCCGGACGATCGCAGCTACGGCTTCGAACGCGGGATTGCGGTTGATCGCCAGTGGGACGACTCGACCACGGCAGCCGCGATCGAATTCGGCATTGTTGCCGCCGACGAATTGTGGCCCCACTACAGCCAACGCAATAAAAAGATTCCCGAAGAGAATCGTGCTCGCTTGAAGGCGTTCCTGACGGAGTTCATCGAAACGGCCTTCCGTACGAAGCTCTCCGACGAAACGAAGCAGTTGTACATCGATCAGCAGGTTGCCGAATGCCCTGACGACCATGAAGCCATTCGCCGCGTCGTGCTGATGACCCTCAAGTCGCCACGTTTCCTGTATCCGCAAGCCGATGCGACCGATTCCCTCTCGCAGCAGGTAGCCAACCGTCTGTCGCTGACCTTCTACGATTCGATTCCGTCGGATAAGTGGCTGCTGGAAAAGATTCAGCGCGATCAGCTGCAAAACGAACAACAGATTCGCGAAGCGGCCTGGCGGATGGTCAACGACTTCCGTACCCGCGGCAAAACCCGCGAGATGCTGCACGAGTGGCTCAACATCGGTCACTTCGGCGAGATCACCAAGGACGAAGCCCGCTTCCCGGGGTTCGAGCCTGAGCTGATCGCCGACATGCGGGCCTCGCTCGACCAGTTCCTCGACGACATCGTCTGGAGCGAGAAGAGCGACTACCGCCAACTGTTCACCGCCGATTGGGCCTACACGACCGACCGCATGGCCGAGTTCTACGGCGACCAGTGGAAGCCTGAGGAAGCTGCCAAGCCGGAAGCCGACAAGCTGCCGCGCGGCCCAGGCCCACAGCAGCTGCGTAAGACTGCCGGTGGTGACGCGCATCGCCTGGGTGTGCTCACGCATCCTTACCTGATGAGTGGGCTGGCCTATACGGATGCTTCGTCTCCGATTCACCGCGGCGTGTTCCTGATTCGGTACATGCTCGGTCGTACGCTCCGTCCGCCGAATGCAGCGTTCTCGCCACTGAGCCCTGACCTGCATCCCGACCTGACGACGCGCGAGCGAGTCTCGCTGCAAACCAGTCCGGAAAGCTGCCAGGTGTGTCACTCGCGGATCAATGGACTTGGGTTCACGCTCGAACGCTTTGACGCGGTCGGACGTTTCCGCGACACCGAACGGGAACGCCAGGTGAACGCCCAGGGAACATACACCACGCGGGACGGCCGCGAAGTGACTTTCCAAAACGAACAAGAGTTGGCCAAGTTTCTGGCCGAAAGTGACGACGCCCACCGAGCGTTCGTCAGTCGAGCTTTTCAACATTTCGTCAAACAGCCGGTGGCCGCTTACGGGCCTGAAAAGCTGGACGAACTGACCGAGAAGTTCAAAAATAGTGGATATAACATCCGCGCCCTCTTGGTCGAGATCGCAGTGATCGCGGCCATGGAACCCCACAACACCAAGATCGCAGGATGAAGTAATGGTGCATCAACTATCACGACGTGACTTTCTGCAGAAGACCGGCATTAGCTTTGCCGCTGCCAATCTGCTGGCGGGTCTGCCAAGCCTCGGCTGGGCATCCCAAGCTGCGCCGAAGAAGCGTCTGGTGTTCATCTTCAGCCCCAACGGCGTGATTCCAGATCACTTCTGGCCCAAGACGCTCGGCTCCGACTACGATATGCAGCGGATCCTGAAGCCGTTGGAACCCTTCAAGCAAAAGACGATGACCATCAAGGGCATCGGCAACTTGATCAAGGGGGACGGCGACGGTCACATGCGCGGCATGGGATGTCTGCTGACGGGGATCGAACTGTTCCCCGGCGACGTCCAGGGTGGTTCCGATACGCCGGCCGGTTGGGCGATGGGGATCTCGGTCGATCAGTACCTGAAAAACCAACTGCAAGCCAACGCCGACACGGCCACCCGATTCGGTTCGCTTGAGTTTGGCGTGATGGTTCCCGACCGCGCCGATACCTGGACTCGTTGGTCGTACGCCGGGCCGAACCAGCCGGTCGCTCCGATCGACGATCCGTACCAGATGTTCGACAAGATGTACGGCCAGGCCAAGAACCGGGCCATGCTGGCCAGCGTGCTCGATGACCTGACCGACGACTTCAAAAAGGTCGAGAAGCTGATCAGCGTCGAAGACCGCCAGCTACTTGATACGCACATGCAAATGGTGCGGAAGGTCGAGCTTGAACTGCAGGCCGAAATGGCTCAGCAGAAGAAGCAGGAAGCTGAGCAGTCCGGCGACGAGCGAGCCGAACTCGATCACGCGATTCCGGAACTTCCTCCGAATGTTCGCGAAGATAACGACAACATTCCGCAGATCACCAAGATGCAGATCGAGCTGATGGTCAACGGTTTCGTGCACGACATGAACCGCATCGCCTCGCTGCAGATCACCAACAGCGTCGGCCAGCCGAAGATGAAGTGGTTGGGGATCGACGAAGGGCACCACGGCCTGTCGCACGAGCCAGACAGCAACGAGGACGCCTACGAAAAGCTGATCAAGATCAACACGTGGTACTGCGAACAGGTTGCCCATCTGGCCCAGCGGCTTGCGGAAACTCCGGAGCCAGGCGGAAACGGTAGCATGCTCGACAACACCACCATCATCTGGACGAACGAACTAGGCAAGGGGAACTCCCATACCCACAACGACATCCCGTTCGTCCTGGTTGGCGGCGGTCTGGGCTTCAAAATGGGCCAGGCCATCGACGTCAAAAAGGTTGCCCACAACCGTCTGTTGTTGAACCTGTGCGAAGCGATGGGCTATCCTCAGAAGACGTTCGGCAACCCAGACTACTGCGGCGACGGTCCTTTGACCGGTCTGACCTAATCGGTCGCTAATCGCATGATATCACGCACGCCCAAGCAGACTTGGGCGTGGCACCCGGTATCTTGTGTGAATCTTAACGGAAGTTAAGCATGCCCCCGCGTTTTAATCCCCTCGCCCCTGCGGGGAGAGGGTTAAGGTGAGGGGGCTTTCGCATGTTCGAAGCGCATGCGCAAGCGATGTTCCGATTGGTGCGGAACTTCATCTGGCGAAGAGAGGGCATCGCTCGTTCTCAAACCCTCGCCCAGGCTCTCTCCCTGCAAGGGAGAGGGGATAAGAGGTTGTCACGGCGGTCCACGCTCGGTTTCGTTATCCCTGTTGGGGGCCACGCCCAAGTCTGCTTGGGCTTGGCTTGGCTCGGTTGGCTTGCCTGCCTCCACCGGCTCTGGTACTGGCTTGCTATTCGCCTCTCCACGCGGACGTGAGCATGGTGCCTGTTCTCTTGTTTGCTGCTTGATCAGCTTCTGCAGCCGCTTGATCTCGCCGGTTTGCCGATCGAGGACCTTCAGGTGGAACGAGACCCATTTCAGTGCGTAATCGAGCTGCTGCCCGGATGGGACGATGAGCCCGTCGACGTGCCTGCCGGCGAAGGTTGGTCGCGGCGGCTGCTTCGGCCGATCGGGGCGGGCAGGTCTCGGCTTGTCGGTCGTCGTGCTGGTCGAACTGGGCGCTTGTTGACGCGAGGTTTGCGCGTCAGCGTGCTGGGAACTGGCAGGCTGCTCGTCGGGCGGATCTGGGTTGGCTGCGGAGATCGTGATCGGTGGCTTGATGTTCAGCAGATCCAGTGTGGTTTGTTCTCCCCGCCACGCCAGCTTCCCGACGACATCGGCCGGGATTTCGACCAGCGTCCCACACGACGTGCACGCGAAGGCCTTCCCAGCGCGCACGAAGACCGGCGGGACGTTCTCATTCGAGAACGCTCCGTGGTGATCGGGATTGGCGTGAGAGGAAGACATGCTGGTACTTGTGATGGTGACTCGCGGTGAAAACAGACGCTCGCGGGGAAGCGTCCCCGTGCGAGTTTCTAGGATATTGAACATGTGTACTTATGTCCAGTTCTTTCGCTGGTGTTTTTTCGCAGGCCGTTATCTTGCGATCCCAACAAAAAAAGACCACAGCATCTGCTGAGGTCTTTATTGTGTTCAGGGGTTAACGTGATGGCGATTAGCGAGCCGTGGGAGGTGGAATGTCTTTCTTCATCTCTGGCATGACCACCTCATTCATGAACTTCTTCCAAGACCGGCCAGATTGAAGGCTCTTCTCTTCCATGCGCAACCGCTCGAGGGTCGCTTCGTCGTACTTCTCGCCGACGGGAAGCTGCTTCCACTGATCGACCGTCAGCGCGGTTGGTTCAGTGGGCAGGGCCGTCTGCGGAGCGTTTTCGCTGCATGCCAACAGGGAAGTCAGAAAGACGCAGGTGAGCCAATAAATGAAAGCTCTCATGGTTGAATCTACGAATTAGAGGTTCGGAGAAAACAGATAGAAGCCATTTTGGCCATCTGGGTGGAGACGACCAAAACAGCGTTCTATCCAATTCAAGAGTTACGGCAGTGAAGCGACTTCGGCACCTGAGCGAGTGAACAAGGCCTGGTAGGTTTCCTGGTTGATCGTTTCGGCAACGAACGACACCGACCCATCGACCATCGTGAAGTGCGCCCCGCCAGGATGCTGGCTGCGGAAGCCGCCGTAGACTGGCGAAGCATGGTCGTGCTTGTTCAGCGGATAGTAGCCAGTCCCCCAGCCGTACAGATATCCATAGGCCCAAATCGCACCGTAGTTGGTGGAAGGAACACCTTGGGGCAAAAAGTCGGTTTCACCTACCATGAAGGTATTTGACGTGCCGTCGGTGATGTCGCGGAACTTGGTTGCGTCGCGGTGATTGGGACCGACGACTTCCCCCTTCGAGGTGTCGACATGCTGCTGGATCGGAATGATGGCTCCATCCGCGGCAGTTGCCGGCGAACCATAGACGATGCCGTATAGTACGTCCACATTCCCGGCCGAGCACCATTGGTAGCTGCTCGGGCCACGGTTCTCAGAGCTTATCGGGCCGGTGGGCATGGTCATCGTGGGGCATAGAAGCGAAGGGATCGATTCTTGCTGCAAGGTCGCGTTCGACCAGCCATCGCCATCGGGGTCCGTCGTGTCGTTGCGTTTGAGTTCGGGGTTCCAGCGCTGGGCGATCGCATCTTGCTCGAGAAACGGCAGGATCTGGATCCAACCGGTGGAGTAGGTGTCTTCCGGGTCGTCCTCGGCTCGATCGCGGGAAGCATAGGGAAACTCGAGGAACGTATCGTGGAAGTTGTGGGTCGCCAGGCCGACCTGTTTCAGCTGATTCGAGCAGCTCATCCGCCGGGCCGCTTCGCGGGCTTGCTGGACGGCAGGCAGCAACAAAGCGATCAGAATGCCGATGATGGCGATCACCACCAACAGCTCTACCAGGGTAAATGCAGTGCGAGACGTCTTTGTCGACATCGTAAAATACCTTTGTAAATACCAACCAGGGAATAACTTAGGGCTGATTGTCAGGCCCTAACACTCGGGGTGGCTGGCATCGCAAAGGCGATCGCTGGCTGCGAAAAACTCGGTTTGTTAGTTTGCTAAATGAAACTGAGTCTCAATTGCATTCCGTTTTAAGGGAGCCAGGACGCAGCGTCAAGGGTTCAGGTCGAAGTTTTCGAAAACGATGTTCCCCAGGCCAACGAATGTCCCTGCGGCCGGACTGTCGAAATGACAACGCTTGCCATTTTGGCAGCTGGGTAAAACGAGAGAGGAAAAGCTCGCGGCGAATTCGATCTTTCCTAAATCCTTGAGAAACCGCGATTTGCGAAAACCGGGCAAAGGAAGCGTGGCAGTTGGCACACTCGTTGCATTTCTATCGTTTGCCTCACCAACGGTTGAGGCACAAAGCAACCCACAAAATACGAGTTTGCAAACCCAAATAATTTGGTGAGGTTTTGTTTCAACTTCTGTAGGAACTCTTTATGGAAAGGTTGATCAAAATGGTACGCCCACAAGCACAAACCGAATCGAAGTCGCATCCTCTGGCCAACTGGTCGAGCGAGATGGACAACCTGTTCGAGTCGTTCTTCCGTCCGGTACGTCAAAGCGCTTCTGGGGCATGGCTGCCGGCCATGAACATCTCGGAAACGGAACTTGGCTATCAGATCGACTTGGAACTGCCAGGCCTCAATGCGGAAGACGTCAACGTGGAACTCCATGATGGCAAGCTGACCATCTCTGGCGAACGTAAGACGGAAGAGCAATCGGAAGACCGACGCTGGCACCGTGTCGAGCACGTATATGGCAAGTTCCAACGCGAGCTCAAACTCGGTACGCCGGTCGACGAAGAAAACGTTTCGGCCAACTTCAAGAACGGCGTGCTCACGGTGATGATTCCCAAATCGGAACATGCCAAGCCCCGCAAAATTGAAGTGAAGAACAGCTAAGCCTGCATATCCCCATCGTGCATTTTCCTTGGGTGAGAAAAACGCCGGTCCGCACTCCTCTAAGCGGCCGGCGTTTTTTGTTTTCTTGCGGACACGGCAGCGAGCTTGAGGTTTGTCCGAAGGCCCGCCATACTACTTGGTTGCATCCTTCCTCATTCATGCCAACCAAGGGTACCGCTTCTCATGGACCGACCGCTCAACTGGAATAGCCGCAACCTCACCCAAGGCTGGCAGCGCGGAGTGACCGCGTTTTACTACGGGCTGAACTTCCAGGAAGAAGATTTCCACAAGCCTCAAGTCGGTATCGGGGTGCCGCTGCTGGAAGGCAACCTGTGCAATGTGCATGCGTATCGCCTGGCGACGCTCATTAAGCAAGGCTGCGAGAAAGAAGGGCTGATCGGGTTTCCGTTCGGCACACCGGCCGTCAGCGATAACATCACCCAGGGGCACGAAGGCGGGAACGCCAGTTTGCCGTCGCGCAATATGATTGCCAACGCGGCCGAGTGTGTGACCAGTTCGCATGGGTACGATTTTCTGATCGGGATGCACAACTGCGATAAGAACGGTCCCGGCTTCGCCATGGCCCTGGCTCGGCTGAACTACCCGGGGCTGATCATCAACGGCGGCAGCATCAAGCCAGGATGTCATCGCGGGCACGATACGTCGATTCTCGATGTGTACGACTCGCAGGCCGCGGCCAGTGTTGGGGCGATGACCCATGACGAGGCCGACCAGATTTTACGGACCGCGTGTCCTGGTCCTGGCGGCTGCGGGATTGCCGCATCGTTCAATACGTGGGGGATCGCCCTGGAAGCGATGGGATTATCGGCTCCTTATTCCAGCAGTAACCCGGCCGATGATCCCTCGAAGATCGCCGAGTGCGAAGGGATTGGCGTGCTAGTCAAGCGGCTGCTGGCCGAAGACATTCGCCCGCGCGACATCGTCACCAGGGCCTCGATGATCAACGCCACGCGAGCCGTGGCCGCGATGGGTGGGTCAACCAATGGGGTGCTGCACTTGTTGGCGCTGGCTCGCGAGGCCCACGTCGATTTCCATCTGCAAGACATTCAAAAGATCTGCCGCGAGACGCCGGTGCTGTGCAGCTTCGCCCCGCGTGGCAAGCGGACGATGTACGACCTGTTCAAGATTGGTGGCACGCCGATGTTCCTCAAGTATCTGCTGCAGCAGGGGATGCTGGACGGGGACTGTATCACGGTGACCGGCAAGACGATGTCCGAGAATCTGGCCGAGGTCCCCGACATAGACTGGAACCAGGATTTGATCGTGCCGGTCGAGAAGGCCTTCAAGCCATACGCCGACATGCAGATCTGCTTCGGCAACCTGGCCCCCGGCGGGATTGTGTTCAAGGTCAGCAGCATGAAAGAGCCAACCTTTCGCGGTAAGGCCATCTGCTTCGACGATGCTCGCAAGATTGTCGAAGCGGTCGAACGCGACGAGATTCAGCCAGGCAGCGTGATCGTGCTGCGTTACCTGGGACCGGTGGCCTCTGGCATGCCGGAGGTCTTGGTGGCAACGGCAGCCTTGGCGACACCGAAGCTCGACGGTAAGGTCGCGTTTCTGTCCGATACCCGCGTCTCAGGCGTTTCGCACGGAGCGATTGGGGTGCACTGCGCCCCCGAAGCGGCCGTCGGCGGGCCGATTGCTTTGGTGCAAGACGGCGACGAGATCTCGTTCGACCTGACGGCCGGCGACCTGACCCTGCATGTCGACGATGCCGTGCTGGACGAACGTCGTCGTGCGTGGCAAACACCTGAGATCCCGCGGACTCGTGGCTACCTGGCCGACTTCGCCGCGACCGTATCGCAAGCCCACCATGGCTGTGTCAGCAAGGCCTTTCTACCCGATACCGAATAGCCTAGTTAGCGGGTACCACGCTCAAGTCTGCTTGAGCGTGCGATGCTGATAGAAACGATCAAAGTTGCGTGACAGGTGGCCATGCGAATTCGTGCGGGACGCCTGCTTCTTGATGCCGCGCAACTCTTTATCGCAGATGCCCAAGCGGACTGGGGCGTGGCCACCCTGGGTGGTGTTTGGGCTTCACAAAGCTGCGTGCCAGGAGTCCCAGAGATCGGTGCTTGGGGGGTGGACAGAAAATTTTTTATCGACCATTTCGAACATCTTCCTTTAGTGGATGGCTAAGGCGGGCTCGTTTGCCGTTCGAAATCCCAGACGAGTGGTGACCCGTGACCACCGTAAAAATGTGGGTTAGGATCAGGCCAGACAACAACTTACAAGTGATCCTTATCCTCTTTGGTGCGACGCATGGACCTACGAGAATCACTCGGCATTCGCCAACCTGGTGAAGTCTTCGATCCGAAATCGGATCGGCAAGAATTGATTCGCTACATCAACTTGCAACTGATTGCCAACGAACTGCCTCCGGCGCTGGATGCAAGCGATGTGGAATTCGCCGGCCTGGCCAAAGGACTGCTTGCCAACTATCACGAAAAAACGCGGATGCTGTACGATCGACCGGCACCGATCGATCAACGTATCGAAGCGTTCCTGGCACGCTACTTCGGCGACCTGAAGCCGAGCCAACCGCTACGCCTGCCACGCAAGACGTTCACGCTGGAACGCCACGGTGTCGCCCGCGAGCTTTCGATTCCGGTCAATCGTTCCTCCTTCGAGAGCGATCTGGTCCAGTCGTATCGCATTGCCAACGGCGTACTGCACAACCCTCGAAATGATCGCCGGACAACCAAGGGGACGTTCCACGTCACCGAAGGGGGCTTGCCGATCGCCGGCGACAAGCGGGCCGTTCCGCGGGAAGTCTTCATGAAGATGTTCCAGATCGCGGTCAATCCACCGGAGTCGGACACGCTGCTGCCGTTCACCGCCGATCAAGAGAACGCGGCGCATAGTGTTGTCTCGCTGTTGTTGCGGCCGATCGTTTGTCCGGAAGTTCCGGGCGTGACGCCAGAGAAGACGATGGAAGTCCGCTTCTTCGTGCCTGGGCAGTTGGTCAGCAATCTGGACTTTGTCGAATCGATTTTCGGCAACGCAGGCGATCCGTACATCTCGAAGAACAACGCGGCGCTCGACGTCGAACATTGGACCGGCCACACCGGCTGCGTGATTTTAGCTCCGCACTTGGGTACCTATACCAAGAAGGAACTGGGGCTGCCGCATTGGGACGATGCGACCGAACGTCAGCGGAACGACTCGATGTGCTGGAAGGACGAGTCGGAACTTTACAACGACGGCATGGCGTTCAAGTTGACTTGTCGCGATGCCAGCGGGGTCGTGATCACGTTGATTGCCGACAACTACTACGGCTACTGCAAGAAGGAAGTCAAAACGCAGATCAGCTTTGCCGCGAACCTGTACGGCGATACCGAGGAAGAACACGCCGGCGGCTGCATCGCGTACACCAGTTGGAACCTGGGTGACGAGTTTGTCGTGAACAGCCAGAAGTACAACGGCCGCACGATCGACGACGTGATGCAGGACTATGGCGACATCATCGATTTCAAACCGGAAGGTTACGGCGTTGATAAGAAGCATCCCGAGGTGTTCTACATTCCTGAAGATGCCCGGGCCACGATGCTCGACCAGTGCATCAAGTGGACCCGCGACGGCCAAGAGCACAGTTTGCCGCTGCTGCCTAACCGTTACTACATTGCTCCTTCCGGCTACAAAATTCGGATGGAGAAGCACCCGGCCGCCCCGAGCTGGCGTTTGGTGGGTTCGACCGCCGAAGGGATTTTCTGCCACAAGCCATGCACGGTGAGTGGTGGCGGTAAGAGCGAAATCAGCAAGTCGCTGACCGACTACACGCTGTATGGCCCGATCTTCGTTTCCGATATCGAGAAGGACCTGGACCAGGTCGAGGAGATCTTCCAGAAAGATTACTCGAACCGCTGGAAGGCCGGCTCCACGAAGCGGCCTGACTACTCGGCGCGGCCATCGCGTGCCATTCTGTCGGCCGATCGAACGCTGGGTAGCGTGATCAAACTGCTGACCCCATCAATCGACTATACCGACGAGTACAACGATTGGCTCGGCACGATTCCGCATCACATCACCTCGATTGTGTTCATCATCAAGCGATTGATGTTGCCGGAATGGGGCGAGAACTGGCGTGACTATTTCGGCGTCGACATCGTCAACGGTGTGCCTGGTCACGAACTGAAAGTGCTCGACCGGCATCTGGTGGGAACGTACCTGCGGGTTGGTTTCAATAAGGACAGCCGCTGGCGAACCTACAAGCTACGGCAAGACTTCATGCCGTCGGACAAGGTGCAAACCGAAGACGACATCAGTGCTTCGGTTATTGTGCCGAACGAACTGCTGCACAACTTCGAGCCGCTGCCAGGCGGTATCTCGTCGAAGTTCACCGTCAACTGCGAGAACCGCTTGTTCCAGCGGCCCGACGATGCAATTCATCGGGGCTTCGACAAGAAGACCGAAATCGACCTGGCCAAGCCGAACAACTTCATCTCGAACTTCGAGCCGTTGACCAAGGAGTATGTCGACCAGATGGCGACTCACGCCGTCGACTTCGACTCGTTCACGTTGCCGATGAAGAACTTCTTGAGCAACTTTCTCAATTCGGACAACGAGTATGTCGTGAGTTCGGCTGATCCGCGCCTGGTGAACGGCGTGCCGACCAAGAATCCGCGGTACCTGCAAACTCGCCCGGATCTCGAGAACCCGCTGCCGAAGTACGTGGGTGAGATGGGCGTGCGTTTGTATCGCAAGTTGAAGCCGAGCCAACCGCTGTATCAGCCGGTGGGCGCGGTGTTGTGCGGACGTCGTAACAATCCGCCAGACAAGGAAGCAGGCATCCGCGGTCTGGCCGTGTACGGTCCGATCCATTACCAGGAACTGCCGGAACTGTTCATGGACTTCATCGCGTCGCTGACCGGTAAGAGCCCTTCGACGACCGGTGCCGGTAGTGAAGGGGCCCTCACCAAGGGACCGTTTAACTGCTTGCGTCCGACGGCCGACCTGAACCAGGCCCTGGTGGGTTATATCCTGACTGGGCTGGGTGGTTTCTCGACGGCGGCAGGGCACATCGGCCCGAACGTGCGTGTCGATCACGACGTCAGTCTGTTGATTCCGGAAGTGTGGTGCCGTCTGTCGGCGGAAGAACGCGATCCCGAGTTCCTCATTCGTCAGCGAATGCTCGAGAAGATCGACGACTTCGACTACGAAGGGGAGGCCATCCCTGGCAGCCGCCTGGGGTACCGTATTACGCGTGGTTTCGTGCGGATGTTCTTCGGCCGCGTGTTCGACTACCCGCTGTCGGTGTTCGACGAGTCGATTTTGAAGCCGGAAACGCAGGACATGGAAGCGTACGTCGACGGCATCAAGCATATCGCCGAAGTGCAGCAGCGCGTTGCCAAGCGATACTTCGAAGATGGCTCGATCGAAGATGCCTGTCCGCCGCTGAAGGCTTTGCTGGCGATCATGGCCGAAGGCAGCTACGAAGGCATGACGGTTCACGACCCTGAATTCCGGGCACTGTTTACCCGCGAATCGCTCTTGGCCAGTGAGTGGTACAAGGAGCGTCTGACCACCAAGCAGCAGCGCGATATCGAACTGTGGCAGGGGCATATGAAGTCGTTGGAAAGCTTCCTGGCAGAGTCGGTCTACTTGGAAGACGGCATGGGGGAAGAGCTCGAACGCCGCAAGCAGTACGTCGAACGCCAACTGGCCAAGCTGCAAGCTGCCGATTACCTGCAAACCCAGATCGGAGCAATTGGTGTTCAGCCGATGTAACACTCTGGTCCCCTCTCCACCGTCTGCGGGGGAGAGGGTTGGGGGGCATCGTGCGCATAGGATCTGGAATATTGGCGGTGGTCGTAGCTTTGCCTGGCCTGGTCTTGCTGGCTGCGAAGCATCACTTCTTCGGACGAAAGGCCACGATGCGATCGGGGTTGGTTTCCAGGTAGGGGCCTTCCATCAGATCGATGCAGTACGGTATCGCCGGGAAGACGGCGTCCAGGCATTCGGCGATCGCTTTGGGCTGGCCTGGTAGATTTACGATCAGCGAGTTACCGCGGAGGCCGGCCGTTTGGCGAGAAAGAATCGCGGTGGGGACCTTTTCTAAGCTGACTTTGCGCATCAGTTCGCCGAAGCCTGGCATTTCTTTGTCGCAGACCTGGATGGTAACGTCGGGCGTCAGATCGCGTTTGGCGGGGCCGGTGCCGCCGGTGGTGATGATCAGGCAGCAACCGACATCGTCGGCCAGGCCGATCAACGTTTGGGCGATGGTGTCGCGATCGTCAGGAATCACCTTGGCGACGGCTTCCCAGGGAGAGGCCATCACTTCGTCCAGGTACTGGCGAATGGCCGGACCGCCCCGGTCTTCGTAGTCGCCTCGCGAGGCGCGATCCGAAACGGTGACGATTCCAATCTTCGCAGGTGTATTGGGCATTCTATAATTCCTGTCCCCTGCGGCCCCGCTGGGAGAGGGAACTGAGCACGGCTTAAAGCCGTGGCGTGAAATTTAAGAGACCATCGGTTCCGATAGTTCGGCGATCGTGTGTACGTTGCCGCCGGTGTCGAGGCTGGCTTCGGCGAAGCTGTCTTCCGTTTCCCAAATGGCGACCTTGCGGCAGGTCACCCCGGTTCCTTTGAGCAGCTTCGGACAGACCTTCTCCAACAGGTACGTGGCCATGCTTTCGGCGGTTGGGTTGGTCGGCAGGATGTACATCTTGCACGGGACGACCTGCTTGAGGGCGTTGATGCCGTTCTCGTCGTCTTCGTTCAGGATGAACGCGTGATCCCAGTGCTCGTCGATCCACCCTTTGAACAAGCGTTTCAGTTCCGCAAAGTCGATCACGCGGCCTACCGCGTCGACTTCATCTCCACTGACGTGGAAGTCGGCAATATAGTTGTGGCCGTGGAAGAATTCGCACTTCCCGCCGTGCTTGTAAAGTCGATGTCCGGCGCAAAACTTGATGCGCCGCATAATGCTCAGGCTCATATCAGTTCTCCCTGGACTTTGGTTTCCAGGATTGGGGGCCCCAGGGATGGGGCAAATGCTTATCTACTAACTATTCTCTGGCAATGTGCCACCCGAGGCAAGGACTTGCAGTTCGGGCGAATCTGTACCCGTCTTCTCGGCAGGGCGCTGAAATCGCTGCAAGTCGAGTGTCGGTCGCCACGTGAGTTTCCGCAGCAGAAGCCCCAGCACCACGGCTGCCGCTGCGAATGCGATGGCCTTAGGCAAATCGGTCAGGCCGTACGGCTGGTCCCAGAACTTCCAGTAAAGCACGAAGACAAAACTACTGGCCAAGATCGACAGTTCCACGCCGCCAGCGAAATCGGTTCGGCCGATGCGTTTCATCGCAGGCCACATTACCACCGACAACAACATGCTGAGGGCCGCAATGACGAAGGTTGCTTGCCAGCCGAAATAGAGCCCGACGGCTACCATCATGATCGGAATGCCCAGCCGGCGCGATTGGTCCTCTGTTGTGGGTTGGGAAACGAAGGCCCTCAAGAGCATCCCCCAAGCGGTGCCTGCGACGGCTCCGCAGAGCGCCGAAAGGAAGACCTCGAGTCGTGGGGCATCGACGACGCTTCCCAGGTCGACGCTGCCTAGGCGTACCGGATACAACTCCGGCCAGATCATCGGCCCCAGGAATCCAGCCCCGTAGGCCAGCACGCAGAGGGTGAGCGGCATGCGCGAGCGGTCCCAGGCAATCATGGCCCAGCAGACCATCAGGCTGAACAGGTAGCAGTGGAAAACATAGATCGAGAGCAGCGGGAACTGAAGTTCCAGCATGGCTCGGGAATGACTGAGCCGAACGGCATCGACCCCTGGAAGGTTGCCGCCACCACTGAGGACTTCGAACTGCAACAGTAGCAGGAAGATCAGCCCCACGACCGTTTCAATGATTGGGTAACGGGGTGAGATCGGTAGTCGGCACGTTCGGCAGCGGCCACCCAGCATGATCCAGCCCAGTACCGGGACGTTGTCGTTCCACTTGAGCTGGGTACTGCAGAAGGGGCAACGCGAAGGTCGGGAAACGACCGTTTCGCCCCGCGGCATCCGCCAGATGACGACATTCAGAAAGCTACCGACGGTGGCTCCAAAGAAGAAGAACCACGTGTAAAGGAAGCCGGCAATCAGGATCGATTGAATCCACTGCACCTGGTCCAACCGGTTTTGGCGGCTGATGAAGTCTTCATCCGAACCGGCTAGCCACAGCATCTCGAACGCCGGCCATGCCAGAACAGCCCCTATACCCAGGCACACGACGATCGCGATCGTGTAGCGAAGCCAGGTAAGTCGTAAACGTGAGCGAGGCATGATGCTTTCGGCCAAGGCAATGGGAGCATAAGGAAGGGGCTATTTTAGAACGACTTACGAGAAAAACCCAGGGTACGGCTTGCGGAGGATGGAATGCTTGGGCTCGGAAAAGTTATCCTAAATAATAAGTGACAGTCGATCGATGGCTGATTAAACTGCTGGTCCCTTCTTTCCCTCTAGGGAATGGAGTGTTGATACCTCTCTTAACTGCGTAATGGGCAACGATGGATCTCGATAATCCTTTCAAGACACGATCAGGCGATTCTACGGACGGGCCGGTCAGTAGTAATTCGATTTGTATCGAGCCATTTCGGGTTCGCTCTTCCGGTTTTAATTGCCAGGTCTTCACCGAAGATCAGGTCGCCGAGATGCTGGCCAAAGAGTTGGCTTCCTTTTGTAGCGAGCAGGGATTCGAGATCGTCAAAGGTAAGGCCCAGTACACCATCAAGGGCGAGATCGTCAAAATTGAGCAGGGGAGTCAGATCCTGCGGTACCTCCTGCCGTTTCTAGCTGGCGAGGCAATGGTCGAGATTCAGGGAGAGGTCATCGAAGGGGTTCACTCCAGCAAGCCATTCCACATCAAGAAGACCTTTTCGATGGGGGCCTTCGGTGGAAGCAGCAAGGGTATGATCAAAAGTGGTCTGCGATTGGCAGGCATGAAGATCGCCGCCGACGCAGGCTTGGTGGGACAACAAACCTCGGGACTGAAGCAAGGGGGCAGCAGTGGCGGATTGGGCGCGTTGTCGGCACCGGTGAACGCCTGGCTGTACCTGGGGATGGTCGCGTTGGCGGCCATCATTACCGCGGTGATTGTGGGAGGCTATGCCCACGGTTGGGCGATGGCGGCTCCCGAGCGTCACGACGGGATCGCCATGGAACATCGTGGCCGCTATGTGCTACTGCAGAGTGCCCTGGCATTCATTTCGATCTTGTTCGGAGGACTCGCCGCGGCCCCAGATAGTGTGCTCAAAAGCAAGACGCTGATCTGGCTGCGGGCCAGTTCTGGGGTGAATTCGATCATCGGCCAGCGAATCTTATTGGGCATCTTATGTGCCTTGCCGATCTTTTTGGCGTACTTAAGTAAACGCTTGATGTGACATAATAACCGGGGAAGGACTTCACGCGATGACGCATAATTCCCAGAACTTGTGGCCGCCAGCCTGGCTGTTGATTGGGCGACCGTACGACAAGCGGTTGATCGATCTGCTCGCCCCGATGGATCAATGATTGCCGCGGCAACGGCTATCCGCAAACCGCAAATTTGGTTGATCCTATCTTGCTGAAATATGCCGACCGTTCCTACAATTCTGCGATACAGTGCCCGAGGCATGCCAGACCTGAATTCTTAACCCCAAGGTCTGCCCCGGTGCAGCTCGCTTGAGTGCTGTCCTGGGATGGCCAATCCGTTCGATTTCGAGATCCTGCCTCAGCCGGATGATACGACCTGTGGGCCGACGAGCCTGCACGCCGTCTACCAGTACTTTGGCCTGAACCTAGATCTACACCAGTTGATCTCGGAAGTGCCTACCTTAGAGCAGGGAGGTACCCTGGGCGTGATGCTGGGGATCGATGCGTTGAAGCGCGGCTTCGACGCGACGATCTTCACGTACAACCTCGAGGTCTTCGACCCGATCTGGTTTACGCGCAGCTACGATCTGACGGAGCGTCTCGAAGCCCAGATGGCCGTTAAGACCGAGCCCAAGCTGCACCTGGCCAGTAAGGCTTACGTCGAGTATCTAGTCCTGGGGGGCAAGCTCAAGATGCGGGATTTGAGCGCGATGCTGATTAGCCGCTACTTGCATCAATCGGTGCCGATCCTGACCGGGCTTAGCTCGACCTACCTATACAGTGGCCCGCGCGAACATGGTTTAAAGAATACCCCAGACGATATTCGCGGGCTGCCCCAGGGGCACTTCGTCGTGCTGTACGGCATTAACGAAAACCAGGATCGCGTGTATGTCGCCGATCCGTATCTGCCCAATCCACTGGGCGAATTGCATCACTATCCGGTTAGTTTCGACCGGTTGGTGTGCTCGATTTTGCTGGGCATCTTGACGTATGACTCGAACCTGTTGGTGATCGAACCCAAGAAGCAGGGCTCGGCTGCCAAAGGCAAAAACTCGCCATGATGGCTTAATTCATTCCCGCTTGCGGCTCTTCCCCGGAAGCCTGCGAGTTCTTCGCCCCCATCCGATCTGACGTATAGAAACTTCCCCATGGCAATATTGATAGTGACCGACCAAACCGATCGCTGGCCGAGCAACGGCCCCGGCGTCGAGGTAGTCGATCCGAAAGCCTACATCACCCAGTCGCAGTACAGCGAAATGAGGGGGGCAAAGGTCTTTAACCTTTGTCAAACCTATCGCTATCAGAGCGTCGGTTATTATGTCTCGCTATTGGCCGAGGCCCGCGGTCATCGCCCGGTGCCGAGTGTCGCCGCGATGCAGGACTGGAAGACCCGCAGTATTATTCGTCTGGTCAGCGAAGACCTGGACGAGTTGATTCAAAAGTCGCTGGCCCCAATCAAGTCGAACAAGTTCACGCTCAGCATCTACTTCGGAAAGAATATGGCCAAACGCTACGACGCGCTGGCCTGGCGGTTGTTCAACTTGTTTCAGGCTCCGCTCTTGCGTGCCAAGTTCATGCAGGAAAAGGATCGCTGGCAATTGACCAGCGTGGGGGGCATCTCGGCTGCGGACGTGCCGGAAGCTCACTGGCCGTTCATTGTCGAAACGGCGCTCGATCACTTCTCGAAACGTCGCAGCGTGGCGAAGGTCAAAAAGACCCGCTTCGACATGGCCATCTTGCGCAATACGGAAGACCCCGAGCCACCGTCGGACGAAGTTGCCCTGCAGAAGTTCGCCAAGGCTGCGGCCCTGCAAGGGGTGTCGACCGAGTACATCTCGCGCGACGACTACGGCCGCCTGGCCGAGTTCGATGCCCTGTTCATCCGCGATACGACCGCCGTCAATCACTATACGTACCGGTTCGCTCGCCGGGCTCACGCCGAAGGGCTGGTCGTGATCGACGATCCGACGTCGATTCTCTTGTGTACCAACAAGGTGTACCTGGCCGAACTGCTCGCGCGGCATAAGATCCCTGTTCCCAAGACGGTAGTCGTCCATCGTGATAACGCCGATACCTTGGCCCAGGAACTGGGCTTTCCGTGCGTGCTAAAGCGGCCTGACAGCGCGTTCTCGCTGGGGGTGGTCAAGGTGAAAACGCCTGAGGAGCTGCAGCAGAAGCTGAAAGAGTTCTTCGCCGATTCCGAGCTGATCATCGCCCAAGAGTTCCTGCCGACCGACTTCGACTGGCGGATTGGTATCTTTGATCGGCAGCCGCTATATGCGTGCAAGTATTACATGGCCAAGGGGCACTGGCAGATCATCAAGCACGAGAACGCCAACCGAGGACGCTACGGCAAACTGGAGACATTGCCGGTCGAACTGGCCCCGCGCAAGGCCGTGCAGGTCGCTCTCAAAGCGGCCAACTTGATTGGTGATGGTTTGTACGGCGTCGACGTGAAAGAGTCGAACGGTAAGTTTTCGGTCATCGAAGTCAACGACAACCCGAATATCAATTCCGGCTGCGAAGATGCCGTGCTGAAAGACGAGCTATATCGCCGCATGGTCTCGATTTTCGTACGGCGAATCGAACAACAAAAGGCAGGCATCGCGTAGGTTGTGCCGCGTAGCCCAGGCATCCCGTACCAATTCATTCATTTCATTTTTGCGTAAGGCATCCAAGCGTATGTTGGCCGAATCGTCCCGGTCTGCGAAAGACTCGATCCCGCTGTTTGAAGCGTTCGGCGTCGAGGTCGAGTACATGATCGTTCATGAAAACTCGCTCGACGTTGCGCCGATTGCCGATCAACTGCTGCGCGACGAAGAAGGCAACCCAAGCGAGGAGATCGAACTGGGGGACATTGCCTGGTCGAACGAGTTGGCTCTGCACGTGGTCGAGTTGAAGACGAACGGTCCGGTCGCTTCGCTGAATGGTCTGGCTTCGCGGTTTCAGGCCAACGTTCACGATATCAACGCACGGTTAGGAAAGATCGGAGCCCGCCTGATGCCCAGTGCGATGCATCCGTGGATGCGTCCCGATGTCGAGATGAAGCTTTGGCCGCACGGCTATAACGAAGTTTACGAAGCGTTCAACGTGATCTTCAATTGCAGCGGTCACGGTTGGGCCAATCTGCAGAGCTGCCATCTTAATCTGCCGTTTGACGGAGACGAGGAGTTCGGGCGGTTGCACGCGGCGATCCGTTTGCTGTTGCCGATCTTGCCGGCCCTGACAGCCAGCAGCCCTGTTTGCGAACGCCAGTTGACGCCGCATCTGGATCATCGGCTCGAGACCTACCGGCACAATGCCGACCGGATTCCCCAAGTTGCTGGCATGGTGATCCCAGAGGGTTTTTATACACAGCAAGATTACGAACAATACATCTTAGAGCCGATCTACCAGACGATGGCCCCCTTGGACCTGGCCGGTGTGCTGCGGCACGAATGGGTTAACAGCCGTGGCGCGATCGCTCGCTTCATGCGAAACACAATCGAGATCCGCGTGATGGACGTGCAGGAACACCCGGCCGCGGATGTGGCGATTTGCCAACTGGTGGCCAACGTTGCCAAGACGCTCACCGAAGAAACCTGGAGCAGCATTGCCGATCAGCAAAAGGCCGAGACCCTGCGTCTGCGTGATATCTTCCTGAACGTTGTCGACAATGCCGACGAAACGATGATCATCGACCCGGACTATCTGCAGTTCTTCGGCTGGACGCAGGGGATATGCACCGCCGGTGATTTGTGGCGATCGTTGGCCGAGCGTTTTCCGACGGAGGAGAAGCCCCTTGCCGATGCGCTCGATACGATCCTGACCGAAGGGCCCCTGGCGCGACGCATTGTTACGGCCCTGGAAGGGAACTTCCAGCAAAGACTACCGATTGTGTATCGCGAACTGTGCGATTGCCTGGAGCAGGGACGTTCGTTTCGGCCTGGCGAATTGAGCATCTGATGAAAGCGAGTTCCGAGTACTCGATCCTTTTTACCTGCGAGCACGGCGGCAATCGGATTCCCAGGGAATATGCCCCCAGGTTTGCCGAGTACCAAGAGTTGCTTCAAACGCATCGCGGGTGGGACCCTGGCACGCTGCTAGCGTCGAACTACTTCCATCAACAAGTTCCTTCGCAGCTGTTTGCCAGCGAGACGTCGCGGCTATTGGTGGATCTGAATCGATCGGAGACGAACCCGGCGTTGTTTTCCAGGCTCGTGCCACCCCCCAGCCAGTTGCAGCGGGAGGAACTGCTGGAGACCTACTATCGTCCCTGGCGTCAGGAGGTGGTCGATTGGATCAGGAGCCAGGCTAAGCGTAACCTGTTTGTTCGTCATCTCTCGTTTCATAGTTTCACGCCAGAGCTCAATGGCCAAGTACGAACCGCCGAGATTGGCCTGCTGTACGATCCTGGACGAGCCCCGGAACGAGACTTCTGTCATTGCTGGCGACAGGCAATTCGCGAGACATTCCCGGAGTTTCGCGTGCGGCTGAACTACCCTTACCGCGGGATATCGGACGGGCATACGACCGCCCTGCGGAAACAGTTCTCTGCACAGCAGTACAGCGGGATTGAATTGGAAGTCAATCAGCAGCTTTTCCAGCAGTCGGCCCGGCAAGTCAGGCCGTTGATCGTGGGACTTTATCAGAGCTGGCATCAGGCCGTGCGGCAGACGACTGGCGCTGCTTAGCGCTGGATGGGCTTGATCTTGCTGGAATTGGGTGGTCGGCACGGTTTACCAGGTTCGACCAGACCCCCATGGTAGACGTAACCGGTTGCCTCCTTGCTACTTGAGATTCCTTCTGGGAATGTTATTCTAAGACTTGGCAAACAGGGAGGGGCTCCTGGGCAGTCTGTCATTGCGCGCGACAGCTTGCTGGTCTCTCATCCATCACCTTCTGTTCAAGTTCGGGGGAACGTCGAACGATTGGGATCTTAGGTCGGGGAATATCCGGCACACAGACGCTTGTCTTGTGAGCTGACCGCGTTCGTGGCAACACGACGTATCTCCTGCCAGGGTTTTACGATTCGCCGCTTCTCACTGTGGCAACCTGACTCGCTTGTGGAATAGGAATTTTGCATGAAGAACCCACCCATCCATTGGTCGGAAGGGATGTTTCTTCGCCCCCATCATTTTCAAGCGCAGGATCGGCATTGGTACGAGTTCTTCGAGAACTCGATCCGTGATCTGATCCCCTACGCTTATGGGATTCGCTACATCGAAATCAGCGAGCAGGCCATCGCGAACTATCAAATCGAGGTTTCGCAGTGCGAGGCCCGCATGCGTGATGGGTCGATCATTTCAATCGGCGGTAACGACCAGATGGACCGGGTCGACCTGCGTCAGGGCATCAAGGGCTTGCAGGACCTGAAAGAGGTTTTCCTCGAAAACGAAACGATTCGCGTTTATCTGGCTGTCCCGCGTATCAAGCTCGGTCACGAGAACACGGCTCGCGATGCCCATACGCCTAACACACGGTACTACGAGTTTTCGCGTGAAGATGAAGAAGAGAATCGCGGTGGCAATCCTCAAGAGGTTTCGTTTCGCGAACTGAATATTCGCATCATGCTGTCGACCGACGATCTGTCGGGCTTCGAACTGCTGCCGATCTGCCAGATCGTTCGCAACGAGTCGGACGGCACACCGCGAATCGATCCGAATTACCATCCGCCGTGTCTGGCCGTAGATGCCTGGACTCCGCTGGGGACGGGGATTGTGCGGCGGGTATTCGACTTGATTGGCGAACGCATCGAGCGATTCCGTAATGATATTCTTAACCAGAACATTACCTGGGACCCGCGCGAGATTGGTGACCTCGAAAAGATGATGCGTCTGCGAACGTTGAACGAAGCGTACGGAGAGCTTCGCATTCTGGCGTTCAGCGATGGTATTCACCCGCTGAAGGTCTACACCGCGCTGTGCCGCATCGTTGGCCAACTGGCGATCTTCGACGACAAAGAACGCCGCATCGAGAACATACCGAAGTACGACCACGAGAACCTGGCCGAGATTTTCCAGTGGGCCTACAAAGAGATCCGCCGGCTCAGCGAAGGGCGAATCGATGCGACCTACGAGCATCGCTTCTTCCTGGGGAGCGGCCAGTCGATGCACGTGCAGTTGGATCCGAAATGGTTCGATCCCAGCTGGGAATGGTACATCGGGTTTGAAGGGGTCAGCATTTCCAAGGAAGACACCTATCAATTGGTCACCCAAGGTTTCCACTGGGTGTTTGGTAGCGGCGAGCAAGTCGAAACCTTGTTCCGCAACAACATGCCCGGCGTGCGATTGCGGCCGGTGGCTCAGCCGCCGCGTGTGCTGCCGCAGGGTGGCAATTGGGTTTACTTCCAGGTTCAGCGCCAAGGCCCGCCTTGGGATGATGTCCAACGAACCCAGACCATGGGCTGGCGTTTCCAGGAAGAATACATTCACGACGTCAAAGAACTGCAAGGCAAGAAACGGCTGGTGTTGAACATTCGCAACCAGCTGATCGCGCTGCATGTCGCCGTGTTCGCGCTGCGGCATGGTGAGCAGAAACGAGTTTAATTGAGTGTTCTGTTTTCAGTGTTCCATTTTCAGCAAGAGTCATTGCTGAGGAACGTTGAAAGCGGATGACTAACGAGGGGCTGGTGCCTTATTTGCCCCTTACCCTGGCCCTCTCCCCTATGGGGCGAGGGGACAGGACGTGGGAATGAGCGAGGCGACGGAAACGGTTCCCTTTCTTCGCGACTGAAAACTGAAAACCGAAAACTGAAAACTAAATCCCAATGACTCCAAAGTTTGCTAAAGCGGTTGATCCCATTTTTCTGTGCGTGCTGGATCTGTTGGATCGCATCGAGCGGGATGGCAACTCGTTGGATCCAAGCCAGGAGCGGATTCGCGTGAAGAAGCGGATCGATACGGCTGAGAACCTACTGGGGCAGACGGCCGAATGGGAACTCGCCAAGTACGCGCTGGTTGGCTGGATCGATCAGATGCTGATCACCGCGCCCTGGAACGGTGCCAACTGGTGGCAGAATAACGACCTTGAATTTGAGTGCTTCCACAGTGGTAAGGCGTTCGAGCACTTCTTTGTGGCGGCCAAAGAAGCTCAGAGTTTGCCCAACAAAGACGCGCTCGAAGTTTATTACGTGTGCGTTGTGCTTGGTTTCCGCGGCCTGTATGGGCACCCGCACTCGCTGCAGTACACTCAGCACTACGGCCTGCCGGCCGACTTAGATACCTGGGCGAAGCAAACGGCTTCGGCCCTGCAGTTGGCGATCGGCCGTAGCCCCATTATGGACCGCCCTGAACCTGGTGAAGGGGCACCCCCACTGACCGGCTACAACAAGCTGATCAACATGTCGCTGTTCGCTGTCATTATGGTTGCGATCTGCGTCGGCTATTTTTTGATGTTCGGAATGAAGTAAAGAATTAGTTTTCAGTGTGAAGTGTTCAGTTTTCAGTAAGCAGGAACATGGGTTTCTTTCCCTTACTGATAACCGAACACTGAAAACTTCAAGCTGATCAAGAGAACCAAAGGTTCGACCTATGATGGCATTCGTTTACCAAATCGTTTACTACATGACGTTGCCGTTCACCGCGTTTAATACGCTGGCAACGAATATCCCCGGTATACGTAATCTTGGGAAAATTACCCTTCCCACGCGAATCGCCTTGTTGGTGTTCGTTTTCCTTTTCTTTGTGTTGGTTTCGTTTTGCGTCACGTTCCAGTTTTCTGACACGTCTGCCCAGTGGACCGATTACCTGTTGGATTGGAAAACAGGGCTCACAGTACTGGCGCTGATGATCATCATCCCGATCGTCTCGTATTATGTTGTGAAGATCTGGATGGAAGAGGATTCGTCCGAGTATCCCGATATCGATAAGGCCTGGAAGCAAGGCATCACCGAACTCGACAAGCATGGGATTCCGTTAGGGAGCACGCCGTTGTTCCTGGTGCTGGGGAACCCGGATGATCGCCGCGCGAGAAACCTGATGCGGGCCTCTGGCTTCGGATTCAATGTTTCCGATCCTGCCCAGGGGCCGGCTGCTTTGCACTGGTATGCCAACCCTGACGCGGTCTTTATCTTCCTGACCGGTACGTCCTGTCTGTCGACGCTGACCGATGGGTACAAGAACCACGCGACGAAGCACTCGCAGTTGGCTACACCTTCTCCTCAGCAGATTCCCGGGGGGCAGACGATCGTCGCCGGAGCTGGTCAGCAGAGCCTGATCAACGAGCAACTCGACCATACCTTGGGGGCTGATGAAGACGAAGACGAACAGCGATTCATGGAAGCGCCTCGCAGCATGCAGGCCGGTGTCGGAGCGACGATGGATTTTGGCCAAGGGATGGCCGGTGGGCAAACGATGAACTTTGGTGCCGACGATGCTGCCCAGGCCGCTTCGATGTCGAAGGCCGGCATGCGGCAATCCAAGTCGGATTTGACCGATCAGATGGAACGCTTGAAGTACGTCTGCAAGCTGATCAACAAGGCCCGCCGTCCTGTCTGCCCGATCAATGGTCTGCTGGTTACGATACCATTTGACATGATCGAAGATTCGAGTGAGCCCATCCAGTTGGCCGTCCAGAGCGATCTGGATGTGATCCGTTCGACCACGCGCCTGCGCTGCGCCGTGACCGCGCTGATTACCGAGATGGAAAGCGCTCAAGGCTTCCTTGAACTCATTAAACGCGTGGGTGAGAAGCGGGCCAAAGAGCAGCGTTTCGGTAAGGGCTTTAACGTCTGGAATCCACCGATCGCCGAGCAACTGGAGGCCGTATCGCAGCACGCCACTGGGGCGTTCGAGGATTGGACTTACTTGTTGTTCCGTGAAAAGGATGGTTTGCGTCGCCCTGGCAATCCGAAGCTGTTTGAACTGCTGTGCAAGATCCGCGGTAAGTTCAGCGAGTGCATGACGAACATTATCGCCAACTCGTTTGGTTTCGAGCCTGATAAGAATCCCCGTGCCGCTGGCAATTCGCTGCTGTTTGCCGGCTGCTACTTCGCGGCGACTGGCGATACGGGAGACCGTCAGGCATTTGTACGCAGCGTGCTGTACAAGGTGATGGAGCAAGACGCCGAACTCGACTGGAACAAGGAAGCGTTGGAAGAAAACACGGGTGCCGAATTCACGGCCAATATTGCGGCACTGATCGGTGGTGTGTGCCTGTTGATTCTGATCGGCTTTGGTCTGAACTCGGCGTTCGGCGAATACATGCCGTGGCATCAGGACCAATAAGCGGGGCCGGCCGTTTTCTGATTTCATTGAGACCCACACTGCGGTAAGATGGGATTGCCCATAGGTAGGGCATTTCATTCTCTCCCACAAGGTCTCCGGCTATGCATTCGGCTGCCAAACTGTGCTCGTTATTTCTGCTTGCTTTTGGCCTGTTCTTGGCCACTCAATCTGGCTGTGGTGCTCCGGCGGACGAACCGCTGGGACCGGAAGAGATTCGTCTGAAGATCACCGGTGCTGATAGCGACGAGGCCCGCGATGCGATCCAGACAGCGCTGGAGGATATTTCCGATCTGCCAGGGAACCATAACACGTCGATGCGCTGGGCCACGGGGCAGCCGCTGACGATCAAGTTTGGGCCGGTCGCCGATCCGGCGAAGTTTGCCGAGCGGGTCCAATTCGGGAAGGTCGACAAGATCGAAGACCGAACCGTGTTCATCACGTATACCCAGTAGCTTGGGGCGAGCTTTGCTCGCTTTGTTGATTCACCTACAACAGGAGAACGCCATGCCAACGCCACGTTTCGCACTGCTGATCGCTTTTCTGCTGATGCCACTTGTGACCTCGCTGGGCTGCTCCGGCGAGCATACGGTGACGCTGAAGATTTCTGGTACGAGCACCAGCGAAGAGCGTGAGAAGATCTCGGAGAAGGCCAAGTCCCTGATCGAAGGAAGCAGCCACTACATCAGTAGCTACCACATGAACGACAGCTACACGGTGAATGTGGGACCGGTGATGGACGTGGATGCATTCGTCAAGCAAATCGACTTCGGCAAGGTCACCAAGGTGGAAGATCGAACGATCTATGTTGACGTCAATGCCAAGCCGGATGCTGAAGAGCCTGCGGCGACGGATCCGGCTCCGATGGAGACCGAGCCTACGCCGGAGACGCCCGTGCAAGAAGCACCAATGGATGCCTCGCGCGAGGAGAAGTAGGATTTCTGTGCAGATAGCATTCACGCTCAAGCCGTAAACTCTTGCCAAGCTGTTCCCGCTCTGGGGCCATGATTAGCGATTGAAGTTGATTCGCTTTCGAAAAAGACAAGAGTCGCATCCAGGGCAGTGGGCTGCGACTCTTGTACAACCAGACGAGAGGGGTTTGGGGAACTCTCGCCTAGAATTCACTGACGACTTCACCTCCGGCGCGGGTAGCCAGGCTACGCCAGGTGGTCAGGTCGATGGTTTCGCTGATCGAGCGGCTGCTGCCGTCGAACATCACCACGTCGACGACGCCTGGGTGCCAGCTACGGCTGGTGACGATGGCGTAGGTTGGACTGCCGCTGCTGCCATTTTTTCCTTCCTGCCACGAGTTGAAGTCGCACTCGGGGTAGGTCTTGCCGCCGATGGTGCAGCTGGTTTGGGTGTTGGGGGTCATGGTAGCGGTGAAGCCGGTGTGGTGGACGCGACCATCGGGCCACTCGGTATGGCCGGTGTCTTTCTCGTCGGAAGCGGAAGCAATCTGCGTTTCCGCCGCCGAGATCGTATTGGGAATGGCGGTCGAGTCGGGACCGCTATTGCGTCGGTACGGCGTCCAGGCCTTCACTTCGGCACCCAGCATTGTGTTCGACGAGCCATCGGTGGCATCGCGGAACGAAAGCTTCGAGTTCGGATAGAACAGCCCGTCGCCTCCTTGCTTGGTACTTGGATTGAACACGAACCAGGTTCCGTAGTTAAAACCGTACGAGGTCGGCCACAGCTTCGACTTGCCGCCGCCTGGGTCGCGTTCGCGGCCGGCACCAGGGTCGCTGGGGCAGCTATAGCCAGGGATCTTCAAACCATCGATGGCCGTTTGAAAGTCCCAGGCCGTTGTGAGGTCGACCTGATCGTACAGGTTGCCTTGTTCCAGGAAATTGAGGATGCGGCCGTGCACGCCCCACGAACCGTTGTTGCCGGTTGAGGATACCGAAAGATCGACCGTGCAGCCCATAGGTAAAACACGGTAGGTGTCTACGTAGTTGTGCAGGGCCAGGCCCATTTGCTTCAGGTTATTCTTGCACTGCATTCGCCTGGCCGCCTCGCGTGCTTGCTGCACGGCAGGCAAGAGAAGGGCGATGAGAACTCCGATGATCGCGATGACGACCAAAAGCTCAACCAGTGTGAAACCCGTACGTGGCGATTTCCGGGGGGTTGGAAACATCGTTATGCGTCTTCTACTGTCCTGGGAGGTGAGATAACCGCCATGGTTTGTGACCCCATGGCAAAAGGCGGGTAAACCAAACGAACCTAAACCCGCGCAAACTGCCCTAAGGATGCAATTCATATGCCTATGCGGCGTAAAGCGGTTCGCTTGAAAACGGTTAGCAGGCGAATTATCGTATCTCCTCTCGAAAGAACACGGTTTTCACGCCTGGAAATCGGGCCAGGAATATTGTGGATGACAGGCCATCCGTAGATGACAGGCTTTCTGCTCGTGTTACTTGAGTCGACAGCCGTGTCATCTAAAGTGACATGCTGGGGCTGTGGTGATGGATAGGATGAACCATTTCGGAGAATGTCAATGGAAGCGATGATCGATTTGTTTTTGGGGCTCGAGCGGATGTCGCCAGGCAGCCATGAAACGACGGCTAAGGCGTTTCATACTGCCGCACAAGATCACGAAATTCAGACCATTGTCGAGTTCGGTTGCGGCAGCGGAATCTCGACGTTGGAACTTGCCCGGCAAAGTGGTGCTTCGGTTGTCGCGATTGATAATAGTTCCCCTTTCTTGGATCAATTGAAGCAGAAGATCGATCAGGCAGGGCTCGGCCAGCAAGTTCAAGTCCGCGAGCAAAGCATGGATGTTGCCTGGCCAGAAGGAACTCAGTTCGATTTGATCTGGTGCGAAGGATCGGCCTATGCCATCGGGGTCGAGAACGCCCTGCGGCAATGGCTTCCACTATTAAGCCCAGGCGGGCGAATTGCCCTGAGCGACCTGGTGTGGATCGACCCCAACCCGGACGAGGAGGTCCAGCAGTACTGGAAAGACCAAGGGGAAATTCTGAGGTACCCAAACGATACGCGAGCGCTTTTTACGTCGCTCGGGTACCAGATGATCGACGATTTTGTCTTTCCGGATCGCGACTGGCAGAACTACTACCGGCCGCTCAAGAATTACTTGCCGCAGTGGAAATCGGCATATTCTGACCCGGAAAATGCCGGAATGGTCGACCAGATGTTTCAAGAAGAGATGCGGATGTACGACCAGTTCGGGACGCAATATGGGTA
The DNA here is from genome assembly GCF_002967715.1 of Blastopirellula marina. Lineage (NCBI taxonomy): Bacteria > Pseudomonadati > Planctomycetota > Planctomycetia > Pirellulales > Pirellulaceae > Blastopirellula > Blastopirellula marina. The sequence continues at coordinate 371,798 of NZ_PUIA01000016.1, forward strand.
TGCATTTTTCATCGCCCAGCGTGCTCCGTGAGTTCGAGATTGCTTCGGCGTCGTGCTATGATGAAATAATCTCGAATATTTCCCCCTGGAGATTAAGTCATGCTGCGCGGTCTGTTGAGCGTATTTCTTCTACTTTTATCGTGTGGTTCTCTGCTGGCTGCTGAGAAGCCAAACTTCGTGTGGATCATGTCCGAGGACAACTCGAGCCATTTTCTCTCGTTGTTCGATTCCACCGGTGCGCAGACACCCAACATCGAGGCCCTGGCACAGCAAGGTCTCATCTACGAGCACGCTTTCTCGAATGCTCCAGTTTGCAGCGTGGCACGCACCACGTTGATCACGTCGTGTTATGCTCCACGCATCGGGACATTTCATCACCGCCGAAGTTTCATGGTGCCGATGCCGGAAGGGGTGAAGATGTTCCCCGCTTATCTGCGCGAAACAGGGTACTACACCACCAACAACAGCAAGGAAGACTACAACGCGAAGAAGTCGGACGATGTCTGGGATGATTCGTCGCGCAAGGCGAGTTGGAAGAATCGCGCGCAAGGCCAGCCGTTCTTCCATGTGCAAACCTTCACTACCACGCACGAAAGTTCGCTTCACTTTCCGGTCCAGGATGTACAAAACAAACCGACCAAGACCGATCCGGAAACCGTGTTTGTCCCACCGCATCATCCTAAGACCGAGACTTTCAAGTACACCTATGCTCGATACCACGATCGCATTCAGGATGTCGATCAGCAGATCGGAGAGTTGGTCGATCAGTTGAAGCAGGATGGTCTGCTCGAAAGTACCTTCATCTTCTACTTCGGCGACCACGGCGGCGTGCTGCCTCGCGGCAAGGGTTATGCCTACGAGACCGGCCTGCACGTTCCGCTGGTCATCCGTGTGCCGGAGAAGTTTCGCGATCAAATGCCGGAGAAGATTGGCAGCCGAATTCAATCGTTTGTCAGCTTTGTCGACTTCGGACCCACGGTCCTGAATCTGGCTGGGGCGAAGATTCCCGACGGGATCGACGGGCATGCCTTCCTGGCACTGGGGAACGCTCAGTTGATGGAAGTGGACGAGTCGTTCGGGTACGCCGATCGCTTTGACGAGAAGTACGATGTCGTGCGAACGCTTCGTAAGGGGAAGTACCGCTATGTTCGCAACTTTCAGCCGTTCAACTTTGACGGTCTGATGAATAACTATCGCTACAAGATGGCAGCCTACCAAGAGTGGCGCGAACTTTACGATGCCGGTAAGCTGAACGAAGTTCAAGCTCAGTTTTTCAAGACACGGCCAGCCGAGATGCTTTTCGACGTCGAGGCCGATCCGTACGAGACGAAGAACCTGGCGGACGATCCTGCCCATGCCAAAACATTGTCCGTTATGCGAGGGGCACTGAGTATCATGCTGAAGGGCATGCCAGATCTTGGTTTCTATCCGGAAAACTACCTGGCTGCCCATGCGGCGGACAACCCGGTAGCATTCGGCCAGCAGCATAAAGACGAGATCGCCAAGTTGATCGAGACGGCGAATCTAGAGGTGCTCTCGTTCGATGAAGCTCGTCCGCGGTTGGAAGAAGCCCTGGCTTCATCCGATCCGTGGCAGCGCTACTGGGGTGTGATCGCTTGCACCTCGCACGGCAAGACAGCATCGCCACTGGTGAAGCAATTGGAAGCGATCGCTACTTCCGACCCCGAGAACCTGGTACGCGTCCGTGCGGCGGAGTATCTGGCTTTGCATGCAAATGTGAACCCGGTGGCCGTTCTCAAGAAGGCGATTGCCGATGCAGAGACCGCGACCGAAGCGAACTTGATTCTTAACACGGTCGTTCTTTTGCAGGATGGCCAGCCTGGCTACGAATTCAACTTCCAGAAATCGGACTTCAAGCATTTGAAGGGAGATCGGGGAGAGTTGAATCGACGGTTGGAGTATCTCACCGAAAAGTAACGCGGCTGCGCGACGGCTGGAACAACAGTTGGCAGCGCATAAAAAAACGTCCGAGTCACTTCAGAATGACTCGGACGTCTGAGAGATCATCGACTCGATGTCGAGGCTTAGTGCAGCCAGATCGCTTCTCGCGGGGTTTCACCCCCGAAGGAGAAGTTCTCGCTGGACTTGACTTCTTCGGCTCGGATGATTGGTGCCAAGGTGGCCCGTTCAACCGGAGCAGCTGCGTGACCGGCTGGTTTAATCAAGCCGCCGGTGTTGGTCGAGGCCGAACGCAGCGGGTTGTTCATGACCGGCAACGAAGTGGTTCGTGCTGTTGGAGTAGTGTCCACTTCGGCAGGCGTTGGCACTTCGATCTTCTCGACCGAGGGAGCCACTTCGCCGTCGGCAGGCTTGGCAACCAGGGTGTTGCCGGCTTGCTTGGGCTGACCAATCACTGCTTCGTTGATCACGTAGTTGTGATGAGCGGCACGCTTGTTCAAGTCACGCATCAGGGCGTCGTTGTAAGCCTTTTGCGGCCATGGGCCTTCAGCCAACGAGATCTGGTAGAACTCTAGCAACGAGCCCTTCTCGAAGTGCATGTTCTTGATGGCCAGGGCGTAGTCGATACGGGCCTGGTTGAACAAGGCACTCGAGTCGATCACACGACGCTGGGCTTCCAAGAGCAGGTCGATCGGAGCCTTGCCGGCTTCGTAGCTTGCTCGGACGGTTGCCTCTTGAGCGTTGGCAGCTTCGCGGCGATTGAACAGCAGTTCCATGATCTCGTAGGCACGCTGAATTTCGGCGTACGTGTTGGAGAGACCATACATGATCTGCTTTTCTTGTTCTTCTTTGATTGCTCGGGCTCGTGCCAAGGCCAGTTCGCTGCTGCGGACAGCCGAGTGAGCACGGCGGAAGCCGATTGGCATCTCGAATTCGACGCCGAGTTGGTATTCAGCAAAGTCCCCATCGGTCAGGCTCTGCAGGGCACCAGCTTCGCCAGGAATGCTGCTTTGATCCGAAAGGGTCGGGCCAAAGCCACGCTGACGGTAGCGAGCGATCAAGTCCAGGTTCGGCATCAGGAAGTTGCGGTTGGCCAGCAGTTCCAGTTCACGCTGCTTGATAACCCACTTCTGACGGCGAAGTTCGGAGCGTCGAGCGAGGGCTTCGGTGGCAACGGCATTCCAGTCGAAGTTAACCTTGGCAACCGGTGCTTCGGTAACCGGACGAATCAGGCGGCCGTTGGTCTGGGTCAGGCCCATCATAAATCGCAGGCGACGTTCACAGACACGGACACCACCTGGGTTGTTGAAGGTACCGCCGAGCGAACCGTTGTTGTCGCGAGTACGTTCGACCAGACGGCCATTCAAAGCGTTGACCACTTCGACTTCAAAGCGGAAGTACTGTTCGCGAGCTTGAGCTTCGGTATCCGCCGACTTCTTGTCTGCTTCGACGTTGGCGTAGGCTTTCTTCCAGACTTCCAGCACGTTGTTGCGTGCGTTGATTTTGACGTCCAGGTCGCGGTAGGCGAAGAACAAGTCCCAGTAGGCGTTTTCGACGTCGCTCACCAGGTTGCGGACGGCGATCTCGAAATCAGCCAGGCTGATGTCGGTACGTGTGCGAGCGATCAGAACACCGTTGGCAAACCCAGGTTCGCCATTGGGACCCGCGATACGGTTGAACATGACACCGGCACCTTGCAACAATGGCTGGCGCATTTCGGCGTCGATGTAAGTATCCCACCCGGCACTGAAGATCTTTTGTGGATTGTTGTTGTAGTCGTACTGAGTAATCCCACGCAACGACACCAAACCACCGGTCGCGTTACGCTTGCTCAGGTTGACTTCGTAGTTGTGAAGGTCTTGTTGGAAGAAACCGTTGTCGCCGACGGTGAAGTTGTTCACGCGGCGATCGTTGGATTCAAAGTAGGCGCTGGCACCGAAGGTGGCGTCGAACGCACTCAATGCAGCTTCTTCACCGAAGCGTCCATCGGTGTAAACGATCGCGGGATCGTACATCGAGACAAGTGCTTCAGGGCTACGTAGAACACCGCCGAGGTCTTTCATGACCTGCGAATTCTGCAGAGCCAGGCGAACGGCTTCTTCCAAAGAGAGGTCCCAGTAACCAGATTCCAGGTCGATGTTGTCCGGATTGATCGCATCGGGCGAATCTGGAATTTCAAGCCAGTCTTCGTCCTCGCAAACGCTGGGGACAGGGTCTTCGATCTTGAGGCCGCGATCTGCGTACTCAGAAATCAGACACTCATCGTAAGCAGGCGGATCCGGGCAGTCGTAGTTGTTCCAGCACGGATGTAAACAGCCGCTCAGACCAGTGGTCATACAAGTGCTTAAAACTACAAACCAATGCGTGTAGCGACGTAGCATCGCTAATTCCCTCCTGGGGTCGATCGTGCGGACAAACTGGCCGTCGTAAAACTGGGTACGGTCGTTTTCGCGAGGATGTCGGTGGTTCTATCTCCGGCTCTGGGTCGAGCCGGCTGGGTCGATAGCACCACGCTTATGGGTTGAATCCTCCTGGTTCATTTTCGGCTGTGGCAAATCTTAAACTCAATAAAACCCGTACTTTCTGAGGATCTGGTAGGAACGCTATCATGCATCCAACGGCTAGCACCGCTCTTTTGCGGCATACTGTTTTCGTAACCGTCAAACTCGGCCGATGACGATAGCAATTGATCCGATTGCACCGTCGACCGATTGGAATGATTTTGCTGGCTGGTATACTCACGAAAGGTGGAGCGTTCAGGCGATGGGGGTTGCCTGGACAATTCGACTCCATTAACGGCCACACGATAATCCGCTGGCCGGACTAAGAACCAAGGGGGAAGTATGAATTCCAAGGGGTGGAATTCCGATTCATCTGGCGACGACCAATCTCGGAAAGAGAATGCCGAGAGTGCTTGGTCGATGGAGGACGTTCTGCGCCGGACTGCCGATTCGGGCCAGGCCGACGATGTCCTGGAAACGATCAAGCACCTGAAGGGTAGTCACCCTCAAGCCAAGCCGCACGAGATCGATACGATCACGCGTTTTGTCTTGGCTCTGCTCAAGCGTCGTTATCCGGATCTTCCGCTGAAGAGTGAAAAGGTCCTCACTATGGCCTCGACGATTGCCCAGTCATTGGTCGAGGACCCCGTGGCTAGTGAACGTATGCGACTCCTATGGTCCCAGTTGAGTTGAGCCATGACCACTGAAGCGACCCAACTCGAGCAACGCATTCAAGAAAACCAGGGTCTGGTGATTTCGCTGGCGAAATCAATCCACCGCAAGTTGCCCCCGCAGATCGGTATGGACGATCTAATTGCCTACGGACAGCTTGGTTTGGCCGAGGCGGCCCAGTCGTTCGAGGACGACAAAGGGGCAAGTTTCTCGACGTTTGCGTACTATCGTATCCGGGGTGCCATTTACGACGGCATCTCGAAGATGAGCTGGAATTCCCACGCCGCTAGAATGCAGAATAAGTATCAGCAAATGGCTGCCGATACGCTGCAAGCCGATGCCTCAGAGGGAAGTGCGTCGTCGGCTACCGCTCAGGAAAATGCCAAATGGCTGTGCAACCTGACGGAAAAGCTGGCTGTCGTCTATTTGGCCAGCCATGGAGAGGAAACGCAGCACGCATTCCAGGCCGTCGCAGATGCTCGGACACAGCAACCGGCCGAACAGCTTGAGAATGAAGAGATTCAAGGTCTGCTCCAGAAACTGCTACAGACGTTGGCACCCCACGAGCAGGAATTGATTCGGATGACCTATTACGAAGGTTATAGCCTGAAAGAGGCCGCCGACCATCTAGGTAAAAGCAAGTCGTGGGCTAGTCGATTGCACCAAGCCATCTTGGAGCGACTTGCCAGGGCTTTGCGTCAGACGACCTAGAGCGGGGCCTAGTGTAGGGTTAAAGCGTAGCGATTAAATCGATCGGAATGATTCGCACCACTGAGGATTGCCGAGAAAGAGGGTAAGGAGACTTTTGACGACGATTCGGCCGAACCCATTCCGCCGGAATAAATTAGTTGAAGTTCCTAGATTGACACTTATACTTTCGCGGCGAATTTGTTCCCCAGTCCGTTCGAGATGAACCGCCATGGCATTTCCGCAAGTACTCGATATAGAATCGCTGACCAATCCGATCTCAGAGGAAAGCCCTAGCGGCGTCGAGCTTCGCAGCTCGGAGCATGCCAACGAGTTTTTCGATCTTCGCGAGATCTTCAATCAGTCGAACAAGGCCGAACGTGATATCCAGACGGCCATGGCTTTTCCGGACGAGGAATTCCCAGACCTGAAAGATCCGGAATGGGAGGACGTTCGGGATCGCTCGATCCATATTCTGAGCAGTTACTCGAAGGACGTCTCGGTCGCTTCCTGGCTGATCGAAGCCGTCATGCGAATGGACGGTATTCCCGGACTGCGGGATGGCTTCAAGTTGATGCTGGAGTTGGTTCGTCGCTACTGGGACAACATTCACCCCGAGCCAGACGAAGACGAAGGGTATGCCGAGACCGTCTCGCAGTTAACCGGTTTGACGAGTGATCGCTCGTACGGCGTACTCGATAATCTTCCGCTTACCAACGGCGGAGGGGGGAGGTACTCCCTCTTTGATTTCAACGAAGCAAACCGTATCGATGGAATGGATTCCGACGACAAGCAGCGTCGAATTGCGGAAGGAGCTATCGAACGTCACACCTTCGACGAATCATTTCGCGCGACATCTCGGGATCACTGGAACAATGTGATCGAAGATCTCGATACGCTGATCTCCACGATTCGGGAACTGGAAACGTACCTGGACGAGCGATGCTTGCGAAATTCGTACGGGGAAGAGACCGCTCCGTCGATGACATCGTTTCGTCAGCGACTCGAATCGATTCGCTCGACGGTCCAGCAATTGATGGCCGAACTGCTGCTGGACGAAGTGGGCGATACGCCTGATGCAGCGACCGACGATGCGGACGAAGGGGGCACGGTCGTGCAGCAAAAAGGGCCAGCCGGTCCGATTCAAAGCCGAGCCGATGCGATCAAGATGATCCGCAAGGCGGCTGAGTATTTCCGCAAGACCGAACCGCAATCGTTCATTTCCTTTAAATTGGAACAAGCAGCCCGCTGGGCCGAAATGCCCTTTCCTGAACTGCTCAAAGAGTTACTTCGAGACGACAGCGCCATGGGCGAATTGCATCGTCGAACGGGGATACCGATACCCGAGGACGAAAGTGGATATTAATGAAATTCCTCTAATATCTTGCATTCATTGATTGAAATCTGTCCGCATATTTCCGAAATTGAAGGCAGGTTTAAGTTTGGGCAAACTTGGCCAGTGACGATGCGTGCTGTCCATTGGGGCTGCAAACGGCTTTTCACTAACGCATCTAATAGAACTGACATTGAGGGGAAACGATGGCTGAAAGTTATCAAAAGAGGCTCAACCGCGTCCGCAAGCCCCGCGTCCACATCACCTACGACGTGGAAACGGGCGACGCGATGGAAAAGAAAGAGCTTCCGTTCGTCGTGGGTGTCATGGGGGACTTCTCCGGCAACCCGTCTGAAAAACTGGAACCGCTTAAAGAACGCAAGTTCGTCCAGATCGATCGCGATAACATCGATGACGTAATGAAGCGTTTTCGTCCCGAACTGAACATGCGGGTGGACAACACACTGGCAGATGACGGCTCGCAAATGGCCGTGAATTTGAAGTTCGAGTCGATGGACGACTTCAGTCCAGCCAATGTCGCCAAGCAAGTCGAACCACTTAAGAAACTGCTCGCCACGCGCGATAATCTTCGCGACTTGTTGACCAAGATCGATCGTAGCGACGATCTGGAAACGCTCTTGGAGCAGGTAATGAACGACGCAGATCAACTGAAGAAGTTGGCCGGCGAACTGGGCGTTAACGAATCGGGTGAAGCCGGTAAGGGGGATAGTTAATTATGAGTGCAGGCGAACAACAATCCGCCCAATCGGCGGCACAAAACGAAGAGGCCACCAGCCTGCTGGATGCCGCGATCACCGCGACCAAGCAGACCGAGCAACCGCGAGCCAAGGAGTTGATTCAAACTCTGGTTCAAGAGGCCATGAAGGGGACGGTCACCTTCGACAAAGACATCATTCGCACGATCAATCAAGGGATTGCCGCGATCGATGAGGCCGTGTCGAAACAACTCGCAGCCGTGATGCACCATCCCGAATTCCAGAAGCTGGAAGGGAGCTGGCGCGGCTTGCATTATCTGGTCAGCAACAGCGAAACGGGCGAAATGCTCAAGCTTCGCGTGCTGAACGCTTCGAAGAAGGATATCTCGAAGGACCTGGAACGTGCCGTCGAATTCGACCAGAGCACGCTTTTCAAGAAGGTCTACGAAAGCGAATTTGGTCTGGCCGGTGGTACGCCTTACGGTGCCCTGATCGGCAACTACGAATGGGACAACACCCCGGACGATATCGCCGCATTGGAAAAGATGTCGGGCGTTGCCGCTTCGGCGTTTGCTCCGTTTTTGACGGCACCGAGTGCGAAGTTCTTCGGGTTCGACGACTGGGAGGAACTCTCCAAGCCGCGCGATCTGGCGAAGATCTTCGACTCGCAAGAGTACATCAAGTGGAATTCGTTCCGTCAGTCGGAAGACTCCCGCTTCGTGACGATGTGCATGCCGCGTACCTTGGCTCGTTTGCCTTATGGTGCCGCGACCAAGCCGATCGAAGAATTCAACTACGAAGAAGTGGAAACCGGTCCTGGTGGTCAGCCGATCGAAGTCGATCACGGCGAGTACTGCTGGATGAACACGGCATTCGTGATGGGTGCCAAGTTGACCGACGCATTCGCCAAAACCGGCTGGTGCACTGCTATCCGCGGTGTCGAAAACGGCGGTAAGGTTGAAGGTCTGCCGGTTCACGTCTTCAAGAGCAGCGACGGCGACTCAGGCGTCAAGTGTCCGACGGAAGTGGCGATCACTGATCGTCGTGAAGCGGAATTGAGCAAGCTGGGTTTCCTCTCCCTCTGCCACTTTAAAGACACCGACTACTCGGTCTTCTTCGGCGGTCAGACAACCCAGAAGCCGAAGCAATACCACGATCCTGATGCGACGGCCAATGCCGAGATCTCGGCTCGCTTGCCGTACATTATGGCATCGTCTCGCTTCGCGCATTACCTGAAGGTGATCGCCCGAGACAAGATCGGTTCGTTCATGGAACGAGACGATTGCGAACGTTGGCTGAACGACTGGATTCACAACTACGTTTGTGCCGACGAACGCCCCAGTGCCGAAGTCAAAGCTCGTTTGCCACTGGCCCAAGCACGCGTGGAAGTCACCGAAACGCCCGGCAAGCCCGGTTCGTACAACGCGGTGGCCTACCTGCGACCTTGGCTGCAAATGGAAGAATTGACCGCCTCGCTCCGCATGGTGGCATCGATTCCGCAGAAAGCAGGCTAGTCTGCTGCGATAGGTAAGCAATCCCAGAGGCACATTGGGGAACCGCTCCTCTGTGCCTCTTTTTTTACCCTCTTCTCTGCGCGATGTTGCAATGAGTGCCGAGTTTCAGTCGCAACCCGAAGAGTATGCCGAGGTGCCCGCCGAGCAGGCATCGCCGGTTGAAGAATCTAGCGCGCCGAGCGAAGAAGCCTATTCCGGTTCGATCCTGGATTGGATCGTTTCCAACGAGAACGTCCAGCAATCCAATCGGGCAGCTCATCGCTGGGACGAATTCATGAACGCCGATAACGTTCGTGAAAAGCTTATTGCCTGGCTAGGCAAGATCGACGGGCTCTCGAAGAAGTCGATCGTGCTTCGTCTGAACGCCGATGTCGCTCAGATCGATCAATGGCTCACCGATCAGCTGAACGCCGTCCTGCATCATCCTCAGTTTCAAAAGCTGGAAGCTTCCTGGCGAGGTCTCGAGTACCTGACCAACATGGTCGACGACGAGGCCGATCGCGAACGCGTTATTATTCGTGTGCTCAATGCGAGCTGGAAAGATGTCGAACGCGACATCGAACGCGCGGTTGAGTTTGATTCAAGCGAACTGTTCAAGAAGATCTACGAGGAAGAATTCGGTACTGCTGGCGGCAAGCCGTTTGGCGTGATGATTGGGGACTACGAGATTCACCCTAACCCGACTAGAAATCATCCTCACCGTGATCTGGATACCCTGCAAGGACTCGCAGGCATCGCCGCTGCGGCTTTTTGTCCATTCATTGCCAGTGCCAGTCCCACGATGTTTGGTCTGGACGAGTTTACAGGGCTCGAACATGTCGAGAACCTGCGATCCGGCTTTGATCAGGCCGAGTTCACCCAGTGGCATGCATTTCGCAAAACGGATGACGCGAGGTTCGTCGGGCTTGTCTTGCCGCGGGTCTTGATGCGATTGCCGTACGAAACGTTTGATGCCAGGGCCGATGGTTTTAGTTTTCGAGAAGAAGTCGGCGGTCGCGACCGTCGTAATTATCTGTGGGGGAACGCCTCGTATGCGTTTGCCGAAGTCTTGATTCGAGCTTTCTCGGAATGTGGTTGGCTGGCTCAAATTCGCGGCGTGCAACGAAACGTCGTGGGGGGAGGGCTGGTGAGCCGCCTGGCCGTCCATCACTTTGGTACGGATCGCTACGGGGTAGCTCCGAAGTCGTCCACCGACTGCATTATCTCGGATCGGCAGGAAGCGGAACTGGCCCATCTGGGTTTCATTCCCCTTACGCGATGTCATGATACCGACTTGAGCGCCTTTTACTCTAACCAGACCGTACAAAAACCCAAGGTTTACGAAGACGAGGCGGCTACCCAGAACGCAAAAATCTCGGCCATGCTGCAGTACATTTTGTGCACATCGCAGTTTGCCCATGCACTGAAGGTAATAGCGCGGGACAAAGTCGGTACTTTTGAGGATCGCGAAGCGGTCGAGCGTTTCTTGAACGACTGGATCCATGAATATGTCACGCCGGACGAAAAGGCCAAGCCGGCAACCAAGGCCGCGCGGCCACTGCGTCAGGCTGAGATTCGATTGCGGGACGACCCGGGAAAACCAGGTTCGTACCGCTGCACGTTCAAGCTTTGGCCGCATTATCAACTGGATGACCTGGTTGCTTCGATTCGCATGAAGACCAATATCGAAGGCCGCCGGAAATAAGCTTACAATCCATCATTGGCTGAGAATCAACTTCGGGGGGAAGCGTATGAGCATCGGCGAACAACTAAAAGCGGGGCAACTGAATGAAGCCATCGATGCGGCCATTCAGGATGTCAAGAAGAAGCCCATGCAGTGGGACTTGCGAATCGCATTGGCCCAGTTGCTTTGCTTGCGTGGAGATATCGAGCGAGCCGACAACCACCTGGAAACGGCCCAGATTCAATCTCCCGATGCGATCCTTCGCATCTCGATGTATCGCCAGATGATTCGCGGCGAAATGACCCGCAACGAATGTTGGCAGCAAGGACGTACGCCAGACTTGATGCAGAATCAAGAACCGACCCCGCTGGTCGAGAAGAACCTTCGTCTGATCCTCGCCCTGCGAGAGAACAACATGGAGGAAGCGGCTCAGCTGGTCAACGAAATCGAAGAAGAACGTCCGATTGTGAAGGGCACATGCGACGGTGTCGAATTTGAAGACATCCGCGACCAGGATGATCGGACGGCGTTCTTTCTGGAAACGATCACCAGCAACGGGAAGTATTTCTGGATTCCATTCGATGCGATCGATTCGGTCGAGTTTCATGCCCCTGAGCAGCCGTGCGACTTGATCTGGCGGCGAGCGACGATGAACGCCTACGGCCAGGAAGGGGACGTTTTCATCAACGCACTCTACCCAGGCAGTTCTCAAAGTGAAGAGATGACGCACAAACTGGGACAGAGCACTGCCTGGCTAGGGGAAGAAGGAGAGCCTGGTCGCGGACTCGGCCAGCGAATGCTTTGGCTTGGTGAACAAGAAAAGTCGATCATGGAGATCGGTACGCTGGAATTCACTCATTAAGTTCTTCATAGACGGGAAACGACGATGTCCAGAGGGAATCCGGATGAAGAACCACTCATGCCGTCGGTCTTCGATCGCTTGATTGATAACGATCCATTCAACTCTCGCGAGGCACCGCATTCGCAAACGCAGACCATGCGGGAGATTCGCGAATCCGTGATGCGCGATCTGGAAAACCTTTTGAACACGCGTTGGCGCTGCAAGTCATGGCCGCCACAGCTGAACGAACTGAACAACTCGTTGATCAACTATGGGATTCCCGATTTCTCGTCGATCGACCTGAGTTCCGACATGGACCGCGACTCGCTACGCGAGGCGATTGAATTTGCGATCCGCACGTTTGAGACGCGTTTCGTTTCGGTGCATGTCGAAATCCCTGAGAAGAGCAGGTCTGAGGACCGGACGCTGCACTTTATCATCCGGGCCGAACTCCACGCGACGCCAGCACCGGAACCGATTGTGTTTGATTCGAAGCTGGAGCCATCGGATCATCTATTTCATGTCAGACGGAAGGATCGATGAGCGACGAACTGCTCGAATTTTACCGCCGCGAACGCGCTTACCTGTTAGATCAGGGCAAAGCATTTGCTCGGGCCAACCCGAAGATCGCCAGTCGACTGGGCCTTGGTGGAGACGACTTTAAAGATCCACACGTTGGCCGACTGGTTGAATCATTCGCGTATCTTAACGCACGAACGCGACTCAAGCTGGAGGATGACTTTCCCGAGATCGCCGCATCGATGCTGGAGGTTCTCTTCCCGCATTTGCTGCGTCCGATTCCCTCGATGTCGGTCGTTCAGTTCGGGCTCGATCGTGCCCAGGTCGAAGCGGTCAATGGCTTTCAGGTTGCCAAGGGAACCAGCCTTGAGACGGAGCCGATCAACGGCGATCCGTGTCGTTTTCGGACTTGCTATCCGGTAACGTGTTGGCCGATCGAAATCAGCGATGTCAGCATGATGAGCCATCCCTTCGAGGCTCCGCAGACACCTTACAACGCGGAAGCATCCGCGATGATCCGAATCGGCCTGAAGAGCTTCACTTCGACGATCGACCTGAGCCAATTGAAGTTGAAAACGCTGAGATTCTTCATCAAAGAACAAGCACCCTACAAGTTCGATTTGTACGAACTGTTGATGACCTCGGTCGTGGGTGTCGCGGTAGCCCAGAACCACAAATCAGCCGAGTTTCAAATGCTGGGACGCAATTGTATCCAGCCGGTGGGGTTCAGTCGGGACGAAGGGATGTTCGATTACCCGGCTCGATCGTTTCTGGGGTATCGTCTGCTAACGGAGTTCTTTACCTTTCCCGATAAGTTTCTGTTTTTTGACCTGAACATGGAGTCGGTTTTGAAGAAGATCGGCGGCGGGCAGGCCGAGATCTATATCTTCTTGAAGCAAGGGAACTCCGACCTCGAACGCCGGCTCCAGGCGGATAACCTGCGGATCGGTTGCACGCCGATTACCAATCTCTTTCGACAGGAGGCCGAACCGATCCGGCTGACGCACGAAAAGACCGAGTATCACGTGATTCCAGATTCGCGGCGGCCGTTCGCGAATGAGATTTACTCTATCGACGAGGTCACTGCCGTTTCGCAGGATCATCGCGAGGTAAGTTACCATCCGTTCTATTCGTTCAAGCATTCTTCTGAGTCGCATGATGCGGAAACGTACTGGCACGCGACACGCCGGCCGAACCCTGGTGGCGAGGAAACGGGGGATCAAGGTACCGAACTGTTCCTTTCCGTGGTCGACCTCAACTTTAATCCCAGTGCCGAGCAGCAGTGGAGCTTGCATGCAGACCTGACGTGTTTCAACCGGGATCTGCCCGAGCGGCTTCCATTTGGGGGCGACCAGCCGAAGCTGAGCATGTCAGGTTTGGCACCCATTACCAAAATCAAATGTCTGCAGCCTCCTACGCCTACGCGACGTCCAGATGTCGAGCAGGGGATCCGGTGGCGATTGATTTCCCATTTGTCGCTGAATCACCTTTCGCTGAGCGACGATACGGAAGGTTCGCATGCGTTGCGGGAAATCCTGGGCTTATACGACTACGTCGATTCGGGTGTAAGCCGAGCCTATATCGAAGGCATTGATTCGCTGCGAAGCGAACCATGTACGGCACGCGTGAAGACACCCAATGGAACCGTATTCTGCCGTGGTACTCGCCTGCATGTCACCTTTGACTCAAGTAGTTACACCGGTGGCGGTATGTTTTTGATGGCGAGTGTGTTAGAGCGATTCTTCGCCCTGTATTGCACGATCAATTCATTCACCCAGACGGTCATGCATGACGAGACCGGAGAGGAGATCTATCGTTGGGCACCGAGGGCCGGCGAAAACGTGCTACTGTAGCCAATCGCCTCATCGAACAGCCTTACCAGTTCGACTTTTTCCAGGCGATGCGGCTGCTGGAAAAGATGGCTCAGGAAGATCCTGAGACCTACCCGAACTGGAAACCGATTGGACAAGATGGACCGCCCCATCGCGAGTTGGTCCAGCTGAAGGTCTTGTGCGCGCGGACCTTTCCTCCCAGCGAAGTTGCTTCGATCGTTCGCCGCCGCCCTGATGCGGAAGATGCACCTCCGGAAGGGGAACCTCCCTTCACGATGACCACGACCTTCATGGGGGTTTTCGGTGCCCAAGGGGTGATGCCGCTGCATTACACGCAAACCATTCTCGATCGCGTCCGCCGTAAAGACTTTGCGCTGCGTGACTTTATTGATCTATTTCACCACCGCATTTTGTCCTTCTTCTATCGAGCTTGGGAAAAGTATCGTTTTCCCATTGCTTTTGAAAGGGCTCGACGCAATTCGCTGAAGCCTAAGGAACTTGATCTCTTTACCGAGACGTTGTACGCACTGGTCGGGATGGGAACCCACGGCATCCGAGATCGACTGCTGATCGACGATGAAACCTTTCTGTACTACGCCGGGCACTTCGCCCACCGGCCACGCTCGGCGCTCGGGCTTCAACAGATCCTGGAAGATTACTTCTCGTTTGATGTCGTCGTGCAGCAATACACAGGGCACTGGTTGTATATCGACCCAGCCGATCAATCGCGATTGCCTGATTCGGCTGGCATACTCGGCGGAAACAATCGGCTGGGGGAAGAAACAGTCATAGGGCATCGTATGTGGAACTGTGAAACACGGTTCCGCCTGCGGATTGGTCCTGTCGATTACCGACAGTACCAGCAACTGATGCCCAGCGGTGATCAACTAGGCGAGGTTGCCCAGCTGACACGAACCTATGTGGGGAATTCATTGGATTTTGATATCCAACTGGTGTTAAAAAATTCAGAGGTTCCTCAATGCATCTTGGGGAGCGAGGAAGACCCCTGTTTTTTGGGGTATAACATGTGGTTGCGGGTTGGCGAATTTGTCAACGACGTAGAAGATGCGGTGTTCCAGCACTCGGGGTACCCGCTGGGAACCACAGGCGCATCGGGGAAATAGAAGATCAATTCGAGAGCGAGTTGGCAATTCGAGAACGAATTGGGGCATGTCGGATCAACTAGGGAAACATTCAAAGATTGAATTGAAAGGGATCGACCTACCATGGCATCCGTGAACTTGAAATCGTTGGTGGGGAAACTTAACGGAACTTGTCGGCGCACCTTGGAAGCTGCGGCGGGGTTGTGTCTCTCGCGAACGAATTACAACGTCGAGATTGAGCATTGGTTGACCAAGGTATTGGAAACCCCGAACACCGATCTCGACGCGATCATGCGAAACTACGAGATCGATCCCAGTAAACTGGTCACCGAATTGACCAGGGCAATGGATAAGCTGAAGACTGGCAATGCCCGGCCACCGGCACTCAGTCAAACCGTCGTCGACCTGGCCCGCGATGCGTGGCTGTTGGCCTCGGTCGATTATCTCGAGCCGAGTGTCCGCACGGGGCACCTGATCGTGGCCATGCTTTCCGATCGGATCACGGCCCAGGCAATTCTTTCTAGCTGCCCCGAGTTCGAGAAGATCAGTCTGGAGGACCTGAAGACCCATCTCGCGAAGATAACGGCTGAAACTTCAGAAGAGGATGAGTCGCAAGCCTCGCTGGCGACGGCCCCGGCCAGCGGCGGCCCAGGTGGTGGTCCCGCGAGACCAACCAAGACACCGGGACTCGATCAATTCACGGTTGACCTGACCGAAAGAGCTAAAAAGGGAGAGATCGATCCGGTCCTGGGACGCGATGACGAGATCCGTCAGATTGTCGATATCCTTTGCCGTCGTCGCCAAAACAATCCGATTCTGACGGGTGAAGCAGGCGTTGGTAAAACGGCTGTGGTCGAAGGGTTCGCCCTGCGAGTCGCTGCCGAAGACGTGCCGGATGCGCTAAAGAACGTTTCGATTCGTACGCTGGATCTTGCTTTGCTACAGGCCGGTGCCGGCGTGAAAGGTGAATTCGAGAACCGCCTGAAGTCCGTCATCGAAGAGGTTAAATCGTCCCCTAAGCCGATCATCCTGTTCATTGACGAAGCCCACACGATGATTGGTGCCGGCGGTCAGGCAGGCCAAGGCGACGCGGCGAATCTGCTGAAGCCAGCTTTGGCCCGTGGCGAACTGCGTACGATCGCCGCCACGACCTGGGCCGAGTACAAGAAGTACTTTGAACGGGACGCCGCGCTGGCTCGTCGTTTTCAGGTTGTTAAAGTCGAAGAGCCAAGCGAGGACAAGTGTATCGGTATGATGCGTGGGCTCGTGTCGACGCTCGAGCATCACCACAACGTTCGTATCTTGAACGAGGCCGTCGAATCTGCGGTCAAGCTTTCTCACCGATACATTTCCGGTCGACAGTTGCCGGACAAGGCGGTCAGTTTGCTTGACACGGCATGTGCACGGATTGGTCTGAGCCAAAACTCGACTCCTCCGCAAGTCGAGCATCTGACTCGGCTAATCGACCGAATCGAAACGGAAGTCGAGATCCTGAATCGAGAAATGGCATCTGGGGCTGAAGGACACGAAGCCACGATTGCCGAACTTGAGGAACAAAAGAAAGCTTCCGAAGAGAACCTGGAAACGCTTACCAAGCGATGGGAGCAGGAAAAGGAGTTAGTGAATCAGATCCGCGAGCTTCAGGATGAATTGGCCGAAGATGACGTAAAACGTCGAAAGCCAGTTGTCGAAGGTGAGCCCAAACCTGAATTGCTGACCGACGCGAAAAGAGACGAGATCAAGCAGAAGGTTAAGAAAGAGCAAGCCGAACTGCTGGAGATCCAAGGAGAATCGCCGCTGGTGCATATCTGTTGCGATACCAACGCCGTTGCAGAAACGGTTGGCTCCTGGACCGGTATTCCGGTAGGACGGATGGTTGCCAACGAGATTGCGACTGTCCTGAAGCTGCAAGATTTGATGGAAGAAAGTGTGGTCGGCCAGTCGCACGCGATGCTGCAAATTGCCGAAAGCATCAAGACCTCGCGGGCCAATCTCGAAGATCCGAATCGACCGATCGGGATCTTCCTGCTGGCCGGTACCAGTGGTGTTGGTAAAACGGAAACAGCGTTGACGCTGGCCAACCTGCTTTACGGTGGCGAGCAGAACATGACCACGATCAACATGTCAGAGTTCAAAGAAGAGCACAAAGTGTCGCTTCTGATGGGTTCGCCTCCTGGTTACGTTGGCTATGGCGAAGGTGGCGTGCTGACCGAAGCCGTTCGTCGCAAGCCGTATAGCGTGATCCTGCTGGACGAGATGGAGAAAGCACACCCCGGCGTGCAGGACATCTTCTACCAGGTGTTCGACAAGGGGCACATGAAAGATGGTGAGGGACGCGATATCGACTTCAAGAACACCGTCATTATCATGACCTCGAACGCCGGTACGGACTTGATCATGAGTCTGTGTAAAGATCCTGAAACTCGTCCCGATCCGCAGGGGTTGCATGACGCCATGCACGAGGAACTTCTGAAAACGTTCAAGCCTGCCTTCCTGGGGCGTATTTCGATTATTCCATACTTCCCGCTCGATGACGCAGTGATGAAGAAGATCATCCGTCTCAAGTTGAAGAAGGTGGGACGTCGCGTACACGATCACTATCGAGCAACGTTCGACTATTCCGAAGCATTGGTAGATGCCATTGCTGCCCGCTGCACGGAAGTCGACACAGGTGCTCGTAACGTCGACAAGATTCTAACCCGAACGCTGTTGCCTGAGATGTCGGGCGAATTCCTCTCACGCATGGCCGAGGGGAAGGAAATCAAGTCCGCGGAGGTCGATGTCGACAAGGACGGCAACTTTGTCTACACGATCGGGTAGGCTGGTAGTACCGATTAAGTCGGTTGGCTAACCTCTGACGATTGTTCCAACGGCAGCGATTCGCTGCCGTTTTTTTATGGACCTTTTGCCCTGTTTCGCTCGTCAAATCGGGGGACTTGCGCGCTTTGCGTTTATAGTGAATCCTCGTTTGCCCCCGGAAGGGGACATGTCTCCGCTGAAAAGCATTTGCCGCGATTGACCGATTTTCTGATAATTCAGGTTTGATCCTTACTTGGTAAGGACGTCTAGAGGACAAGCGTTCTACGCGAACCATGGAATCATCGTTGCATCATCAAGACGCACCGCGAACGGCAGACGAGGCACGGCGTCGCATCGAGTCGCTGCTCGACGAAGTGGCCGATCTGTCGGACTTGGCGATTGCGCCCGATGTCTTCTTTGGCCAGGTTCTCGACCGCGTGACGTTCGCCACTTCGGCAATCGGAGCCGCCGTGTGGACGAAGAGCCCCAACGGGCATTTGCTTTTAGCCCACCAGACCGATCTTCAGCAGTGTTATCCGACTGGGCAAGCCGCCAAAGCCCTGAGTGACGACGAAGCCCACCTTTTTCAAATCTTCAATCGGCGTGAAGCAGACATCGTACCTGGCAGCCAGACGGTGCAGCCGAAGTACGATATCGTCGCTGTTCCGCTTCAAGTGGCAGGGGAAGCTTGGGGGGTTATGGCCCTCTATCAGCCTGCTAACCTGGCCAAGTCGGTACGACAAACGTACCTGCGGATCACGCATGCATTTGCTGAAGTAGCACAGCATTATCAACAGCAAGCCTTGCTGCGGGACTTCCAGCAGCATCAGTACGACTGGAAACGGCAGCTCGATTTCGCCAGCCTCGTTCATACTGATCTTTCGTACGACAAGACGGCCTACCGCATTGCCAACGAGGCTCGCAATTGCCTGGAGGCCGATCGGGTCGCGGTACTATCTGCTCGCGGATCCAAATGCCGTATCGAAGCGATCTCCGGCGTAGACAAGCCGCACCGTAGATCCAACACGGTGCAAAAGCTTGAAAAGCTTGCGTCAGCGGTTGTCGGATCGAAGCAAACACTGCTCTACACGGGCGAAACGGAGAACCTGCCCCCTCAGATTGAAGAGGCTTTGCTCGAGTACCTGGAAGAAACGCCGTCGAAGGTTCTGGCAATTGTTCCTCTACAAGTAAGCAATCCAATTGACGACGACGACGAGAAGAAGCCTCTGCGAGCCAGCGAACCGGTCGGAGCGATTGCTATCGAGAGTATCGAGCAACTCAACGGGCACGAACTGCTGCATCGTGCTGAACCGATCATCCAGCACGCTACCACCGCACTGGGCAATGCCCGGGCCTATCGTCAGTTGCCATTTGCTTCTGTGCTGATTCCGCTGAGAAATGGCCTGGCAACGATCGGTTGGTACCGACTGCCGACAACCCTCAAAGTTGTCATTCCCCTATTGGTGATCATCGCTGCGCTCTTTCTGATTCCAATGGACTTCTCGATCGAGGTTCACGGGCAGTTGGTACCGGCGGTTGAACGCAACGTGTTTGCTCCGTCGGATGGCTATGTCGAAGAGATTTTCGTTAAGCATGGCCAACCCGTCGAGAAAGCCGCACCGCTTATGCAATTGCGGTCGAATGAATTTAATCTGCAGCGAGCCGAGATCGTCGGGCAATTGCAAACGGCTCAGGCAGAGCTTGATGCCATCCTCGTAAAACGCTCTCAAGGTATGCGACGCGATCCACGCGCCGAAAACCGCACGCCAGAGTCATTCGAGAATCTTTCTGCCGACCAATTGAAACTGACCAAGCAGATCGAGAACCTGATCCAACGCCGCGATCTGCTGCAGAAGCGTGAAGATGAACTGAAACTGCTGAGTCCTATCAATGGCCAGGTCCTCGACTGGGAAGTCGAACAGGTTCTTGCGGCCAGGCCGGTTAGTCGCGGCGAATTATTGATGAAGGTTGCCGATATCGACGGCCCATGGGTGTTGGACTTGGAACTGCCTGACAAGCGGACCTATCACGTGGTCAATGCACAGAACCAATCGAAAGAACCGCTTGCTGTGCGATTTCAGTTGGTGAACGAGCCCGGCAAAACCTACCGAGGGGAGCTGAAATCAGCTGCTTCGATTGTGGATTTGGACGAAAACTCGGAAGAACCCTTCGTGCCGCTGGAGGCGGAGATTGATAAGTCCGAAATCCCGCATTTGCGTCATGGGTTAAGCGTTGTTGGCCGCATCGAGTGCGGCCAGCGTTCGGTTGCCTATGTGTGGACCTATCAGTTGGTAGAAACCGTTCGCCGCTATTTGTTCTGGTAATCACTTTTAGTTCTGCAAGATCCAAAACGAGATTGATTCATGACAGGGAAACGAAAGTTCACAAACGCAGTGTTGGGTTCACTCGTCATGCTGCTCTGCGCAGTTCCCGTGATCGCTCAAGACATTGAAGTCTCGGCGACGCTGTTGAAGATTATTGAATCGGTCGAGATACCTGCCCAGCAGTCTGGCGTCCTGAAGATGGTCAAAGCCCAGGAAGGGACCATCGTCGATCGTGGGGAAGTGATCGCGAAGATCGACGACGAAGAAAAGATCCTGGAAGTCGAAAAGGCAAAGGTCGACTTTGATATCGCTTCTCGAGAAGCGAAGAACGACGTGAATATTCGTTTTGCCAGGAAAAGCCTGGAAGTCGCGGCGGCAGAGCTGATGCGTTCGGAAGAAGCGCTATCTATCGCCGAAAAGAGCGTTTCACAAACCGAGATGGATCGCCTTCGCTTGCTGGTAGAGAAGAGCCGCTTAGAGATTGAACAATCGGAAGAGAAGACCGCGATCGCGAAGCTAACGGCCCAACTGCGAGATGCCGAACTGCAGATCGTCAAAACGCAGTTGAAAAAGCATCAAATTGAATCGCCAATCCAGGGAATGGTGGTCGCTGTCTTTCGTCGTTCAGGCGAATGGGTCGAGACGAGTGATTCGGTGGTTAAGGTGGTCCGTATCGATCGCTTGCGGGCGGAAGGGTTTATTCGCAATGAAGAAGCGATGATCGAACTGATTGGCTCCAAGGCGACCGTCACTGTCGAGATTCCCAATCGGGAGCCTATTCACGTAGAAGGGGAAGTGACATTTGTCGATCCGGAAGTCGATCCGGTCAATGGTCAGGTGCGGGTTTGGGTCGACTTGGAAAACGAAGATCTTAAGCTGCGACCCGGCCTTCGCGCTTCGATGACGATTCAACCGAAGCAGTAAAGGCACTTCTCAGTGGCGACGGCGACCATCCAGTCTGAAACGAACTTGCGCAGCAAGGTCCGAGTTCGTCCCGACTTGATCTACGCTCGAAGGACGGAAGACGGGGACGAAACCTGGGTTGTAAAAGATCCTGTTACGCTCCGATATTTTCACTTCGGTCCGTCCGAGGTTTACATCATGCGGCGGATCGATGGCCGGAACTCACTGGCATCGATCAAAGAGGAATATGACGAAGAGTTTGCCCCGCATCGTATCTCGCAGCAGGAAATCCTCGGCTTTTGCCACAGCTTATATCAGCGAGGCCTATTAGTGGCCCCGGCCGAAAACCAGGCCGAAGGACTGCTTGAGCGTCGACAGAAACAGGCCTGGATGCAGCGAGCCAGCTTGCCACTGCAGGTGTTGTCGATTCGGTTGCCAGGCGTCGATCCCGAGCGATTTCTGGCAGCGACTCACCATGCTGTGGATTGGCTTTTTCATCGTGCAACGGTCGCGATTGTCTTGCTTTGTGCCGCCATGACACTGCTTTTGGGGCTGATTAACATCGAGGCGATCACGGCCCGCTTGCCGCAGGAGTCGCAATTTTTTCGCGGCGAGAATCTCGTCGTGCTGGTGATCACGTTTGCCCTGGTCAAAGTGCTGCACGAACTGGGGCATGCCTATTGTTGTAAAGCGATGGGTGGAGAGTGCCATCAGATTGGTATTCTACTGATGGTGTTCACGCCGGCGATGTACTGCGACGTATCCGACGCATGGCTCTTTCCGAGGCGATGGCAGCGGGTGTTTGTCTCTGCAGCAGGGATGTACGTTGAAGTCATTCTGGCCACGATTGCATTCGTGCTCTGGTTTTTCTCGGAGCCCGGTGCGGTTAGCGACTGGCTATTGAACGTGGTGTTTGTTTGCGGCGTGAGCACCGTCTTGGTGAATGCTAACCCGCTGCTGCGATACGATGGCTACTACATCTTGTCCGATATCCTGCATCTGCCGAACTTGAGCTCGCGCGCGACTGATGCATTGTGGTCGCCCATCAAGAACTGGTTCTATCGATATCCACGACATGTCATGCCAGAGCCACGTGCGACAACACTTCGTACATACGCGGTTTTGGCGATTATCTATCGCACGATGGTCTTTGGGTTCATCTTTTGGTTTCTCTACAAGGCCTGTCGGCAGAACGACATATTGCCCCTTTGGCATATGGTTGCGGCGACATTTGTCATTGGCCTGTTGCTGAAGCCTGCGATCAGTTTCGTTCAATGGTTAAGGAGACCAAAGGGAAGGGGAGATGCCATGGTGAAAGGCCGAGTCGCTATCGCTGTTGTAGTTGTTGTGCTGGTCGGCTGCGGGCTTGGCATGATCCCGGTGCCATCGCGAATACATGTGCCGGTCATTTCCGAAATCGATTCCGATCATCGCGTCTACGTGCAGGTTGACGGACGTGTGGTCCAGACGACCGCCGCGGAAGCAAGTGTTGCCCAAGGGGACGTTTTGGCGGTTCTGAAGAATGAGGACATTGAAGCCGACCTGCTGGTGACCGATGGTGAAATCGCAATTCAGCAGCAACACTTGGACAGCTTGTTGCTGCGATCCAACAACAATCCCGAGGCCGCCGCGCAGATACCGACGGCCGAGTCTGCTCTGAAAGACCTTCAGCAGCGACGACAAGTCCTGCAACGCCAGTTAGATCAGCTAACCATCCGCGCGCCGGTCGATGGCGTCGTGATACTAGCTCCCCACAAGGATGCCAAGGGAGAATCGGATCGTTTTCTAGCGCAGTGGTCTGGCAGCGCTCTCGACGAGAAGAATCGAGGGTGCCTGCTCCAGCGTGGCGAACTCTTGTGCTTGATCGGAGACGCTGGTGCGCTACAGGCTCGACTGTTTGTCGATCAGGATCAGATTGAATTGATCCGTCCTGGCGATGCGGTGTCGATCTTATTCGACGGCAATTCGATTCATAGTATTCAAGGAACGGTAAAGGAAGTCTCTACGGATCAGTCCGTGCAAATTCCCCGTAACCTGACCGCGAATGCGGCACTTGGGCTGGAACGCAAAGAAGACGGCACCGTGGCCCTGATTGATGGCGCTTACTCGGTTACCGTCATGCTTGATGAAAGTTCGCCGAAAGAGATTCTGCCTGGCACTTGCGGCCGGGCGGTCGTTATCGGGCGAACGCAAACTCTATGGCAAATTGCGTCACGATTCATCCAGTTGAACTTCCGCTTCTTCTCTTAACTGAAGAAGCGGAAGCAAGTGACTCGATTAAGGGAACGCTGCGCCGATGCCGGAGTAAACCACTCCAGTGTAGACAACCCCTTTCCACGTAAATGGCGTGGTGTGGATGTCGTGCGGGTTGCAGTCGCCAGGCCGGTAATGGCCCAGCGTGTAGATTCGCTCACATGGAGGATAGGCACCCATCTTGTACGGCAAAGCCAATGTATTGCCGAAGAAGTGAGCTGCCGAGTAAACCGGCTGCAAGTGCTTGTGAGTGTGGCCGTATCGCTCCAGGTTGACTTCTTCAAAGTAAAGCGGACGGTGATAGAAAGCTGGAGCTTCCCACATGGCAACCATTGGGTACCAGTCGCGGTGATAACCGTTGGGGAAGTTTTCTTCCGGTTCTTGCGAGAATACCTTGGCTGCGATGTTGGTTGGCGGCGAGACTTCCTTGCCGTCGACTTTGTAGTTGAACGTACGGCCGATGCCAAACTGATTGGCCATCTTGCCATCGTAAAGAATTTGACGATCTTCCGGCGTTAAGCTTTCGAAGAAGCTTTCCGGCTTGCCAGACAACCGGCCACGATCGTTGGCGATCGAAGGGAGCGGCTGTGGTTGGGCCGGAGCGGCATCGGAAGGACTGATCGGTTCCGGCGTCATCGGCTCGGCCATAGGTGCAGCGGGCGGCTGGGCCATGGGCTCGGCGGCTTCGGCCATCGGAGCCGGTTCTGCTGCCGCAGGCGGATCAACAGCTGGCATCGGTTCCGGTGTCGGGGGTTCTTCCTGGAACAGCGTGAGTGCCGCCGCACGAACGACCGGTTTCAGCGCGGCCGGCGCGGTTGCTGCCGTCACCTGAATTTCAGGGGTAGATTCAGCGGAAGCTGGCTGGGTCTTTTTGACCACAGGCTGAATACGCAATCTTGGTTTTGCCGCTGGTTCTGCTGCGGAAAGGGTGCTCACCAGGCATACGGTGAGAATCAGCAGCATGGAGGCGCGACCCAAGTTGTGAAAACAAAGTTTTTGAATCTGCAAGACGCTGGGCATTGCGAGGCTTCCTCTACCAGACGTGGCACTCGATTGGCACACTGTACGATCCGCTCCGCTGGGGGAACGGTTCAAAAGAAGTTTCGACCAGTCAATATCCTCCCCCACACAATTATGGGGAGAAATGAAAAGGATTGCCCAT
Source organism: Blastopirellula marina (assembly GCF_002967715.1). Classification (NCBI taxonomy): domain Bacteria; kingdom Pseudomonadati; phylum Planctomycetota; class Planctomycetia; order Pirellulales; family Pirellulaceae; genus Blastopirellula; species Blastopirellula marina. Next base: position 396,540 of record NZ_PUIA01000016.1, read on the forward strand.
CTTTCCTATCTTGTGGCACTCTGGCAGCATAATGCGATCGCCTGGTCTGTGGTGTTTTAAGGGAAATTCAGTGCCCGCAATTCTAGTTTTTGCCCAAATTACGGGGTCGTAAGTAATTTCCCCGGAACTTCATTGACATGCCCCATAGGCGTGATTTGAATGAACTTCTATCTGAGAATTCGTTAGTTTGGGGGATTTGGCGCAAATTGGGCAATTTGCGGCGTGTTGTGCGTCTGCAGGCTTCTCATCCTTATCAAGCTAACGAAGACCCCTCTCTCCTTTCCAACCGCTGAGCAGCGAACCATGAAAAAGCAGACCCTCTGGAAGCGTATCTTCGGCCAGAACCCGAACAAGAAGGTCAAGGCGCAACAAGCTTTCCAGGAGCAGTTTGACACGAAGCTGCGTTTTCGCGAGTTGGAGCCCCGCGTCGTGCTCGATGCGACGGTCGACTACACCCTGGGCTCGGATACGCTGACCATCACCTACACGGATGCTGGTGATGTCACTCTGGGGCGCGATGCGAGTGGGAAGTTGGAAATCGGTGGCGATAGTATTTCGTTTACCGCAGCGGCTACGGCGGATTTTGTTGGGAAACTCAATGATGTCGGGACGATTAACATCATCGACAACACCGGAAAGGCTTCCGAGTTCACGCTGGTTGGTGGTGTGGGAACAGATGCCCTGACGGGGCTCGTGTCGAACATCATGATTTTCAACAACGTGGACCAAGTCAATGTCCAGGATGGGGCCGACTTTGAAGTTTCAGCGCTGTTCTGGCACGTCACTAACAGCGGCGATCTGGACGACAACACAATCAACTTTGATGGCAAGTTGACGACAAGTAATTTGACGTTGACCGCATCTTCAACCAGCACCAAGTCAACGTCGGTCACGGACACTATGAACGGGAGTGTCACGGTTGGAACGATCAGTCTGCAAGAGGCGGTCGGTGCAACTGGAAATCTCTCTCTCAACTTGTCCCTGGGGGATAACCACGTCACTGGGCTGGTTGCCAATGAGCAAGAGGTTGAGATCGCGTTGGCCGATAAGAGCGGAAACCTTCTGCTGCAGGACATCAATGCAACCGATCTCTCGCTGACCGCAGCAGGCTCGATTTTCGATGTCGCGTCGACGGAGGTCAACGTATCGGGAACGGCTTCATTCAGCGCTGATAGTGTCAGTCTCAATAGTTCGACCATCGGGCACAATTTTAATAAGCTGACTCTCAATACGACGAGTTTCGCCAGCATCGTCGAAACGGATGGGTTCGATTTCACTGGCCTGTCCATCATCACTGGCGCGTTGACGGTTAATACGGGCGGAGCCATCGGACAAACGGCTGGCAGTGTGCTACGGGCCAACAGCATCGCCGACTTCACCGTGGGTGACTCCAGTGCCATCACGCTCAACGAGATGGCGAACCGATTCGAAGGTACGGTCTCGGTGACCGGGCAAACCGATCGTGCTGGCGCTGTTACTTTCTACGACAGCAATGGCGGCTTCCAGTTCGGCAGTACCCTGGCCACCACGCTCGATTTGACCACGACCGGCGGTATCTCTCAGACAACCGACGGGATCGATGTCTCGGGCAACGCCGTGTTCACCACGATGGGCGCTAATGCGATCGTACTGAACTCCGCCAACAACGCGTTTGGTGCCAACGTTTCGGCGACCGGAAACGGCGGACCTGCCGCAACGCTTACGATCGTTGACTCGCTGGGGACGCTAACACTGGATGATATCCAGACCGCCATCCTAAACGCTACGGCCATCAACGGCGGTATCACTCAGACCGGGACGGGCATTAAAGTCACCGGCACTAGTTCGTTTACCGTGCAAGACGGTGAAGACGTTACTCTGACCGCGGGAGCTGCCAATAACGCCTTCGGTGATGCTATCTCGATAAGTGGAGCTAGTGCTGCTGCCGGACTCGTTAGCGTCTTTCAATCGACCGGTGATCTGAAGCTCGGAGCGATCGATGCCACGTACCTAACGATTGCTCTCGACTCGGGCTCGATTTCGCAAACCAGCGCTGGAGTTCATGTTTCTAAGGACGCGCAGTTTGCCGTGGGCGACATGAAGGATATTTTGCTCAACAACAGCAGCAACAACGTATTTGGCGGGGAACTTGATCTGCTCTCAGGTGTGGGGACTGCTGCCAGCGCCGCTGTGAACAATTCCGGTACAGATCTGTTGTTGGATCAAGTTAAGTTATCGGGCGACCTCACTGTCGTGACCAACGGGGGCATCACGCAAACCAACGTGGGGGCCACCGATTACGTCCGCGTCGGTGGAACTAGTTCGTTCACCGTTTCCAATGGTGCTAATGTCGAACTTGGTACCAATACGAATAACCAGTTCAATACGGTTAGTGCCCAAGGCCAGTCAGGTGCGGCTGGAACGGTATCGATTGCTGATAGCGACAACGGCATCATTCTCGGAGCGATCAACGCTGGCACGTTGAATGTCAGTGCCGCGACCACCATCGGGCAAACGGCAGCGGGTGTCGTCGTTACTGGTACTAGTTCATTCACCAGTGGTGATGGTCAAGACATCTTGTTGGGCACTTCGGGGGTCAACTCCTTCGGAGATGCCGTGTCGGCCAGTGGCGCAACGGGGGCCGCCGGGCACGTATCAATCATTGCCTCGTCAGGCGATCTCAAACTCGGTGCCATCGATTCCGCAAGCGCGACCCTGGCCGCGCTTGACGGCAAAATCTGGCAGACCAGCGATGGCATTCATGTGGCCGGAAATGCCCAGTTTACAAGCGGTTCGGGAAAAGACATTCTTCTCAACACCAGTTCTAACAATGTCCTCGGCGGGGAGGTCGATTTAATTGGGGCATTGGGGAACCCTAGCAATGTTGCCTTGAATAACTCCGGTACAGGCCTCTTGCTGGATCAGGTCGAAGCGAGCGGCAATCTAACCATTAGCACCAACGGTGGCATCACGCAGACCATGATGTTTGCCACTGATTACGTTCAAGTTGGTGGAACGAGTTCGTTTACAGTTTCCGATGGTGCGAACATCGAACTTGGTGCCAATTCGAACAATAGGTTCAACGTTGTAAACGCCGAAGGCCAGTCCGGGGCTGCCGGCGATGTGTTGCTCAAAGATTCGGATGGTAACCTCACGCTCGGCGATATCGTCGCTACGAATCTGACCGCCGAGAATACTGCTGGTGGGATTGTCTTGGGGGCAATCGACGCGACGAACCTGAACGTTACTTCTGCGACGAATATCACACAGACCACAGACGGCGTGAAGGTTTCCGGAGTAAGCAAATTCGACGTAAGTTTTATGGGCAGCATTACGTTGAATGAAGATGGCAACGAATTCAACGAGATCTGGGCGAGCGGTTCCGGTTTCCTCGCCGCTGTCGCTAAGTTTAAAGACAGTGACAGTGCGGCGAATGGGATCACGTTGGGGAAAATTGTGGTCGGGGACCTTCAGGTTACGACCGTCGGTGAGATCTCGGATACCAAAGACGAAATGCTCTTTTTTGGCATAGGCACATTCGATGGTGGAAGCCTGGACTTTACCAACTACACAGGGGCTGGGCACGATTTTAATGCGATTACCCTACAGATCGATGGCGATGCCAAGTTCAATGAAGATTCCAGTTTGGCCTCGTCAAAAGGTTTCGGCTTCTTGGGAGACAGCAGCGTTGGTGGGCAATTGGAAGTAACCACGACAGGAATTGTCGAACAGCTTACCGGATCGCTGAAGGTTACCGGTACCACCAAGATTACGACGCCGGGCGTCATCGAACTCGACGAATACACGAACGATTTCCAGGACAGCATCACACTTTCCGGAACCACAGTCGTCGTCTACGATGCCAATGAGATCAAGCTGGGCAACGTAACCGCCAATTCTTTAGAGGTCCACGCGAAAACGGGCGATATCTTCCAGGAAATGGGAACTGCCCTGGATATCGAAACGACGACGGTTGCCAGGGCCACCACGGGCTTTAACGTTATCCTGGGCAACGACAACGATTTCACGGGATCGGTTTCGGTGGTCGGCTTCAGCAATCCGACCGACGTCGTCCTGAATGACGTGAACGACCTGATCATCGCCGATATCGATTCGGTCACCTTGACGGCGACTGCCGGTATGAGCATCACGCAGCAGGCAGGCACGTCGATTAAAGCTTCGACATCAGCCGACCTGACCGCAGGGACGACGATTACCCTGCGTGATGTCACCACGCCGACGCTGAGCCTGACCGCTGGTGATACCATCAGCCAGGAAGCAGGCACGTCGCTTCTGGTCAGCGGAATGACGATGGTCGAAGTCACCGAAGGAGTGACCGTCGACCTGTCGGAAGTGACGAACGAACTCGGTTCGATCTCGGTGAACGACTCGAACACGATGGCAATGCCTGGCATGGAAGTCTACGCCGGTACGGTCACGATCTACGACGGCGGCAACGACAATGCCGATGCCATGCTCGGCACGGATGATGACGGCCTGACGCTGAAGAATATCTGGGCCGATATCTTGACCGTGACCTCAGCAGGTACGGAAGGTGCGATCATTCAGGAGTCAGGCACTGCGATCCATGCCGACAAGACAGGGGCAAGTTCGACGAGCCTGACGGCAGGCAGCACGATTACAACTCGCGACATCACGACTCCCATGTTGAACCTGACGGCCGGCAAGGGGATCAGTCAGGAATCGGGCACAGCGCTGATTGTCAGTGGCATGACAACGGTCGAGGTCGGTACCGGCGAGAATGTCGATCTGTCCAATGCCGATAACGATTTCGGTTCCATCGGTGTGGTCGGGACAGGTGCCACAGCAGCCGGTGACGTAACGATCGTCGATGCGGATGGTGGCATCGTCTTGAAGGATATCATCGCCACGAACCTGATGGTTACGGTAAACGATACCGCGGACGTGGTTTTGATCGATCAAATGGCGGCGACCTCGCTCAACGTCAGTGGCATGGCGACGTTCGTTAACAATACGGGCGGCAATGTTCTAATCACGCAAACTGGCAATCAGCTCAATCAGGTAGGCGCAACGGCCCTCGGCGGAATCGTCAGTATTTATGATGCCGAAGGTGGTATCGCGCTGAAAGATATCGTTGCATCCGTCCTAACGGTGACTGTCGACGACAGCATGAATGTAGTGAACGTGACGCAAGTCGCCAATACTACGATCAATGTGTCGGCAGGTACCTCGATCGACAATAAAACTGGGGGTAATGTTGACCTTTCCAATGCCGGAAATCTGCTCAACACCATCTTCGTTTCGGCAGTAGACATGGGGGTCCGCGGCGATGTGACGATTCGGGACGATGACGGAGGACTTGTACTCGCTTCGATCACTGCTGCGAATTTAGATGTTACCGTCAACGATACGATGGACGTCGTCAATGTGACCCAGGTCAGCATGACCAAACTTGATGTCACGTCGATGACGACGGTCGCCAACAACACAGGCGGCGACATTATTCTTGCGAACGATGATAACCTAATCAATCAATTCGGCGCGACGACAGTCCGAGGGAGTGTATCGGTCGTTGATAGTGATGGCGGTATCGTGTTGAAAGATATCGTCGCGGGTAATCTGGATGTGGCCATCAACGACACGATGGATGTTGAGCATGTTACCCAACTCGGCGGTGCGAAGCTCGATGTCACGTCGATGACGACGGTCACCAATAACACTGGCGGGAATATTCTTCTCGGGAATGACAACCTCTTAAATCAGTTCGGAGCGATCACCGACAAAGGTGGTGCTCGTGGGGATGTGGTCGTTAATGACGTCGATGGCGGTATCGCCCTGAAAGATATTGTGGCCGAGAATTTGACCGTGACGGTCGACGACTCGGATGACGAAGCTGTCAATATTACGCAAGTAGCGCTGTCAACGATCGATGTCAATTCGATGTCGATGTTCAACAACTATTCAAGCTACAGCGTCGACATGGTAGGCGGGGACGTTATTCTTGCCAATAGTGGAAACAAGTTCTTCCAGGTTGGTGTGATCGCCGAGGATCCCGTCACCAAGTACCGCGGTGATGTGACGATTGTCGACGACGATGGCGGTATCGCATTGAAGGATGTCGTCGCTGGTAATCTGGATGTTACCGTGAACGACACGGTAGACATTGTGCATGTGATCCAGGTCGCCGCTACGTCGCTCGATGTCACGTCGATGACAACGGTCACCAACAACACTGGCGGGAATATTCTTCTTGGGAATGACAACACCTTAAATCAGTTCAGTGCGATTACGAACAACGGTGGAGTTCGTGGGGATGTGGAAGTCAATGACATCGATGGCGGTATCGACCTGAAAGATATTGTGGCCGAGAATTTGACCGTGACGGTCGACGACTCGGATGACGAAGCGGTCGACATTTCGCAAGTAGCTCTGGCAACGATCGATGTCAATTCGATGTCGCTGTTCAACAACTACTCAAGCTACAGCGTCGACATGGTGGGCGGGAACGTCATTCTCGCCAATAGTGATAACAAGTTCTACCAGATTGGTGTGATCGCCGAGGATCCCGTTACCAAGTACCGCGGCGACGTGACGATTGTCGACGACTACGACGGTCTGGAATTGAAGAATATTGTTGCCGCGAATCTCACCGTAACTGTGGATGACGTCGACGACGACATGGTTGTCGAATTGAAGCAGGTCGCCTTGCAAACGGTTGACGTGTCCAAGATGACGATGATCACCAATAAGACGGGTGGTACGGTCGATCTCTCCAACGCGGATAATGAAATCGCCCAGATCATGGTCACCAGCAAAGATGAGTTGACCCCAGCGCAAGGGGATATCTACATCAATGACGATGCCAACGATCTGCTGATCAAAAATATCATCGGCAATAAACTAGAGGCAGTCGCGGTTGGAGCCATTTCTCAATTAGATGGCACGTCTATCGTGACCCAGGAATCGGTGAGCCTGACGTCGGAGAATAGCACGATCACGACAGGCGACATCACGACGCCTGTACTTAGCTTGACGGCTGATGATGATATTACACAGAGTGTCGGAACGAAACTCACGGTTTCGATGCAGACCAACCTCGCGTTGACCAGCAAAGCAACTATCGAACTGCTGAACGTTGGCAACGATCTCTCGAAGAACGTCGATCTTGATCTGGACGGCGATGATGAACGAATCTGGGACTTCGAGATTCGCAACGAGAATGTTGATGTTAACACGGTTCCCACAGGCGACTTCGAAGATGTCGTCAAGAAGGGGGCCGTTGATGACTTGACGCTGGAATTCGTCAAAGCCACGAAGCTGGAATTGCCAGAGATCAATATTACAGACGACCTGCGAATTGTTATCGCTGGGGATCTAACTCAGGCCGGCGATATCCTCGTCGGTGACACAGCTCTTTTTGATGCCGGATCGATGATTCTGGCCGATGATGTCAGCGGTACCGATCTGATTGTCTATGGCAAGGCAACATTTATTGCCGACAAAGGAGACATTGAGGTCGGTGTCAAGTTCGGTGTCGACGTCGATTCCCTGGATCGAGGTAAGGACGCTGGGACCGATGTAGCGTTCGGCTCGTTGAATTTCTCCGCTGACGGGCATCATGTCACCATCTCGGAACAAGAGTACGACCAGCCGCCGTATGGATTGGTCACCGAAGGCATGGACCTGGTTGGCGACAACGTAGCAAAGTCGGCGGTCTTGCGATCTGAAACGGATATCAACGATACGGCAGGTTCTTCGCTCACGGTGGCCGACCTGACGTCTCTCTACGCGGAGAATATCGTCCTGGGAGACAGTGTCGATCGCAACGTTGACCTCCGAATTCTTTACCTTCAGTCGACGGCCGATGTCAGCATCTTCGAGAATAACGACAGCAATAGTTTGGCCATCGTGGATGGATCGGAGATCGCCGGTACCTTGGCCATTCAAACGGATGGGCACATCGTTCAGGTCAATGAGTTCCGTACGGAAGCTCCTGATGTGATTGCGGAACCGAAATACAACCACATCTTTGCCGACAGTGCCCTGCTGGTTTCTAACAATGGCGGTATTCTGCTGACATCGACCAGTTTCAAAACGCTGGCTGTTTCCGCAGGTGATACGCCGCTATTTGTCGACGCAGATAGCATCTTGGATTTAGGGACTGCCGGCATCGCCAGCAATTCTGGATTCATCCCGACGGGCGATACGCTGGAAACGGTTTTGACGACCGACGTTATCGATGCCGACCTGCCAGATGACAACGATGATCCATTTGCAGTGGCAGCTCGAGCTGATTCCTTCGTGGCTGGCGATGGCGAGAACTACTCCATCGTTATCGTGGACGCGAACGACATGTCAGCCGGAATGGATGCCAATGGCTTGGTTATCGGAAAAGTGGAAGACACCACCGGTGGCAATGTGTCGACCGTCAACGGTATTCGAACCAACGGAGACGATGCGGGCCATGTCTTTGTGCGTTCGCTCGGCGACGGTGGCATCGATGGCATGAACGATGGGACGTTGACCTTCGGGACTACGGATGCCGGACTCGTGGTTGGGCTGGCCAACTCAGGCGTCATTACGGCGTTGGCTCGGGGTAATCTGTCGATTGCCACGGGAAGCTGGCTGCACGTTACTGATGGTGCCGATCCAGATGCGTCCGCGTTCGCCCTGGTCTCTACGATCGAAGGCTTCACGGACAACCCTACCAACAAGTTCGAGTTGCCAAATTCCACTACAGCTCTGGTACCGAACGAAGGTCCGGCCTATTCGCGTATCCCAGGTAACGTCGACACGTACGTTCTGGGAACACAGACCGGCAAGGATTCCACCGCAACGATCGTCTTGGACAAGCTCGGTACGCCTGGTACGCCTGACGAATTGGATTTCGAGGTGACGCTGGACTTTGCCGATACGACCACGCTGCAAGAGGAGTTCTATCCACAGCTGATCGATTCGGATACCGCCATCCTGCATGATATCCCATGGGAGTTTGCAACAACGAACGCTTCGACCGTTGTGACGCTCCAAGCTTACAACAGTCCACAGATCAATCTGTTTGGGAATGTCGTTGACGATGCCAATTTCAACAATCTGAACGTCATTGTCGATCAGTTCGAGATCTTCTTCCTCACGCCGATCGACTACGTGCCGGAGATGACTAACTTCGTCGCTCCGAATAACCCATACATCGCACCGATCATTCCTCCCGAAGCAAATCCAACGCCGTATGCCTCTTTGACGGAGATTGCGGACGACACTCGCGTAGCGACCCAGATCGACGGCGTGACGGTCGTGGAAGTCGATCCGAGCGACTTCATGGAGAAGGGTGAGAAGATCGAACTGGATGACGACTTCATGACCCTGGACGCGGTCAAGGAGTACATCCAGAACGGCGTTCAATTCCCGGTGGGGCTCTACAAGATTGAAATTCTCTATCCAGGCTCGAAGGAACCGGAAGTCTACTTCTACTGGAAGCAGGACCGTCTTGATCCGTTCGACCTGTTCAGCAACGATACGAAACCGGTCACACCTCGGGTGGTCGAGCTTGCCGCGGCTAACCAGGCCACGGCTCAGCTTTCCGCTGAAGAGGTATGGGCACGTGAGTATGACAAGTGGTTCCCAGGCGTTGCCGAACAGCAGCCAATGGATGACCTGTCGGTGCCTGCCGCCGAAGGTGATGCCGGCCAAATGATCCCGAGTGACGACGATATCCTCCTAGAGCGTGTCACAACGGTTAGTTTGCAGGAAATCGATCGTATGACCGATCGGTTGCGAGCCAAGCGTTCGATTGTTCGCGACAGCCTGAACGGGGCGATGATCGGTGGTGCGGCCCTCATGGCTGCTGTTGCCGCTCAGGGTCGTAAAGATGATGAGGCACCTAATGATCATCCCGAGGGACAGGGACCGCAGCCAGAGGAATCTTTAGACGAAACTTCTCTCGGTCGACTACGCCGCCGCGTTCGTCAATGGCTATGATAAAGGTCTGAAATTCGGACAAACTCGCGAGTCCATTTCCTTGGGAATGGACTCGCGGCGCGTTATCATCGAACTTTCTTTGAGATCCTTGATTCACCCAAGCTAGAATTGAGTTAGGATCGAGAAAAGGCGTCGCCGATCATCCGCAGTGCATGGGGTTAGAGTGAAGGTGCGCGCAACGAATTGGGGGATTTTGCTTCATGTCGACTTTCAAGTGCCCAAGTTGTCAGGCCGAACTACCAGATTTTCAGCAATCGGCCGGCTTCTGCCCTTACTGCGATGCGAAATGGGATGGTGCGTCAGCTCAGGAAAATGCTGCCGAAAACATGGCCACGCTTAATATCGACAGCGATGGCTTGGGAGACGATGCACACGAAGATACGGAAGCTTCCCCGGACCCGTCTGGTGGACAGACGATGCAACTGGAAATGGAAGATTCCCAACCCGAGATGGACATCAATCAGACGATAGATTTGCCTGAGGGGGCGGATCTTGGCCAAGAGTTCATGGACAATAAAGAGGAGGACGGCGGCCAAACCATTCAGTTGAGCGGCGAAGATACCTCTGCCACGATTGTTCCCGATAAGGCTCCCGCGGCGGAAGATCCCAATCAGACGATCAATCTCGATCAAGACAACGCTTCTGACGTTCATATCAACCAAACCATCGATCTCCCGCCTGGTGGGAGTGTCGATTCGATGCCAACACTCGACCTGGATTCCTCCTCAGGTGACGTCAATCGAACCGCCCAGACGATGGCGTTTCAGCTGAATGATGACAACCAGCAGACAATCGATATTGGCGACAGTCAGCATGGTCAGGAAGACTTGCATGTCACGTTTGGCTCGAAGCCTCTTTCCCCGAGCGACGTCAAGCGATTTTGGGGTTCCGGCGAAGGCTCTCCCATGCAGACGATGCGCACCGCGACCGTCAGCAAGGCGAAAGAGCTGGGGGTCGACCTGCGCCGCCGAATTCTCTCGGATCAGGAAGAAGGTTCCGACTACGCGATCATCAATCAGATCGGCAAAGGGGGCATGGGGGTCGTCTATGCAGCCAAGCAAAAATCGCTTCGCCGCCGTGTCGCCGTCAAAACGTTAAAACGCGACATCGGACAACGTGACGACGATCGAGCGAAGTTTCTTAGTGAAGCCGTCATCACCGGTGTGCTCGACCATCCGAATATTGTCCCAATTCACGAATTGGGACAAACCGAAGACGGCACGCTTTTCTATTCGATGAAATGTGTGACCGGCACCGAGTGGCACAAGGTCGTCCGCAACAAATCAGAAGCGGAGAACCTGGAGATCTTTTTGAAGGTCGCCGACGCCGTCGCGTTTGCCCACTCGAAGAACGTCATTCACCGTGACTTGAAGCCTGAAAACGTGATGCTTGGCGAGTACGGTGAAGTGCTTGTCATGGACTGGGGGCTGGCGGTCGATTTGAATCGCAAAGAAGAATTCACCATGGGGGGCACGCCGGCGTACATGTCGCCGGAAATGGCCAAGGGCCCCTTGGATCGAATTGGTAAATGTAGCGATATCTACCTGCTGGGCGCGATGCTGTATGAAATCGTCACCGGCTTTCCCCCTCACGCGGCATCGACGATTACCGAGTGCCTGGTAGCCGCGGCGCAGAACGTCATCGTCCGCTCCGATTCAACCAGCCGCCTGAAGAACATTGCTCTCAAGGCGATGGCGACCTCGCCTAAGCTGCGATTTAACTCGGTTGCCCTCCTGCAGGAAGAAGTTCGCAAGTATCAATCGACGGCCCAAAGTATCGAACTTACCAATACGGCTCAGAAGGAACTTGAGACTGCGAAAGAGACGGAAAACTACGAACTCTTTTCGCGAGCCATGTTTGGATTCGAGGACGCCCTGAAGCTGTGGAGCGAAAACGACGCGGCCGATCGTGGCATTCATGAAGCCCGGCAGGAGTACGCCAAGTGTGCTCTTAAAAAGGCGGACTACGACTTGGGGTTGCAGCTGGTTAGTCCCGCCGACCCCGATGAAGCCCCCATCTACCATGACCTGGTCACGGCTAAAGCGGATGCTGAACGGACTGCTCGCAATGCCAAGGTTGCCCGCTATGTGGCGGTCGGTTCGCTGTTGTTTGCGTTGATCGGAGCCGGGATCGGCTTGTTCATTATTAATGGTCTGTATCAACAGGCTGAAGTCGCCGCTGAGAAGGCACGCGCCGCCGAAAAGGTCGCTACCGAGAAACGCGATGAAGCCGATCAAGAGCGCCAAAAGGCTGAAAAATTGGCCGGCGATTTGGCCGACGAAAGAGATAAGCTGCAGAAAACCAACAAAGATCTCGACAAGGCGATTTTAGAAATCAAAGGTGCCAACGAGACCTTGGCGATGAATGCCAAAACCATTCAGAACCAAAACATGGACTTGGAAGAGCAGGCTGACAAACTGAAAACGGCCCTGGTAACCGTGGAGCAGGAACGCAACCGTGCCACGTTCGCTGGTATGTTTGCGTCGGTGGGGCTTGCCCAGTCCAAAGTGGAATCGAACGATATTTCCTCGGCTTTGAGCCTGTTGAAAGAGGTTCCGAAAGAGTATCGGGGCTGGGAATGGAAACACCTGGCCTATCTTTGCCATTCCGATATTCCTCGCATCGCGTATAGCAAAGCCGCAACTTCCGTCACCATTTCTCCTGACGGTCAGTGGACAGCCATTGGAACCGACGGAGTCGGCATTGATGTCTATCCTACGCAAAATGCGGTCGCGCCAGGGGCCATGCCCAAGCACTTGGATGTGCCTGATTGCCGGATCACGGCTCTTCAGTTCTCGGAGGACGGAAAGCAATTATGGATTGGTACCGATAATCCGCAAAAGTATCTCCAGACTTGGGATCTTAAAAACAAGCCTACCGTAGTTCCGCTAGAAAAGCTTAGCGGAGTTTCGCCATTTCCGATCGTGAGTGCCATTGAGTTTGTGCCAGGCAATGGGGGGACTGTATTTGTCGCGGTAAGTGGACGCTGTGTCAGGCTCAAAACACAAGACGTCAAAGGCAAGATACCGGTTACTGCCGACAGTGTTTACGACTTGGCGATTTCCCCGAATGGTAAGGAATTTGTCCACACCGAAGAGTTTCAAGGTGAATACCGCGCGATGCGATTGTCGACGGGGGATGTTCATGATGAAATCGCCACGTTGCCATTGGACGATCGCGGTTCGCACTGTGTCTATCTGACGAACGACTTGGTATTGATTGCCTTGGCCGATGGTAGCCTCATGCTTTGGGGAGGGCCAAGCAAGGTAAACTTGATCGCCTATTCGCTCCCCTCGCAGGTTAATCAACTCGTATTCAATCGGCAGAAGAACCTGATCTCGGTTGCGCTGTCGGATGGCTCGGTGCAACTCTTGCGATTCGATCCAAAATCGAATGGGTTGTCAGAGTACAAAACGCTGCGTGGGCACCGAGGTCCCGTCTTGGGCTGTGCCTTGCATCCCAGCCAGCCGACCATCGTATCGGTATCGGAAGATAATACTGCGAGATTCTGGAACTATGAAACGTACAAGGACCTCTTGGAGCTAGACCTCGACGACAGCCTTCTGTGGGCCAACTTTTCAGAAAGTGGAAAGCAGTTCATTACCGGCGATCAAGGCGGCCGTGCTCGGATTTGGAACAGCAACACCAGCAGCGATAAACCACTGCTGGAACTTGTTGTCGGTGATTGGACAAAACAGAACGTGGCGCAGGGATCGGCCTCGCTGCCATTGGGTGACGGCAAGCATATCGTGACGGCTGATGCCAATGTTGGTGTTGCCGTCTGGGATATTAAATCGCAGCAAATCGTTTGGCAGCGTAAGACCCTGGCTGATTCGTATCAAGTGGCGGTCATTCCCAAGACCGATCGATTTCTTTTCGTCGATATGGTCAAGGATGGACAAGGGACGGAGAAGACCATGATTCGTGCCGCAAATGCAAAGGGCGAGTCGATCTTCAATGTTCAAACCCTCGTAGAAGCGAAACAGATTCTTGACGTGGCCGTCGCGCCGAGTGGCAACTTCTTCGCGATGCGAAGTCCCAATGGAATCCGTGTATTTCCTATGCCATCGGCCAACGACACCAAACTGGCTACCGAGACTTGGACATCGGATGCCGGGCCGGTCACGCAAATGGAGTTCCGCTCGGATGATACGCTCTTGCTGGGACAACGTTCGGGAGATGGTGGCAGCGCCCTCTCTTTATTTGATTTCAAAACCCGAAAGGTTATTCATAAGTTTCCAGCCTCGGTAGGCAATCTGCGATACTTGCACTTTGCCTTGTCGCCGGACGATGCTTACGTAGCGGTTTCATTCACGAATTTCTCACCTTCGCAGTTAGGCGGTTTTGGCGAGACAGCATCCCAAATTAATTTCTATGCGTTGGACCAACCTGAAAACCCAATCAAAACCGGTAAATGCACCGGAGCTGCTGGCTTTCCGGTAATCTCGAACGACAACAAGGAAGTCTACTTCATTCAGTTGCACCGCCCAGGCGAGCGAGACATCGCACGTTGGGAAGTTGACAAGCCTGAGAGCGAGATCATCTCGTATTCGAGAACGGGAATGGACGCGTCTGGAACAGCGACTCGGAAAGTCGCTCAGTTCGAGGTGATTCCTGGTTCCCCCGATGAGCTTATGGTTTCGTTCATCAATCGTGATGTGGAAATTTGGAATACGTCTTCGAAGAAGAGCACTGCTCGGATGGCACCTTCGCGAGCCGTGGTCTATTGCGATTTCTATAACAACGATCAGCAAGTCTTGACGGTACATATCGACGGACTGATACGCATTTGGGACGCGAAAACAGGGAACGTTATCGATCAATACGACGCTGAATATCAAACGATTCAAGCTGCGGCACGAACAGGCGACCTGTTGGCCGTAGGGGGAACGGCAGGGGAAATCGTCGTATTGGATTTGGCCAAAAAGAGTGTTGTTCAAACGTTGCCTTACAAGGACGCAGCGATTGATGCATTGGCATGGGCCCCCTCGCAGCCCAATCCCGTGTTGATGATTGCCACCAGCCGCATGAAGCAGGATGCCGACGCCGGAGAACGCCTGGCCGGATCGTTGAGCCTCGTCGATGGAGGAACCTGGCAGCCGATCGGGGCAGCTTTTGCCGAGCACCAGGGGCGTTATCGGTGCCTGGTGGCATCGAAAAGTGGCGATCGTTTCGCAGCGACCAGCAGCAATGCCAGTGTTCGTCTCTGGGCTGATATTCCGCTAGCAGATTTGCCAGCAACGAAGGAGGAGGACATACGCCTGCTGGAAGGGCATTCAACCGATGTGACCAGCGCCGCGTTTTCTGCCAATGGCGAGCGATTGGTCACCGGTAGCTTCGACGGCTCTCTGACGGTTTGGTTTGTGGATCGCCCGATGTTCGGTGACGCCATGGGAGGGGGGGAAGCGACCAAGGGACAGATTTACGTCCAACAATTTGTGCCTTTGAAGGGACATCGAAAAGAAATCTCTTCAATTGTCTTCTCGCCCAACAGTGATTTGCTGTTGACGTCGTCCTTGGATCGTAGCGCGATACTTTGGTTTACCGCTGATTTGCCAGACAACCTGGCAGATAACGTAGCTCCAGAGAAGGACACCGTTGCCTCCGTGGAGGTGCCAGCCGCGCAGCGATAGCGTCCATGCATCGACAGGGTGCGATGGGTAACAGAGAATCCTTGCCAATTTCATGCAATTTTCCCAAAACACACCAGAAAAGTGGGAAAATTCTGGTATGAGAAATCTCTCTTGTTGGATAATTAGAATAGCGATAAACGAAGATCTGCGGGCAAACGGTCTCATTCGCTCAAGGAGAGTTTTCCCTTGCGTTTCGCGCTTCAAATTTACTCAATGAACTCTGGCAGTCGACGCGTCTGGCTTGATGCGGGTCAAACGATCCGTATTGGTCGTACTACGCGCTCGGACTTAACCGTTCCTGATGACCCACACTTGTCGGGTACCCATTTCTCGATCGCCCGTGAGTCCGATTCACTGATTCTAAAAGACCTTCAGAGTCGAAATGGGACTTTCGTGAACGGTGCCAAGGTCGGAACGGCTTTGGAACTGCATGATGGTGATGTGATCGTCGCTGGCAAAACTCAGTTCCAGGTCGTCGCTGTGAACGATTTGCCGGGTACCAATATCGGCAACATTCGTCCAATGCCGCCAGGGGCTGTGCCTGCATCTTCGCAAACGGGGATGAACCCGGCGCAGTTTGACTACGATCGTACCGAGTCGATTTCGCCGGAGAACAATCCATTCTTCCAGGCGGCCGCCAAAACGCACGATTCGAAGACCATTCAAAACTACCCTCGCTTGAGTAGCCAATCGTTTAAGGATGTCCGTCGCAATGCCGGCCTCGGCAGTGACTATGCCGGCCGCCGCTCGGTACAACTTCCCGGAACTAGCGAGAGCGACGAAGCGAAGCAGGTATTGCCTGTTCCGCCCAGTGGCAGTGTCTCTAGCAGCCAATCGTTACCGCAGCGATCGTTGACAGCGGCAGAGTTGTCCCGAGGGCTGCAGATGCGATATGAAACCCGGATGGCACCTTCGGGCATGACTTATTTCTGTCCTCGTAACGAAGTAAAACCACCGACCGACGTCGCGGACTTCATCGGTCAGAATCGCTTCCTTTACGCGGTGGTTAATTTCGGTCGTTTGCAGCCACAGCAGCAGCCCGGCTTTTATAACGAAGCCATTGCCGCTGGGGCCGTGCAGATTTCGAGCACGCAGTTGCTCATTCCCAAACGAGATGCCGTGGCATTCCATGGCATTCTGCGACATACGTGGGGGCAGGATGCCATGATCTGCATGGCAAGTCGCCTGAACAAGTTAGAGTTCATGAGCCTGGCTTACCGCCTGACCAATGAACTAGCGAGCCCGGCCCAACTGTTGAATCATCTCTATTCGGATGGTCAGTACACCAACTATGGTTTCCTGGAAGGTATCTCGGCCGTGCTGCTAGAGATCGAACGAGGGGCCCGGTGGGTGATCTTTAAGAATGATTCGGAGATCCGAACCTGGCGAACCCTAGGGTTGCCTTGTCCGCCGGAACTGGTGGGCTAGGTCCCACTTGGAAAGTCGATCGGTAGGAGGTTTCATAGCAGAGATCGCGTTCTAAGAATGATCTCTGCTATCCGCCAATCATCACTTGCGGAAAGCCTACCGTGATTACGCCGCCGTGAGCCGTATTATCGCCGAGGCGGGCTGCTGGCATGAAACCTATCATGACCGACGAAGAACCTTTGGCGATGACGTCTGGCGGACCAACGCAGACAGCCATGTCACCCACGCGAGCCGCCGGCATGAAGCCAATGATGACGTTAGGCGATCCCATGCACACCGGTCCACCCACGTGCGGGACCGGGCCAGGGTTGACCATCGGGCAAGTGTGCATGTCACTGATTCGAGCGGCTGGCGGCATAAATGACCCCACTTAAAAGACGCCGTTATTCGGGTAAGGACTTGAAACCAGTCTTTTCATTGTGAGCCATGTCTGGCTGGGTCGG
The DNA here is from genome assembly GCF_002967715.1 of Blastopirellula marina. Classification (NCBI taxonomy): domain Bacteria; kingdom Pseudomonadati; phylum Planctomycetota; class Planctomycetia; order Pirellulales; family Pirellulaceae; genus Blastopirellula; species Blastopirellula marina. The sequence continues at coordinate 413,983 of NZ_PUIA01000016.1, forward strand.
AGCGGCTTCTTCAACGTTCTGTTCTGGTTTAACAGGTGCGTCAGGGGCCGTAGGACTGGCTTCGACCGCGGAGGTTGCTGAGCCGCCGCTGTTGATGTTGACCAACGTGCCCTGAATGAAAACACCACCTGGGTTGATATTGATGAAGTTACCACCAACCTTCAGCGAGATACTGAGACCGGCCTCGATGTTGACGTTCATGCCACCCTTGAGGTTCAAATCCATGCCGGCAGCGTAATTCATGTTCATGCCGGCCTTGGATTGGAGATCCATCCCAGCTTCGGTGCTGATGTTCGATCCGGCCTTCGAGTTGAAGTCCGTGTCGGAGGTAATATGCAGCGATTTGGAACTCTGCCGCCAGTCCTTGTCGACGGCAATGTCTTGTGAACCTTTGATCCAGGTTTTGGCATCCCCTTCGTTCGTCAGGCCCAAGCCTTGTTGTCCGATAAGAATGCCAACGCTCTTCTCGATGACGATCGCCAGGTTACCACCTGACGGCTCTTCGCCGTTGCCAATCATCATTTGATGATTGCCTTCGATGTGTTCGATCTGGTGACGTTTGACGTTGATCTCTTTGTCCTGGTAGATCATTTCCCGCTGGGAACCGCCCTTTTTGTTCGTATCTTGATCCACCCAGCCGATGATCTGCGAACGGTTGCCAAAGGTTCGGTTGCGTGAGTCATTCTTCACGCGCACATCGAGGTCTTTTTGGGCATGCAGGAAGATACGTTCTTTCTCTGCCTTGTCGTCAAAGAAGAGCTCGTTGAACCCGTTGCCGCCTGGCGTGCTGTTGGTTTTGAAATACGTCTTCGCTTTGTCATCAGGAAGGGTATAGGCTGTCTTTTGGATCTCGTTGTATACCGATCCGACCACAAGGGGACGATCTGGGTTGCCATCCAGGAAGTCGACGACAACTTCCTGGCCGACACGTGGAATGGAGAGGAACCCCCACTTCTTACCTGCAGAGGCCTGGGCTACACGTACCCAGCATGAAGTCTCGGTATCAGGCTTCTTGCGGTCTTTGTTTTTCGGTCTTGCCCAATGGAATAGGCACTTGATACGCGCGTATTCGTCAGTGTGAATTTCTTCACCTTCCGGGCCAATGACCGTCGCTGTTTGTATGCCGGCCACCGTGGGCTTGGGCGTGGTGCGCGGAGGATTGTAAAGCGAGTCTTCGGGTATGCAGGTAAACGTATTGCTGTACTCTGTTCCCGATTCCGAGCCGGAAGTGTAGCTTGCATTCGATCCGGTATGTTGAATCGAGATGATGGCGAACGTCTTACCGTCGTCTGCTGGGACACGTTTGGAATTAAACGTGAACTTTCCTCCAGGAGCAAACGTCGTGCAATCGCTCGTAGCTACGACGCGATCAAATGGGTTCTCTTCTTCTCCCATTCGAACCACCGAGAGTGCTGTCGACTGCGAACTGGCGTTTCCGGAAGACTTCGAGTCGACAAAGTCGCCAGGGTGATCGTATAGCTCGTACTTCTTGAAGTCTGAGGCAAGCTTGTTGCTGATCTTCGTTTCCGAGTTCTTCTCGAAGTTTTCGTACGGTTCCTTGAAGGTATGGTCGGAATGAGCCCACTTGCCCGACACGAATTCGTAGCGATGTTCCCAATCGAGAATCTCGGACTCGTAACCGTGGGTTCCGGCCGAGCTTGTGCGTTGAATGGTGTCTTTCTCAGCCGTGTCGAAATAGGCTTGAACGTTGTCGGCCAGAATGAGTTTGTCGCTGTTTTGGCCGTCTCCAGAGTTATCGAAGAAGTAGAAAATCCCCGCTTCTTCCATCAGTCGGCTGACGAAATTGAAATCGGTCTCTCGATATTGCACGCAGTATTCGAGCTTCGGATAGCTTTTTTGCAGCTTTTTGTCGTACTTCGCAATGCTTTTGATCGGTTCGCTGCCGAAGACAACTTCGATGATTTCTGGAATCGTCATGTCTTCAAAAATTCGGCAGTCAGACGTTTGTGTCAGAAACCACAACCAAGGGACCATTTCCGCGTGGAACTGAGCCATGGTGCCAGGCTGGTAGTCGAACGAGAAACGATTGATGTAACCCTTGATATAGCGTTTTTCGTTGTCGCCGTACGAAAAGCGAAGCTTGGCTTCTTTGTAGATGATTTCTTCGGGCTTGTGCTCTAGGTTCTCTCGACGAGATACCAAGGAAAGCTGGTAGTTGAAGAGTCTCGAGATCCCCTCGTTCCCCGTATACGACAAGAGAAAGAAATCATCCCCCAGGCTGTCTTCGAGGGCAAATGCGCGGTGCTCTTGTGCTTGATTCATGGTCGGTGGAACGCCCGAGGTGGTTTAGCTGAGAAATAACTAACGAACCGAAAATGTGATATTGGTTCGACGTTCTAGCCCAGTGCGAATGCAAAAACGCAGGGGAGCGCGAATTGCGATTCCCCTGCGTCGCTGATCCGCAGTCGAACTAGGTGGTGCCTTCTTCCACCTTCCAGGTGGCTTCGACCTTACCTTGGTTCGATCCGTCCTTACCGTACTGATTGTAGGTCCACTTGATTTCTTCAAAGTTCAAGCTGAACGATTCCGTTGGGACGGTACCGCTATCGTCGATCGCAGCACTGACGCTGTAACTGGTGACGATGACGTTTTTCATTTCCCACTGGAAGAACGGCAGACGCTTTCCCTTGTCGCCCAGCGACGTCGTCAGGTCGAGCTTGACGACCGGGTGGACCTTACCAGAGGCGACCGACTCGATGATTTTCGGAGTCGACTTGTCCATTTCTTTGACACAGACCAGGTCGTCGAAAACGGCACTTTGGACGTTACGCGACGAACCCGACTTGCCACGCTGCACCATGCGAGAAATTGCCTCGCTCACCGACAACAGGTTGATCCAGTTCTTGTGTTCCGAATCGGTGCTTTCCCCTGGAATGGCGTCGAAAAAGATGTAACCAGCCATTACTTAACTCTCCCTCAAATCGTGAAATGTGTTAGATGGAACGATGGAATCGGCTTTGGCTCATTTGTCCAATGCGAAACCCCTGTGTTTTAAACTCAGGTTGGCCTCGCTTCCCCTGAATGTATCTAGGTTTACGGCGCATCCCGGAAATCGTTGCGTGGTTTTCAGAAAGAATCTGGGAAAACATTTTCGACTGGGCACTCGATAGCAGTCGATTGCTATAATGCCTTGCAGGGAAATGCTTTATGGCAATAGTCCGGGGGTGTTGGCACCCAGAGAGGAGCGCGCTGAATGCCGACGTTTCGTGCAACGAACGCCCCTAAGGCGTGTTGGCGAGTTGCCCCAGGCCTTAAGTGTCTGAGAGGCGGCAAGTTCACTCGGGGCCGCTAAAGCCAAGTGATTACCACTTGGGGATCTGAACGTCGACTGTGAAGGATGGAGCCCCGGTGGTCAGTTGTTCACGTGTCCAAATTTCGATGCGTGGATCGGTAGCCGCTTCGACATCCGTCTTCGATTCATACATGAATCGATGGGTGACATTCAGGATCTGCTTCGTGTCCCCGGCAAGGGTATACGTTCGCTGAATTCGCGGTGGAGATGGTGTGATGGCTACCTGATGTGGCTGGATTCCCTGTGTGCCAGGTTCAACCCGCACGACAATGTGATACTTGTATTGGCCCAGGTTCGTCGACGATTCGACTTTGAAATTTCCAGACTCGAAGTCAGCACCACTATTGGTCACGTTGTTGACCAGCAGGTCTCTCAGCGAAATCGTCTTCTTGGGCTTAATTGGCTGTTCGAGTTGCGTGTAGACCTTCACTCGCGCCCATTTGGCGGCAGATTGCCATCGATTCAGGCGGATCAGGAATTCTGGGAACTGCGTTTCATTTCGAAGCAGTAAGTCACTGAAGTACCGTGTTTCAAAGACTTCGTTCGGAGCAAACGCGTTGGTAACGCTAGGTACGATTTCCGCCCAAACATGAAAGGGGCGGACCGTGAATTGCGTGTTGTTGGTGTTTTCGAGTCGGACTGGGATTTCAAGTGTATTGCTATCGGGGTCTGGGGCCTGAAAATTGAGAACGCGAGCCAGGTACTCGCCATCGTATTTCAAAGCATCGTTGACGGAAATACTTGCCTGAGCGGCTTCGTCGGCGGGGTCTTCGATGAAAACGAGTTGCTTGAGCTTACCATCGTAGGCCAGACGAACCTTCTCTCCGCCGCGAAGCTGAATCTTGGCCGTATCATCGGTGTGAAGTTCACGGACAGTATAGTCATGACGTTGATCATCGAAGCGATCGTTGGCGTACCAAATGGCACCGAAATCGTAAGGAACCGGATCTTTGGGGTCGTCGGTCCGCTGCACCGAGAAATAGATCCTCGTCTTAACCAATTCTTCGATTCGCTGCTTCAGCTGGATCTGCTGGTCTGCCGGCAGGAAGCCGCCTCGGCCACGATTCTTGGCTAACCACGCAATTTCGGTAAGCGTATTGGCAGTTGGCTTGGAGTTAGGATCGGTCTCTAAGTTGAGTGCTTGTTGTCCTAGTGCGAATCCCACGACCTGAAGCTGAGTATTTCGATATTTTGGCTTATCGAGTTCATCGATCAAGTTGATCGCGCTTGTGCGGAAGGGGAGGCCTTGTGGATCGTCTGCCTGATCGTTGGCACCATCGGTGATCACAATGATCTGGGTGGGTTTGCTAGGGTCGACCTCTTGAAGGGCCTGGTAAATCGAATAGTACAGGGGGGTCTCGCCGAAAGCTTGTAGTTCGTCGATCTTGTCCTGAATGGTCGCGACATCGACACCGGGTTCGTTGCGTCGTGGGGGGTGATCGAGCAGCGGTGCCAGGCTTTGGTTTTCCAGGGCCATAACGTCATTCGCCGGAACGATCCCTGGAGGCACATTCACGCCAGGGCGTTGGAATGCCTGATTGTTTGCATTCCAACCCACACGGCTTCCAAACGCATAGGTGAGCACACGGAATTTCCCTTTGGGGCTCGCCATCGTACCCAAAATATCTTTGAGTACTCCCTTCGCGACGCTCATGCGAGACGCAGGCGGGTTACCGGGAACCGTCTTCACCATCGTTGCCGAGCAATCCAAGATAAAGATGACATCCGCGGTGCCAGACAACTCGCCGGTCACCGAGACGGTGGGCTGACGGAACGGGAATGGATTGATATCGACTACTTGCGTAATGCTGTCAGGTCTTTGAGTGCCAGGGATATCGAATGGGAAATGTCGCGCATTCCCACGAAAACGAATCCGATCCGAACGGGACGTGGATTGAAAGATCTGCTTCGCTTTAATGATCTGCTCGAAGGGACGCCTTGATTGAGAGGGGACTGAAGGTTGTGTTTCAAACGGATGGCATGGCTCTACCGTGCCGCTTGAATTCCCAACGGCGATAGCGGTCTCATCGTTCACCAGCAAGTCAATCGCTGAGATGCCTCGCGGAATCGATTCGGGAAAGCGAATCACCATTCGATGCTTGATGTCGTCGGTCGATTCATTGATCGACTCGGGTTGGTTGACGAATTCATCGATCACGGCCCAGTTGCGATAATCGCTTCGCAGCTTGCTCAAGCGATTGATGACTTTGCCGGCTAACTCACTCGGAGCACTGGCCGACTCAAGACTGAAAGGGACGAGGAAGCTTTGCGATAGTCGGTCGAAGTAAGGATTGAGCGAGTCGTTGCCCCAGAAATCTTCCATCGCCCGATTGGCTGACCAGGCCAGATGTTCCTTCCGTTGAATACGAAATTCAATCTGGGAAGGTGTCTTTTCATTGCCATCCAGGCGAGAGCGATTGCGAACCACATACCCTGTAAACGCAGTTGCCTCGGCGGCATTCGGAGCACTCGGGAACGATTCGATTTGCCGCGTTGGCGACATCGAGCTTTCGAGTGCCTGCTCGACCACTTTCTCGGCGAAAACGACTGCCGGGCCACTCTCTTTCAGTAGCAATTCTGCATTCGCTTGACGGTCAGGACTGAGCGGAGCGATGCGATAATCAGACGTGCCCCCAGCCTGATTTAGGGCCAATTGCCAGGGGCCTTTTTCAAACGACGAGAGCCCAAGAATCAGCGGACTCATCGAATCGGGCTGGACGTTCACGTTGCCTAGCGATTGCCCCAGGATCGACTGCATCTTGGCCCGAAGCGAGTTGCGGTCATAGGTTGTCATCGAAGGGGTTAGCTTCGCGACGTAACGAACCCGCATCAGGTTGTAGATTTCCAGTAACGTTTCGGAGTCGGAGCGATCCTTGCCTCCTTGTGCGTCGATGATATCCTGCGACTCTCGATTGAGAAAACGGATGACATCGCTGTAGTTCTGGGTAATCTCATCGATCAACTGTTGGTCCGGCACTGCTACCTTGGTGTAGTCCGGACGGCTCTCTCCTTCCAGTTTTCGCGGAGTGAGCGCCCCTGCCAGTTCGTGGGCTTTTTCAAGGGCCGTGGTTACCTGACTCAATCGCAATTGACGATCGTCATTAGGGTAGGGGTGATGAGTCAGCCACGACAACAAGTACGGAGCCGACGCCCTGACGCTGTCGACGGCAACATACGCTTCGATCAACCGGGCTTTTTTCTTTTCTAACGCTTCCAATCCCTTCGATCCGTCGGTCAGACCCTGAATCAGATCGATCGTTTGCTCGGGCTGAAGGGCAAACAGACGGTCTTCCGCTTCGCGACGTACTTCGTCTGCGTTGTCGAGCCCTTGTTCAAGCCACGGGAACACACGCTGGTCTTCTACGAAGGCGATCTTTTCGATTCGGCGGCGGCACTGCAGGGCATCGACCATGGCATTGCGATAGTCGGTCGCTTCATAAGAACTTGCTTCGATTCCGAAGTTTGTCTGCATGGTTTGGAAGAAGTCTCGTAGCATGGCAAGAAACTCGACCTCAATGACATGCATCCCTTGGTTTTCGCCCTGCACTGGGGAGTTGGGAGCCGAGCTCAAATAGGCGAGGATCAAATTGATATTCGCAGGCGTCATGTCCCGCTGATTTTCCCGCGTATAGTGATCGAGAAGGAATTCTGCCGCGGCATAGTAGTCTTCGCAGGCCAGCGGTTTCGTCCGCTTTTCGGCGGACAGTTCTTTGTCTTTCTCTTCTTCTTCAATCTTGTCAGAGTTGGCCTTCAATTCCGCAAGCGTTGGGATCTTGGTAAGCGGCCCTGTGTGAGTCGAACGCCAACAGGCAAGACTGCTGAGCGGGAAGGGTTCAGCAGCGGCCAAATCACGTTGCAGACTGCTTCCCTGGTAGTAGGGCAGCTGAGAATTCAGGATGGCACTTTTTGCTCCGGTATCGTACTGAGCGAGTGTCATGGCCAGGTTGTCGATCGCTTGGTTGATGGCTTTCAGGCTTTGCGTAAGCTCGGATTGATAGGCAACGCCTGACTCGGCAAGACTCTCGGCCCGGGTCAGGTCGTATTGAATCAAGCTGAATCGGTAAGGTGCCAGCTTCAGCGCATCATGCTCTCCGAGTAGCTCGAGTGCTTCCCACATCTGCGATAGGCGTTCTTGTTCCGAGGTACCTGAACTTGCTGAATTGATGGGGCTAATCTGAAACTTGGCGTCACCTACGCGGCTTAGCAGCACCTGGTTAGGCCCAGGGGACTGGCCAATGGGAATCAAAAGGGGGACCTGGCGGGAATTGCGATGTTGGACGGCCCAGTCATCGACATTCTTCTGCAAATAGGCTTCAAGCTCTGCTAGAGAAACGCTGTCGTCGTCGACCGACGAGGGCATTTCGTTGGCTTCGCCCATGAGGCCACGTCCGAAGAAGAGGCCAAAATTCGTCCCCCCTTCAAACGGATTGGCCCACGACTTTTGCCCGTCGCTACTGGACAACAGCAGGAACGTGTTGGAAAGCTGAATGTCTTGAGGAAGCGTCTTGGCTAAAAGCTGGGTCGACGACGGGAAGTCGTTGTAAAGACGGTTTGCCGCCCATTGAGACTCCATGCGTCCCATGTCGAGCACCAAGAGCTTGTATGACTTGGGATACTTCTTGACTTTCGGATGGTCGGCGATCGCTCGAAGTATTGATTCCAGCGGTACGAGTTTGCCGCTTGCTTCAGGCTTTTCAGGCGACAGGGCCTGGCTGTCCTTGGCGACCAGGTAGGGAACACCATCGAAGTTGGTGATTCCGTGGCAGCTGAAATAAAAGATCCAGCCGCCAGGACGAGGACCTCCAGGACCGTTGGCGATTTCCAGGTATTTGGTGACTGCCGAAGTGAATTCTGATTCGTTCAAGTCGGCCCAAGGCTTTTTCTGTTCCGCCCCGGCTGCCATGCCTTGGCCGGCAACCAATTCGATATTGCTGGCCGAGTCCTCCATCGAGAGTGTGAAGTTGTTGCGATCTTCTTGGGCAAACGCATTGGGGGCCCACAGCGAGTCATCGTGCTCGAGCGTGGTCAAATGCATCATCGGGGTTTTCGTCGGTTGGCAGCCAATAATGGCGATGAACGAGCCAACCAATAGTACCAACGCGAAGAGCAGAAGGTTAAGAATGCCGATGTTCTTCGGCCCCTTTGCTTTGTTGTCTTGCAGGTAGGTCTTATCGGAACGATGCCCGCCGGTTGCCGGATCGTTCTTCCTGCGGCCGCGCCAATCCGAAGGGTCGCTAGACGGCTTGGAAGCAGGCTGAGGAGAATGGGCCGGTTTGCCTTTGGTATTCGGTTTACCTTTACCTTCACGCCAATCGGCCATGATACTCGCCTAGCTCCTATCTATTGCACACGGGAGTTCATCGAATTTCGGTCGCAATCGTTCTCTGGCGGTGATTGTAGAACAATCCTGATGCGTTTCCATCGAGGTTACCAGATAATCACTTCCCAAGAGAACGAGATTCTCCGAAAATCATGGACTCGATATGGTCTTCTGAGGCGGCAAGAACGAAAAACGCCACGTCTTGGATAGCCAATGACGTGGCGTTTGTGGCATTCAAACTTGCGGAGGCAGATCGACTAGCGAGCGATCGTAATCGAGCTACCTGGTCGCAGCACTCGCAGGGCCAACCCATCGACTGGGCTGACGTGAACCAGGCTGCCGTCGATCTTCATGACCTGCACCTTGCCGTCGATCGTATGTTCACCGCGTCGGCTGTGGACCTGAACGGCCAGCACTTCGCCAACAGCCACTTTCGCGGTCTTAGGCATGTGCATCACAGCGGTCTTGGCGTGATCCAGGACGAATTCAACTTTGGTGCTCACGGTCACAGGTTCCTTGGCTGCCGGAACTTCTGGAACGATGAAGGAGTCGTCAACCAGATCCTGAACGACCAGTGGTGCTGTCGTCGAGACTCCTTGAGCGGAAACCATCTTTACTTCCGACTTCTTGACGACCGCGGCAGGAACTGTGCCAGCGAAGCCGACGTTGATCGGAGCGTAGAAGTTGGTTTCAGGTGCCTTGGCCGGAGCCGCTGGAAGCGAGACGAAGTCAGCGTTTTGCAGCTTGGAATTCGAGGCTTCCATTGGGGTTGGTGGTGGAATCGGTGGCAGCGGTTCGCCAGCACCTGGGGCCGTTTCACGACCTGGTACTGGTGGCGTTGGAACCGTTTCACGTTTGTCGTCGGTCTTAGGTTCGACACTGATCGGTGGGCATGCCGACAGGGCTTGCATCGCGATCGCTCGGACTTCGGCCGAAGGTTCGTGCCAGCATCCGTCGGTTTCGCCGTAGGCCATGTCCTGCAGCTTCTCTTGGATTTTCTCGGTGCAGCAGCCGTTGCCACAACCATCTTGGCAGCAACAAGAGCCAGCCAATGCCAGGACGGTCTCAGCGGCCGTCTTACGCACTTCTTCCGTGCAGTCGTTCAGACCAGCCAGCAAAGCAGCTTCAACCTTGCCTTCTTTGTCGTAGCATCCACAACCGATGGTGGCGAGATACTTCAAGGCCTTGATCTTCTGTGGTGCTAGATCCTCTTCAGCCTTAATCTCGGCGGCAGCCTTGATCGCCGGATTTGGCGATTCCAGGTTGGCTGGGTCCGCTATGCGCTTGAGAGGTGGAGTTCGTTCGCGCTGCGGATTGTTACCGCGACGGTTCACCCAGTTGGCATTGGCGGCATCAAATGCCTGAGGAATGCCGAGCTTGTTCCAGACCGTAACGGTTGGAGGAGCGGAGTGAATTGCACATCCGTTAGCGAACATGGCTACGCACGCAAGTACGGCGTACGGCAGAGATGGCCTGACCATGGGTAACTTCCTGTTGTTTATGACGCAAGTTCGAGGAATGCCTTTGGGGGTGGTCATTTCAAATGCACGGGATCAACGGGCATTAAAATTCCCCCCCACATGCACTACCATCGGAGTCCATGTCCCATAAAAACAGTATTCAAGATGCTTGCGCCATGATCTCCCTAAATTGCGAGCTCGACTAAATCCGCAATGTCTGCCAGTATTCCCAGGTCGAGTGCTGTTATTGGGAAGCTATAGAGCCTGGGGAGACTATTGCGGCAAAGCGAATGCTAGCGATGCAATCAGCTTGAATTGGCGGAAAATACCTAGTCGAACTTCAGTTTGTAGACTGGGGCGTTCTCTTTGGCCGGGGTTGCTTCGGCTTCGGTCTCGGTCGATTTGATTCCGCCTGAGGATTGCCGACCGCTCGATACAAGCGTGTATTTTGTTCCCGGCTTAAGCATGTCGCTCTCAAACACCCATGTCACGCCGTCGGCGTCCAGGCGAGGTTGAACGGGAACCTCTTTGATGCTCGGTTGGTACTGCGGATCGGTGGCAGGACGTCCGTTCACGAAGACAACCTGGGCCTTAATGATCATGGGCTGCATCGGCCCCCCGGCATTCATAGGAGCGTTGCTCTTGGGGCCAACTCGAACGATCAGGTCCAGAGGAGCCGACTTCAAATCCGCGCGATTCACTGCCCGTACTCTTAGCTTTTGGGTGGTGCCGGCATCCCACTTCAAATCCTCGGGCCTTATGGTCAAAAGAAACTGGGGAATCCTCAGGAAGGTGTCGTTAGGATTGGGCAGGATATTGCCAACCAACGGTTCCAACTTCAATGGCTTGTCGGCAATCGTATCGCCAGGGCCAGGCGAACCGTACTCTAAGTACTTAATGCCCGAATCGTTGTCTTGAGTAGGGATCGTCACCTTGAGGCCTTCGTTAACCGGAATCGTCAGTGGCGACGGTTGAATATTGATTGTGGGAGGATCCTTGTCGATCACGACCGGAATTCTTAAATCGTTTACCTGCTTTGTGCCGTTGTATATCTCGACGACGAAATCGCCAACGAACGTCTCGTAGGTTTTCGCACTCAACCCCTTGGCGACAACGTCTTGCAGGGTTGCCGTAATCACGAGTGGGCCTTCTGCCTGGGCTGCCGTCAATTCGGCCGAGAAGGACCGGTTCGAATAAATTGTTTCCGTGAAATTCAACCGAGCAGACTCAAATCCGTTACCTTTTTCCAGCAACCCCAGCTGAATTTTGTCGGGTTTGATCTCGCTGGCACCATTGAAGCTGTTGGTATCGGTCGAAATCGCCAACATCCAATCGATGGTTTCGATATTGGGTGGAAGGATGATCGGAAGCCGACTGTCCGCCCAGGACGAGGCCATGACATCGACGGCAGGTGACGGTTTTTCTTCGTCTTCGATGTGCGGCAAATAAGCGTCTAGGCGTAAAGCCTCGAATCCGGCCGAGGCATCGGCATCCAGCTTTCCGGAATCCAAATCCATTACATTTCTAAACGCGCGACGCAGCGTCGGAAGCTTCTCGGCACAGGCAATGTCCAGCAGAATGGGACGTCGGACAGGCTTGGTTCCATCCAGGTTAAGAATCGCTCCCAAGGTGGCCGTCGCTTCAGGTGAAGAAATCGTGCCGAATGCCTGACGCTTGATCAGTTCCGAGTCTTCAAACGTATCTTGCCACTTCCAGTCCCACTCTACGCGAATCGGAACCTTGGCCAAATTATGGGGGAGGCTCGGAAAACCAAACAGCCTCTCTTCATCCCACGTAGCGGTCGGAAGAGAATGCTCGCCGGTGATTGGCTGAACGATCATCTCCAGTCGAGAAAGCTTGTCTACCGGCAAGACCGACGTTTGCACGTCCAAGTAAGACTGCGGCGCACGAGGAACCCACTCGATCCACCGCATCCAGCGGACCGGGTTGTTGTTGACGTCCTTGTTTTCCAGATCTTCGATGACCACCAGCAAGCCATTTGAAATATCGGTCGGGGTGACCTTGCCCCCGATACCCGGCTTGCCATCGGGGCCAGGTGGGCCAGGGGGACCGGTGAATTTCAGCCATTGGCAGCGATCCGGCTGAACCGTGTCATTTACGATTCGTCCCCGTTCTCGGGTCGATGGTGGTGGGATTTGGTCGTACGAGGCCAGGCTGACATCGCTTGCGACGCCTGTGGGAAGAAAGTCGTTACCCAGGGTAATGGTAGGGCGTTCGTAGGTGGCCACACGCCAGGGAGTGATCTCGGCTTCTTGACTGTTTGCACCACCGTCGAGTGGCTTGCGATGGTACTGGTCCGAGAAAATCCGTCCTGTCGGCATCAGGCTCGTCTCAGGTCGAACGACAGGGTAGATCGAGACTTTCACCTTGCGGTTGATTCGCGAGCGATTGATCAGCCCCAGGTTGAATTCCGACTCCCGGTTATCGAACAGGGGAATCTGGACGCGTTGTCCGTAGTAAATACCTGCCCCAGAGGCACCCGTTTGCTGAACGACGACATCGACCTCCTCGGCCCAGGGAAGCGAAACATTGAGCTTGCATGATCGACTCGACTCGGCACCAGGCGGAATGTACTTCGCGGGGATCGTAAAGACGATCGGCTCGCTTTGGGCCGCACGAATATCGGCCATGTTTCGTCGCGAGGCATTCTTTTCGCGGTCGATCCTGGCAGAGACACTACCTCGGATTGTAATCGGGCCGCTGGCATCAATGTTATAGTCCAGCGTGTCGCCGGACGCGGCGAGGTCTTCGTTCTTAAACGATACGTCTAAAACGGTTCGGTCATATTCCAGGTTGAAAACAACTTTCCCAGGGGGGAAGTTGGCCGCCACCAATTCGATCTCGAAGTCAACTTTCTCGGCGATGCGATCGAGTTGCAGCGATTGCGTCTCTTTGCCAGGACGGACCGTTAGTCGCGGGATCTTCTCCTTCACAGGAAAGCGGAAGGGGAGGGGAGAGACTTCTCCAACAATTTGCGGCGTGTCCCGCCAGTCGAGCGAACGCACGCGGACCTGGTAAAGAACCTGGCTGCGATACTCGGCATCGGCAGGCATGTTGGCTTGAATTGTTTCACCCAATTCGATGAACGGAGCGGCCGAGTCGTCGCTCGGAGGACTGCCTGCCCCGGCGATCTTCAGATAAAGAGTTCTCAATTTCTCCATGCTGGCCTCGGAAGCACGCGGCAGCATCGCTGTTGACAGGCGGGCCAGAAACGGCGTCGAGTTATCGATGTACGTGTAATCGGGAACGGGTTGCTGCGAGAACTGGCGGAGCGAGTCGGCCATCTTCTTGCGATCGGCTGCCGTGGGCATCGCCGTTTGTAGATACCCGATAAGACGCAGGGCGTCGGCCATCTGGGCGTTCAGGTTCGACGACTCTTGATTGCGCGGCACGATCGTCATGTCCGCATTGCCAAATCGTCGCATCCCGTCGAGATCGGTCAGCGAACCATTGATGATGCTCGCCATCGGCAGATGGGTTAGTTCAGGTCCATCGGGGCCATGCGCAGGAACTTCGAGCATGCCGATCGTTACGTCATGAATATCTTTGAGTAACAATTCATAACGAGCCAATGTCGAGTCGCTACCGGTGTGCTCGAACATTTGCGTTAGTTCCGGAACGTGGTAAACACAATAATTCCAGCCCAGAATCGCATCGCGAGCCTTGATCCCGTCATCGGTCAAGTCGGCACTCCAGGCCAGTTGATACGGTGTGTCGACGAACTTGTTCCAGGCTTGAATGAGGTTGTCGGCCGGCGAGTCCCCCAAGGGAGAGGTAATCTGCACTTTCCGTTGTTCAGGAAGATGGGCCAGGAGGACTTCCAACTGATTCTTCATCTCAGCCAGGTGTGCTGCTTCGACGTCACCCGATTCGAACAGCAGACGAAACTGGTAACCGATCAGGTAATCGTCCAGTCGACGGAAGTATTGAGGGGCGAAGTCGATCGGACTCCAGATCATATCGCCGCGGCGGGAAGGTGGCTGAGCCAGTTGCTCTCGCAGATGCCATACTTCGTCGAGGGTTGCCCAGCGTGGGTCTTTTTCCTTATCCGCTTCCCCATCCTGCTTGGCATCGTCTTTCTCGGCGTCAGGTTGAGTTTCAGACGGCGGGGGAGATTCCTTTTCCTTAGAATCTTCCGAGGCTTCTTCCTCGCCTTCTTTCTTAGGTTCTTCCTGGTAGTATCGACAGACAAACTTGGCAGGGAAGTTCTTCGTAAGAATTCCTTGCCCACCTTGAAACAGACGCGGCGTCTGGGCGATGACCCCTTCGCCGAGGTGGTTTTGGACGCGCACACAGATGTGGTGATACAACTCGTTTAGATCTAACGCATTGTCGCCAGAGATATCGCTGATCCCCTTGCCAGTCAACGCTTCCTGGACGGCTTGCGAAAAGATCGAGTTTCTTTGAAGCGATAAAGAGAGTGACTTCTGGCCGTTCTCGTGCGAGGTAATCAAGAACAAGTTCGGGTCTTTGCGCCCTCGCATTTCGCTTTCGAGGGCCGAGGTGAAGTTGTTCTCATAAAGATCGATCCGACCGTCCGTCACAATCGTGCCGGCATCGAGCAAGACCAACTTCAGCGGGCAATTTGCCGTCTCCATCCAATCGAGCACGTCACTTAGCGGAAGGACTCCACGGCTTTCCCAGTTTGCCAGCGTCTTTCGCAGGAAAGTTTGAGTGGCTACCACTACGTGCGGCGTGCCTTCGACGTCATACCTCAGCGTATGCGCTTGAATATAAAGGACGCAGGCATCGTGTTGACCGGGTAGGTTGCCGCTAGCGACTTGAGCTGCCAGTTGATTGATGGGAGGGAGGGACTTCTCCAGGGCAATGCCCCCCATGTGAAACGACTTGGGATCGTGATTGCCATCCAAGGCCAACTCTTGGGCTACAGAGCTATGAACCAGCGGCATGGTTGCCCCGAGATCGTATTCGACGCGATCCGCGGCAAAGAAGTAAGTCCGCTGTTGGGCTGGGGGTAACAGAAACCAAACGAGCACGCCGACGAGGATCAGAAAGAGCGTCGCCACAAAGAACAGGCGAACCATCCGGTTCATCGGCTGACCGCCTTTGGATGGGCGGTGCTTCCAATCCTGCTTCATGCCGGGAGTCAGCTTGGCCATGGTGAATCTCGTGCTACGGCGTTGTGTTCAGTGGGCGGTCGCTGCGGAACGGTTCTCGTCCGAAAGAAACGATGCCGCAGATTACACTTCCGGTCATTAAATCACACCCACAGGGGGTTGCAAGTCAGCGAGTCTTGGTTGCCGGATTGTTAAAGTCGATTTCCCAGCGAAATCCTGATCTCTTGGCAAACAAAAAAAGCGGACCGCCTGGCAGCGGTCCGCTTCTCGTTTCTGGTTGGAATCAGTGGTTACGGACGAACCAGCAAGGAAGCATTCGCCAGGCGCTTGAGCACCTCGTCGACCGCCTTGCCCATGACCTCGTCCATGGAGATACCTTGCGGCTTCTCGCCTTTCTGTTGAATGACCAGCTTGCCTTCGTCGACCAGCCGTTTCAGTTCTTCGACAAGCTGATCCTTTGATCGCGTGCCGTCCATGAGCGGCACTAAATGCTTAGAAAGGTCATCGACATTGACCGTTTCGTGTCGGCAACTGGTCAGGCGGTTCGTGCTTTCGGCCTGCATACGAGCCACCGCCGAGGTCTTGGGGAACTCAGGGATATCAGCCGTGTACATCGAAGGATTGTACTGCAGTTCAACAATCCCGCTCACTGTCATATGGATGAGATTGGTCGCCAGCGATCGCTTGAGCGCTTCAATCTTCGACGCATCCGCAATGACACCGTCGACCATCTTATCCAACGCGTTCTGGAAAAGATCGTCGAACGCGACGGCACATGGGTAGGCTTCTTTGAGCTTCGTAACCGTTTCGATCACCAGCGGATCTTGCGTCGTCATCGTTTGGCGAGTCACCGGATTGGCGAACGTTCGCGGTTCGCCAGGCTGCGGCATTTTGCCCTTTTCCGCATGTTCGTCCATGTTGCCGGTGAAGTACGATCCTTCCAGCGATTCGAGTTTGAGTGCTCGCGAGACAGGGGCGTCTTTGTTGCACAGCAATGTTT
Source organism: Blastopirellula marina (assembly GCF_002967715.1). Lineage (NCBI taxonomy): Bacteria > Pseudomonadati > Planctomycetota > Planctomycetia > Pirellulales > Pirellulaceae > Blastopirellula > Blastopirellula marina. The sequence goes on from NZ_PUIA01000016.1 coordinate 430,175, forward strand.
GCCGGAAGGTTCGATTGCGGACGAAGTCGGCATATTGCTCGCGCTGCACGATATCAGGGGCAATGCGCTCGAGCGTTTGAGCGATTTCCTTGGGGAAATTGCCGATCCACATTGTCGCCAACTGCGATTCCCCCAGGTACTGCAGGTCGTAGTTTTTGGCCCGCTCGATGAACTCGTGGAAGTAGATCGGCGTGTTGTCCTTCTCGAGATGCTCGTGGAACAGGTAGTTGTCCGACTGGCGACGCAGCAGTTGCAGTTCGCTGTTGAGCAACATCCCATAGGCCCCCTTATCGGCCGAAACGCTCTTGGCCAGGAACTCGAGCAAAGCACGCGACTGCTGAATGCGTCGCGGAGCGTCTTTCAGGTTGCGGACATGATAGTTCATCATGTCGCGAATCATGCCCCGCAAGTGCCACCCGGGATAGGTGTTGTAGCTGATGTAGGCGATCCCGTTCTCGTTCATGTTTTTCTGGCAGATCTCGAAGATCTTCTCTTGAACGTTCTCAGGAATCCAGGAAAAGACGCCGTGCACGATAATATAGTCGAACTTGCCCATCGATTCGTCGATGTCGGTGCAGTCCATGTGCTTCAGTTCGATGTTCGTCAGTCCGAGCGCATCGATGTTGAGCTGGCCCCGCTCGATTTGTTTTTTGGAAAGATCGACACCAATGAACTGGCTTTCCGGCAAAGACTCGGCCATCGGAATGAGGTTGCCGCCGGCAGCACAGCCAATTTCTAAGACGCGGCAGTTCTCGATAGCCGCTGGTTTGATCCCGAATAGGTTGCCCACGCTTGCCAGGCGTTCTGGGTGAGATTGGCGAAAAGGGTGGCTGGGGTACGGGACGACATCGTAGCTGTACTCTTCTTCGGCCAGCGATTGCTGTTGCAAGTTATCGGCAGTGCTCATGAGCTCTTTTCACGAAGGGGTCAGAAGAATGGGATAAGGTAACAGGGCCCGAATGCCCTTGTTTGCTTAAGGTTTCATTCTTCCCTCAAATGGGGAAAGTGTCGTGGGCAAAGTCGCGAAACTCCCCGAATTCTTCCGGTTTTCCGGGGGATTCTTGGCGATTGCAGTCATCGAGACAGTTGGGGTAAACCGCGGGGTATGCGCGATACTGCCGGTTAAATGGTTTTTGACGGAGCCGATCGATCTTATTGACCTCTTATCAGGCGGCACGTTCTTTAAACTTCATTGCTTGAAAGCCTTAGGACGTAATTGTTTGACGAGGCACTTAGATACTGATCTAATCGATGATTGGATCCGTTCCCCCTAAATTAGGCGCAAGTTTTATCATCATGTTGGTTGTCCTTGAGGTGGTTGTCGGCTCGGAGGTCGGACGCCAAATCAAAATTCCGCAAGATCGAACGTGCAAAATTGGACGCACGAACTACTCGGATGAGGCCTTCACCGACGACGTGATGATGTCCGGCCAACACTTCGAGATTCGCAACGACGGAAAGTATTGCTGGCTTCGCGATCTCGAGAGCCGTAACGGAACCCGCGTGGACGATGACTTTGTCAAAGAGAGCCTGGTCATTCGGGACGGACAGAAGGTCTTCGCTGGACGAACCGAGTTCACGGTCAAGATCGAAGGGGGAGCCAAGAGTCCCTACGAGTCGACGAGCATCGGTACTTTCGAACCGGTTCGCAATCGTTCGCTCATGTCGACCACGTTCGGCAGTCAGATTTTATCAGAGGATGATCCCCGTTTCCCTAAGTCCGAATCGCCCCCCTCGGGGCAACCACACCCTGCACCTCCTGGGCCACCCATGCCGCCGGTAGCTCCGGGGCCGCCTCCAGCCGGCATGCCTGGGCAGCCGATGGGTGGTAACTTTGAGTTTGCTGATTCTGGGGATGCCCCAAATTTTTCTACGCCAGGAAACTTCACTCCGCCCGAATTCGCCAAGCCCGATACAGGCACCGCTCCTGGCACAGCACCGGGGTATCCACCAGGTTTTCCACCCGCCGGTAGTCCGCCACCGCCAGGGCCAACTCCGCATGGCACTTCGAAAAGTCCTCCGTGGGCGCATCCAGCACCCATGCCGGTAACGCCGGGGCAACCGATGCCAGGGCAAGTCACGCCGGGGCAATTGCCGCCAGGGTCGCCATCTCCCGGACAGCCGCAGTTCCCACCGCCACACAAACGAGGTGGCGACGACGGACCTGTCTTTAAGTTCGCCAGAGGGGGTGGAGAAGGTGCCCCGGCTGGACCACCACCTGGAATGCCACCAGGTTTCCGGCATACGCCAGGCACGCCACCGGGTACACCGCCAGGAAGTCCAGGCGGCGGAGATCCACGATTTCAGGCACCTCCTACGATACATCCTCCGTCGGTCGGTGGGGCACCTCCAAGTTTTGAAGCTCCCCAGCAACCACCGCGGGAAACGCCTTCAAGCTTTGCTCCCCCTCCACCAGAAAGACCATTACCACCAGGAACGCCGCCTGTTCCTCCAGGTACACCCTCGGGTGGCTTTCCCGATTTCGATGAGCCCTCGGGACCACCTCAGTTTTCCAGTTTCACTTCGCCTCCGGTCTCCCCAGATCCAGCGCCTCCCGAGCACAAGTTAGGCCCACCTGGCAGTCATCATGTGCCGCCCTGGGAAGCTCAGGGAGGGTTTGGAGAGGGCCGAAATCCCAATCTTGATTTCGAGGGGGATGACTTCGGTCCCAACACGGGGCCGGCGCTCGATTTTGGCGACGAACCCGATGAGGAAGATGAACCGCTGTTTGGTCCCCCATCGTTCGCCGGGGGAAGCGGACCATCGTTTACCAATCAAATGGGACCTGCCGGCGGAAATCCTAACCTGGTTGGATTTTCGTCAGATGAACCACCGGCAAATAAGTTTACGGGGCCGCCATCGGAAGAAGCATCGTTCCCTCCGATAGGCAGTCCCCCAAACATCGTCGAGCCCACCGCTCCATCTCCTTCATCGAACTGGCGCATTCCCGATTACGTTTCCGCAGCTCCTCCACCATCGCAAATCGACGAGGGAAAGCAGGACGCGGGCAGAACCTCGCCCGATTCGGTACGCGGCCTGTGCTTCAAAGAGGAAACAGCAGACTCCGGCTATCCGGTCTATCACAGCATTATCGAAGGAGTCCCCCAGGTTCCATTTTCACCATTCGCTTTGATCAGCGAATTGTCGAAGATTGCCAAGCCGGTTCTGTCGATTCATTTCATGCGAGCCGAAATGCAGATCCCCGAGGATTTGCAAGGAACACCCCTGCGCGGCGATTTGGATCCTAAGTTTGCCGCACTCGGCGGGCCAATGCTCTACTGTCCGGAAGATCTTGAACCGTTTCGAGAGATCATTGGTGAGTTGTGGGGCCTGGATGCGATTAGCTGCATGTTTACCACGGGAGATCCCCAGGGAATTGTCGATCATTTCCGGGAAGGCCTGTTTGCTCCCAAGCGAGGCGACCTGCCTGGCCCCGGACCTGGCCCGCAGTTCTTTGCCGTCTTTTCACCAAATCTGTTGACCACCTTTTTGTCGCAGCGCGATCAAGATACGGTCGACCAGTTATTGGGTAACGAGGTCGTCGGCGTTTTGGCTGAAGTGGCCGATATGCCCGACAGTTGGCAGTTGTTCACCAAAAAATCGTGGGCTGAACCGCTTAAGAAGCTGGGCATGAATCGCGTTGTCGAGCAGCCTCAATAGTTCGGCACCACGTTACAACCTGAAGCAAGGCAATGTCGGGGAAGACATCATGGCGGAAATTCAAGTTGGCGGTTCGCGTTCTCATGCTCCGGAGGTCAATGAGAAGACACCGCTGCATATCTTGCTGATTGGCAATTTCCGGGGCACCGGACACGAGTCGGAACGTAAGAGCCCCAAGCCGGTTTGCGTCGATCGCGACAATCTATACGAGTTGCCTGAAAAGCTGGGCGTTCGTCTCGATGGCATCCTGGCCTCCGCCGATGGCCAGACCGAGGATATCGAGTTCCAAGAGTTCGAGGACTTCGAGCCCGATGAATTGTTCGAGAAGCTGACGCTCTTCGAGAATCTCCGCACGCTTCGTCGTCGTCTGCAAAACCCTAAGCATTTTGATGCCGCTGCCGCGGAAGTCATGGCCTGGGCACCCAAGCAGGAAGAAACGCCCGCGAGTGCTCCTGTCGAAGCGTCCCCCGTATCGGCAGCGGCCCCCGGTTCGGAAGATCTTTTCGCGGACGTTCTCTCGCAATCGACTGACGCCAGTGGTTCTCCTCTGGAAACCGGCAACTGGGGAGCTTTCATCGAAGAGGTCCTCTCCGGCAGCAATATTCAAAAGGTCGATCCACGCCAGGACGAACTAGTCGCTGTCGTCGATCAAGCCATCCAGGAAACGATGCGGCGAGTACTACAAGGGCCGAAGTTTCACGCCTTGGAAATGAACTGGCGGGGCCTGCGGATGTTGACCTTCCAGGTCGAAACGCACGCCAAGCTGAAGATCTATATCCTCGATACCACGGCCCAGGCATTCCGCGAAATGCTGCAAAGCGAAAACTGGCAGACCAGTTGGCTGGCGGAAACGATCACGATGCCCGCCAAGACACCCGGGGCCACGCCGTGGGGCTTGGTTGGCTGCCTGTTTCCTTTCGGAGTGAATGAGGACGACCTCATCCTGGCGGCAAAGCTGGGTGACATCTGCCAGTCCGCCGGAGCCGCTGCCGCGATCGAGTTGCGGGCCACGAAAGATCAGTGGCTCGATCCGGAATCCTCCCTTCACGAGGCCTGGAATGCCAGCCGCATGACACGGCCGATGCTCAACGTCACCGGCCTCTGGCCAAGAGTGCAATTGCGGCTGCCATACGGCAAGAAGTACAAGTCGACCGATAGCTTCGACTTCGAAGAGGTCTCTAAGCCGGGCGGAAGTCAACTCGCCTGGGGCAGCCCCGTGTGGTTGGCCTGTGCGGCGGTGGGTAACGGCTACAACGAATCAGGCTGGGGCCTGGACACTTCCGCGGTTTCGCAGTTCAGCGATTTGCCGGTCTACTACGATCCGGCAGATGATGGAGACGCCCATCCATGCGGCGAGTACCTGCTGACCGACGAAGAATCGGCCAAGCTGATGGATATCGGCTTGAGCCCCGTGATCTCGTTCAAGAACCAGGACCGGGTCCAGATTCGCGGCCTGCAATCGCTACGCGGCGGCAAATTGCAAGGGTCATGGAAGTAGTGACTTCCGTTGGCCGCATGAAAAAAAACAGGGACAGCACCGACGTGCCATCCCTGGTTCCAATTCGAACTCTTGGAGCAGTGGGTAACCTGAGAGCTTACCGACCCAAGATGTACGCGAACATCAGCGGAGCCACGATCGAAGCGTCCGAGTTGATCATGAACTTGGGGCTTTCCTTGCTCAGCTTGTACCAGGTGATCTTTTCATTGGGGACCGCACCACTGTACGAGCCGAACGACGTGGTCGAGTCCGAGATCTGGCAGAAGTAGCTCCACAGACTCGATTCACGCAGTTCCAGGTCTTGCAGGATCAGCGGAACGGCACAGATCGCGAAGTCGCCAGCGATACCGCCGCCAATCTGATAGAAGCCGATGCCTTTCTTTTCGTGCTCGAGGTACCACTTCACCAGGTCTTGCATCATGCGGGTACCTGGGTGAATCACGTTGTGCGTGGACAGGGTGCCGTCGTAAACGCGAGCCGCAAAGATGTTACCCAGCGTCGAGTCTTCCCAGCCTGGGGTAAAGACCGGAATTCCCTTTTCGTAAGCAGCCAGAACCCAGCTGTTTTCCGGCGGGATCTGGTAGTGCTCTTGAAGTTTGCCGTCTTTGATCAGACGGAAGAAGTAATCGGTCGGGAAGTGCTGCTCACCCTTTTCGTCCGCTTCTTTCCAGTACTCGAGCAGGTTGTGCTCGAAGTGGCGAATCACCGTTTCGGGGATACACGTGTCCGTCACGCGGTTGAAGCCACCTTCGCGGAGCTGGAATTCATCTTCCGGCGAAAGGTCGCGGTAGTTCGGACACAGCTCGTATTCGTCGTGGGCGACCAGATTGAAGAAGTCTTCTTCAAAGTTGGCTGCCGTGCAGCTGATCGCGTGCACCTTGTCCTGGCGAATCATTTCTGCCAGCGAGATGCCCAGTTCGGCGGTGCTCATGGCACCGGCGATGGACATGAACATCTTGCCACCACCTTCAACCATCGACTTATACGTCTTGGCTGCTTCCACCATCTCGCGAGCGTTAAAATGGCGGTAATGCTTTTCCATAAACGCACTGATGCTCATCGACAATCTCCTGACGAAAGATGGGTAAAAACCCTGGTCAAACATGGTGGATGCAAGGCGCGAAATTATACCAGGGGGGGAAAGAGTGTGAAATCGGGGCGAACCTGTTCCAGATGTGCGTTCTCCCGTATTTCTGAGCGTTATTTCCCGTGGGTCTCGGGCCCTCAAGCCATATGAAGATTATTTCCATCGCCGAACAGCCTTGCTGGCACCTTCCCTTTCTTAACGCAGGGAAAGGGCCTGGGGGATTCTATCGAGAAATACTTACCGTTCAGACAGGCCTCGTCGATAAGTTGCCGGAGGGGCTCGACGCCATCGTTGCCACGGCCGATCTTCAAGGGAGAGAGACTTTCGACTCGGCTGGTGGCGGCCCGCTGCGGCTACTGGGGGAAGTTCTGCCCCGAATTTTGGCAACGGAAATACTCCCCGAACTCGGCATCGATTCGCAGCGAACCGGCGTGATACTCGCTGGCGATTTATACACGGTTCCTGCGCTTGACAAGCGTGGTGGATCTGGCGATGTGACCACCGTCTGGCAGGCATTTGGTCGCGAGTTTCAATGGGTAACAGGCGTTGCCGGCAATCACGATACTTTTGGTGAATATTACCGACCAGCTTCGCGCATGGGGCATAAAATTCATTATCTGGATGGTGAAGAAGTCCGCCTAAGTGGTCTTTGTATCGCGGGAATTGGCGGGATTGTTGGTAATCCCAGGCGGCCTCAAAGGAAGACCGATCAGCAGTTTGCCGAGTGCCTGGAACGCTGCATTCACGATAATCTCGACATCTTGATTCTGCACGATGGGCCAGGTGTTCCGGATCAGGGGCTTAAGGGCTCGGCTCTGATTCGGATGACGGTCGATTTGCTTCCACCGCGGCTGATTATTCGAGGGCACGCCCACTGGGAGACACCGCTGGCCCAGCTTCCCCGAGGAACGGATGTTCTCAATGTTGACGGTCGCGTCATAATTCTTCGCGTATGTAATAAGAAGTCGTCGACGTAAGCGAACACCTCGTCAGAACCCGCTCGTCGAGACTTACCTCTCTGTCCTGAGTTCCATCGGGACATAGAATAGTCGTGAGTCACGTTGTGCCTGTCGATATCGAGAGTGATCCCTTATGGTTTACGTCGCAGCCGTTTTACTCATGCTGGTCAACTCGGTTGCCTGGCTGACGACCTTCGTCACGCTGCCAGGTAACTGGATCTTGTTGCTATTTACCGTCTTATATGCCTATTTTCTGCCGGCTGGTTATTACCCTCGCATTAGCTGGACCGTGGTAATCGTGATTGCCGTGCTGGCCGTGATCGGGGAAATCGTTGAATTCCTGGCCGGGGCTGCCGGCGCGGCGAAGCAGGGGGGAAGCCGCTGGGGCGTGTTCTTATCGCTCGTGGGGGCATTCGTCGGTAGCCTGGCGGGGGCCATCCTGCTGAGCTTCATCCCCATTCTGGGAACGATGATCGGCGCGCTTTTGGGTGGCGCACTGGGAGCGTTCGGCGGGGCCTGGCTCGGCGAGCACAACACCGACAAGAGCCATGAAGAGCGAATGGCGATTGGTCAAGGTGCGTTTATTGGACGCATCCTAGGGACGGTTGGCAAGTTGATTGTCGGCGTGATCATGCTGGTGTTGGTCACGCTCGATTCGTTTTTTGATCTGAAGAAGGAGCCGATCCCCAAGCAGGTTTCCTCCGAAGCGGAGGTGGGCTACCTCTTCAAGATGAAGTCGAAGGTCGTCGAGTCGTCCCCCACGTCAGCTGACAGATCGGTCGTGTCGACCGACATGTAACGGTCCGGGACGTTCTGGGCGTACTTCATCTCAGGCGGCGACATGCCGTCTTTCGACTTCACTTCGATTTCCGTCGGTTCGATCATTACCTGGTAACTGCCTGCTGGGAGTTCCAGCGTGTAGCTGCCGTCTTCTTCAATAACCCCCTGGGCGGCTGTTCCAGTGGTGGTGTCTTCGAAGGAAACGAACCCGCCGCTCATGGGCTTTTTACCCAGGGTCACTGTTCCGTCGACAGAATACATCTTAGTACCAGACTCGCTACATCCGACCAAAAGGCCGAATGCGAGCAGCCAAAGACCATACCTGGCCATATCGCGCACTCCGATAAAGCGTGTTCGAGAATGAGAGAAAAGATACAAATAAGAGCGAGGAGTGACGCGCTGCCTCGCGTCACTCCTCAAGATGCAACTCGGCCTGGTTACGGAAACTGAACCGGATTGCCATCGTCTCGATTGGCTAAGTTTTTCACGACAGAAAGCGAGGCGGTTTCCGGTATGAATCGAACCGAAGCATCGCTGACAATCACGAGTGAGCCGCCTGGATGGGCCGATTGAACCGGAGTGTTACAGCGTGTGGCTTTGGCCCAGTTGCCTCCAATCACCTTTGTATTGATGCCTTGGCGAATGGTGGTCACGTTGTAACAGCGGTCGTCTTCGCCGCCTGAGCCCCACGAGTTATCGGCTCCTGATGGGCGGGTATAGTTCTTCGAGCCCATGTACCAACCACTGTTGGCATGTGCGCGTGCATCGAAGGTTGTGTTCGTACCGCTCTTGGTGAAGCCGGACTGCTCGCCAATGCAGAAAGTATTGGACGTTCCGTCGGTGATGTCGCGGAACGACACCCCCAGTTGCTGCCGGAAGACACCCCCATCGGAAAAATGGCTGTTGCTTTCCGCCGCGCGATCTCGTCGCGAATGATTGTTCGCTCCGGCTACAAACACGTAGTCGATCTGTTGGATCTGGCGGCTGTTCTGGGCTTTGAAGCGTGCCAGAGGACTCGAAGGGCACCAATACGCTTCCACCGAAAGTTCGTGCACCGCGTCTCGAATCGGAGCCGCATTGCCAGAACCCAGCCAGAAGTTGCGATTGAAGTTGTTCGATGTCTGGCTGATGCGATCGTGCAGCGAAGACTGCTCGATGAATGGAAGCAGGAACACCCAGCCGGTTGGGCCATGCCCACCGCCTGCCGGATCGCCATCTTCCGGGGCAACCGAGCAGGGAGGCATCTCCCCGAAGGTATCGTGATAGTTATGCAGGCCCAAACCAATCTGCTTCAGGTTATTGCTGCAACTCATCCGCCGAGCCGCTTCCCGGGCTTGCTGAACCGCTGGAAGCAAGAGGGCAATTAAGACTCCAATGATGGCAATTACCACCAACAATTCCACGAGTGTGAATCCGCGCGTTTTCACAACGACGTCCTCCCAGATGAAGAGAAAAGAAAAGTAAAATCTGGATAGAAAAGACTAGACGTTTGATCTTACGGGATATCAACCTGCGTTTTCAACGCGATTTTGCACATTTCGAAACATAAAAGCAGAATTCAGCTCCATTAAGCCAGTTCCTGTGGCTCACTAGGGCTATTTAAGGGGAGATAGCCCAACTTAATTCGCAAGGTGCTTGGTCATTAGCTTGCGAATGGTATTTATGTTTCGCATCGTGTGTGAGGGGAGCTTAAGGGCCTTCATTTCGGGCAGGTGTCACATACTTGAGAATCCGACATACGTCCCTTTCGCAGCCAATCGAGCTCTCGATCGGCCACTCGGAATTCGTCTTCGACCGTTTTGGCTGCTGCCAGATTCTGAGCCAATTCAACAGGTAGTTTCTTTGCGAAGAGCGAAACGTGAAAGTTCCAGTCAGGCTCGTTCTGCTGCAGGAAAACCTCTCGCTGGGCAGCCTGTTGCGAAACGGTGGCTCTGATCAACGTTTCTTAGCTGGAAGCATCATCCGAAATGACTTCCCCCAGGATCGGGACATTCGAGATCGGCGGATGCAGCCAGGCGGCGAACACTTGGGTGAGGATCGGCATCACCAGCCAGGCCAATGTCACGGTGACGAAGATGGTCGTGATGGCCGTCGCCACCAGGCTGTGCAGACTGCTCAAAGCAGGTGGCAAAACATTACCCCAGAACAGCACCGAAGGGTACACGCCTAGCCAGGTGATGGCCGCCATCTTCCAACGCGCAGGGCTAAGCTTAGGGTCGCGGAAGAAGGCCTCCAGACCATGTAGCTTGCGACGGGTCGCTTCCTCAACCACGAGCGACTTGGTCAGCTCGTGAAAGTTGCGGAACCGTGCCGATTGATAGAACGCATCGCACGATGCCTGATCTTCAAACGATCTCAGAATCCCATACTCGCAGCCATGCGTCCCGGGGACCGGGGCCAACAGCAATACACCGGCCGTACCTGGTTCGTGCAGCGATTCTCGGGCAAAGTCACGCAGGGCGGCCTCGTACTCTGCCTCCATGCCAGGCTTGGCTTGGTGAGTAATCGCAACATGAACATGACTCATGTGGGCCTCGACTTGAGCTTCTTATGCGAACAGCGATAACCGGCGGAAATGCGCGCACTGACAGCGCCTTGCATTGGGACACGGTACGTGGCGATCGGTTCGCAATCAAGGGAAGTTCAAATGCGTTCCAGTTCGAGTTGCTCGAAGAACGGGTGCTGCTCCTGCGGGCCATGGGCGCTGTGGGCAGTGGCAAAGTCGGGGATCGTGGGTTGCTCCTGAGGAGGGGACAACCACGGCCGAAAGACACGCGTTAAGAATGGCATGATGATCCAAGCCAGCGACGCAACGACAAAAACGTTGACGATCGCCCGAATCAACAGATCAGGTAGAAAGCCGATTAACGGAGGAATGGTCATCGAAAAGAGCAAGGCACTGGGAAACACACCCAGCCATGTGACGATGAACATCTTCCACTTCGGAGGACTAAGCCGTGGATCGTGAAAAAAAACTTCCAGCCCATTCAGGGGTCGACGTTTGGCATCGTCCGCTACCAGGGGCCGCGTACGCTGGTGAAATTCTCGATAACGGTCCGAGTTATAAAATGCCTCACACGATGCGCGGTCTTCAAACGTGCGAAGGATTCCATATTCTTTGCCTAGCGTGCCAGGCGCAGGTGCCAACAGCAGAACGCCTGAAGCCCCCGGCTCGTCCAGCGACTGCTTCGCGAACTCGCGCAAAGCGGCCTCGTATTCTTTCTCTTTACCAGGCCTAGCCTGATGGGTGATAGCAATGTGAAACTGGCCCATGCTCAAATTCCTTGGATTGATCACACGTTGACCACTCGCTTCCGCCAAGCAGCAACTAGCGTTTCAGGGCTGCAAACTCCACACCAAAGTCCCTCTCGGAGGTGGTCTTTTCATGCTCAGCATGTCGAAAGGACTCGGTAGAGGAGTGTTAAACCACTCTTCGCCCAGAAACCAGCCGTCAGAAGTCTAGAAGGGAATAACTCAGCAGCTAAGAACCTCGGGTGAATTCGTGATGAAGTCTTCGCAGCGAGTCGCTTGCTGTCGCGATGGTCGTTTTCTTATGCAGCTTGGCTGAATGGTGCTTATCTCTTCGTCAACAGCCTGGGCAGGGCTGTGCCTGCGGGTCGTTCTCGAGAGGGATAGGGTGATAATTGGATGTGCAATTGGTGGCGAATCGGATATCGCGAGTGTTGCCATATATTAAGAACGCCCATGCATGCAGTGCTTCGTCTCATTTCGTGAGAACGACGATTTTCTACGCAACCAATCCCTTTTCTCGGCGATAACGCTTCCATAACTGGAGGATCTCTTTTCGCCAAGGATTCAGATTATGTGGAAGATTAGCGCGTCGGTGGGAAGTTACGAGAGCGGAGCCACAAATCATGCGGCCGACGTGACGACCGTTCAAAAGATGTTGACCGAGATTGCCAAGAAGACGGCAAATCCCAGCTTCGATCCTAAGGGGATCGACGGAAAAATCTCCCGCGTAGGGGCAACTTCAAACACGGTGAAAGCCATTATTAGCTTCCAGGCGAGACGGGTTGGTCTGGCGAAGCCGGATGGACGCATCGATGTCGGGGGCAAAACATGGAAAGCGATGACGAGCGTGATTGGCTCGGTAGCCCCTCCGACGGCCAAACCGATTCCCGTCGGTGGCCTGATCACACTGACCGTCCAGCATGGCGGTAAGATGCCTACAAAAACGAAGCGTAAGGGAAACGAGGCCGCGACCTTCAATGGGATGTACGAGTCTACCTTTACGCTCTCTGGCGGTGGAGTCAGCGGTACCTTCCGCGGGTCGATTTGGCCCGATGATATGACGGTCAAAGGACGTGTTATCGACGGCACGTATCCGCTCCACATCGGCTTTCACAAAGGGGGAAGTGCCGCCAAGCAAGGGGCTGATAAGCTGGTCATGATGCGGGAAGGCATTCGGCCAGGGTTGCTGGTCAACATGCGAAAGCCGGTTAACGTGCAAAGCGATAACTCGGCCAAGACCACATCGCAGGGGATCAACGTCCATAACGGATTCAACAACAATCGCGGGTCGGATGGTTGTTTAACTTTGGAACCGAACGACTGGCCCCGCTTCATTCAGATCTTTCTGGATGGGTTCCCCGATATCAACGACTGGCATGCCATGTATACCAATACCGGCAAGAAGATCGGTCAGCTAGTCATCAAGGCTTAACAGGCACACCAACAAAAAAATGGCCAGACGACAAGCAGTCGACCGGCCATTGGTATGCGTGTGGATGCCACCGAATCGTGAACGGTTAGTCGTTCAAGCCGACGAAGTGCCCGTTCGTGTAGATAGCTAGTTTTTCAGCGTACTCGGCTCCAGCCCCTTGGTCGAAACCTTGGTCGAACCAAAGCCGCGACCATACTTAGGATCGAGGATCATGGGCGGAATCCGGCTGCGTGTAAAGAAGTTGACGTCTTCTTTCTGGCGATCGACTTGCTGTTGAATCGTCTCGTCGCCACTGACAAACATGCCTGGCCCGGTGGAGGTTTGGTTGAGCCAGATCGTGTCCTCTCCGATCGTCAAATCCAACTTCGAGATGATCGGCGTATAGGTGACTGTCTCGGGGGCTCGGGTAAAACCGAAGAAGCGATACGTCCGCGTGATCGATTCGCCTCGCTTGATTTCCGCGTGCATGATTGCGTCGTAGTTGTCTTGGTTCAGCTCCCAGCCGTTCTCTTGGATCTTGGCCACCAAGGCATTGTAAACCGTTGGGTTGTATTGATCGCCGCAGCGAACTTCCAGGCGGACCTTGCTGCCAGGCTTGAGCACGACCAGATCTTCACGAGAAACCCCTTCCACCTTTTCGCGGACGTTCGGTCCCGGAAGTTTGACGTTACCCACGGCCAAGCCAGCACGTACGCCGTTGGACATAAGTTCGGCACCATACACAAGGTGACCATTAAGCACGCCCATCGTTTGGCGTCCTTCCGATTCCTTCACGGCGGTGACCGTACCATGTTCCAGGTGGTAATTCCAAATGGCGATCCCTTCGTTCAGATCGTACAAGATCATCTCCATGAAGTTCTTGATCATGAGCATGTCGTTGTTAACCCAATACATTTCCTTCGCCATCGAACCGCCGATCGACTCGGCCGGATGCGCAACCGGTTCGGCGCTGGGATCGGTAAGATTCCAGATCGTCAGCGTGTTCTCTTCCAGGGTCGCCAGCTTCGAACCGTCTTCGCTGGGCGTGGCCAGCTTAATGGGGTTCTCGGTAATCAGCTTGGTGATTGTCGTTCCGGTCATGGCGTCGAAGATACGAACGCTTTTGTTCTCGACCAGAAAACCATACTTGGCCGTTCCACTGAGCGTAGGTGGGGTCGACCACGTGTTGTCTTGGAAGATGCGGTAGGCGACCGACTTGTTGGCGACATCCCAGCCGACGTACTGCTTGTCGGCAAAGCGATGCAGCACCAGATCTCCACTGATTAAACGCGCCCAAGGCTCTTTATCGTAGCCATCTTCCGGGTAAGCTTCCCAGCTGATAATCGGCTTCACCGATTCATCGGTCGGCATCACTTCCCAGATCGAAAGTTGGCACTTCCGGCGGCCGAAGGTGGTGACGATGCGGCCGTAGCGATACGTCAGCAGTCGGCGCGAAGCAGGATGGTAGTCCAACACCATTTCGCCGTCAGGCAGCGCCTGTTCTTTGGTGATTTTCTTGTCCTTCAGCGAAATCCAAGCGATGCGCGAACGATCGATTTCGTCCGTCTTGCGAGGATCGACCGGGTACTCGGCCGAGATCAGCACTAGCCCGCTGGGGCCACCGATTGGCTGAATCAGGCCGAACTGTTCCTTTTCGTAATGCTTGCCAAAGCCAACACCGCCGACGGGAATCACCATGTAGGAAGGAAGCGGATCGGCCAGAATGGCGATGCGTTCTTCGGCGAGACCAACACTACCAAACGCGTTGAGGTTTTCGTTATCCGTGCCAGCAAAACGAATCGGTTCGATTGGGTCAGGCGACGGTGTGGCGCGGATGCCCATCTCGGCCTTCATGCGTTCGATCAGTCGCTGGTCGGCGTCGGCCAGTTTGGCGATCGGAACTTCTATCTCCGACATGTCTTCGCGGCGTAGACGAATCTTGTCCTCGACCACCCCCAGCGGAGCGGCCATGATCTTGAAGGTGCCGCTCGTATCGGTCCAGGTTCGTGCCGGGCCGATGGCACCATCTTCGTAAGCAAAGCGAACGATCTTCGGCTGGTAGACTTCACGGCGAAGGCTGCCGTAGGCGGCGGTTTCAATCAGCAACTCACCACGGCGATTGATATCGACCACCGTGCCGTTCTTCCACTCTTTTCGCCAGTCGTCGTAAACCTGGACGACATCACCGACTTTGAACTTGCCAGCTTCAACGGCCAAGGGAAGCAGCAGCAACAGAAGAGGGACAAAGAGCCATGCCCGGAATTTACTTTTGTGATTCATCAGATTGATCATGCCCGTGGCGATTAGGACGTAAATAAAGGTATGCCAAGAGGATGTGGTTGGAGGCGGGAAGGCGCGCGGGATCGCCTAAAGATGGTCCAACCGATTTGCCAAGTCTCTATTCCTGCGGCTATCGGGGGGGGAGTGGCCATCCCCGTCTTTATTATGGCAACGATAATGCCTTGTGTCAGCCGGAATCTTGTGGATTTGACCAAACTCAAACAAAACCCTTACCGTTTACTATGAAATTGACGAGTCACCACAAAAAAAGGATCTGGCCGAACCAGATCCTTTTTTTGTTTTCTGAGGTTTTGCTGGTTGGGATTAACCAGGCATTTGGCTGCTCAAGCCGCCAGCGGCCGGCACGTAGCACAGCTTGGTGTAGTCGGCCACCATGCGGTGGGCACTGAAACGCCAGGCTGAAGTGCTGATGCTGTACATCATGCGTTTGATCCAGCCCCGCGGCAGGCCGTCGACGTCGCGATCGTAGTACAGCGGAATGACTTCGTTTTCCAGCACCTTGTACAGGTCTTCCGCGTCGCGGGCGTCCTGCTTGGCGACATCGGTGTGTGTACGGCCGGTGCCGATGGCGAAGCCGTTACGACCATCGTAGGCTTCTGCCCACCAACCGTCGAGGATCGAGCAGTTCAACCCGCCGTTGAGCACGACCTTCTGGCCCGAGGTACCAGAGGCTTCCAGCGGCTGTCGTGGGTTGTTCAGCCAGACGTCCACACCTTGGATCAGGTGACGGGCAACGTTGATGTCATAGTCTTCGATGAACACGATCTTGTCGCGGAATTCGGGATCGTGACGCAGGTTGTGGATCTTTTTGATCTTGGCCTTGCCGGGTTCATCTTTCGGGTGAGCTTTACCGCTGAAGATGAACTGCACCGGACGCTTTGGATCGCTCATCATTTCGATCAGGCGATCGACGTCGGTCATGAACAAGTCCGCTCGCTTGTAGGTGGCAAAACGACGTGCGAACCCGATCGTCAAGACGTTCGGATCCAGCACGGTTCGTGCGCGTTCTACGGCATCATCGCTTTCACCTCGGCGACGACATTGACGCGAGATACGACGACGCACGAACTGCAACAGCAGGTTCTTCAGCGTGGCATGCGTTTCCCACAATTCGCCGGGATCGACATCGTGGATGTATTGCCAAACGTCCGATTCGCCCATGCGTTGGTACCAACCGCTGGGGAAGTGACGATCGTACAATTGCAGCATCTGCCAGGCGATCCACGATGGGATGTGCACACCGTTGGTGATGTGGCCGATTGGAATCTCTTCCTCGACACGCCATGGCCAGAGGTGAGCCCACATGCTGCGCGAGACATGTCCGTGAAGCTGGCTCACGGCGTTGGCTCGGCGCGAGGCCTTGAGGCCGAGCACCGTCATGCAGAACGTTTCGTGCTGATTGTTGGTATCGACACGTCCCATGCCCATCAGTTGTTCGTGCGAGATCCCGATCGATTCTCGCAGGACGCCCAGATGTTCTTCGATCAAACCGGCATCGAAGCGGTCGTGACCGGCAGGCACTGGGGTATGGGTGGTGAAAACGGTTCGCTTGGCGACTTCGCGAAGAGCGTCGTCGAAGCTCATGCCGTCTTCGTGCATGTGATCGCGAATGGCTTCTAGCGTGGCGAACGCGCTGTGACCTTCGTTCAAGTGATACACGCCTGGGGTAATGCCGAGGGCCTTGAGGGCTTTGATGCCGCCCACGCCGAGCACCATTTCCTGGCGGATACGGGTACGTTCGTCACCACCGTACAGACGGCTGGTCAGTTCGCGGTCTTCCGGGTTGTTCCCATCAACATCGCAGTCCAACAGGAACAGCGGCACGCGACCGACGTTCATTTGCCAGACCTTAGCAAGCAAGTTGCCACCCTTCATCTGAATGGTGACGGTGATCGGCTTGCCACTTGGGTCGGTCGCCGGCGTCATCGGCAGGTTCTCGACTTTGGTGTCGAGATATTCTTCGACCTGGTAGCCTTCGTCGTTGAGGAATTGCTTGAAGTAGCCTTGGTCATAGAACAGACCGATGGCCACCAGCGGAACACCTAATCCGCTGGCACTCTTGATATGGTCGCCGGACAAAACGCCCAGACCGCCCGAGTAAATCTGAATCGATTCGTGAATACCGAACTCGGCCGAGAAGTAAGCAACCGGCTTACCACCAAGCACGCCTGCGTGGGTATCGGCCCACGGGGTGCTGCTGACCATGTATTCTTTCAGGCGACGGTACGCGTGATTGATACGGCTATAAAGCACCATTTCCGCGACCCGCGTTTCGAGACGCTCTGGGGTGAACTCGCGGAGCAAGGCGATTGGGTTGTGGTCTAACTGTCGCCAGCGGATGGGATCGAGATCGCGGAACAGATTGAATACGTCCGGCTGCCAAGTCCACCAAAGATTATTGGCCAACGACATGCACTTCTCGTACAGCTTTTCAGCCGAGAGCTCGACGGGTGCTGTCACGTTATCGTCCTCGGTTCTTGTCATTTCAGCCTGGCTCATCTCAGTTACCTAACTGGTTGAAGATACAAGGGCTTTTGAATCCATGCACACTGGCAATGTAGCGAGTTGACTTCCGACACGCGACCCCTGCAAGCAAATGCATGGGGCTGTTTATGTAAGGAAATTCGTGCAAGCGTGTGATCATTCTCGATTCACTTCCCGCAATTCTTTCGTAGCTTGCCAGCTTGGCGTAGCTTACGGATGAAGTGTCAATTTTGGGAGATCAATTCCAAGGGCCAGTTATTGCACTGCTGCCTGATCGACCTTCCTCTGATCGCTTGCCACCATCGCATACACTGGGGATGATGGTTTCCATGAGATAGAAGATTATTGATCAAGCAAACCGAATGCCAACATGCCAGCGGTGCTGGCTCCTCGACCCTCTGATGGGGATGACGATGTCCGATAAAGAAATCATCTCGCCCGATTCAAGTAACCTTGCGGCTTTATGCGCGCAGCTAAGCCAAATGGCGAATTCTCTGCAGACGGCCCACGACTGGCCTGCCGAGCAGCTACTTAATTGTGCAAAGCACGGGGTTTTTCGTTGGTTCATCGCTCAAGAGCAGGGCGGGTTCGGCTGGTCAGGCGATGACGTCGTGCGGGGGTATCTCGAACTTTCGGCCGCTTGTTTGACCACTACGTTCGTCATTACGCAGCGTACGGGTGCCTGCCGAAGGATTGCTGCAAGTGAGAACGAACCCCTGAAGCAATCGCTGCTGCCTGATCTGCTGTCCGGAAAAACTTTTGCCACGGTGGGGATCTCTCATCTGACCACCAGCCGCCAGCACTTGAAAAAAACGGCTCTGTTGGCAACGGAAGTGGATGGGGGGTACAAGCTCGATGGTTACAGCCCGTGGGTCACCGGGGCGAAAGCGGCCGATACGTTGGTCATTGGTGCCAGCCTGGAAGATGGCCGACAAATGCTGTTGGCCGTGCCTGCGAAGGGAATTGGAATTGAGGTGGGTGCCCCTGCGGAACTCGTCGGACTGTCGGCCAGCCAAACTGGCCCGGTCAACTTCAAGGATGCATTTTGCCCACGCGAGTGGATCCTGGATGGTCCTCGTGAAGATGTCATGAAGAAAGGAAGTGGTGCGAACACCGGCGGTCTGGAGACCTCGACTCTGGCCGTTGGTCTTTCCATGGCTGCTTACCGTTTTCTGCTTGCTCAGCGCGAAAGTCGTAGCGAGTTCGCCCAGCCAACCGAGCACTTCGAGGCGGAACTCGAGGCCCTCAAGAGCGATCTACTGGCTGCCGCTGCCGGAGAACCACAGTGCGATCCGATGCAAATCCGCTCAAGAGCTAATAGCCTGGTCCTGCGAATCACGCAAGCCGCGCTCAGCTCGGCCAAGGGGGCCGGCTATCTGCAAAGCCACGATGTCGGACGCTGGTGCCGCGAGGCGTTGTTCTTCCTGGTCTGGAGTTGCCCGAGCAACGTCCTGTCTGCGAACCTCTGTGAACTTGCTAGAATCGAGGGATAGCTCCCCGAAACTTCATACATCTGTGTAAGTAATCGCCATGTCTGAAAACGTTGAAATCACCTGGCACGACCATCACGTCTCCCGCACCGATCGGGAGAAGCTGAACGGGCATGGAGGGGGTGTGCTTTGGTTTACGGGGCTCAGCGGCAGCGGCAAAAGCACCGTGGCCAATGCCGTCGATGGGAAGCTGCATCAGATGGGGATTCACACCTTCCTGCTCGATGGCGACAACGTCCGCCACGGGCTCAATGCCAGTAGCAAGATCCTGGAAGAGAGCTATTCGCCAGAGTATGCCCAGCGATTTGGTCTCGGATTCGGGGCTCAAGACCGGGCGGAGAACATCCGCCGCATTGGTGCCGTTGCGGATCTCTTCTGCCAGGCAGGCGTGTTGGTGCTGACCGCGTTTGTGAGTCCTTACCAGTCCGATCGAGACGCCGTGCGGCGAATTGTCGAATCGAGCGGAAGTGCCGGTGACTTTATCGAGGTGTTTGTTGATACGCCGCTAGCGGTGTGTGAACAACGCGATCCCAAAGGGCTCTACAAGAAAGCTCGGGCAGGCGAAATCAAAGGGTTTACCGGCATCGACGATCCCTACGAAGCCCCAGCCAAACCCGAAGTTCATCTGGCCGGTGGAGATTACACGCCGGATCAACTTGCCGATCAAGTGATCGCGCATCTTCGAGAGCAAGGGAAGTTGCCTCAGGTTTAACTTGACCATTTCTTGGTCAGGTCCTACAACTAATGGGTGCATCGCTGCTCTGATGAACACACCACGCGACGGATTTGCCGTAGCGATGCCCCATGCCCCACTCTCGCACATACTTCTTGGCCAGGCGCGAAAGTGCTGTTTTTTCGCGGTGATGGTCACCCCGTGAGGATTTACGGATGATTAGTTCCTCAATGAAAGATATCCGTTCGCGCGTCGTCACGGCGCTCGCGGCCAGCAGCAATCCCCGTTTACGCTTCATTCAAGTCGAACTCGACGAAGAACACGAGAACACGGTTTGCCTCAGCGGCCGAGTGGCCTCGTTCTATCAAAAGCAACTCGCCCAGGAACTGGTCCGTTCGATCGACAGCGACGTGGAAGTTCGCAATGATCTGCGTGTAGACGATTCTACCTGGTAGAAGATGCAATCACGCCGGAGCGTTCGCTTATGCCGCTCGGGATTGGTTTGCCGGCCCTGATCCGTAAGCTTGAAGTATTGCTTCGACTTCCAGTTCGTGTTCCCCTCTTTGAAATGGTACACTTCCGGTTCATCCTGGGTCATCGTTTCACGCTCTGGCTCGTGATTTTGCCTGTCTGTCGTTCATCTCAGAAAGTTGCATCTCATGATTAAGTCTGCTGCGCTGGTGTTGTCGCTACTAATCGCGTCGCACGCTCTTGCTGCCGATGACTATGTACTCACGGTCAATGGAAAGCCGTACGACATCGGGCTCGACTCGACGAAGGAGGTGACACTGCCAGGCGGCGAGGTTCTCAAAGTCGAATTGAAGATGAAAGACGAACTTCAATACGACCGCCCTTACTTTACCTTCAAGCACTCGAGCAAGTTCCGACCCAGCACGAGCGACTTAGGTGGCGGAGTACACCAAACTGTTCTCGCCACCCCTGAAGGGACGGGCGTATTCATTCAAGAATATGACAATACCGACCCAACGTTCCTGGTCGGCGCAATGTTGAACGAGCTAACAAAAGAAGAAGTCCAATACGGATACGCGTACAAAGACTCGACGGTATCGAAAAACGTTGGCAAGCTTGAAGCGAAGGGAAAGCAAGCCGTCACAACTTACAAGGACGACAATTGGGTCCGAGAAGTCTACTCGATCCCGGGGCGTGATTGTGGGCTGTTGATCTTCACACAAATCGAAACCAATGGCACTGCCAAGGAGCAAGAGGTGATCGATAAGTTCTGGAAATCCCTGGAAGTAAGAAAGCTGCGCTGAAGACTTGCTTAAGCAGTGCAGTGCACTCGCGAAACGCATGTCTGCGAAGGCGTTAGGGTGGCCGCTGTTGAAACGGGAGGCAGTATTAGGCTGCTCGCGTTTGATTCGCTTGCCAGTCGAGTTGTCGCTGGGCAGCCAACAGCACGTCATTCACCGCCAGATCTCGCATGCAGCGGTGATGTTTCAAGGGACATTCGCGCTGGGCACAAGGGGCGCAGTCGCTGCCAGCCGAGAGAATCAACTCGTACGGGTTGTAGTTCTCGGCCCAGCGAGGATCGGTCGGGCCGAAAATGGCAACCGATGGGATGTTGAACGCCGCCGCGAAGTGGCGTGGTCCTGAATCGGTGGTGATCATCAGCGCCGCCATGTTGATCACGGCTTTGCTCATGCCAATGGTCGGGTCTTCCGCGGCCAGGCTCCGTACGAACGGATGATTCACTTCGCGTTCGATCTGAGCGACTGTCTCACGCTCGCTGGGGCCACAAATCAGCAGCACCGCGTTGCGAGGGTCTTCGACTAAACGACGAGCCAGCGCTGTGTAGTAGTCGGCCGGCCAATGCTTCGCACCGCCATACGCACCGCCGGTGTTGAAGATGATCACGCGCCGCTCGAAGAAACGATATTGCCGCCAGATAACCTGGGCACGCAGGTCGTCGATATTGGTATAACCAAGTTCGCAGTGGCGCGAGCGAACTTCGTAGCCGGCAAGTTCTGCCAGCGCGAGATAGTAATCGACAGCCGAAACTGGTATCCGCTCGCCATTTTCCGTGGGTGGATCCAATGCATGCGTGAGCAAAGGACCGCGGCCGTAGCGGCGATAGCCGATGCGTTGCTTAACGCCGCCCAGATAGGCCAGACCGGCCGAACTGATCGAGTTGGGCAAAAGGATGGCCTGATCAAACCCGCGCCGTCGCATCTGCGAGGCAACGTTCAAGAACCGCTGATTCGGATTCTTTGCCTTCTTGGTCCACAGCATCACGTCGTCCAGCAGGCGACTACCGTCCAGCACATCTTGCACGTAGGGACGCATGATGCCGACCAGGCGATCGCCTGGGTTCAGGCCTTCGCGAATGGCTCGCAGGGTCGGCGTGGCCATGACCACGTCGCCGATCCAATTCGGTAATACGACCGCAATGTTTCGTGTGCCCGCCATGGCTCCACTCCTTGGAAACAGACTAAGCAGCAGCCGTGCGGCGAATGGTTTCGTTGGCCGCAACCTTCTGAATGATGTCGGTCGTCGAGAATCCACCGACGATATCGACCAGGCGAATCTCTCCGCCGTATTCCTGCAGAATGTCGTACCCGGGAATCTCTTCCGGTACGTAGTGTCCCCCTTTGACCAGGATGTCTGGGCGGACCGCTTTGATCAGGTCGTACGGCGTGTCTTCGCCGAATACCACCACGTAATCGACGCACGACAGCGCGGCGAGCATGGCCGAGCGTTCGGTCTCGCTGATGACGGGCCTGGTTGGGCCTTTCAGCTTCGAGACACTCGCATCGCTGTTCAGACCCACGACCAGCACTTCACCCATCTTGGAAGCTTCGGTCAGGTTGGTCACGTGGCCGAAGTGCAGCAGGTCGAAGCAGCCGTTGGTGAACACAATCTTCTCGCCGCGACGATGATGCTCTTCGGCGATCGCTGCGATCTGCTGGTGCGTGACAATCTTCTTCTGGCCAGGTAGTAGGTCGGTGCGAAGTTCGGCTTCGATCTCGGCCAGGGGAATCACGGCCACGCCTGACTTCTCGACTTCCAGACCGGCGGCCACGTTTGCCAGGCGAACCGAGTCTTCACGATCCAAACCACTGCCCAGGCAAGCGCCCAGCATGGCCAGAACCATGTCGCCGGCTCCGGTGATGTCGTACACGCTGCGGGCCTGGGTGGGGAAGTGGCACGAAACGCCATCGCGGCTGACCAAGGCCATGCCATCTCGATCGAGCGTGACGATCACGTCTTGCAGGTCCAGTTGTTGGCACAACTGGCTACCGGCGGCCGAGGCATCGGCAACCGTCTTCAGCGTAACGCCGCTGGCCAGTTCGGTTTCAATTCGGTTGGCTTTGAGCAGCGTCGCACCGCGGTAGCGTTCGTAGTCGTGTCCTCGCATCGGGTCGACCAGCGTTGGAATGTTGTGCTTGTTTGCCAGTTGAATGACCATCTGCAGCAGCTTCGGCGTGCAGACTCCCTTGGCATAGTCCGAGATCAAAATGACGTCGAAGTCTTCGATTTGATTCTCGATGCCGCTGTAGATCTTCTCGACGAGCCAGTCGGCGATCGCTTCGGTCTGTTCGTGATCGACGCGCAGGATTTGGCTTGGATGCCGCGACCCGGCTCGCCCGACGAAGCGTTCTTTCAGCGTCGTGGGCCTGGAGGCGTCGCAGGCAATCAGGCGAGTGTCGATGCCCGACTGCTGTGCGAGTTCCACCATCTGGCTGCCAGACTCGTCGCGGCCGTGGACGCCAGCGGCAACCACGTGGCAGTCGAGCCCTCGCAGCATATTGCAGACGTTGGCTGCCCCGCCCAGGCGTAGTTCCTGCTCGTCGGCATGCAGCACGATCACCGGCGATTCCTGGCTGATTCGCTGAGCGTTGCCGTAGGTGTAGCGGTCGAGGATCATGTCCCCCAAGACCAGAACCTTGGCAGGACGCATCGATTTAAACGCTTGCAAGAGCGGGGGGAGGCTCACGGCTCGTCTTCCTTGACGCGGCTTTTAATCGGAAAACCCAGGCCAACTCCGATCCATGGACAGCCCAGGCAAGGTGTATCGGACCCTGGTTATACCCAGAATGGTGAACTGGGCAAATAGAGAACCTGACAGCAAAGGATTTGGCACAACCTTTGAGGGACGCTCGATGTTTGAGAAGGCTCTTAGCCCTGTAAGGCCTTAAGAGGTGCTAGCACCCAAAATCGCTCCGACCTGGTTGACCACCTGGCGGCAGCTGACCGCCGCCATTTTGAAGTTAGTGTGGTCCGAGATCTCAGGCTGGATCTCCTCGAACAGTTCGCACGCTTTGCGCAGCTTGCTGAATTTCTTCTTCGCTTGCTTCAGATACGTGGCCGAGTCATTCGCTTGAACCGCCGGCCCTAGGGCCAGCATGTAGTCGTACAGCGTCCGGGCGACCTGTTGCAGCTCTTCGTCTTCTTCCGTTTCCTCGGCATGCTTGAGGAACGTACGCACCATCCACAGGTGGGCCATCTGCAAGTCGATGGCCTCCATCTGGGAGTGCGGCGAAAGGGACGATTCACTCATCGCTTCACGAGACCTTCGTACTTACTTGCCGTCGGCTTCCGATTTGCCGGTTAGCTTTTCCAAGGCACTGGGCTGCTTGGTCGGATCGGCCTTGCTGACCTCTTCGGTCTTCGGCTCGGCGTGGGCCGACTTCTGCGGCGGAGCGCCCTTGGGGGCGAAGATCAGCACCGTCACGGCACCAGCGATCGTCATGATGATCCCGGCGTAGAAGACCGGACCAGCTTCATTCCACAGGTTCTTGGTGAACAGCGAGATGATCGTCGTCACGATCGGAGCGAAGCCGAACACCAGCGGCATCACGATCCAGGGCTTGCCGCCGTTGGTCAATGCGAGAATCAGACCGAACGCACCAAACGTTCCGCAGGTACCGGCGATAAAGCTCCACGAGAACCCGCTGAAGGTCCAATCGGTGGTGAACTTGCCTTGGGCGATCAGAATGGCCGATGGAATGATCACCGCCACTACCAGATAGGCCAGGCCGACGCAGATCAACGGCTTAATGCGATCGTTGCCCAGGTAATGCTGTCCTTCGTGCAGAACAGGTCCGTAGCTTCCCCAGGCCAGTGCCGTTAACGCGATACCGCAGATGACGAAAATAAAATGCATGGAAAAACGACTCCAAGGTTGGATCAGGGGGGCGCAAAATAGTTGTTAGAACGACTTTTCCCCATTCTAACGACCGAATCGACCGTTGACGAGATCCAGCAGACAGAAGCGTTCAACTACCACGCAACGCCGGCACAATGTCCCCTTTCAAGGCCGAACGAACCGCCAGGCTGCTGCTGACGATCCCCACCACCAGGATCATGCTGAGCATGCCCCCCAGCGAAGCGAACGGAATCGACGCATTGCCAAACACCATATGCGGCACGACCGTGATTAAGGCCGAGATTACCCCGGTCGCCAGTCCGCCCAGGAGCAGAACCATCGTCTCACGCATCACCAGCGAGTAGAGCCGACCATTGGCAAAGCCGGCTGCTCGCAGCAGGGCCAACTCCGACCGACGTTCGAGAATGGTTCGCAGTTGTACCGCTGCCAGGCCAAACGTACCCAGCAGCAGACCGAGCGCGCCCAAGCTTTGAAACGTCGACAGGTAGGTGTTCTGCACAGCCAGCAAACCCGTCAGGATCTTCTCGGCCGAGGTGATATCGAACCCTTGGTCCGCCAGGCGGGTTTCCAGGACGCTTCGAACAGCCTCTTCTTTTCCTTCCGGCGTGCGAACCAGGAACATCTCGTAGCCGCTCACATCGGGGTAACGATCCAGGAAGTTCGCCTCGCTGATCAGCAGATTCCCTTGAAAGACACAGTTCGATAAGAGGCCTGCGACAATATATTTCGTTTCGCGGCCGTCGTCGTCGGTGGTGGTGAACTCTTCCCCGATGCCCCCATACAAATGCAGGGCATACATGGCCGTGTTATTGTCGAGCGCTACGGGAATCGGCTCATTGATGCCGTCCGCCTTCTTGTTCAGTGCTTCCCATTTCGACTCGCCACTGGTCGCTGCCGAGGCTACCCACTCGAAATGGGTGACGTCCGATTGAGCGTAATACTTCATCATGCTCGGCGTCACGCCCAGCACGCGAGGGCTGTTCGATTGATACAGGTTCAAGCAGCTGGCATCGTCTCCTGGTTGTACCCGCAGTGAAAGAATTGTCGTCGACGCAAGCTGTTGGTCTTCCTCTTCCGTGAAGCCGGTTTCGAGTCGGCCTTCTTCGGTGTTGAGATCGCGATACAGCGGCTGCGAGCTTTCGGCGATCAGGTTCATGCCTCCAGAGCCAGACTCGGTGGGTGACAAGCGAAACGCCCCGATCGCCACGATCAAAAACGCCGCCGACGCGATCAAGCCGATCGTCAGCGTGCTGCGTCCCGGGTTACGCGCCGCATTGCTCAGAGCCAGTTGCCCCAAGGTGAACGTCCCTTCATGGCCTGAACCAACCCCACGACGCAGCGCGTGCCACAGCAGCAGCAAACACGCGGTTAACACCAGGGCACCCGAACCAAAGAATGCCCCGGCCTGGGCTTCGCCGCCCAGGCCAGCGGCCAGAAACGACAGCCCGACCGCTCCCACGGCACAAGCGATGCCCGCAAACAGGGCCCAGCGGCTGCGTTTGCCGAAAGTGGTTTGCGTATCGGTCGTGCTCCCTTGGAGTAAGCCGCGCACGGAAAGCTTCTTCAGCCCTCGCATACCGAAGACAATCGTCAGCAAACATACGAGCGAACCACTCACCAGGCCGATCACCAGACTGCTCGGGTTATCCAGATGCAGTGTCAGAAACGGTGTAACGACCGCTCCCAGCCACCACGTTCGCAGTCCTACCAGCATCAGCCACGCATAGCCGATGCCGATGATCACGCCAGCGATACTTCCCACCACTGCAATCAGGCCCGCCTCGCGGATCAGCAGGCCTTGGGTCACCTTACGGCTAAGCCCCACGGCTTGCAGCAGACCGATCTGCTGGCTTCGCTGTTCCAACCCCAGGCGAAACAGCAGCGACACCAGCATCAACGCCGAGCCGATGATGAACATCGAGAAGCCCATGAACAGCACGTTGAATGGAGTCGTGCCGGCCGCAGCCATCAAGGCGTCCTTTCTCACAGTCAAAAGGCGAAAGCCAAGCTCACTGCGGTGCGGTGCCAGGGCCTCTTCGGTCTTCGTTTGCAGCGTATGTTCGTCGGTGTACTTCGTGCCAGAGAAGCGGAGCGAAGTCACTTTGCCGAAGCGGCTCCCCCATAGCGTTTGCCCCATTCCAAGCGAGATAAACGCTTTGGGGGTGGTGCGGTAGTTGTCCCAATATTCTTCGTCGTCCCCATCGACGCGGGTATTGTCATACGGAAACGGTGGGTCCCAGTCGTTGATCGAATCCTGGTCGGTAATCCCTTTGACAACCGGCGTGTAGTCGGGATCGTTCGCGGTGGTGGGTGCCTTATCGAATTCGGGAGGGCGACTTCGCCGGAACGGTTCTACCGGTTCGGTCAGCGGCGTGATGGCGGCCAGGCGGAACGTGCGGCCGGTCTCTTTGGCCACGCCATGCGAGCTTTCAGGCTCGAAGAACTTCAGGTAGATCGTGTCGCCGACGTTGATCTGCGACTGCGCTTTCGCCTCTTCATTGCTCAGCTCGGGGTTGTCCTTCTTCAGCTTCGCCGCGCGGGCCAGGTTCAAGTGATCGACCGTCCACGAGTTCAGGACGATCTCGTCGTTGCCGATCTTTTCAATCGGTTTCCCGTCGAGATCAACCAGCGGGTAATCAAGCCCCGCAGGCTGCAGCGCCGTGACGGTCGAATAGGGGATCGAGGTCTTGTCCTCACCCTGCGGCACTTCCCCCACACCGATCGAAGTGGCCAGGTACGTGAACGTCGGGTGGGCGTCCCCTGCGAAGGCCTTTTCAACGGCTTCGGCGGCAGCATTGCCGAAGATCATCCGGCTGCTGGTCAGCTGCCAATAGTCGTAGATCGTTTGGTCTTGGAACTTCTGCTCGACCTTGGTGAGCTCGAAGTTGTAGTCGGCCAGCGTTAGAAACAGCTTGCTCAGATCGAGTGTCTGCCCATCGGGGTGACTCACCATAACGGCATTGACGCGGTCGTCTTGTTCGAGCGCCTCTTGCAGGGCGGCCTTGGAAGCGTAGGCATTGAGCGGCAACTGCTGCGTGGGATGCATCCCGAAACGCCCAAGCCCTTCGGCCGGGATCACCGCTTTCACGGTCAGCCGTGGCAGGCTTTGCGTCTCGGCGGTCTTACGACCCAGGGGGCTATCGGCCGGCACGTCGTTCCCGCCTGGCAGTCGTAGCGTGACGAGGTCTCCCTGCTTCACCCCCAGTTCATCGGCCAGGGGCTGATTGAGGATGATCTCTTCGTCGCTGATGGCGGTTGGTGTCCAGCCGGGGACATCCCCCAGCTTCCAGAACGCTTCGTCAATGCCCAGCACGGCCAGGTTACCGGCGACCTTGGTGGGGTCGTCCGGTTTCTCGCCGACCGTTTGCAACGTCCCTTGCATAAGGACGATCGGAACGGCCGTGGTATTCTCGTTCTGCTTTTCAATTTGCTCGGCGACGCTGGGCCGGAAGAAACGATCGGCCAGCAAAATCTCTTGAATGGAGCCTAAGCGAGACAGTGCCAGGTCGCGCAGGCTTCCTCGCACCGAGTCACCGATGATCAGTGCCCCGGTCAGAACGGCTGTCGCGGCGGCGACACCCAGCAGCACGGCCAGGTTGGTTTGCCAGAACTGTTGAGCACTTCGCAGGATCAAACGCCAACGATTCATGATGTTGCCTCCTTGACGTTACGAGTGCGCCGCCGGTTGTTGACCTTGCAGTTGGCCGTCGTCCAGTTGGTATTTTTGCTGGAAGATGGCGGCCAGTTCCTGGCTGTGCGTCACCACGATCAAGATCGAGCGTTCTTCCTTTTGTAGCTCCAGCAGTAAGTTGCCGATTGCCTCGGCGTTGGTCTTATCGAGGTTGCCGGTCGGCTCGTCGGCCAGCAGCAGCTTGGGCTGATGGATCAAGCTGCGGGCCACGGCGACGCGTTGCCGTTCGCCGCCGGAAAGCTCGGCCGAGCGGTGTTCGATCCGCTGCGAAAGACCGACCCTCTCGATGAGCATCTTGGCTCGTTCGATCTGCTGGGGCGTTGACTTGCCGGCCGCCAGCGTGGGGACCAGGACGTTCTCCAGCACGGTCAGTTGCGGCAGCAGGTGATGGTCTTGGAAGATAAAGCCGATGTTCTCGCTACGAAACTTGGCCAACTGCACTTCGCTAAGGGTGAAGGGGTTCTGACCGTCGAGCGTGATGCTGCCGGAGGTGGGCTCTTCGAGCGTGCCGATGCAGTAGAGCAGGGTGCTTTTGCCGCAGCCGCTGGGCCCCAGGATCGCCGCGCTTTCACCCTGGGAAAGCGAAAGAGAAACGTCCCGCAGGACTTTCAAAGACTCGGCCCGGGTGGGGTAATCTTTGGCCAACTGCTTGATTTCCAGGTCTGCCATGATGGTTCATTCCAGGGTGAAGTCGTTGGGGACATGAAGCAGGGCGAGGCTGCCCAGTCCGTAGAACGTATATTCCACGTCGGCCACCTCGTCCCAGGCCGCCCCGAAGAAGCCGCCGCTCTCTTGTTCGAGGGCGCGGACATATTTCAAGGTGTCGTCTTGTTCAATCTCGTGTAGCGCGTCCAGGTCGGTCAGCGTCAGCATGCCGGTGAACGTGCTCAGCACATCAGCGATGGGAATCCGCGTGTTCGCGCGCAGCCCACCTTCATCGTTTTGCATCTCGACCAGAAAGTCGAGGGTGCCTTCGATAATCTCTTCGGTCAGGCTATCGAGAATCCGCAGCGCGCCGATCGCCGCCGCGGTCGGATTGGTGCCGGCTCGCTTGCTGGCCCGGATCTCGCGAAAGCCTCCTTCTTCCGACTCTTGCGAGAGAAGAAACGTGACCATCGCTTCGGGCTGCGGGATCGGTTGTTCGATCAGTTGCAGGCACAACAGCACCAGGAACGTGTGATACGTACTGCTGGCCATCCCTTCGGGGCCTTTGGCATAGCCGCCGTCTTGACGCCGTAAGGTGTTCAGCGTATCGGCGACACTTCGCCGCCAGTCGCGCGAGGCATCGGCGAAGATATCAATGCCTGCCGCCGTTTCCAGCAGCTTCGCACCGTAGATCAGCGAAAGAAAATCGACGACCCCTTCGTTGCCGGATAGCCTGGTTTGCAGGAACGTCGCGGCCTTCTCGGCAACCTCTCCGTGAAGCTCTCCCAGGATCGCCAGGCTACGCAGGCCGAAGCTGGTGTAATAAAGGTCGCTGGCCCCTTCACGGCCGGCAAAGCCACCATCTGGCTGCTGCTTGGCCAGCAGAAACTGGGTGTGCCGCGCGCGAGTCGCTTCGTCGAGCTCGCCAATCCCGGCTGCCAGACGAAGCGTAAGTTGTTCGTGGTAGGAAAGCATGAAGGGCAGGGTGTTAAGTGGTGGCCGTCGGGTCGACGAAGGGTTGGAGTTTCTCTTTGAACCAGTCGGGGATCTCCATGCTCTTGGGAGCATGGCCAGGGCGAACCTGGCAGCAGACGGCGGTCATGGTCCCTTCGGCCAGGGTCAGTTCGTCGCGCTGGAAATGGAACCGGTAGGTCACGCTTCGCGAGCCAATCCGGGCAATGATCAGCGACACGTCCAGTACGTCCTCGAACTTGGCCGGGCCGCGGTAGTCGCAATCGACCGATACCCGGGGCCAGCTCATCGACGTGTCTTCCAGTTGGTGATGAACGCTGAGCCCCAGCGAACGCAGGAACTCGTGCTCGGCCTGCTCCATATAAATCAGGAAGGCCGAAAAGTGCACGATGCCGGCGGCATCCGTATCTCGGAATTCGACGCGGCGGGTCGTTTGAAAGGTTTGCGACATGGTGTTCTCCTGGTCCCATTGTTGGCACTTATGGCCGGTAATCAATACGAGGCAACCAGAGGGACTACCAATTGCGTGGTGAGATCCAGCGGATAGCGCATGAAAAAAGCCCGCTCTCTTTTCCGAGAGCAGGCTTCTTCGTGTCTGGGGGCGGAAAGTTCCGGGGGGAACTAGTCCTTGACGTAAGCCAACAGGGCCATGAAGCGGGCACGTTTGATGGCCTGCGTAACGGCGTGCTGGCTGACGGCGGTGCAGCCGCTCTTGCGACGACCGACAATACGACCATGACGGTTGGTCAGCTTCTTGAGCAGTTCCACGTCCTTGTAATCCACGAACATTGGACGCGGACGCTTGCCATCGACGAAGATCGGATCCTTTTTGGATACTCGAGCTTTGGTCTTGGCACGCTTACGGGCTTTGGTCTTATTGGCTGGTCTCATAATTCTCTTTCGGGCGTCTGATATGCCGCACTGTCTTTCTAGGACGCAGTGACGCGGCAACGTTCGATATGACTTAGGTTTAGGAACTTGGAAGCTCCCTAACCTCGGATTTCTTTCGAGTGGAAACTCAAGATTTTATAGCTGCCGGGGCGAAGTCGCAACCCCCAATGCCAGAATCACGTTGTCTTGGGTGGTACGACGACGCCAATGGAAGATGAAGTCCCTTGCTAACGTCTGCTTCCATCCCCATGACGACGTCGACGTTCCCGCCAAAACTCTTTATTGGCAACAACTTACATTAACGATCGCTGTTACTCGACGGCTTCTGCGGTTACGGCCATCACGACCGGGGCGGTGGCGTCGTCTCCCTTGACCAGGTCGATCGTTTTGACCGGCTTGGACTGGCTGGGACTAACGGCCAGGTAGCGGACCTGGCGGCCATTCAGGTCGAACGCGAACTTCGATTCCGGTACGTCCACCCGTCGAATGTAGTCCGCAATATGGACGCCATTCTTCAGTTCGTGGTCTTCGGTTGCGCCGTCCTGGTAGTGGAAGCGGACGATCATCGAGGTTGTCTTCTGGTCGCTATAAGGATAGGCCCAGCCAGCGACACCACCCAGGATGTGTACCGATTTGAGTGGCATGTTGCACGGCAGCGAGACCGACTTCGGCATCTTGGGAGGCAGATAGCCGCCGGGGCCGTACAGCATCACGACGTTCGGCTGGGAGGTTCCCTGCGGATCGATCAGTTGGAATGGCACCCCTTCAAAGTTCTTGGGCTGCCAGTCGCTGAAGACCAGCGTTTCGACCGGGGCGTTCTTCGAGATGAACATCCCCTGGGTGCTGACCGCCGTGGCGATTTTTTCCAGCGGCAGCGGAACGAACTTGCCTCGCTGGGTCAGGAAGGCCAGCAGGTCTTCAAATTCCTTCGGCTTGATCTGCTTCTCGAAACCAACCGGCATGAGCGACTGGGGAGTCCCCATCAGTTGGTCGATGTCTTCCCGCAGAATCGATTGCTGCTTTCCTTCGGCGTCGACCAGTTCGATAGCCGTCCGGCTTTCCGAGGCCAACAGACCACTCAGCACGCGTCCGTCTATGGTGGCGACCATGTAGGTGCGGTAGTTCGACTCGACGCTACGGTTCGGATCGAGGATCTCGGTCAACAGTTGCGACTTCGGATGCACGGCCATGCCGGTCAGGTCAGGACCGATCTTCGAGCCTTCGCCACTGTGCACGTGGCACTTCGAGCATTCTCGCTTGAAGACCAGCTTACCGGCAGCCGCGTCCCCCTGGGCTTCGGTGGTCGCCCACAGTTCCTTGATCACCTTTTGGCGGTCGGCATTGGGCAGGGCACCACCGCGGGCAAACATCTCTTCGGCCTTCGCACGCAGCTTCTTATCGGGATGCTGCGAAAGGGCCTGACGCTGGTCGAGGGCCAGTTCGTTCAGTTGGATCGCACCTTTGTCCATCGAAGCCAACAGGTCGGCCGTCCAGGCTGGGCGACCAAGCATCAAGGTGATTGCTTCCTTGCGGCCAGTTGGCGTCAGGCTGGGTAGCGTTTCCAGAACGAACTTGCCCAGGTCGTCGTTTTCGCTGGCCTTCAGGCTGCTAAGCAGAGCCGTGGTGACATCGGCCGAGGTTTGCGGGCCGATGGTGGCCAGTAGCTCGGCTTCCACCGGCGGATCCATCTTCACGTTCAGTTCGACGATCTCACGAGCCAATCGCTGCGCGTCTTTCGCGCTGAGGTCGCCGGATTCGATTTGATCCAGAGCGTTCTCGACCAACTCTTCCAATTGAGCAGCCAGCTTGGTGCTGCCCCAGTTCACGGCCATCGAAATCAGCTGGCCACGCGAGGAAGCAGGCAGCTTCTCGATCAGCCCGGCCAGCGACTCATCGACCGCTTCGGTGATCTGCGGCTTCTTGTCTTGTGGCCAACCTTTGGTCAGGCCGGTGACAATCGCCTCGGCGACTTGTGGCTGGGCACTTTCGATGGCTGGCAGCAGGTCAGCGATCGTATCGACCGGACCGCCACGCGAGTAATGTTCGGTGACAATCGCCACCAGGTTCATCGTCTTGTTGTCGATCTTATCGCTCTTGGCAACCGCTTTCAGGAAGCTGCCTCCCTGATTCGCGGCGGCCGAGGTCGCTGCATCGGGGATCCAGCGGTCGTTGGCGTTTTCAGGTTGGGTGATCATCGCCAAGATATCGATCGCCGCGGCGTCGCTGGCTGGCAGGTCGGCCAGGGCCAACAGTGTCATCAGGCGAACTTGCGGATCGGCATCGTTCAATACTCCACTTTCCAGGATCGCGGCGGTGCTTTCAGGGATGCGTGGCAACACTTGCACGGCGTTGCGGCGAACCCCAGGAGCCGGATGCTTCAGCGCGGCATAGGCGGCCTGGGTCGCGGTGCCGTTGGCATTTTCCAGAACGCCCAGTCCTTGCAAGGTCCACAGGGCATGAATCGCTCCGGCATTCAGGCCGATGCGATCGACCGAGTCGTCCTGCAGTAGGTTGATCAAAGCGGGGACAACATCGGTTTCGCCCCTTTCGACCAGGATTTGCTGAGCATGACGACGCCATAGCAAATTGTCGCTCTTCAGGGTCGCAACGATCTTCTCGGGGGCGGCCTTCTCCAGGTTCACGTGCCAATCCTTGTCGGCCTTGGCACCTTCGCCGGTGTAAACGATGCGGTAGATGCGACCGTGGCGTTTGTCACGCAGGTCGGTCTCGTAGGCGGCACCTTTGCCGGTTTTGAAGCCGTGCGGTGTCGGGTTGTGTTGGATGATGTAGTTGTACCAGTCCAGAACCCAGACGTTGCCATCGGGGCCGACTTCGGCCTGGATGGGGGCCGACCATTCATCGTCGGAGGCCACCAGGTTGAACGGGCTGGTCGAGTGGAAGTTGCTGCCGTCGCGCGAGATTACGAACGCACCAGTGAGGTGCCCCGTCGGACCGTTGACGAAAGCGACGCGGTTCCAGAACGCTTCGGGGTAGTTGCGAGCCGTGTAGAGCGAGTGTCCGGCACCGGCCGTGTAACCGCCGTGATGATCGACCTGACGAACTTTGTCGGTAACTGGTTGGAACTTGTGCGAGTCGGCCATCGAGTCCAAGACCAGGCGTGCCGTCCAGCCGCGAACCTGTTCGTAGTAGCGGTTCGGGATGGGCATGTAGACACTAGGGCAGTGGTTGGCGGTCGAGCCGAAGATGATCCCTTCTTCGCTGATGCCCAGCCCCCACGTGTTGTTGTTGGTCGAACGAATGAACTCGAGCTTGCTGCCATCGGGCTTGAAGCGGAAGAAGCCGTTGCGGAAGCCAGGCTGTTCAACGCCGTTCACCACCACGTGCGAATCGTTGTAGCCTTGCATCCCCCAGATCCAGTTGTCGTGGCCGTACTGGAAGTTGCTTACACCACCGTGGGTGTCTTTCATGTTCCAGCCGCTGAACATCACTTTTTTCACATCGGCTACGTCGTCGCCGTTGGTGTCTTTCAGCCACAAGGTTTGCTCGCCGTTCTGCACGATGACGCCGCCGTTATGGAAGGCGATCGAGGTCGGAATGCTCAGCCCTTCGGCGAAGGTGGTGACCTTATCGGCTTTCAGGTCGCCGTCGGTGTCTTCGCATACCACCACGCGGTCGCGGCCGGGCCCCTTGGCGTGCAACTCGTTCGGGTAGTCGAGCGTCATGCACATCCAGAGTCGCCCGCGAGCGTCCCAGGTCATCGCAATCGGCTTACCACCTTCAAAAATCTCTTCCGAGGCGAAGAGCTTCGCTTCAAAACCTTCCGGCAGGACCCAGTGCTTTTTCGATTCTTCGGCCGGCAGTGGCTTCTGCATCAGGTTGAGGTTCTCGGCCTGCGTGCCCCAGGTCTTGCTGGCGGTGTAGTTGGGGATCTTGGCACCCACATCGATATAGTCGAACGGCTTCACATCGGTATTGGGCTTCTGAGCCTTGGGGACGTTCATGGGCTTATCGAACGCGGTGATCAGGCCCTTCTGCTGCGGTGGGAAGTTGGGGACCACGCTTGGATCTTGTCCGATGGCCCAGCGCACGCCACGTTCGACCAGGTTGGCAAAGCCGGGGTTGGTCCACGTGCGGGCATCGTGTCCCCAAGCGGTGTAGAAGACGCGTCCTTTGCCTTGTTCGCGAACCCAGGTCCATGGTTCTCGCTCGCTATCGTTCACGCGGTAGGTCAGCACGGTACGATTCTTTTCGTTGTGCTTGGTATGCACGTAGGTTTCGTCCCAGCTTTCAAAGCCCTGAAACCCTTGCATGATCGGGTGCGACGTTTCAGTGATTTGAGTGCGGAAGGTGCCGGTGCCGTGGCTCTTGAACTGGGCACCCACCAGCGCGATGTACTTCGGCGAGTTCAAAAAACAGTACGAAGCACAGTGCAGCGGAATGAGTCCGTGCCCCGCTTCGACGTAGTCGATGATCGCCTTTTCGCTGGCTGGGTCGATCTGTTCGATGTTGGCGTAAATCATCAGCCCGTCGAACTGGGCCAGTGTTTCCGGATTGATATTCGCCAGCGAATCGGTGTACTTCAGATCGATGCCGCGGGCTTCCAAAGCGGGCTGTAATTCAACGAACCGTTTGGCGGGCTCGTGGTGTCCGTTGTCACCCAAAAATAGCACCGAAATGCGTTCTTTTTGAGTTTGCGGCTCGGCGGCGGCAAGTTGGCTCAGGCCCAACATCAGAATGAGCAAGCTGGCGGCGAGTGATGCGAAACGATAGCTGCGAGTGTCGCGTTGCATGGCACGAGGGTGGGCTGAAGGAATACGTTTTTGAGATAAGCTGAGAGCCGGAAATGCGACCCCGTAAATAGGGATAAGCCGAGGTAAAAAATTAGTTTTCCGACTTATTTCAATATAGTGGCGTTTCGCCAGACGTCTTCCTAAATAAGTCCCGGGGATTGTAGGTATTTTGCAAGGATTTAGCGTAATGGAGCGAATGACTCCCTATTCAAGCTCTGCGCGATCGTTCATACTTGCCGATTCGGTTCGAGATTTATTTTGCGGCGAAGGAAACCCCTTCGCTTTCCTACAACCTGAACAACGAGAATCATGACTGAACGAACCGCTGATCGACCTGAGATGTCGATCCAGTCAACTGCTTTGCCTTGCGCTGTTTTTTCCACTAGCGAAGCCCTCTCTCGCCACGTCGCTGAAATCGTCGCCGCGATTATTCGCGAACGACAAGCTCAAAAAGCGACGGCCGTGCTCGGACTTCCAACCGGTTCCACGCCCATGGGCGTCTACAGAGAACTGGTTCGCATGCACCGGGATGAAGGATTGGATTTTTCCAATGTCATTACCTTCAACCTGGACGAATACTACGGCCTGAAGCCAGACCAGCTGCAAAGTTACCACCGAACGATGCACGAGGTTTTCTTTCAGCATGTGAATATTCCGTCGGAGAATATTCACATCCCAGACGGAACGATCCCGCTGGATGAAGTTGATGCGTATTGCGACGACTACGAAAGTAAGATTCGCGCCGCCGGTGGAATCGATCTGATGCTTTTGGGCATTGGCTCCAACGGACACATCGGCTTTAACGAGCCGTTCAGCATCCGCAATAGCCGAACGCGTATCTGCACGCTCGATCCGATTACCCGCCGCAGTGCCGCGTCGGACTTCTTTCATGAAGAGAACGTCCCACACCAGGCAATCACGATGGGCATCGGGACGATCCTCGAAGCTCGCAAGATTCTGCTCTTGGCCCTCGGTCAAGGCAAATCGACGATCATTCGCGAAACGTTGCAAGGGCCGATCACCAACCGCGTGCCGGCGACCATCTTGCAGGAACATCGCGACACGTCGGTCTTCATCGATTCCGCGGCTGCCAGCAAACTGACGGCCGTGGCCGAGCCATGGACTGAAGGGGAAGTCGAGTGGGATCAGACGATGATCAAGCGGGCCATGTTGTGGCTTTGCGAAAAGACCGGCAAGGCCCTGCTGAAACTGGCCGACGATGACTTCCGTCAGCACAATCTGCACCAGCTGCTGCGTCATCACGGCCCCGCGCCGAGCCTGGCTCACCGCGTGTTCCGCTGGATGATGGATACCATCGAGTATCACCCGGCCGGCAAGGAAAAGAAGAAGGCCATCTGCTTCAGTCCTCACCCGGACGACGACGTGATCAGCATGGGCGGTACGCTCATTCGCCTGGTCGACGACGGTCACGAAGCTCACGTTGCCTACATGACCAGCGGGAATATCGCGGTATTTGACCACGATGCTCAGCGTTTCGCAGACTTTGTTACGCAGTATAACCGGCTGTTTGGTATCGAAGAGACCAAGTCGGCCGAGGTCGAAAAGCAGGTCGCCGAGTCACTTAAGGCCAAGCCGCCTGGCGAGCCTGACATTGATACAGTACTCACCATCAAAGGTCTGATTCGCCGTAGCGAAGCGATCGCCGGGGCGTTGAAAGCCGGTTGCCAGGAAGAGCATCTGCACTTCCTCGACTTGCCGTTCTACCGCACCGGTAAGGTCGCCAAGAACCCGCTGGGTGACGAAGACGTGAAGATCGTAAAGGATCTGATCCTCAAGGTTCAGCCCGATCAGGTTTACATCGCCGGCGATCTTTCCGATCCGCACGGAACGCACCGTGTGTGCGCGATGGCGATCTTCAACGCTCTGTTGGAAATCGAAGCCGAAACCGGCAGCCGTCCTGAAGCATTGCTGTACCGTGGTGCCTGGCAAGAGTATCCGCTGCACGAGATCGAGATTTGCGTGCCGCTTTCGCCGAACGACATGTTCAAGAAGCGTCAGGCGATCTTCATGCACGAGAGCCAGAAGGATAGTGCGTTGTTCCCGGGGACCGACCCGCGAGAGTTCTGGGAACGAGCCGAAGACCGCAACACCGGCACCGCAGACTCTTACAACAAGATCGGCTTGCCCGAGTACTTCGCGATGGAAGCGTTCGTTCGCTGGAACGGGCAACCGCTATAACCATCGGTCGGTAAGATCGAACAAAAATCCATAGGCTGCTCGGGGAGAATCGCCCCTGGCAGCCTTTTCTTTTTTACACGCCCAAATCGGGGAACGTGCGTTCGATTTCACTGGCGGAATAGTTGTAGCTTGCTACCGTTTGTTGACCGAAGAAGAAGATCGCACTCAGGCAGGCCAACAAAATCATGGCCATCATGACTGCGTACTCGACGGCCGTGGGCCCATCTTCACTACGCAAAAAATTGAGAATCTTGGGGAGCATGGAACCGTTCCTTGAGAAAGGACCGACGAAAAGTAGGAAACGTGAAAGTCCATGCCTACGAGAGGGGGAGTTCCGCTGGCCGGCGATTCACGGCAATGAGTCAACTGAACCCTACGTCACGATCGGTAGTTGGCAAGAAAATCGTTCGACCTTGCGCGTTATGGGAGTTGACATCTGTACAGCATCAGGCTAGTCTTCTAGTAAGACATCGCCTTTCCACGCCGGAAGGGGGAGCCCCGCGACGGATCAGGATCCCAGGACATGGCAAGTTCGCAATCAGCCACCGATTCCCTCACTAAGCGTCAAAAAGACGTCTTCTTCTTCATCCGCGAGAAAATCCAGAATCGCGGATACGGTCCTACCGTGCGAGAAATCGGCGAAGAATTCGAGATTAGCTCGCCCAACGGCGTCGTGTGCCACCTAAAGGCCCTCGAACGCAAAGGGCTTATCTCGCGTGAAAAGAACATGTCGCGAGCCATCCAGCTCAAAGCCGAGGTCGAGGAAGAATCGGGGCTGCCATACGTCGGGCGTATCGCTGCCGGCGTTTTGCACGAGGCGATCGGCCAGGACGAACGAGTAGATTTCGGCTCGATGTTCAGCCACCGAGATCACTTCGTCCTGGAAGTCACCGGCGACTCGATGATCGAGGCCCACATCGACGACGGGGACTACGTCGTCGTCAAACAGCAGTCGACAGCCCGTTCCGGCGAGATCGTGGTGGCCGAGACCGACGAAGGGGAAGCGACCCTCAAATACTGGTTCCCCGAAAAGAACCGCATCCGCCTGCAACCCGCCAACAGCAGCATGCCGCCCATCTACGTCAAAAACGCCAAGGTCCGAGGCGTCGTGATTGGTGTCGTGCGAAAGTTCTAGGACAATGTGTCCCCGCGAAAGCGAGCGGCAACAAGCGAATTCTTGTCCCCTCTCCTCTGAGGGGAGAGGGTTAGGGTGAGGGGCTTTGCCAGCAGTCCCTACAAGTTTCACTTCTTCGCCGCGATGCGTTTTTTAATCGCCTTGACGGCATCCATTCGCTCGTCCTCGAAAGGTTCCGGCAGATCCTCGGCCTGTTCGAGCAGCTCAAGCGAAGTCTTGTCACCCACCCCGCGCAGGGCATCAAAGACTGACGCCCGTTCAACCGTCTCGAGCTCTTGATCGAATTGCCTGTGCAGGTAATCACGCACGCGTTTTTCGGTGGCCTTCGAAATCTTCGGGGCACCTTTGATGCACAGTAGAAGGTTGAATGCCTCGGCAAGTTGTAGCGTTGGGCGTTCGATCTGCTTCGCGCATTGGGGAGGAGTCGCTTCCGCGATCTGACACACGGCCGCGACGCTTTCCTTCGTTTGGATCGAAGACAGGAAGCTTACGCAATAATCAAAGTAGTCCAGGCATGTCTTCGCGTCGGTGCCCAGCTTGCCCAGCGCTGCTGGACCTCCGTGGATGTATCGGCAAGCGACCTCACACCAGCGTCCCCAGGGAATGACATGATCGCCTGCCTCCAGTTCGTCGTCGGGCCAGGCATACTCGGCCCGCAGCGCTTGCAGGAAGGTAGCGTCACTCTTGGATCGGGCAAGGGCGATCTTGACCAGATCCGAGACCTCGAGCGTGTGAGACTCGTAAAGATTTCGGATCTTCTTTTGCTGAGCAGGGGTAAGAGACATCGCGCGAATTCTCTGCGAGATGAGTGATGCGGGCCCACGGCACGCGGGCCCTTCCCGCGCTAGGCCGTCTTTTCGTTGGCCGTGGCTTGGTTCAGCTTATTGTAAAGTGTCTTCAGGCTGATTCCCAACTCTTCTGCGGCCAGCGGTTTGCTGCCTTCGTGGCGATCGAGTGCCTCGTGAATGGCCTGCATTTCGAGTTCACGCAGCGACAGCGGACCACTCACTGCCCGCAGTTCCGGTCGCTCGCCGCTGGTGGGCGGCGTTTGTTCGCTGAAGCGACGCGGCAGGTGCTGCGGCTGGATCGGTAGCTCTTCGCACAGAATCGTGGCATGCTCGACCACGTTGGCCAACTCGCGGACATTGCCTGGCCACGAGTGTGACTTGAGTGCATGAATCGTTTCCGTGGCGAAGACGGTATGCGTCATCGGAATGGTTGGCCAGAACCGGCGGCTGATGTGCTCGGCCAGCAGTGGAATGTCTTCGGTTCGTTCGCGCAGCGGCGGCAGCTGAATCTCGAAGGTGTTGATGCGGAACATCAAGTCTTCGCGGAACTCGCCATCCTGCACCATGTCTTCGATGTGGCGGTGGGTCGCGCTGATAATGCGGACGTCGACCTTGATCGAAACGTTTTCGCCCACGCGGCGGATTTCGCCGGTTTCCAGTACCCGCAATAGCTTCGCCTGGAGGGCCTTGGGAAGCTCGCCGATTTCGTCGAGGAACAGCGAGCCACCATGAGCGACTTCAAACAGACCGATGCGTGTTTCTTCCGCTCCGGTGAACGCCCCTTTGCGGTGGCCGAACAGTTCGCTTTCGATCAGGTTCTCAGGCAGCGCACCGCAGTTCACCGCGACAAACGGCTGGGAGTGACGCAGGCTCTGATCGTGAATCGCCTTGGCGACCAGTTCCTTGCCGGTACCGGTCTCACCCCGAATGAGGACGGCCGAGTTCGACGGAGCGACCTTGGCGATCATCTTGTTGACGACCTCCATCGCGCTCGAATCGCCGATCAGTTTCGACTTTCCCTCAATGCGATCCAAGCGGCTGGTCAGGGCTTTGATGCGGCGATCTTGTTCGCGCTTTTTGGCCACACCTTCCAGCAGGGTCTTCAGTTCCATCAAGCGGCACGGCTTGGTCAGGTAGGCGAAAACCTTGAACTCGACCGCGGCGATGGCGCTCTCGGTCGACGACTTACCGGTCAGAATGATCGCTTCGGTGTCCGGCTTCGATTCCTTCGCCTTCTTGATCACGTCGATACCACCCTTGCCAGGCATATCGAGGTCGACCAGCAGGCAGTCGAAGTCTTCTTTTTCGAGTGCGGCAATCGCGGTAACGCCATCCGGGCAGACGGTGACCGTGTGGCCGAGACGCGGCAGTTCCATCCCCATCAGTTTCTGGAGCGACTTCTCGTCATCGGCAAATAAAATCTTCAGCGACTCAGGCTGCTTGGTGTCTTCGCTCATTTCGCTTACTTGCTTCCCTGCATGGCAGCGTAAAACTAAACTCACTTCCGAGGCCTGGCCCTTCGCTCCACGCATCGATCTGACCACCATGGTCACTCACAATGCGGTACGAAATCGATAGCCCCAGTCCTGTCCCTTGGCCGTCCCGGCGTCGGGTAAAAAAGGGTTCAAACAAGTGCCGTCGGACTTCCTCGGTCATGCCGCAGCCGTCGTCTTTGACGGTTACTTTGACCTGCCCGCGTTCTTCGCTCAACTTGACCAGCACGTGTCCGCCGGGGTCGATACTGTCCAGGGCGTTGGTAATCAGGTTGAGCACGACTTGCTTGATTTCCGGTCCGTTCACCGGCGCGAGGGCGACCTGGTCGTCCTCGAAGATCAAGTTCTTTTCACGATACTTGCCCAAGTGGCGGACCATGTCGATCACGCCTTGAACGAGATCTCGCACGTCGGTTTCGGTTTTCTCGACATCACCTAGACGCGAGAAGTCGAGCAGGCGTTCCGTGATTTCTTTGCAGCGGAAGGCCTCCTCTTCGATCATCCCTAAATAGGTTTGTATTACGGTTACGTCGCTGTCACGCAGATAGGTCGTTTCTCCGTCCGAATCCGTTTCTCCTTCGCTGATACGCTCGCGAAGGGACTCGGCACAGAAGGCGATCGAGGCCAGCGGATTGTTGATTTCGTGGGCTACGCCAGCGGCCAGAAAACCAACGCTGGCCAGCTGTTCGCTGCGGACGACCTGCTTGGTACGGTCTTGGACTTGTTCGTTGAGGTTGCTTTCGATGGCCTGAAAACGATGCGTCATCGCGTTCATCGCATCGGCCAGAATGGCCAACTCGGCGTGCCCTTCCAGTTGAATGCGATGGTCGAAGTCGCCGTTGGCCACACGTCTTGAGCCATCCATCAGGATCTTCAGTGGACTGAACAGCCAACGCCAGCAGGCATACGCGGCCGAAATGATCGCACACACGGTCAACGTGATCACGACAACCGAGGCCGTGATCCATAGTCGATATTGGCCGCGGACTTCGTCTTTGAGTTGTTGCATGTCTTCGATCAGAAACGTCGGCAGCTTCTTGGCCAGCACGTGCAGGTGATCGATCTCGCCGCTCAGTTCGTCGTTCTTGATGTCGTTCAGGTACCAGTCGGCGTCCTGATATTGTTCGTCCAACTTCTGGAGCGAACCGTGGATTTCGCCAATCGTGTTGCGTTCGTCCGAGTCGTCGCCGATGTCGCTATCGCCAGCGAAACTGCGGTTGAGCTGATCTTCGTAACGACGCAGGGCCTCTTGCACGGAAAGGAATTTGGCGCGGAACTCTTCCCGCAGCAGGGGAGGGTCGGTGGTGGAATCGTGGAAGCCGAATCGCTTGGAATTGCGGGCCTGGTTCAGCGTGTGACGCAGTTCGGTCACGGCCAACGAGAAATCAATGGCCAGGGGCAGTTCCACCGAGCGGGCACTGATGTCCCGCGCGACTTGCCGATACGAAAGACCGCCGGTGATCGTCACGATGAACAGCGCGAGCACCAACGCCAGCAGCAGACCGCTGCCAATGATCAGTTTGTGTTTGAGTGGACGTCGGTTGAGCACCGCGACCTCCTTGTCGCAGAAGCATCAGAGACCGGCCAAAAATCGGGGCCGGTTGATCCATTACGCAGCCAAGTGGTGTTTGGTGCGCGGGAGTGAGTCTAGCAAGAGATTTGCAATTTTTACAAGACCGATGTGGGGGAATTCGAGCAGGAAGTTGCGTTTGCTCGGCAAAAGAAGCCGCTAGCATAAAGCCCGGGACACAGGGCGCGCCAGACACTTTTCCTGTCCACCAGCCCTCTCCCTGCAAAGGGAGAGGGGACCGGAGTTAGCTTTAGATGACCGTCAGTGGGCCGGTCGAGTCGCCGAATTCGGGTTCTCGGATGCCCATGCGGTCCATCATTGTGACAAACAGGTTCGACATCGGCGTACGCTGTTTCACGTCGAGCTGCACGTGGCGACCGGTCTCGAAAGTGCCGCCCCCCTTACC
The DNA here is from genome assembly GCF_002967715.1 of Blastopirellula marina. Taxonomy (NCBI): domain Bacteria; kingdom Pseudomonadati; phylum Planctomycetota; class Planctomycetia; order Pirellulales; family Pirellulaceae; genus Blastopirellula; species Blastopirellula marina. Next base: position 473,439 of record NZ_PUIA01000016.1, read on the forward strand.
AGCCAGGATCACCGGCAGGTTGTCGTGGTTGTGGCGGTTGCCATCGCAAAGGCCGCTGCCGTAGACGATCATCGAGTTGTCCAGCACCGAAGCACCCGATGGGTCTTTCAGCGACTTGAGCTTCTCGAGGAAGTAAGCCAACTGAGTGACGTAGAAGTGGTCGACCTTGGCGATCTTCTCCAGCGTTTCCTTCTCGTTCTTGTGATGCGACAGGCTATGATGCCCTTCGGAAACACCGATTTCGCGGAAGCTGCGGTTGCTGCCGTCGTGAGCCAGCATGAACGAAGCGACGCGGGTCGAGTCGGTCTGGAACGACAACGCGAGCAGGTCGAACATCAGCCTCATGTGGTCGGCGTACTCCTTGGGGATACCGCTCGGGGCATCCATGGCTGCTTCGGGCAGATCGCGGAACTTCTCGGCATTCTGAATCCGCTGTTCGATTTCACGAACGCCGGTCAGGTACTCGTCCAGTTTCTTCACGTCGTTGCGGCCCAGTTGCTTGGACATCGTCTTGGTTTCACCCATCACGAAGTCGAGCACCGAGCGGCGCTCGGCCATCCGCTGATCGAAGTTGCGTTGACGTTCGTCCCCATTGCCACGACCAAACAGACGCTCGAATACCAGGCGTGGGTTCGATTCGGCAGCCATGGGCGTGTTTGGGCTACGCCACGAAAGATTGAACTGGTAAGCACACGAATAGCCCGAGTCGCACGAGCCAGACTTGCGGGCACCATCGCACGACAGTTCCAACGACGGCAAGCGGGTTTCGTGACCGAGCGACTTGGCCATCTCTTGATCGATGGAGATACCGACTTCGATATCGGAACCGGCGGTCTTTTTCGGGCGGGCTCCCGTCAGGAAGGATGCGTGTGCCCGGGCATGGTCGCCGGCACCATCTTTCCCGGCAAAGCCGTGCTGGTGAGCCAAACCGCTGACGACCTGGAAGTCGCCGCGAAGACCTTCCAGCGGCTGCATGGTTGCGTTGAGTTTGTAGTCCTTGCCGGTTCCGGTGGGGAACCATTTCTCGACGTTCACCCCGTTAGGGACGTACAGGAAGGCCGATCGCAAAGGATCGCCAGCGGCAGTGGTGGCCGTTTTGGCGGCGGTGGCAGCCTGGGCGGTGCCTGGCATCAGGCTTTCCATGGCAGGTAGAGCCACAGCCAGACCGAGTCCTTTGAGGAAATGGCGGCGGGTAGGTTGCATCTTCATGGCATCAATTCCTTCGTTGCGCGGATAGCTGGCAGGATCAGTTGGCAGACGACAACAAGTCGCCGTCGCCACGACGCTTCTGGAACGGGGCGCTATCAATAAGGGTGTGAATCGTGTCACGCAGCTTCCCATCGTTGGCAAGCATTTCGTCCACGATGATGTCGATGGAGGGAGTGTCGTAGTACTCTAAACCCCGCCCCAAGGCGTAGGTGAGCAGCTTTTCAGTCAAACAGCGATAAAAATCGATCTTTCGTTCGTTGGCCAGTACCTGGGAAAGCTCTTTCACACTGGCGAACTCTTCGCCGGTGATCAGTTTGCCGGCGGTCTCGATTGGCTGGCCGTCGTCCTCTTCCTGGAACTGGCCGATGTAGGTGAACTTCTCCAGCGAGAGCCCCAGGGGGTCCATGCGGGCATGGCACGACTTGCACAGACCTTCGCTGGCGTGCAGTTGCATCTGCTCACGCATCGTCAGCTTCTGGCCACGCTGGCGAACGGCTTCCAATGCAGGCACATTTGGCGGTGCCGGTGGAGGGGGCGAACCCAGGATGTTGTCGAGGATGAACAGGCCGCGTTTGACCGGCGATGTACGCGTGGGGTTCGACGTCACTACCAGGAATGTTCCCTGGGTGAGGATCCCACCTCGTTTGCTATCCTCCGGCAGGTCGACCTTCTTCAGGCGGTTCTTGTCGAGGTCTTTGATATCTTCCAAACCGTAGAACTTAGCCAGCGGCTCGTTGAGGAAGGTGTAGTTCGCGGTCAGCAGTTCGCCTGCCGAGCGGTTTTCCTTCAGGATGTACTCGAACAGCATCTCGGTCTCTTGCCGCATCGACTGGCGAACGGTCCGGCTGAAGATCCGTTGGGCATCACCCAGGTCACGAAGTTCGAGTGCCCGGCGGGGATCGATGCTCAGCCCTTCAACGTCTTGGGCTTGCAGCCACTGACCGACGAAACGCTGGATGAATCGCTGGGACTTGGGATTGTCGAGCATGCGATCGACCTGGGCGTGCAGGTTCTCGCGTAGCTTTCCTTCGCTGGCCAGCTTGGTCAACTCGTAGTCTGGAAGCGAGCTCCACAGGAAGTACGATAGCCGCGATGCCAACGCGTATTCGTCAACGTTCACCACCTTGCCGGGATTGTTGGGTTCCGGCTGGATCTCGGCCCGGTAAAGGAACTGGGGCGAAATCAACATAGCAGCGAAGGCCTGCGAAATTCCTTGCTCGAACGAACGGTCTGGCAGCGAGCTGATCTGTTTCTGAATGGCGACCAGGCGGTCGAGCGTTTCATCCGGCACAGGGCGGCGGAAGGCTTTCGAGCTGAAGTGCTTCAAAATCTTGCGAGCGTACTCTTCACGTTCCTTCTCACCTTCCGGCGGAGGACCATCGAAGAAGACCCGCTTGTACATCGTGCTGTTCTTGTCTTGGGTCGGAACGACTTCGCGGACGATCTCTTGCGCCGCGTCGAAATATTTCTCGGTCATCAGCGGCGACATCGAAAGCACATCGCCGATCGTGTCGAAACCGTAGCCGGTGTCGTCTGGCGGGAAGTTCTCGTCGACCTTGTAGCGGTAACCGAAGAGGTCTTCGATCGTGTAGCGGTATTCGTCCCGGTTCAAGCGGCGGATCGTCACGCGGCCTGGATCCGGGTTCTTAGGATCGAGCTTGAAGATGTTCGTTTGAATCCACTTGCCTACCAGTTCGCGTTCTTCGATCGTCGGTTGATCCTGGTCGGCCGGGGGCATGGTTTGCGAACGCATGTTCTTCAGCACGGCGACCCAGGTCTTTTGAGCGGCCTCGGGATTCTCGTGCAGCGTATCGAGCACGACGCCACCTTCGTCGGCACCATGTCCGTGACACCCATAGCAGTAGTTCTCTAAGACGGGTTGAATCTTCGAGAAGTCGGCGGTGGGCTGTTTCGTCTCGGCGGCAATGCTATCGTTGACAGCAGCCGTGAGTACGAAGATCGCAATGAGGGAAAGTCGTTGCATCAGTTTTGTTTAGGCAGGGACGAAGCGATCACCGCATCAAGTCGACACGATCGGCGAACCGGTCGCTAAAAGTTACTTGCGGCGGGGAAAGTTCGTGGGGGTTGTTTCGAACACGGTCCTGCAATTGGAGGGGGTTGTGACCGCGCACAAAGGAAGGCTTCAATTAGTTATCGTAGGGAGGGATGTCTTAGAAGTAAAGATTTATTCCCCGCAGGTAGCAATTACCCCACAGGGTGGTCAGGTTAGAGGGGATAGGTTTTTCGCGGTAACCCCAGGGGGTTTTGCCTAAGTCAGTGTTTTTGTGTGGTTTTCTTGCGGAAATTAGCTGCCTCGTATGTCAGAAATAGGTGACTGTGTCTGCCATTGAATTTCGTCAACTGGAGAAGCGTTTCTCGCCGGACTCGTTGGTCCTGGCGGTCGATACGCTCGATATCCCGGCGGGGGAGTTTGTATCCCTTGTGGGGCCCTCGGGTTGTGGGAAATCGACACTGCTGCGATTGGTGGCCAATCTCGACCAGCCCACCGCCGGCCAATTGACGCTAGTCGATGGTCAGGCCAGCGAGCGGGCGTTCGTTTTCCAGGATGCAAACCTCATCCCCTGGAGGACGGCTTGGGAGAACATTCAGTTACCACTCGAGCTCCGAGGGAAGCTATCTCATGACGACCGAAACGCGATCGATACCGCGATTGCGATGGTCGGGCTGCGAGTGGAAGATTCTCGAAAATTTCCCCGAATGCTTTCCGGCGGGATGCGGATGCGGGTCTCGCTGGCCCGGGCCTTGGTCACGCAGCCCAGCATTCTGCTAATGGACGAACCGTTCGCCGCGCTGGATGACCTCTTGCGGAACCAACTCAACGAGCAACTGCTCGACCTCTGGCAGCAGCAGAAGTGGACGACCCTCTTCGTCACGCATAACGTTGCCGAGGCGGTCTTCCTGAGCCAACGCATCCTGGTCATGCATGCCCAGCCAGGTCGCATTGTGGCCGACATGGAAGTTCCCTTCGCTTACCCACGCCGCAGTCAGCTTCGCAGCGATCCGGACTTTGCCCGCTTCTGTGGCCAGGTGATGGGCAAACTGGCAGGAGTCGCCGCGTTATGAAGGAAGACCGTTTCAGCTGGAAAACAATCGTGTTGCCGCTAATGGTGTTGGTGCTGACCATTGGCCTGTGGCAGGCGATCATCGTCGTCAGCGGGCTCGAACCGTACATCCTGCCAGGCCCGCTGGATGTCGGCAAAACGATGTGGCTGCGTGGCGATGCGCTCTTTCACTATTCGCTGCGGACCGGCATGGTGGCGATCAGTGGGTTTCTGATTTCGGTCGTGCTGGGGGTGAGCGTGTCGCTGCTGTTTTCGCAGTCGTCGATCATTCGCCAAAGCGGTTACCCTTACGCGATCTTCTTTCAAACGGTACCGATCGTGGCGGTCGCTCCGCTGGTGATCGCGATCTTCGGATACGGTGTGCTGAGCGTGATTGTGGTGACGACAATGATCAGCCTGTTTCCGATCATCACCGCGACGACTACCGGCTTGATTACCGTCGACCAGGGGCTGCTTGACTTGTTTCGGGTAAACAAAGCGACCCGTTGGCAGATTCTGTGGAAGCTGCAATTTCCCGGATCGCTGCGGTACCTGCTGACCGGTATGAAAACGAGTGCCGGGCTGGCGGTTGTGGGGGCGATCGTTGGTGAGTTCTTCGCCGGGCATTCGAGTGGCCATCAAGGGCTGGGTTATTTTATTCTCGTCTCGCAAAACCAAATTAACACGACGAGCCTGTTCGCCGGGACGATATGCAGTACGCTGTTGGGTGTTGTCGTTTTTGCCACGATTTCACTGCTAGGGCGTTTGTTGCTGGGGCGGTGGGTAGGGGAAGGATCACCATGAAACGCATGCTGCTAGGTTGTCTGCTGCTGGTCGCCGTCGCTTGGATGGTTGGCTGCCAGAAAAAGGACGACACGTACCACACCGGTCCGAGAGATAACGACCCCAACGCACGCACCGATGTGAAGCTGGCATTGAATTGGTTTCCCGAGGCGGAGCATGGTGGCTTCTACGCGGCGCAGCTCAACGGTTATTTCGCCGAGGAAGGTCTCAACGTCGAGATCATCCCAGGCGGCCCTGGCTCGCCGGTGATTCAGCAGGTGGCTCGCGGCAGCGTCGAGTTCGGCGTCGCCACGGCCGATCAAATTCCACTTGGCCGAGCCCAGGGGGCGAACGTGACGGCTACGTTTGCTGCGATCGATCAAAGTCCGCGTTGCTTCCTGGTGCATGAAGAGTCAGGCATCGAATCGCTCGAGCAACTCAAAAACGTCACCCTGGCCATGAACAGCGGTCGGGCCTTCTCTGAGTACCTCAAGAAGCATGTCCCGCTGGAAAACGTACGTATCGTGCCGTACGACGGCAGCATTGCCGCGTTCCTGCGAGACAAGAACTTCGCTCAGCAAGGGTACGAATTCAGCGAGCCGTTTCTGGCCAAGCAGGAAGGAGCGAACGTTCGCGTTCTGCCCATTCGGGCGATCGGTTACAACCCATACGCCAGCTTGCTGTTCACTTCCGACAAGCTGAAAAAAGATCACCCGGAGCTGGTCGCCAAGATGACACGAGCTTGCCGCAAAGGATGGCAGGCCTATCTCCGCGAGCCGCTGGAAACGAACGAGCATCTGCAGTCCCTCAATCCCGAGCTTACCCCCGGCGTACTTGAATTCGGTGTCAAGGCGATCGTCCCGCTGACGACGGTCGAGGACGGAAGCTTCGGACAGATGCAACTCGATCGCTGGAAGACGCTTGTCGAACAGCTGGTTGAAGTCGGACTGATTGAGAAAGACGCCGTGAAACCGGAAGACTGTTTTTTCGAGGCATCATGATCGATACGCTTTCTGACGATACGTGTTGGATGTTTTTGGTTCGGCACGGAGCGACCGACTACAACCTGAAGCAGCCGACCGTGTTGCAAGGCAATGGAATCAATGGCCCGCTCGCCGCGATCGGCCAACAGCAGGCCTCGTTGACCGGCAAGTTCTTAAGCGAGTTTTCGTTCGACGGCGTGTATGCCAGCCCGATGATCAGGGCCATGGAAACGGCCGAGCGGATTGTGCCTGGCCAGACGATCGTACCAGTGCCGGAAATCGTCGAGGCGGATGTCGGGCGGTGGCTGGGACGCGATTGGGCTGACATTCAAAACGCCGATCCCCAGGCGTATCGCTTGCACCAGGAAGACCCGTCGATTCATCCGTATCCCGAAGGAGAATCGGCCAGCGATGTGGCACGGCGAACGGTGCCGACGCTCACCCGAATCATGCAGCAGAACCTAGGCAAGCGGGTTCTCGTGGTCGCGCATAACATCGTCATTCGCGTGATGGTGGCCCATCTGTATCAGATCCCGCTGAAGCAAATGCGGACGATCCGGCAAGACAACTGCTGCGTGAATCTGATTCGCTACAGCCAGGAAAAAGCGGAATTGGTAACGTGCAATTCGACGTTTCACTTGCGTGAGCTGAATCAGTAGTCGGCGTACGGATCTTCCGGGATCTGGGCGACCAGTTCCCGCAGACGCTCTTCGAGTTCGTCTTGCCCGTCGACGATCTTCGCTTCGATCGTTAGGGCCCACAGCGGCTTGTCCATGAAGCGATCGAGGCCGATCTTCACGAGGTCTTTGTGCGTGCAGACGACCGCTTCAACCTCGTTGTGCTCGGTGGTCCAGTGCTCTAAGGCGTGGATGTCTTCACGCTGGTAATCGTGGTGATCGTCGAACTCGCGGAGCTCGACCACTTCTATTCCTGCATCGGTCAGCGTGTGACGGAAGCCACTTGGGTTGCCGATGCCGCAGAAGGCCAGCACTCGTTTTCCCAAGAGCTGCTCGATCGGCTGCGACTCGCCGCTGAAGTTCAACAGGCGGCTGGGCTGGTGCCGCATCTCGACCAGCACGGCATCGTCTTCCAGCTTGGCGATCCGCTCCCAGATGGCTGCCCTTTGCTGGTCGTCGACCATGTCGCCGCGGGTCAGCACGATCACGTCGGCCCGGCCCAGGCTTTGGACCGGTTCGCGGAGGGTGCCGCGGGGGAAAAGGTAGTCGTAGCCGAAGGGCTCGGTGGCGTCGATCAGGACGATATCGAGATCGCGGGCAATCCGCCGATGTTGGAACGCATCGTCCAGCAAAAGAACCTGGGCGGCGAGTTCTTCGGTGGCTACCTGGGCGGCGGCGACCCGGTCGGGGTTTTGCAGATGGGGAACGTCCGGCAACAGCTGTTCCAGCTCTTTGGCTTCGTCGTTCTGGGCACCTTGCTCGGCACCATAGCCGCGGCTGATCAGCGTGACGCGGATGTTCTGCTCGCGAAACCAACGTGCCAACCAGGCAACCATGGGGGTTTTGCCAGTGCCGCCGAGGGTCAGGTTGCCGACGCTGATCACCGGCACGTCGACCTTTTCGCCGGGCTTGACCTTGGTGTCATACTGCCGATTACGAATGCCGATGCCAACTCCGTAGAAGAGGGAAGTCACCCACATCAGACCTCGCAGCATCGACGTGCCGATTCCCTTTTGGCGGCCGCTGACAATCGCTTTGAAATCTCGGGCAGTGAGCATCAGTTCGTTCTATGGGAGAGGTGTATTCAAAACGAAAGGGACGAAACCTGGCGGCTTGTCCCTTTCGATCGCGTTCGATTGACGACGTCGGCTTAGCCTTGCAGCTTGGCACAAATGGCTGCGGCCATTTCCTGCGTGCCGACAGCGGTTGGGTCGTCGCGGTTTGGCTTGAGGTCGTAGGTGACGTTCTTGCCTTCGGCGATGACATCGGCAACGGCCGTTTCCAGACGCTTGGCAGCATCCGTTTCGCCCATGTGCTGAAGCATCAGCATGCCGGACAGAATGAGGGCCGTCGGGTTGACCTTGTTGAGGCCCTTGTACTTCGGAGCCGAACCGTGGGTGGCTTCGAACACGGCACCATTGGGGCCGATGTTGGCACCAGGGGCAACACCCAGGCCGCCGACAATACCGGCACCCAGGTCGCTGAGGATATCGCCGTACAGGTTCGGCAGAACGATCACGTCGTACAGTTCTGGCTTTTGGACCAGCTGCATGCACATGTTGTCGACGATGCGTTCTTCAAATTCGATATCTGGGTAGTCCTTGGCGACTTCGGTGGCCGTGGCCAGGTACAAGCCGTCGGAGTACTTCATGATGTTCGCCTTGTGAACGGCGGTGACCTTCTTGCGACCGTTCTTCTGGGCGTAGTCAAATGCACAACGCACGATGCGTTCGGTACCGCTGACGCTGATCGGCTTGATCGAAACGCCGGTCTCTTCGGCACCCGTCTTGATCTTGCGATCGGACGGCAGGCCATTGATGAACTCGATCAGCTGAGCCGTTTCAGGCTTGCCTTTCTCGAATTCGACGCCGGCGTAAAGGTCTTCGGTGTTTTCACGCACGATGACGATATCGACACCCAGCTCGCTGAAGTAGCTGCGAACGCCGGGGTAGTACTTGCAGGGGCGAATGCAGGCATACAGGCCCAGTTCCTGACGCAGGTAGACGTTGATGCTGCGGAAACCGGTCCCCACGGGGGTGGTGATCGGGGCCTTCAAGGCACACTTGGTGCGGCGAACGCTTTCGATGGTCGAATCGGGGATGGGCGTACCGATACGCTCCATCACGTCGATGCCGGCTTCCTGAACGTCCCAGTTGATGGCAACGCCGGTTGCGTCAACACACTTGCGGGCAGCTTCTGCCAATTCGGGACCGGTACCGTCGCCGGTAATCAGAGTGACTTCGTAGGCCATGAGGTTTTCCTGGCAGCTGAGGGATATCGTGGTTGCGATAAGCGATTTAAGGCGAATGGAACACCTTGCGTTAAAGAGCCCAAAATACCAGACCAACCGCCGGTGGTAAACCTAGTACCAGGACATGCCGCAGGATGTTCTGGCCTAGTTCTCTAGGGTGCCAGCCCCTGCCCGCCAGGACGCAGAGGCCCTCCAGGCACCCACCGGACAGTCCGTGCGCAGCAACATCCAGGCCCTCTAGCCCCTTGGGGGAGAGAGTTAGTGTGAGGGGCAACACGCGCACAAGAAGTCCTCACCATCTCCCTGAGAGGCGGAGGGGACAAGAGTTTCGCCAGCCCCAAAGGGGCGACCGTTCATAGCCAGGGGCGGCAGCCCCTGGAAAGCGATCACCCAACAAACATCTTAAGCCCTGAAAGGGCGGCCGAACCGGTGCCGGTGCGCGCACACTCGGCCGCCCCCTTGGGGCTTAGGACTCGATGTTGGTGGCACGGGTACCAGGGGCTGCCGCCCCTGGCTATTAACGGTCGCTCCGTTGGAGCTGACATTAGCCTGGCGGGCCGCGTTCGTTGGCGTGAGGCGTTTCGTGTTTAAACTCGACGGTCGGCTCGTCGATCGGCTTGGCAGATGACGCGTGAACCAACTCGCCAGATGAAACGTTGCTCAACATTTCGGACGACACACCAGACGATTCCCCGGGTGCCACGCCCAAGTCTGCTTGGGCGTGCGGAGCGCCGGTTGGCAGTTCGCTCGCATTACATGTCGGGACGTTCGCATTCGCTTCACTTAGCAAACGTGTTGCCGTTAGCGCCACTTGTCGTGGTTGCGTTTTGAAGGGCTGGAGCTCCGGGTTCAACTCGAACAACTCTTGCTCCAACCGATCCAACTCGGCCTGCTTCGCGCAGATCTCTCCCTGTAATTGCCGGTCCAGCTTCTGCAGGCGGTAATAGGTCCACGCATAGAGCCGCGCCAACTCGTAGGTCCACGCCTCTTCGGGCGGGCGTTTCATGCGTCGTAGTTGCCATTCCCGTTCGCGCGTGTTGTCGTCGCGTTCGCGCGGTGCTCGGTACGCAGGCGGTTTCCGCGGTTTCTTGGCCTGGGGAACGATCCAGGGAGGTCGCATGTCGGGGAACTGATGGGCCGCGACTTCGGGATCAATCGGTTCGACGAGCGGGTCTGCCCGGTACGTTAGCCGGTTGGGGTCTGGCACGTAGACGAACGGTTCCGGCGGCGGTTCTTCCTCTTGCGGAGGTTTGTGATCGCCCCGTTCTTCGGCCTCTTGCCGGGCAATCATTTCTTCCAGGGCCGCGCACGTTCGCCGCGGGTCCCCTTTGGGGGAGACGCGGACCTGGTTGGCCTGCTGGAAGATGGTCATCTCTTCGATCGGTCGATCGGGGATGACCATGAGCACCTCACCACAGCAGGGGCAGATGATGCGGTTCCCATCGCGCACGGCAACCTGCGGAGTCTGGCTGTGATGGCCAGCTCCGTGTGTTTCAGGTTGGGGGTCGGAATGGGACATTTTTCTTTTGGGTTGAGTGAAAACGGTGTTCGCACGCCCAAGCAGACTTGGGCGTGGTACCCGGGGGATCTGTTTCCGGGTCCTGGATTCGAGGGGGAATCGCAGGGGTTTCCCTAAGATATGTGAACATGTGTATACATGTCAAATGTTTGGGGGAGATTTTTTGGAAGATAGTTTTTGTGTGCTCTTATCCGCGTGATCCGCGGTTCTCTTTCTCTTTGAGAACTTGAGAACTTGAGAACTTGAGAACTTGAGAACTTGAGAACTTGAGAACTTGAGAACTTGAGAACTTGAGAACTGGTACTTGGTTTGCCCTTCACCCTGGCCCTCTCCCCGGCGGGGAGAGGGGACGGGATTGGGTAGATGCCGTTGCGGGCGAGGGGATCGGATGGGTGGAGTTACTTGCCGATACAGTACAACGCTTGGTTCGTGCGAAGGTAGATCTTGTTGTCGACCATGGCGGGGCTGCCGTTGGCGATGGACTTGTCTTCTTCGAACTCGTTGATCTTGATCAGCTTGTACTCGGGCTTGGCGTCGATCACGTAGGTGCCATTCTCGCGCGTAACATAATACAGCTTGCCGTCGGCCACCACGGGCGAAGCGTAGATCAGTTTCGGACGGGGTTCCATCCGTTCCTGGTAGACGATTTCGCCAGTCTTCGCGTCGGCACAGTAGGCAATCCCTTTGCTTTCGCTGGCCCAGTACAAATGGCCATCGTGGTAGGTGGGGGACGAAACGTTCGAGCCTTTGTCGATTTCCCAAACCAAGTGGCTGTCGGTCACGTCGCCGTTGCCGCCGGTGCGAATGGCGATCGTCGTGTTCTTGCGAGCCCCCATGGCAACGATCATGTCGTCGCCAATCGGAATCACGCTGGGGCAGATGTAGTCGTCGATCCCCTTCGAGTGCCACAGTTCTTCACCGGTGGCTGGGTTCAGGCAGCGCACCGCGCCTTGTTCGCTATAGATCAGTTCGTCGCGTCCGTTGGCTTTGACCAGGATCGGTGTGTTCCACGAGCGGTTGACCCCTTCGTGCTTCCACACCTGGTTGCCGGTCTTCTTATCGAGAGCGACGATCGCGTTTCCTTCGACGCCAGCGTTCAAGATGACCAGGTCGTCGTACAGGACCGGCGAGTTGGCGGTGCCGAAGCCGTGGGTCTTGTCCCCCAGGCTGACCGTCCAGCGGTGCGTGCCGTCGAGATCGTAGGCAGCGGCTCCGGTGGTGCCGTAGTAAACATAGATTCCGGTGTCGTCGACGATGGGGGTGCTGGAAGCGAAGCCGTGCAAGGCGACGAATCCGCTGAAGTCGCCGGTGTGCTCGGCGTCGGCGGGGATTTCTTTATTCCACACGATCTTGCCGGATTGCTGATCGATGCAGACGAGATTCCGCTTCAGATTGGCTTTGTCGCCGGGTTCTTCTTCGTTGAGGCCATAGCCGGTGTAACAGGTCACGTAGATGCGATTGTTGTAGACGATCGGGCTGGAAGCACCTGGGCCGGGCAGGTCGGTCTTCCAGACGATGTTTTCGGTGTCGCTCCACTGGGTGGGAACGGTCTGGTCACTGGCGATCCCGGCCTGGGATGGTCCGCGGAAGCGAGGCCAGTTTTCTGCTTGCAGCGGCAGTGTCAGGAAGACAACGGCAAGGAGGCAAAGTAGCTGGGCAAAGTTACGAGGCATCAACCGATTCCTTTTAAGGGCAGGGGAGCTAGTTGGACCACATGCTGTGAGGTACTGCGATTATAGCGCTTCCCACGGCGCGTCAAAACCTGACTCGTGAGGTGTTTGCTGGAGCAGGGGATAAAATGATTGTGGCTGAGAAGGGTTCGGGCTATGCTGACTCGGCACTAGTAAGTTGGTCGTTTTCGGGGAACTCAACATGGGTTTTTCCTTTCGCAAGTCGTACACGTTCGGTCCTTTGCGGGTCAATTTCAGCAAGTCTGGGATCGGGTTCTCGTTTGGCATGAAGGGACTGCGTGCCGGGTATAGTGCCAACGGGCGGAAGTACGTTTCGGCGAGTGTGCCAGGTACGGGTGCACGGTATTACAAGTCGACCAAGTCCCTTTCGGGCCTGTGGAACCAATGGTTCGGCGGCGAGGAAGAGGAAGCGGAAGAGACACCGAAGAAGAAACCAGCGAAGAAACTGACCAAGAAAGAATCATTCTGGTAAAGGCCCCCCACGATGCAAGCCAAGTTCATCCGAATCTTCCGCACGTCGAGTTCAGAACGCTTTCTGCTGCACGATAATGGCAGCGCAGAGATGGGCATGATCGACCTCCATTTCCTGGCCGATGGAACCGTGGCCGGCAACCTGTTTCTGGTCGCATCCAAGGTGACCGATGAAGCGGGCATTCGCGCACTGTTGGAACAGATCGACGAACAACTGGTCCCAGCGGCCAGCATGGAAGACGCGAACCTCTCGTTCACGGTCACACAAGGGGAACTAGTGGGGACGTTTTCTAGTACCGAAGACTAAGAGGGATGCGCTACAGAGAACACCGAGTCGTAGGATGGCTACACCTTCTTAGTTGATAGCCATCTTGGCCTTGATTCACGTTATTCCCCACTTCAAGAAAGCTGTCCGACCAGGGCGTCGGTAGCCATCCTGCGATGATCGGCGGGTGAATATTCTTGCATCCTCTTTGCCAAACCGTTCAACTAGAGCTTGCGCGGATGTTCGGATCACTCCGTTTCCCCCTGTATGCCCAAAGAGGAGATGCTCATGCGACGCTTGTCGTTGGTTGCTGCCACTAGTTTCTGTGTGATGCTGTGTGCCAGCGCTGTTTATGCGGTGGACCTGCCAGGTTTTTCCGTTGGTGAGGTTAGTTTGAAGTCGGCCGGGCCCCTTTCGTTTGCCCCGGACAACGTGCTGATTGTCGGCGATCCGAAGGCCGCCACCGTCTATGCCGTTCAGTTGGACAAGACCGCGACCAAGTCGCCGGAGAAGTTGGAACTGCCGATTCCGGATGGAATTGAAGTGGCCGACTTGGCTGTCAGCCCTGATACGGGCGTGATCTATCTTTCGGTGACCGAAAACGGCAAGGCCAGCATCGTGAGTGTCAACGGCGACAAGCTGGAACCGGTTGCCCTGGACAAGGTGAAGCGGGCCGTGGCTCAGCTGGCCAATGCCCCGGAAGACAAGGTTGTGGGGGAAGGTCGTCGTCGGGGAAATCCTCGTGAAGAGTCGATCACCGATATCGCTTACGTCGACAACCAGGTGATTGTGACTGGTCGTGTGACCGGCGATGCGGCGGCCGGCGTGCATTCGATCGCCTATCCGTTCCAGGAACAAGGCAGCGCCATGCCGATCGAAATCTATCACGCCGCGCATGGTCGTTATGAAGACGACGCCGTGGCCCGCGTGTTCGTGCCGTTCACCATCGATGGCAAGCCGCACTTGCTCGCTGGCTTTACCTGCACGCCGCTGGTGAAGTTCCCGCTGGGTGAAATTGCCAAGGCGAAGCAGGCCTACCGCGGAACGACCGTGGCCGAACTGGGCAACCGTAACAAGCCGCTGGATATGGTTGTGTACGAAAAAGATGGTCAGCAGTACCTGCTAATGGCCAACAGTGCTCGTGGCGTGATGAAGGTCAGCACGAAGGACATCGAACGCGAGGAAGGCCTGACTGAACCAGTCAAAGGGGGCGGCACCGCCGGTCAAACCTTCGAGGCGATTGCCTGGGAAGGGGTTGTGCAACTGGACAAACTGAACGATACGACCGCGGTCATTATCACCAAGGCCGAAGGTCAGCCGGCTGTCTTGAAGACGGTTGATCTACCGTAAGGTTTTTCTAGTGCAGACGCTGCCGGCCAGGCTGGCAGCGTCTGCGCTATTTCTACCTCAGGTGCTAGCACTCTTGCAGCCCTGTGTCGGTTGTAGCGATTCCCCCACAACGATGGTATTAGGAACCGCGTAATCTTCGCCGGCCGATTCAGAGACGTCTCTTCTGACGCCGATACGATTACTGATTTTCCCCTCTCGCATTCCCGTGAACGCCCGTTCTTTCGATGCATCGGAGGCATCATGCGCAGGACATTTTCGACGAGTCTACTAGCGGCCTCGCTGTTGTGCTTTGCCGGCACCAGTGCGATGGCTCAGCAATCGGTTGCGTTTCCCGAAACGGTTTTCGGAGAAGAAGCACCCATCGCGGGCGAGCAGTACGCTGCCGCCATCGATCAGGTTTCGTACTACGACTCTTGCGGAATGTCTTGCGGTGACGTCGCTATGGGATGTGGCGATTGCTGCATGGAAGCTCCCCACGATTGTCTGTGGAGCCGCAGCCAGCTGACCGGCGACTGGCACGGGCATCGCAGCTGTTTGGCCGATTGCGGTATTACCGTGAATGGGGCCTTTACGCAGTTCTATCAAGGCCCTGCCAGCGGCGGCAACGAGCAGGTCTTTCGCTACGGCGACAAGTTCGATGTGTGGGTCAACATGGATATGGGCAAGATGGGCCTCTGCGAAGGGGGCACGCTCACGATGCACGCCGTCGATTGGCAATTGGGCCAGAATGCGATCGTGGATGCCACCGGGCTTGCTCCTGTGAACACGGCCATGCTGTTGCCGAAAGTCGGTGAGCCAACGTTTGCCACGACCAGCGTGCAGTACACGCAGGCACTTGGCGGTGGCTATATGATTACCGCAGGTCGCATCAACATGCTTGATCTGTGGGCGACGTTCTATCCGGAATACGGGCTGGGCTTGGATGGCTTCATGAACACGTCGATGATTCTTCCTTTGAATGTGATTCCCAGCTTGCCGCTGGTCACCAATGGTGCCGGAATTATCAAGGCCGGCGAACGTGGCGTCGAGCGTGCGCTGCTCGTGTTCGAGAGCCAATCAAGCCCTACGACTGTGGGCATGGATTTTCCTAACGGCGTGACAATTGTGGGGGCCGTCCGAAAGTACACCGACTTCTTCTGTCAGCCGGGCTCGCATACGCTTATTGGTGTTTATGCGACGGGTGATTACACCTCGTACGATACCTCGGGCTGGATTGTCGTTCCTGGCAGCGGCGTGACTCCGGCTTCCAAGCAGGGAACGTGGGTCGCTGGTTACCTGGGGCAACAGCAACTGTGGTCGGATCAATGCAATCCGGCTCGTAAGGTGAGCATGTTTGGCTACATCGGTTTCTCGGACCCGGATAACAGCCCTTACCAGTTCACGACGAGCCTGTCGGTCGAAAAGTTCGGGCCGTTTGCCTGCCGTCCGAACGACAGGGCCGGGATCGGGTACTTCTACAACGGGCTGAACTCCGACTTCCAGAACACGGTTAGCCTGGTGACCCCAATCGGTGACATCTACGGCGGCGAAGTTTACTACAACGCCGAGATCACCCCCTGGTTCCACCTGACGACCGATCTGCAGGTGATTCACCCTGCCGTGAATGCCAATGACACGGCTGTTGTGTTGGGTCTGCGTGGTAAGCTGGCGTTCTAAGCTGAAATCGCAGTGAACAAATTCGAGAGCCTCGCGTCTGATTGACGTGGGGCTTTTTCGTTATGTTCTTGAATTCAGCGAATGACCATTGGAGGCTAATCATCAACGATATTAGCGAGCATCTCGATTCCCTCAGGTGCCTGGTGGGCAACATTGTCGAGCAGCACCCGTATGGTGAAGGTGGGCTGGAAACTCGACGCGGTACAAAGCACTTCTCACCAGGCACGAAAGTCTACTGTTTACCTGCGCAGTGGGGTGATGGGTACGAACGCGTGAAGGTGATCGGGCGTCATCGTGGGTCGAAGGATTTTGTCACGATGGTTATCCCGTCCGCGCACATCACGAATTGGCGTGCCAAGGTTGTGTACAACCCTGAGGTGATTCGCCGTTTGCGGACGGCAACGGATGAAGACTGGCTGCCGATTTGGCGATCGAAAGAGGAAGTCGAAAAGTACGTGGCATCGCTTATTCAGTGGGAACAAAGACGCGATACGCAGGACGGAACTACTTAGATGGCTCCTCGGTTCGCGTTAGGTAGATCTCGTAGCGTTCCAGGTCGTCGCGCTGGAACTGGTCGCGGTCAAAGAGGAACTCCTCGGAGTACTTGCCTCGGTTCACTAGGACGATCTCTACATCGTAACGTCCCGGTTCGATTTCCAGTGTGCATGGTTCGTCAAACGACCAGAGATTCACCGGTGACTTTTCGATGGTCAGCGTGTTGGCGTAGATGTTTTCTGGCTTCACGCCATGCATTGGCTGGCGATCGACCCAGATATCGACGCGGATCCCAGTGGGGTCATCTAGGGAATAGAACTCGAGGATCTCGTTGCCGATCATTCTTCCGCCGTTGGCGTAATCTTCTTCGGTGAACGCCATGTCGAGATAGGAGGAGGACGCATCGAGGCGTGCCAGGTAGTCGTCGTAACTGCCCAGGCAAACAGGGGCGGGGTCCATGTAGAGACTGAACTTCCCATCGGGCGAATCGGCGGTTCTGGTTTGTTGGTACTCTTTCCAGGCCGGTAGGACTTCATGGTCTGGCTGCGGTTGATCCAGCAGTTTCAGAGAGAAGAAGAACTGGTCGACTTGCCGCTGATCGAACTGGGACAGTGTCTTGCGCGAGAAGACGACGCCGTTGAGCCAGTAGCCGTCGATGTTGATCAGGTAATCACCCTGGCTGACGAAGTGATCGTTCTTCACGACACGCAGGTAACGATAGACCGTCAGTCCCTTGGCTTCGCTTTCGGTAGAACTGGAATGATACGTCTCTCCCCCTTGCCGGATGATGCGGCGAAGTGCCAACTCGGTGTTGATGAGCGCCTCGCCGGTGATTGGGGTCAGGGTGGCCATCCACTGATCATTGAATACGGATAGCTGGTCTTTCGTATGGACGTCAATTTCAAGGTTCGAGCGATCGAAGTCCAAGCGAAGCAGATCGACTTTCGGTTTTGCCTGATCCAACTTCATGGTGGGATCGACCGGCATGTCGCAGCCTACGAACAAGGCGATCAGGCAAAGTAGCACGAGCGGAAGCCACATCGTGACGGACAAGCCGCCGGGGAGTTCAATTCTGTGGTTCACGACGGGGTAACTTCCAGGGAGGTTGAACTTGCTTCGCTATCGGGGCGAGGAACGCTACGGTCCCATAATTTGTACCAGCGATAAAGTAGCGGCACATAGAGGCAGGCGGCCAGAATGTGCGACGGGATGCCAACGGCGTAGGAGATCACGAAGAAGTTGGCCCCCAGGAAGTAAAAGCCGGTGACCCAGATGATCCACAGGATCATGCCTGGGATGGCGAGCAGGGCGGCGGGTTTCAGGCTGACGTAGAGCACTTCGTCCCACTGCTTGGGATCGGTATTCCGCGCGACGATCGAACGGATCGTTCGACTCAGGAATTCGAGAACCGGTACGAACGCAAACCAACAGACGACCGCAATGAGTCCGATCCCCACGCTGCCGGCGGCGAACTCTGTAAGGTCGAGCATTGAGGGGGCCGGAGTGCCGAGATACAACGTCCTGCCGTGGACGCAAAAGCAATAGAAGTTAAACACGCCAGCGAGCGTCAATAAGGCGGTTGCCACACGCACCGACTTCAATGCTTCGCGTCGTAGTGGCGGTTGCGTTTCGAGAGGCGCACTCTCTGCTTGGGGTGAATGATATGGATTCGTAGACATGCAGGTCGAAGCTTCTGACGGTTGATGACGAGGTATGATCCCTGCTTTCTATCAGGATCTTGATGGAGATACAAAAAAAGAGCCCCGCATCGATTGGATGCGGGGCTCTTTGATTTCAAATGGGAACTGGCGAGGAAGGACTAGCCTTCGTCGCTTGAATCGCTCCCTTCGCCGCCACTGCCGGCACCGACTGCGTGTTCGGCTTCTGGTTCCTGGATCGAACCTTTGAAGTCCAAGCGAGTCAGTTTGCCTTCATCGTTGGCGATGGCGTCGACCGTGATCGTATCCTGGCCTTGGAACTCGCCCTTGAGCAGTTCCTCGGACAGTGGATCTTCGATCGAGTTTTCGATCGCACGGCGAAGCGGTCGGGCACCAAAGTCTTGGCCCTTGTCCGACTGGTGGCTTCGCTTGATGATCAGTTCCTTGGCGGCGTCGGTCAGGACGAGGTTGTAGCCACGTTCGACCAGACGTTCGCGAACCTTGGCCAGTTCCAGGTCGATGACCTGCTTCAGGTCTTCCTTCGTCAGGTGATGGAAGATGATGACCTGGTCCAAGCGGTTGATAAATTCAGGGCGGAAGACCTTGCCGATTTCTTCTTCCACGCGAACCTTCATGCTTTGGTATTCGGCACCTTCGTCAGGAGCCTGGAAACCGAAAGCCGATTCGTTCTTGATCGCGCCGGCACCAGCATTGGTGGTCATGATCAAGATCACGTTCCGGAAGTCGACGTTGCGACCGAAGCTATCGGTCAGGCGGCCTTCTTCCATCACTTGCAGGAGCATGTTGAAGACGTCCGGGTGTGCCTTTTCGATTTCGTCGAGCAGCACGACCGCGTAAGGACGACGGCGAATCTTCTCGGTCAGCTGACCACCTTCTTCGTAACCGACATAGCCTGGAGGGGCACCGATCAGACGGCTGACGTTGTGCTTCTCCATGTACTCGGACATGTCGATTTGAATCAAAGCGTCGGCATCACCGAACATGAATTCAGCGAGGGCCTTGGCCAGCAAGGTTTTACCGACACCGGTCGGGCCTGCGAACACGAAGGTGCCCGTGGGACGCTTCGGATCTTTCAGACCGCTACGGCTACGGCGAACCGCCTTGGAGATCGCCTTGATGGCGTCGTCCTGGCTGATGACCTTCTTATGCAGTACGTCTTCCATCTGCATCAGACGCATGCTGTCTTCAGTCGACATACGTGTCAGAGGAATGCCGGTCATCTTGCTGACGACTTCGGCGATCACTTCTTCGTCGACCACACCGTCTTTCTGGCGGCTCTTGGCTTGCCATTCTTTGACGATGTCTTCCTTTTTCTTCTTCAGCTTGTCGGCCTGATCACGCAGGGAGGCAGCCTTCTCGAAGTCTTGATCGGCGACGGCCTGTTCCTTCTTGCGGTTCAAGGTTTCGACTTCTTCGTCGATTTCCTTGAGATCCGGCGGACGGGTCATCACGCGAAGCCGCACACGGGCACCTGCTTCGTCGATCACGTCGATCGCCTTATCAGGCAGGCAGCGTCCGGTGATGTAACGATCGGAGAATTCAGCCGCGGCGACGATGGCGTCGTCGGTGATTTGAACATTATGGTGTTCTTCGTAGCGATCCCGCAGACCCTTGAGGATCTCGACCGTTTCGTCCTTCGAGGCCGGATCGACCTGGATTTCCTGGAAACGTCGAGCGAGGGCGCTGTCCTTTTCGATGTACTTGCGGTACTCGTCCAGGGTGGTCGCACCGATACATTGGATTTCGCCACGAGCCAAAGCAGGCTTCAGCACGTTGGCTGCGTCGATGGCACCTTCGGCACCACCGGCACCGACCAGGGTGTGAAGCTCGTCGATGAAGAGGATCGTGTTCTTGGCACGACGCACTTCGTTCATCACGGCTTTGATGCGTTCTTCAAACTGACCGCGGTACTTGGTACCGGCGACCATCATGGCCAGGTCGAGCACGACGATTCGCTTTTCGGCCAGCAGTTCCGGCACGTCGCCGTCGATCACGCGTTGGGCGAAACCTTCGACGATGGCTGTCTTACCGACACCAGCTTCACCCAGCAAAACCGGGTTGTTCTTGGTACGGCGGCAGAGAACCTGAATGGCTCGTTCGATTTCGCGTTGGCGACCGATGACCGGGTCGAGCTTGCCTTGCTTGGCCAGTTCGGTCAGGTCGCGACCGAAGCTATCCAGGGCAGGGGTCTTGCTCTTGCTGCCTTTGCCGGGGGTGCCACCAGGTTCGGAAGTACCGCCAGGCTCGCCACGACCTTCGCGGCTGCTGTCCCCTTCCATACCGTGGCCCAGCAGGTTGAGAACTTCTTCGCGAACGTCTTCCAGCTTCAGACCCAAGTTCATGAGAACCTGAGCGGCGACGCCTTCCTGTTCTCGCAGAAGACCCAGCAAGATGTGCTCGGTGCCTACGTAGTTGTGGTTTAAGTTGCGAGCCTCTTCCATCGAATACTCGATGACTTTCTTGGCCCGGGGCGTTTGCGGCAACTTGCCCATGGTCACCATGTCGGGACCAGACTGGACGAGCTTTTCGACTTCAAGTCGAATCTTCCGCAGGTCGACTTCCAGCGTCTTCAAGACGTTGGCAGCCACGCCGCTACCTTCTTTGATCAAGCCCAGAAGGATGTGCTCGGTGCCGATATATTCGTGGTTGAACCGCTGGGCCTCTTGGTTGGCCAGCTGCATCACCTTGCGAGCACGATCTGTAAATCGTTCGTACATGGTCATCCGTCCTCATATCGAGTTGGCGACTGCATCAACTACTGTCGTTCCAACTCTATGTTGTCTCACAATTACGCGGCTTCCGGTAGGCTGGGTTCGCCTCTCTCCGCGTTTTGTTCACCCAAGTTTGTTGTCGAAGGTTTGGATGCTTCGACGTGGGCTTCCGATTCCCCCTCTTCTCGATCAGCGAGAAGCTGCTTTTCGCGATGGATTTCAAACCACCAACGTCGGCTTGCATCGAGCCGCTCTAATTTTTCGAGCGTCTGATGTGCTTCATCAAATTGCTTCGTATGCCGCTTCAGCGTCGCTAATAATAGGAGCGCCTCCGCGTCATCTGGCTCGCGCCGTAGAAGCCTCAGTAATACTGCCTCGGCTTGGTACCATTGACCTTTTAAATAGGCAGTTTGGGCGCTTTGGTAGAGTTGGTCGATGGTGGCATCGATGGCATCCCAACTGCCAGAGGCAATTCGGAAGCCCATCCACCCTGCGTTTATTAGCCAGAAGCCAAGGACGAAATACCAGAGTCCACTACGAACCCAGACATTTCCCAGCTCTGGCCAAACTCCTTTGGATACCAGCGCCGCATTCAATAGCAGCGTGAATCCTAGAGCCCAGACCAGTCCAGTCCAGCGCCCGCGTACCCAAAGCTCGCTGAGCCCCGGCCACAGGCAGGTAATCCATGGCGTTGATAGCATCCTTACTATTCCATAATGTGCGGAAGGCAACTGGGAATTCAGGCCTGATCCGCTAGGAAACGCCGGGGAATTGTAACTTCAGAAACCAGGGGGAGCAAGGTAAGTCGGCAGAGTGCTTGCAGTTAGCTAAACTAGGAGCATCCCGCAATCGTTAATAGCCCATCATTCGGTGAGTAATTCTCCTTTCCCGAGCCTGAAAACCGGCCGAAAACGCACCAATTGCCTGGGCAAATCTATCCGCATAACCAGTAAGTTCATGACCGACCCCAATATTCCGGCCGATGGCGGCTTACCGCCGACGATGGACATTTCGCTCTGGCGGACCTTGGACGCCGCCGCCAACCGGGCCAGCGAAGGGCTGCGAGTCATCGAAGATTTCGTCCGTTACGGTCAGAACGACGTTTTCCTGACGACCGAACTGAAATCACTGCGGCATCAACTGGACAGTACCCTCCAGCGATTCGATCGGTTGCAGGCGATTACTTCGCGAGACACCTTTGGCGATGTGGGAACGACCGTGCAAGGGAAGCTGGAACATGCTCGCTCTGGCTGGTCCGATCTGCTGACGGCTAACTTCAAACGCCTACAACAAGCCCTGCGTAGCCTGGAAGAACATGCCAAGCTGATCGACGGGGAGGTCGCCGCCAATTTCGAGCGAGCGCGTTACCTCGCCTACTCGCTGGAAAAGATGGTGATGACCACGGTCGCCGCCAGCGGTGTATTTCCTGAAGTATCGATCTACGTTCTGACCGACGGCTGGGCCGATGGACAGTTGTTCGACACTTTTGTGGCGCAACTGGTCGAAGCGGAAGTCGAGGTCATCCAACTACGTGATAAGAACCTGGACGACCGCACGCTCCTGGTCCGCGCTGAACTGCTGCGAAAACGAACCGCTGGCACCACCACGAAGATGATCCTGAACGACCGAGCCGACCTGGCCAAGGTCAGCGGTGCTGACGGGGTGCATGTCGGTCAGGAAGAACTAACGGTAAGTCAGGCTCGTAGCGTGCTGGGCATAGGGAAGCTGGTAGGCGTTTCGACCCACAGCATCGACCAGGCCCGGCAAGCGGTTCGCGATGGAGCCGACTACATCGGCATCGGCCCGACCTTTCCCAGCGGGACAAAAACGTTTGATGCGTTTCCCGGCGTCGATCTACTACGCGAGGTAGCCGGCGAGATCACGCTGCCTGGGTTTGCGATTGGCGGGATCGATCTTGGCAACGTGGCAAAAGTGTCCGCGGCCGGTATCCGGCGTGTGGCTGTTTCAGGGTGCGTTTCGAAGGCGGATGATCCTGGGATGGTGGTTCGTCAGCTGCGAGAGAAGTGCCAAAATATGTAGTGAAGAGAACGCACTCGTGAAATGCAACTAGCGATTCCTGTTGGTTAATGTTCAAATAAATTTGGTTGCTACGGTTCGAAGAAGTGTATTTCGGTTCGAGGTTCTGGTTACTTAGAAATGGACGATCAGGATGAAACGCAGGGAAGAAACAAGTGACCAGATGTGGACTTTTGCTGAATTCTTTTCAGGTATTGGTCTCGTACGAATGGGGCTTGAGGACGCTAGTTCGCGTTGGAAGTGTTCCTTCGCGAATGATTTCGATCCGGTTAAATGCGAAATATACCGAAACCACTTCGCTCGGAAATCAGATGAGTTGATGGAATGCGATGTTAATGCGTTGCAAATTCAACGAGTGCCCGTAGTAGATCTCGCAACTGCGTCTTTCCCATGTACTGATTTGTCGTTGGCTGGTTCAAGGATGGGGCTTCATTCTGGGCAGTCCTCAGCATTTTGGGGATTTGCAAGATTGTTAGAGAGCATGACGACGCGAAATCGTCCCCGGCTAATAATGCTTGAAAACGTCACGGGCCTTCTAAATTCTCATGGAGGAGAAGACCTAAGGACGTTACTGCGGTCTATTAATAGTCTGGGCTATTCAGTAGATCCATTTATTCTTGATGCGAAGTGGTTTGTGCCACAGAGTCGGCCAAGGCTCTTCATCGTGTGCGCAAAGAAATCATTTTCAAGGAATTTACTGCGTCTTTACCGCAGGGTGGAAGTTGGGCCGTTGCGATCTAAGCAGCTTGCGGAATTCATTTCACAGACGTCTGGCGACATTGAGTATCGTGGTCCGCAATTACCACAGCCTGAAGTTTCAAACGCTATGTTACCAAGTGTTATTGAAGATCCCCCGGATGAACATAAGGATTGGTGGAATACGGATCGACGTGATTATTTATATGATCAAATGTTTGAGCGTCATCAGTCTTGGGTCCAAGAGTTTATAGGTTCATCGCACTATCATTACGCAACTGCTTTTCGGCGAGTTCGTCCACAGCCTGATGGTTCAAAGAGGTCGATGGCAGAATTGAGAACCGATGGGATAGCTGGTTGCCTACGAACACCTAAGGGCGGGAGCGGGCGTCAAATCCTGGTTCGTGCTGGAAAGGGTAAATTGGCCGTTCGGTTAGTGTCTCCTCGTGAGTGTGCTGCCTTAATGGGAGCGAGGGGCTACAATCTCGACGGTGTATCAGCATCTAACGCTTACTTTGCTTTCGGAGATGGGGTCTGTGTCGATGCCATTAGGTGGATTTCTAAAAATTACTTAGAGCCATTGCTGCATCTTGTTGACGGACGAAAATATTTAACGACTGGCTCAAATGGACGTTCAAAAATTTCGCGATCTACAACTTCGGCAACTAACTAACGATATCGGCGTGTACGCGCTCTGTGATCTAGATGGAATTCCGATTTATGTTGGCCAATCCACAGATGGAATTCGATCGCGAGTACGAAGGCATTTGACCAGTGCAAGAAGTGATGTGATTGCAAACAGGCAGATCGATGTTTGGGAAGTCGCATTCGTATGGGCATGGCCAGTGCAAAAAAAGGAGTTGATTAGTTCGATTGAGTCTTGGCTGTTCAATGAGTTCGATAACCAGTCACGACTGATGAATGGGTCGACGTTGAATTCCCCCTCCGAAAAGCCTGAGATTCCCGAAAAGCTCACGCTGAGTGTTCTAAGCGAGGAAGAGATAACAAGACGAAAAGAACCAAGGCTTCGATTTCCAAGGCAAGTTCAACAACTTGCAATCTTACTGGATTACATTCTAGAAACGTCTGATAAGGCACATTTGCGACGATCGTTGATGGCACACTTTGAGAGATTGGAGCGATACTATCAAGGCTTTATTTAGTCATCAGCGGAAGAGTGATTTGTGTTTGCGGAGTGAATCTCGCGTCGTGGTTGAAGAAACGAGTAAATGCCCACTGAAACCATCCTTCAAGTCCCTGTCTTCAGCGATCTCGCCAATCTCGCGTTCACCCTGCGCCGGGAAGTCTTCGTTACCGAGCAAGGCGTGCCAGCCGAAGGGGAGCTCGACGAGTACGACATGACGGCGGATCACTATGTGCTGGTTCGGGATGGGGACGTGGTGGCGACGTCGCGGGTGATTCATAAAGAAGAAGGGTGCAAGCTCTCGCGGTTTGCCGTTCGCAAGGCGGTGCGCGGTCTGGGGGTTGGGGGGAGGATGATGGCGTTTGTGCTTGCCGACCTGAAAGCGAAAGGGAAACACCGCGTCTTTCTGAGTGCCCAGTCCGACAAGATCGGGTTCTACGAGAAGTACGGCTTTCATGCCTACGGCCCGGAGTATTACGAGTGCGATATCTTGCACCGGATGATGCAGAACTGGGACGACTTGTCTGGTGCGGAAGCGTGAGATTCATCGCTTGGTGTCCAGGTTAATTCTTGCGTGAGCCGTGCGAATTTGCTTGAGACTGCAAATACTAGCAAGATAGAATTCAGATACTGCTGCCGCACCGGTGATGGAATTCTGAAATCCGATATCGCCTGAGTTGGTGCGCTGATCGTCTTCTTGATTTCGGTTCCGAAAGTTCGTTCGATGGACGCACTTAGCTGGTTTGCCTTAGGGCTCATCTTTTTTGTGATCTTAGTGTTGTCGTACGGAATCATCGCTCTTCACGATGTCCCGTATCACATTGCCAAGGCACGCAATCATCCACATCAAGACGCCATACATGCGGGCGGTTGGATCAGCTTGTTCACGCTGCATGCGATTTGGCCTTTGTTGTGGGTGTGGGCGTATTCCTACGACCCGGAAACAGGCTACTTCGGCCGGAAGATCGAGGGAGAGATAGTCAGCACGACGCAAGAGCTTCTGGAGGAAATCGATGGGGAGAAGTTGAAGGCCTTGGAGCAGCGCATCACCGAACTGGAAGCCAAGCTGGCCTCCCACGAGACAAACGCAAACACTGAGCCGCCGGCGGAGGAAAAGTAAGATGGACATCCTTATCATGCTGACGTACGGTGCCATCACGATCGTGGTCTTCAAGCTATTCAGGGTACCGGTCAACGGGTTTACGGTCTTAACGGCCGTGTTGGTAGGCGTGGGGATATTGTCAGGCCTGATGCTGGCAATGAATTACAACCATCCATACACGCGCATGGGGAGGTTCTATTTCCACACGACACCAATTGTTCCCGAAGTTCGCGGGAACGTGATCGAGGTTGCCGTAAGTGATGCCCAAGAGGTCAAAAAGGGAGATCTCCTTTTCAAAATCGACCCGGTTCCGTTTCAAAAGATCGTCGATCAGAAGCGTGCGCAGTTGGCCGCGGCCACGCGTCGAGCGGAACAGTCTAAAGTGAATTTGGTCGCCTATGAAGAGGCATTACATGCTGCCGAAGCAGAACGAGATGCCGCCAAGGATGTCTATGAACGCGATATCAAGTTGCGGGAAAGCAATTCGGTCTCGGAACAGGCACTTGAACAGGCACGGCAGACCTATCTGGGGTCGGTCGCTTTGGTGAGCCGGTCCAAAGCCGAACTCGAAACGGTGCGTTTGGAGGTCGAGTCGATGATCGATGGTGTGACCCCTGAAGTCGCCGAAGCGAAAGCCAATTTAGAAGCCGCGGAGGTGGACCTCGAGAATACCGTCGTGCGAGCGCCGACCGACGGAAGAGTGCTTCAGGTGATGCTCAGGCCTGGCATGATGGCGGTGCCACTTCCCCTGAAGCCGGTCATGATTTTCAGCCATAGCGAAAACCGATTATTCGTCGGATCGTTCCTGCAAAATAGTGCCCAGCGTATCGAGGTGGGGGACGAAGCCGAGGTCGCGTTTCCAGCCGCGGCCGGGTACATCTTCAAAGGAAAAGTAAAGACCATCGCATCCGCTGTGGCTCCCGGGCAGTTGCAGCCAAGTGGCAATATGATTGATGCGGAACAAATCCAGTATGACGGTCGGCTTAACGTGGTGATTGAGTTTGACGAAGGGGAGCTCGATGATTTCCGAATTGCTGACGGCTTTACGGGGGAGGTCGCCGTTTACAGCCAGTATATGAAAGAGACGGCTGTGGTTCGTCGCATACTGATGAGGATGAAGTCGTGGACGAATTTTGTCTTCTCCGACGGCCATAGTTTACCCAATGCCCACTGAGGTTCTGCCGTGGGGGGCAATAATTCTTACAGGCTTGACGCGGAATCTCATTGATTCTCGTTTCATTTTGGGTCAACTTCAAAGCTGCCTTGCCGCGGAACTCTCTGCTGTCCCATCTCATCGTGCTTGCGAGAACCCTTCATGTTGCGACTGCTCGTACTTGGTTTCGTCTTACTCGCCCCTGCGTATCTGAAAGCCAGCGATCGCCCGAACATCGTGTTGATCATGGTCGATGACATGGGCTTTTCCGATATTGGCCCCTATGGCAGTGAGATTTCCACCCCCAATCTCGAATCGCTGGCAAAAGCTGGCGTTTGTTTCTCGCAGTTCTATAACACGGGGCGTTGCTGCCCGACGCGAGCCTCGCTGCTTACCGGGCTTTATTCGCATCAGGCTGGTATCGGCTGGATGACAACCGACCAGCACGCACCGGGGTATCGAGGTCAGCTTTCGGACGACTGTGTGACAATCGCCGAGGTCTTGC
The DNA here is from genome assembly GCF_002967715.1 of Blastopirellula marina. Lineage (NCBI taxonomy): Bacteria > Pseudomonadati > Planctomycetota > Planctomycetia > Pirellulales > Pirellulaceae > Blastopirellula > Blastopirellula marina. Next base: position 500,878 of record NZ_PUIA01000016.1, read on the forward strand.
GACATGCCGGCTACTTCACGGCGATGACCGGTAAATGGCATGTCGGTTTTAATCACGGCAGCACCCCTTGGAAACGAGGCTTCGATCGGAGTTTGAACTTGCCGGCTGGCGGTATTCATTTCTCGAACCAAACGGGATCGAAAGGGGGCTCGAAACTGTATCTCAATGGTGAGGAGGTCGCACGCGACGATCCGCAGTTCGATCCGCCGTGGTATGGAACCGACATGTGGACCCGGCAAGGGGTGAAGTTCATTGACGAAGCGATCGAGCAAGACAAGCCATTCTTTTTGTACATTGCTCACACAGCACCTCATTTTCCGTGCATGGCCCCGGAAAAAACGATCGCCAGGTTTCGCGGCAAGTATATGCAAGGGTGGGACAAGCTGCGGGAAGCACGGTATGCCCGGCAGCTTGAGTCAGGCCTGATCGATAAAGCATGGCAGTTGGAACCTCGCCCCGAACCGATCCCTGCTTGGGAGTCGCTTTCGCAAGAGCAAAAAGTTCGTTACGACGACATGATGGCCATTTATGCCGCGATGATATCCGAGATCGATCAGAGTGTCGGCGACCTGGTCGCTGCTTTGAAAGAGCGAGGGGAACTCGACAATACGTTGATCCTGTTTCTTTCCGACAACGGCGGCAATGCCGAGTCTGGCGTCGAGGGGCACTACGACGGCGACTCGCCCGGCGATCCTCATTCGAACGTCTTCATTGGCCGCTGTTGGGCTCATTTGAACAACACCCCGTTTCGGCTCTACAAGCATTACAATCACGAAGGAGGCATCGCGACTCCGCTGATTGCGCATTGGCCGAAAGGAATTCCCGCCAGCTTGGAAGCGTCGTCTGGATGGATCGACACGCCGACCCATGTGATCGACATCATGAGTACCTGCGTCGATCTAGCTGGGGCGAAGTATCCCGAGACGATCGGTGATCGCACGATTACGCCAATGGCCGGGCAAAGCTTGAAGCCGCTGTTCACCGCGGAAGGAAGCTTCCCTCAGCGGGCACTCTTCTGGGAGCACGAAGGGAACGCGGCCATCCGAGTGGGAAACGAGAAGCTCGTTCGTCAGGGCATTCGAGGTGACTGGGAGTTGTTCGATTTGGGTAAAGACCGTACCGAGCAGGTCAACCTGGCCGAGAGCCAGCCGAAGAAAGTCGAGCAGATGCGAAAGCAATGGCGACAATGGGCGACAACTTCCGACGTCATGCCGAAGCCAGAGAAGCCTGCGAAGAAGGGTAAGAAGTAGTCTTGCCTGCGCTGAAGATTATGTAACGGCGACTATAGCTGCTCCGATTGTAAGTCCAACTGGATTCAACGGATCGAAGCAGAGGTGATCGCCGATTTCTTGCCGAGAATGCGAGCGAGGCCGTTCCGATCCCATCCAGGCTTCATCGGAACTTTACAATCTCTGAACACGGTATCCATCCTCACGCGATAGCTTAATGGGCTTAATAGGACGTTAATGTCATAACTGGCTTCAATTACCGTGAAGTAGTCGTGTGAAGGCTGCCCGTGGAGTTGTCTCAAATTTCGGAAAATGCTCATCTTCCCAGGGGTGGAATCTTTATCTCCGGGTACGAAGAAATCACAATCCTTGTCGTCGACGACACGGCGGTTGATCGTGCGCTGGTTGGGGGCATTCTGCAAAAGAATAATTCCGGTAATCTGACGATCCATTTTGCCGAGAGTGGTGAAGAAGCCCTGGAGATGGTTGCCTCGGAAGAGCCAGACGTGGTGTTGACCGACCTGCGGATGCCAGGCATGGACGGGCTGGAACTGGTCAAGGCGATGCGTTTCGAGTTCCCGTTCATACCATGTATCTTGATGACCGGGCACGGTAGCGAAGAGATTGCCGCCGAGGCCCTGCGGCAAGGGGCCGCGAGCTATGTGCCCAAGACGGACTTGATCAAGAAACTTGCGTCGACGCTGATCAACGTGCTGGCATCTGCCCACCACGAGCGAGTTTCGCGGCGCTTTGATGACTGCTGGCTGGAAACGACCTCACACTTTACGCTCTCGAATGACGCGAGTCTGATTGGAGCCGTGACGGGGCACGTTCAGAACTACCTGCAGAAGTTTCGCAGTGTGCCGGAGAACGAACTGGTTCGTCTGGGTGTTGCCCTGGATGAAGCGCTGCGTAACGCTATGTTCCACGGCAACTTGCAGTTGGAATCTGAATTGTGGGCAGTCGATCCTGAGAAGTTCTATGCCGAAGCCGAACGGCGGCAACAGGTCGATCCGTATCGCGATCGAACGGTTCACTTCACGTTGACTTGCCGCCGCGAAGAAATCCGGTTTGTGATTCGCGACCATGGCGTGGGGTTCGACGTGAAGGGGCAGGCATTCGATCCGGCCGATCCGACGCAGCTAACCCGGCCCAGCGGACGAGGGCTGTTTCTGATTCGTACGTTCATGGACGAGGTTAACTTCAATGAAGTCGGCAACGAGATCACAATGATCTTCCGTCCCAAGATGGGGGACTGTCTGGCCTTTGATGAGGTATCGATCTAGGTTGATCGATCCGGTTAACTTCTGACCAGTTCAAAAATCTTTCGTTAATCCAGCCGCCCTGCTGGCGGTTGCTGACCGAGAACACGAGATCTCGTCAACGTGTTCCCGGTAGCCAAGTGCCATGGTAAATGCATTGATGCGTTGCCGCCTTGCTTCGGGATTTGCCAAAACTGAATTTTCATTTGTAACCCAAAGGTTAATCGCTATGGCTTTCCCTAAGATTGCTCTCGCTGCTCTGTGCTCTCTTGTTTTGGTTTGCTCGACTTCCTTCGCGGCTGATGCGAAGAAGGACATCGTCGACACGGCCGTTGAAGCCGGTTCGTTCAAGACGTTAGTTGCGGCCGTTTCGGAAGCTGATCTGGTCGCAACGCTGAAGAGTAAAGGACCATTTACCGTCTTTGCCCCGACGGACGAGGCCTTTGCCGCCTTGCCTGAAGGTACCGTGCAAGCCCTGCTGAAGCCTGAGAACAAGGAAAAGCTGGTCAAGATCCTGACCTATCATGTTGTGCCCGGCAAGGTTATGGCAAAGGATGCGATGAAACTGAAAGAAGCCAAGACGGTCGAAGGCTCGACGATTGATGTCCAGGTAAAGGATGGCTCGGTCATGATCGACGAAGCCAAGGTCGTCAAGGCGAACATCGTTACCTCGAACGGTGTGATCCACGTGATTGATAAGGTCATTATGCCGTAGTGCTGATTTCAACAAACGAGAAGACCGAAGTCCCATGCGACTTTGGTCTTTTTCTATGCGCACAGTGAACGGGCTTACTTGTTGTTGGCGACCGGGCGATTGTGTAGTAGTTGATCGGAACCCCATCCACCGAGGATCGCGGCCGGCAAGTACAAAGCCAGATCGATCACGACAAACCAGAAGGGAAACGCCATCGAGATGGCATTGATGATCCCCATCGCGGTGAAGAGACCGCCAATGGCCAGCGATTCTCGCCATACTTTGCCCCCTTCAATCAAGCGTCCGCAAGCTGCCCCGCTGAGCGAACCGCCAGCATGAGCCAGCCAAACCAAAACAAATGCAGTGAAGGGGAGGGAAGCGATGTGTTGGCCGAAAGCTTCAGCATCGCTCGGGTCGTTAACGTCAATTCCAGAGGGGAGCGGGTACATCAAAAAACAGGGGGTCAACAACAAGACCATCATGGCCATGCCGACAACGACACCCAAAGGAATGGAAACAATGGCCCGTAAGGTTGCCATCATGTTGGTCGCCGCTCCAGGTGGAAATGCGGCCTCGTGTATTGGGGGAGGGGAGGACGTCGCGAACTGATAATCCCTCGCGACGTGAATTTGGGTGGGATTCGTCGGACAATTATCGACGGGGCGAATGCTTTCGATAATAGCATTCCTGCGGATTGCGGTAAATTGTTCGCCCCTGGCTGACTGGTCCATTCTTGCTAGCAATCGCAGCTAATAAGTGTGCGAATAGTTTCTCTAATCGTTACAACTTACTGAAGCCGCAGGGTGCGTTTCGTCGATGATGAGAGAGACGAAGCGGCATAGCGCTATCGTGAACCCAATGCTAGCACGGAAAGAAAAGCACTTTGGCCACAGGGACGGCTGAAAACTCGAACGGCGACCAGCAGCACGAGCCAGGCTCGGTGTTCGCCGCAATCCAATTGGCCCTTTTCAATTGGCTGGCTGACTGGGGTGCCGTGGCAATCGACTGCGTAGTCGCCGTTGGGGAGCTAACTCTCTTTGCCTGGCGAACCATTGTCTGGACGTTTGGCCGTTTGCCGAAGCGTGAAACGCTGCTCCCTAGCTTCTACCAGGTCGGGGTGATGAGCCTGCCGGTGGTTGCGCTGACGGGTACGTTCATCGGGATGGTGCTGGCCGTTCAAAGCTACTACCAGTTTCGCGAGTTGGGTCTGGAAACCCGGCTTGGGGCTGTCATTAATATGTCGCTGGTACGTGAACTGGGACCAGTGCTGGCCGCCACCATGCTGGCCGGCCGGGTCGGTAGTGCCATGGCGGCTGAACTGGGAACGATGCGCGTGACCGAGCAGATCGACGCGCTGACCTCGATGGGGGCCAACCCCATTCATTACCTGGTGGTGCCCCGTGTGCTGGCCATGCTGCTGTTGATCCCGGCCTTGACGGTGATGGCCGACTTTATGGGATTCGTGGGGGGCTATTTCTATAGCGTGATTATCATCGGTATCGACAAGCACTTTTACCTGTATAACTCGCAGGTGTTTGTCGGCTCGTGGGATATCTTCTGTGGGCTGTTCAAAAGTGTCTTCTTCGGAGGGGTGATTGCCCTGGTCAGTTGCCATCAAGGGTTCTACTGTACCGCCGGTGCCGAAGGGGTTGGTAAGGCGGCGACGAATGCGTTTGTGTACTCGTTCGTCCTGATTCTGATCATCGACCTGGTCCTGAACATTGGGCTAGAACGCGTTTACATGTCGTTGTGGCCAGATGCCATCGTATCGATCGGAGGTGGCTAGGTAATGCATGCCCGCCTGGAAGCCGACGATGCCCGCCCTTTGATTGAAGTCGACGACTTGCTGGTCAAGTTCGATGGCCAGACCATTCTGCGCGATATCGGGCTGAGTATCCCACGTGGGCAAACGCTGGCCTTAATCGGTGAAAGTGGTTGCGGCAAGACGGTCCTTTTGAAGTCGCTGATCGGCTTGGTGAATCCTACCCATGGCGACGTCATTTTCGACGGGCAGAATATCCACCATCTGAACGACAAGCAACTCACCAAGCAGCGAATTCGCTTTGGGTTTGTGTTTCAAAACGCGGCCCTGTTCGACAGCATGACGATCGGGCAGAACGTGGCGTTTCCGCTGAAACAGCACACCAACAAACCATTATCCGAAATCCGCGACATCGTCTTTCAGCATTTGAAAGAAGTCGGTTTGCCGGAGTCGGTCGTATGGAAGAAGCCGGCCGAGCTTTCCGGCGGGATGCGAAAACGGGTTGGGCTGGCGCGGGCCTTGGTGCTCAAGCCGGATGTCGTGCTGTACGACGAACCAACGACCGGGCTCGATCCGATCATGAGCGACGTGATCAATGAACTTATTCTGCGCACACGCAGTAAATACCCTGTGACCAGTATCGTGGTCACGCATGATATGCGAACGGCCCAGAAGGTGGCCGATCGGATGATCATGATGTATCCGGCTGCCCGGCTGAAAGACGCCGAGCCGCAGATCTTATATGACGGACGACCCGAAGAGGTCGAAGATTGCCCGGACGAGCGCGTGACGCAGTTTGTCCGTGGCGAGGCAGGTCAGCGCATCGAAGAACTGGGAGCCTTCATCGGCGATTAGCCCGAAGGAGCGAAGGTCATGGACGACCGAGTACTACAATTCCGAGTTGGTTTCGTCATGTTAGTGGCCGTGCTGCTAACAGGGATTCTCTTTTTCTTGTTGGGTGAACAGCCGCAGTTTCTCTCGAAGAAAGAAACTGTTTACGTTGTGTTCGAGACCGCTCCTGGTGTCACCATCGATACGCCGGTGCGGACCAGCGGTATCTTGATTGGCCGCGTCAGCAACGTGAAATTGCAGGACGACCGATCGGTTCTCGTGACGCTCAAAGTTGAAAAGGAAAACATGCCGCACCAGAACGAAGTGGTGCGGATCGTGTCGGAGTCGCTGCTAGGGGATGCCGCGCTCGAATTTGTCCCCACCGCTCAGACAGGACTTCCCAGCGAACCGTTGCCTGACGGCGCGAAGATCAAGGGGCTTGTCCAAACGAATCCACTGGATGTGCTGGTCAAGCTGGAAGGGTCGATGGTCTCGGCGCTTACGACGATCGAGCAAGCCGGCAATAACGTCGGTCAGTTTGCCGAGAACGCGAACAGGCTGCTCGAACAGAACGGCGACGGTGTAAGCCGCATCATGACGAAAACGGAAGGGGCGCTCGATCGCTTCGACTCGGCATTGGCCGCGGTACAGAACCTGGTCGGCGACCAGCAACTCAACGAGCAGCTGAAAACGGCCTTGCAAGGGTTGCCAGAAACGCTTACCGAATCGCGTAAGCTGATTGACGAACTACGAACGGTCGCCGGTCGTGCGGACCGTAACCTGGAAAATCTGGAAGGCTTCACCGAACCCCTAGGCGAACGCGGCGAACAGTTGGTGGCTAACCTGGAAAACAGCACCGAGAACCTGAACATCCTGGTAGCTCAGTTGGCCCAATTCGGACGCAAGGTGAACGAATCGGATGGTACGCTGGGGCAGTTGATCAATGACCCCCATCTCTACCAGAACCTGAACGATGCGGCTGCCAATATCCGCGAGTTGACGCTGCGTCTGCGCCCCATTGTGGAAGATGCACGGGTGTTTGCCGACAAGATCGCCCGCGACCCAGGCCGTATCGGTGTGAAGGGTTTGCGGGACCGGACTCAGTCCGGCATCAAGTAGGCTGGCGACGGCCTCTCACACGCTTCGCTATGAATCTTGTCCCCTCTCCCGTGCAGGGAGAGGGCTAGAGTGAGGGTTTTCTACGCGAAGCTTCTTCTAACAGCGTTAGTCGAAGTACGAAAAGACTAATCGGCATGCTGGCCGTGGAATCACTCGTTGCTACCGGGATTCCCGCTACCCCTTTCCCCCGAGGACGGTGGAGAGGGGACTTAAGTTGCTAATTGCCAGGTGGCAGAGGCGGTAGTTCGTAGCCGCCTGAGGGGAGGCTGTTCATGCCAGGGGCTGTCAGCGGAACTTGCTCGGCCGGTGGTGGCAGCGTGGCCGGGTCCCAGTAAGGAACGCGTTGGTTGGCCGATGGAGGAACGACCGTCGATGGGACGATCTGCTGTTGAGGCGGAACGATCGGGGTCATGTAGCCTGCCCGGGCATTGGCCCGCAGTTGTTCGGCCCTGGCCCGCAGTTCTTCCGGCGGAACGATCCGCAGCGGAACCATCTCGAAATCGAGCTCTCGTTGGTCTCGAATTTCCCACGGTATGACGTTTTCGCTCACGAAGTCGAGGCCCGGGTATTGGTACCAAGGTGTCCGAAACGTGTGCAGCTTGACGACTGGTTCGTACCCGTCTTTCTCAAGTCGGATCTCGCGTGTGCCGTAATAGGTATAGCTGGTGGCAACCGGCGTAACGCCAATTTCCTGGTTATCGACGTACAGCACGGCACCCGGCGGATTGGTCCGGACGGTGAAGCGGCGGCGCACGCAGCCCGAGCTCATCAAAAGGGTGACCAGCAGTGCCAGCACACTAATGTGATGAAAAACGGTCGATTTTTGTGTGAAAAAATGCCCCATGAGCTATCCTGAAATCTGGGGAGACGTGGGGCGGGAGTATAGCGATCTGCCTGATCCATGGCTAGATAGTTTTCCGAGCCGTGCTGGCACCCCAGAAGAACTTGAGGCTTTCGCGTTGAAAAGAAGCCTTTTCCGGCAATGATGGTGCACCGGCGAGCTTGGTTTTTGCCGTTTTGAGATTAGAACAATTCGTAGCCAGCGAGGCCCGGGCGAGTTGCCCTTGCTAGCGGCGGCGTTTATTATCGAAGGCTTCCGATAAACTTTGTTGATATATCATTGGGGCTCGAACAGGGCCCTTTGTTGAATCAAGGATGCAGGGCACGACGCAGATCGATATCTCGATCTAGTGATGATTGGAATGACCCTGCTGGACGAGGATCGCGTAGGTTTCCCCTGGTATGCCCCAGAATGAAAAGCATGATTGGGCCGGATGTCTCCAAGTCGCTGCAATGAGCGATGTTGGGATGCGACGTTCCAACAATCAAGATCACTTTGGCGTGGCCCTGGCTCAGACGTGGGAAGACTGGCAGGCCCGGGGGCATTTGTTCATCGTCGCCGACGGTATGGGAGCCCACGCGGCCGGGGAACTGGCCAGCGAAATCGCCGTCGAACAGGTTCGGCATCTCTATAAGAAATACATCAGTAAGCGTCCGGCGATGGCGCTGACCTCGGCCATCGAGGAAGCCAACACGATCATCAACCGCCGGGGGGAATCGAACGCCGCGTTCCACAAAATGGGAACGACGTGCAGTTGTCTCTTGCTGCTTCCGCAAGGGGCCGTAATGGGGCATGTCGGCGACAGCCGTATCTATCGGCTGCGGGGCGAAAAGCTCGAACAGATGACGTTCGACCATAGCATGGCCTGGGAGATCAAAGCCGCTACCGCCGGCAAAGACTATTCCTCGGATGTCTACGCGGCAATTCCCAAGAACGTGATTACCCGCTCGCTGGGGCCTTCGGCTGAGGTCGAGGTCGACCTGGAGGGGGCCTTTCCGCTGGAAGTCGGCGACACGTTTATGATGTGCAGCGACGGGGCTTCCGGCCCGGTCACCGACGAAGAGATTGCCCTGATCCTGCATTCGCTCGACCCGAACAAAGCGGCTCAGTTAATGATCGACCTGGCCAACCTGCGTGGTGGACCGGACAACATTACCGTGATCGTCGCCAAGGTCACCGACGAGAAGATGACCAACGATCGGTGTAAGAGTGATCCGCTGATCGAAGAAGAGGACCTCCCTCCACCGCCGGTCGAGCGACAGGTACGTCGTATTCCGCTCACCCTTTGGCTAGGGATTGGTTTGCTATTGGTAGCGGCTGGAATGGCCTATTACCTGGAGCAGATGCCGTACGCGTTGGCCGGCGTGATGGTGGCGTTTGTGGCGACCATTATGGCATTTGTCTATAAGTTTACCGGTGAACTCATTCCGGTGCCGGTGAAGAAGAAGTTTCGCTTCGGCAAAGGGCCGTATTCAGAGGTCCCTTGTCACGCCGATTCCAACACGGCCTTAAACCTCAAGATTCTGTACGACGAACTCTCGGATGCGGCCCAGTCCAATAACTGGACGATCGAATGGGAAAGCGTCCGGCTGATGGGGGATCGGGCCGAAGGGGAAATGAAGAAGGGGCAGTATTACGGGGCAGCCAAGCACTTTCTACTAGCAATTGGCTCGCTCATGTCGCAGATTCGCGGCCAGAAAGGGGCCAAAAACCCCTTGGAAGATGATTCCCGGCTCGATCTGGCCTGATTGTCGTTTTCCCAGATTCTGATAGTTGCTACAGTACTGGCCGATTCTCTTCTTGGCACGGTGCCGAGACCGGATCGAAATGGATTTCGATCGCGATGGGCATATTACAACGATATATCGTCGAAGAGCTATTGAAGGTCTTCCTTCTCGCGCTCGTCTCGTTGACGGCCCTGTTGCTGTTTATCGGGCTCGGTCAGCAAGCGATCAAGGAAGGCCTGGGGTTCATTCCTCTGTTGAAGGCCATTCCTTACCTGCTTCCCAATGCTCTGCGGTTTGCCATTCCCGGAACGATCTTATTCGCCGTCTGCAACGTTTACGGACGCGTCAGTGCTAGCAACGAACTGACCGCGATCAAAGCGGCTGGCATCTCGCCGATCTCGCTGATTGCCCCAGGGCTGATCCTGGCCCTGGTACTTTCGCTGGTTTGTGTCTGGCTGAATGATGTGGCCGTATCGTGGGGGCACATGGGGCTGCGGCACGTGGTAATGCAATCGATCGACGACATCGCCTACAGCGTGCTCCGTACGAAGAAATCATTCTACAGCGATAAGTTCTCGATCCTGGTCAAGGACGTGCAGGGAGATCTCTTGATTCGACCTGAAATCACGATGGCCCAATCCGGTAATCAGGGGCTGGTCACCATTTCGGCGGCAACGGCTCAGCTGAAATCGGATCCCGAGCACAAGCGTGTAATGGTGACGCTGACCGATAGCCGGATCCATTGCACCGGCCCCGAAGGCCAGCTTTTCGAGCACCCCGGCAGTTTCGTGACTTCGATTCCGCTCGAAGATCCTACGGCAGTGGAAGGGATTCGCGATGCCTCGCATCAGCCGATGCGGCGGATTCCCGCATGGCAGGCCAAGATGAAAAACTACCATCACCAGGTATCGCAGGTATTGGCTGCGAAAGGAGCGGCGTGCCTGGTGACGGGACAATCTCCGTCGATCGATGATCCCTCGTGGTTGTATTGGACCAACGAACAGCAGTGGTCGAAGATTCAGATCAGCCGCCTGAAAACGGAACCGCATCGCCGTTGGGCAAATGGGTTCAGTTGTTTGTGCTTCGCGCTGCTCGGCATTCCTCTGGCGATTCGCCAACGCAGCAACGACTTCATCACCAGCTTCTTCGCAGCCTTCTTACCGGTGCTGCTTCTTTATTATCCGCTGATGGCCCTGGGGGTCGATCGCGCCAAAGATGGCCAGTGGCCGGCTGCGATGGTCTGGTTGGGGAACGTGGTGGTGATCGCGGTCGGTGGATGGCTATTGCACCGCACGATGAAGAACTAAGTGCTACTCGGAAGTCGCCGCCGTGCGTCCACAGAAAGGGCACGTAGCAGCGGCGGCCGGATCGAGCGGTTCGTCTTCGTCATCACTGCGGAACGCTTCAGTCTGGCGGAACCCGCAGTCAGGGCACTTGTGCTCCCAAGAGTAGATCTCTAGCTCGTCGTTCTGGAAATGATTCTGTTGGCAGGTTAAAAGTTCGCTGCCGCACTTGGGACAACCGCCGATTGTAATCCGCTCGCGAGACATAAGTTCTTACTTCCCTAGATAAAAAAAGCAGGCTCCCAAAAGAACCTGCTATTTAACTTTCTATCACACTTCGCGAGTCATCGCGCGTTAAAAACCGCGAGCGGCGATGACGTCGTCGAAGTCGCGCAGGTGGTAGCCGACGCCGGCGAAGTCGAGGACGCGGCAGAAGCCACGCAGGGCAACGCCGAACCCATCGGGACCGCTGAAGCCGCCGAACTGGCCGCCACCTTTGACGTGTGGTTCGAGGTCGCAGAAGACGCCTGGGATGCCGCGCTTCTTCAGTTTCTTTTCCAACTTCGGAATCGACAAGGCGAAGTCCCGCATGATGCGTTCGTAGGCACTATCGCCCAGGTCGGACGGCACGAAGTTCTTGAGCGCGTCTTCGTCGATGTGTCCCTTTTCGCCGACCGGCTTGGTGATCTTGTAGTCTTTGACGTGCATCCAGCCCATGCCTGGTTTCATGGCGACGTACTGGTCGTACACTTCGTCAGGCGTGTAGCCCTGGCAGACGAGGTTACCGGCATCGAAGATCAGCATCATCGCTGGGTGATTCACCTTCTTATGAATCTCGGCCAGGATGTCGCCGTTTTGACCGATCAGGTTCGCTTCGACTTCCAGGCCAAAGGTGAGGTCGCTGCGGTGACAGGCCTCGGCAATTTGTCCCAGTTGATCGACGGCCTGGGAGATGTGGTCTTTCGGGTCGGTTCCCTTCGGATGATAGAAAGAGAAGCCACGAATCAACTTGGTCTCGAACGCATGAGCCAGTTCGCAGGCCTTGGCGACGTCCTTCTCCAGGTACTTCTTGAAAGGAACGAAGCGGTTCTTGGTGCCGTCTTCCTGATCCAACAGCTTGACCTTGCCGATCGGCGAGCCGAGGGACGAAACGTTCAGGCCGTACTCACCTTCCATGGTTCGCAGTTTGGCGATCTCGGCCTTGGTCAGGTCCATGACATTCTTGATGCCGTTGCCGACGTCGATGAAGCGAATGCTGTAGTATTCCAGCCCCAAAGCAGCAAACGCACTGAACTGTTGTTCGGCCGTCTTCTGATTGGCTGATTCGTCAGCAAAACCGGTCAATATCACTTGGGACGTGGTCATGTCGTCATTCCAGCTTGTGTCGCGTAACAATTCTCTAATGCATTAAGTTTCATGCACGGGAAGTCGTATTGTGAATGCCAGGACGCGCCATCGCAAGTGCCCTGCGAAAAGAGGGGTTTGCCACAGAGAGCACAGGGATCACGGAGGGAAGAGGTTTTTGACCACGGATTGTACGGCTCTCTCGGTGACCTCTATGGCAAGAAAAGTCTTCGGATGCGACCTTCCGTTCTGATACAACTGATATGCCCACAAGCACCCTTTTCTTGAGTAGGCCTGCCCCATGACGCCGGAATCTTTGATGCAATTGGCGATCGACAAATGCCGCGAAGGCATCGCCCAAGGTCAGACGCCGTTTGGTTGTGCGATTGAGTTGGATGGCCAGGTGATTGCCGTCGCGCATAACACCGTCTGGCAAACGATCGACATAACGGCCCACGCCGAGATCAACGCCTTGCGAGAAGCGTGTCAGCACACGGGGCATCCGCTACTGAAGGGGGCTATTGTGGTTACGACCTGCGAGCCGTGTCCGATGTGCGCGGCGGCGCTGCACTGGGCTCGGGTCGACAAGGTGTACTTCGGCGCAACGATCGCCGATGCCGACGCGGCTGGGTTCAGCGAGTTGGACCTGCCGGCCGAAACGGTGATCGCCGCCGGCGGTGGTTCGACGATCCTGGTGCCTAATTTGTTGCGGGATGAATGCCGGGAATTGTTCGACCTGTGGCTGCAGGACGACATGCGGCGACTTTACTAAGCGCGCGATCACTCGAAGGGCGGAAGGGTGAAACACATGAATTGGTTCAGCCGGTTGTTGTCTCTGTTGGCCGTCAGTCTCGGGTTTGGCTGTGATAGTGGTGACACCGACAAGCCGAAGATGCTGGTGGGAAGTTACTCTGGCGAAGGGGAACTGCCCGATGGAGTGATGCTGCACGAGGGACGTTCGCCCGATGCCCCGGCCCGTGTTGATCGGAACCCAGTCCTTCTGCAGGATGCCGAAGAGATTCGTAAGACCCGCGAGACATACCAGCGCGAGCTCGATCAACGTTACGCCACGGCGATCTCTCAGGTGAAGAAGGGGGACTGGGTATTTCTCGAATACATACGTGCGCTGGAAGCCCAATCGCAGAAAGCCACGGCCGACCTTCAGCAGATCATGAATAGCTCGTCGCTGCCGGCCAAGTCACGGACGAAAGCGGCGGAGATGTTTGCTCGATTGAAAGATCCCTGTGGCGAAGCGTTTCTGCTTGATAGCCTGAATAGCTCGGATGCCGAACTTCGCTTGGCGGCTCTTAATAGCCTGGGGCAATACGAACTTCGTACCGACTTCAACAGCGAGGGGATGAGCGAACTTGTCATCGGGCTATTGGACGATCCCGATTCTCGAGTTGTCGAAGTCGCCTCGCGGCTATGTTGGACCCGCAAGATACCTGGGGCCGAGGGGGCGATGCTGGCGGCACTCGAGTCAGGCAAAGCCGAAAGCCCCGCTAAGCTTGCCGAGAACCTCGCTGAACTGGCAACGAACCGGGAAACGGTCGAGGCGATCTTGCCACACGTGCTGCAAGATTCGCCGGAAAAGTACAACTGGAACGCTGGGTATCCGTTTCGCAATTTGCTTAAGAATCCTGAGGCAGCGATATCCGGACCGATTCGTAAGGCACTTTACGCGTACACACTCAAGTTCCCGCAGCAGCGCTACGATCAATCGCTAGTTCGCGATCTCGCTGCGGCCGCCGGGCCCGATGCGACCGACGTCCTGTCCGACATCCAAAAGAATGCCAAAGATCCGGTTAGTCGAATGTACGCCACCGAAGCCTTGGCACGGCTACAGCCTGAGCAGGGAGTGAATCTCTATCTGGCGTTTGTCGATGATAATAAGTGGTATGGCAACATCTCGGATGACATTGCCAAGTATGCCAAGCCGGGCGATTTCGAGCGAATCTCGCAGCGGCTGCTGGCGATGGATAAGCCGTGGGACGGGTCGGTCGTTTTGCTGTGTTACGACACATTCGATGAAGCAGGAAAGAAGTTTATCGAGCAGAATCAAGATCGACTTGACCCTGTTGCCCAGTCGGTTGCTTACTGGAAATCGCAGGGAATCGATTTGAAAGTGGCGCTCGCCGACTTTCATGCTGCGGGCATTGTGAGTCAGATGCCCGACGAACTTCTGGCCGAGATGGCCAAGCCTGGTCCGAGTGGCGATGGCCCGAAAGAGATCGACTTCAACAATCCCTACGAGTTAATTGGAGCACTGGCCTTTGCTGAGATCGTGGTGATGTTCGATGCCGAATCGGGGCAGATTCCTTGTGACCATGCGCAGTTGCTGTTCGACTTCGCCCGCGCATCTCGCGGGAAGTTCGCCCCAGAGGCCCCGGTTCAGTTCTGGCTCCGTAAAGCAGAGGACGATTACGACGGTCCGTACATTGTCCAGTTCATTTCCGACGGGCGGCTCTTCCGCTGCGGGGCCGAGAACTACGGCGATTGGTACGATGTTCAGGCCGTGATGAACCTGGCCAACTTTACCTTGACTGAGACTGGCCATGCTGAGCGGTTTATCTCGCTGGAAAGTTCCGGGCAGTTTGTCAGCCTGGTGTTTGCCGATCCGGCCAAGTTCTTTCCATTAGCCGAAAAGTATCGTATCCCTCTGGCCGAGGACGCATCTCAGGCCATGCAGAAAGGGATCGAATTCGAACAGCGAGTGCGAGAAAGCTCCCAGTAAATCGATGCTAGTGCAAACGGAGCGTTGAACCGGCATGGCCGGTCAATTACTTTGAGGGATCGATCCTGTGAGCGGCCCCCGTATCTTGCCGCCCTCATCATGCCTGATTTTGATCCTCTTCCAGTGAGTGGAGAACGAAGTGAGAAGCTTGCCAGTTGCCCTGATGGTTGTGTCGATGGTCTGGGGAAGTGCCACCATGGCCGCTGCTGGTCCGTGGCAGGCCAATGGATTCAAGGTCGGGGAAGTCTCGGATACGACTGCGGTTGTCTGGACTCGCCTGACCAAGAACCAGGATCGCATCGATCGCCCCGGTATCGAGCCGCTCATTTATTATCAAAACTCAAAGACCGGCAAGTTGCTGCTTAAACCTGACGACGGGCGGGAAGATTGGATCGTCGAAAACGTTGACAACAGCGTTGCCAACAAAGATACCGTTTACACCCCGGTACCGAAGTATCCCGAAGGGGAGTCGCCCGAGACGGTCGACGGCGCTGTGCCCGGTGCCCCAGGCCAGGTACGTGTTCTTTATCAGGCCAAGGGAAGCAACCAGTGGCAAGAGACCCCGTGGGAGACCGTCGATCAGGAGCAGGATTACACTCACTCGTTCCGCCTGAAAGATCTGAAGCCAGGCACACGCTACCAGGTGATCGTCGAATCGCAACTGGAAGAAGGCCATATCGGAGCGAAGCTCACTGGAGAGTTTGGCACGGCACCGGCGGCTTCCGTTGAGAAACCGATTTCGTTTGTAGTTTCCACCTGCCAGGCCTACATCCATCAAGACGACCGGGAAGGGGGCTTCAAAATCTATCGCGAGATGGAGAAGCTGCATCCCGACTTTTTCGTGCAGTGCGGCGACTTCGTTTACTTCGACCGAATGGCGAAGAACTTGGACCTGGCCCGCTGGCACTTTCATCGCATGTTCAGCCTGCCGTTTCTCCGCCACTTTCATCAGGTGGTGCCGTGTTACTACATGAAAGACGACCACGATACGTGGATGGACGACTGCTATCCACAGATGGAGTCGGTCTTCATGGGAACGTTTACGTTCGAGCAGGGGAAGCAACTGTTCCGGGAGCAATTGCCGATGAGCGAGCAACCCTATCGAACGTTTCGCTGGGGGAAGGACTTGCAGATTTGGCTGGTGGAAGGTCGTGAATTCCGCTCCAACAATAAGGATCCTGACGGCCCCAATAAAACGATCTGGGGAGCTGAGCAGATGGCATGGTTTAAGAAGTCGGTGAGCGAATCGGACGCGACGTTCAAGATCCTGATGTCGCCGACACCGATCGTCGGGCCTGATCGTGATAACAAGTTCGACAACCACTCCAACATCAATTGGAAGCACGAAGGGGACATCGTGCGGAACTTCATCGCCCAGCAGAAGAACATGTTCGTCGTTTGCGGTGATCGCCATTGGCAATTCGCTTCCAAGGACCTGAAGACCGGCATCCGCGAGTTCTCGTGCGGACCTGCTTCCGACGAGCACGCAGGCGGATGGACGAATGATGAGGTTCGCGCTGAGCATCATTACCTGAACGTCACTGGCGGATTTCTGGGAGGTTTCGTCGAAAATCAAGATGGCAAGCCGACGTTGACGTTTCGTTATTACGACGTAGCTGGGAAGCCGTTGTATCAGGAAACGTTTACGGCGAAGTGATCACGGAATGCCCAGCGGCGCATTTGTGGGTAACTTTTCTCGTGACTTCCTCCTTATCTTTCCGATGAAAAGAAAGAGAAATGGGGACCGACGAGGAAGGGATGCGACGGATGTATTGTTCGAACTGTGGCGTCAAAGCAGGCGGCAACTTCTGTTTTCAATGCGGGTATCGACTTCAGCATGAAGGTGTAGTCGCTTTCGAAGATCTCGTGCCCGCGGTTCTTTCCTGGGAAGACGACGCTGACTACGAGCGTATTGCCAAGCACCCTGAGGTGCGTACTGTCATTGCCAGCCATGCAGCGCAAGCACGTCCTGGACTCTCGGCGGAAGCATTGATGGAGATCGCCGACAAGGTGGTTCCCATCGGTATCTCTTATTCGGCCGTGGCCGCCGTTGCCCAGCCGATGTGGGCTTCGCTGGGTGTACGAACAGGCAAACAAAGATCGGCGGTGATGACCGTGCCAATCGGTCGAGCAATAGCCCGCGTGCTGTGTAGTCTGGCCAAGAATCAACAGGCGGTACAAAGGGTTGAGCAAGAGGCCGATGGATGCACCATTCAGGCCGAGTTGCCCTCGAGCATCTGGGCCATGAAGGGTGTCTTGACTGTGAAGCTGATGCGGCAAGACAACGGCTGTGTTATCACGGTTGCTACCGATATCCCCGGCCAGGCGTTCGACTGGGGAATGAGCCAGCGCTGTCTGGACACGCTGCTGCTAGAGGTTCAAGAAGATCTCGGCTTGCCGCCGGCGGAGCCACGAAGTCAGGCTGCGTGATAAAACAGGGGCGGCCTGACTCCTCTTGGCGTGAACCTTAGATCACCGTTAATTCATCCGGTGGCGTTTCGCTGTAGTGCTCGACCGTGATCGTCGAACTAATGCCGCCGCGTGGGGTGAACTCGGCCCGAACTTGCATCCAGCGTGGCTGTAGGCACTCGACCAGGTCGTTGAGAATGACGTTGGTCACGTTTTCGTAGAAGATCCCCTGGTTGCGGTAGGCCTGCATGTACATTTTCAGGCTCTTCAGTTCGACGCACAGAGCTTCAGGAATGTACGTGATGTGGATCGTACCGAAGTCAGGCTGGCCGGTCTTAGGGCAGACCGAAGTGAACTCAGGCACGCTGATTTCGATCTCGTAATCTCGGTTGGGGTGCTGGTTCTCGAAGGTTTCGAGAAGTCCGCGATTCTCTTCTGACACGGTCCGATTCTCCTCTTGGTTGGGTAAACTGCTATTTTGGAGGCAAACCGCCGGCCTGACTAGACCCGGCTTTTGGCGGATATTTGCCCAAATTCCCCTGCGGTCTGCCGAACTTGCCCCACACGAGGTCCGTCCTTGCGGGTATTCTGAAGGATTCCCTCGACCATGCCGCCAGGATGTGTGAAGAGCGGAATGCCGGAACGTAACAACCAGGGAGCGGTTTCTCGCACTAAAAGCGACGAACCATCCGAACAGCGGTGCTGCCAGCGTGCGAATAGCGGAAATATATCGATCGATTCAAGGCGAAGGCCTACTGACCGGCGAGCCCAGTACGTTTGTCCGGGCCAGCGGCTGCAATCTGCGCTGCTGGTTCTGCGACACGCCGCACGCCTCTTGGAACCCCGAGGGGGAAGATCTTTCGGTTGCCGAGATCTTGGGGCGGATCGAGCTTCTGGAAGTCGACAAGGTCGTGCTCACCGGTGGCGAGCCGATGCTGTTTGCCGAGATGATTCCGCTGTGCGAAGGAATCCGACGATCGGGGCGGCATATTACGATCGAAACGGCCGGGACGCTGCATCTGCCGCTACCGTGCGATCTGATGTCGATCAGCCCGAAACTATCCAACTCAGCTCCTGATAGCCAGGAGTTTCCGCGTTGGCACAAACGACATGAACAGACGCGAGATCAGCCGGAGGTCATTCAGCGGCTGATCGACCAGTTTGATTACCAGTTCAAGTTTGTGATCGATAAGCGGGAAGACTGCGACGAGGTACTGACCTACTTGGGGCGATTCCCCGGCATTCTCCGAGACCGCGTCTATGTCATGCCGCAAGGGACCGAACAGGCTCAACTGAACGCGATCACCCAGTGGCTCAAGCCGTGGTCGGAAGAGCACGGCTTGCAACTGTGTTACCGCAAGCAAATCGAGTGGTTTGGATTTGCTCGCGGGACTTAGGCTTCGTCTTCGTCGCTGTGATCGGCTGCATGCGCCAGACCGTGCGGGTTGATGATTTCATCATTGAAACGCTTTTCCATGCGTTCGCGGCGATGGTTCTTCACGTGCTGGTAGATCACTGCCGACTGCAGCCACCAGAAGACGGTGACCACATAGGCCAGGCACGCCCCAGCGAAGGAGATGCTGAGGAAGCTTGCCGAGTAGTAATGCAGGAAGAAGCCGGTGGCCAGGGCCAGCATCGAGACGAACAGTTTCGATTTGCACAACGCTTCCCAGCGGTTGATCGTTGCCGAATCGATCGCCGCTTTGGCCGTCTCGTTGGCCAGTTCACGCAATTTGCGAATATCGGACGTCTGTTCCGGCGCATACCGAGATGGGACGAATTCTTCCCGCGTAATCGGTCGGACAGGCTCTGGCTCTTTCTTCGGTTCCGGCTTGGCGACGGCTACTTCCTTAGCCGCTTGCTTTTGCGGGGCGGGTTCCGGTTCACCGGACTTCGCTCGCATACGAGCCAAGAGGCTTTGCATATAGTCATCGATCGAGACGTCGTCGTCGCTGCTGGCGGACGGCTTGGATGGTTCGTCCGAAGTGTTAGAAGCGCATTCGTACGATGATGAATCGACTTCCGGCTCCTGAGATTCCTCTTCCTCTGGGAATTTGAAGTCGGGGAAGCTGCTCAGGCCGGTAACCGGGTTCACCACTGGCGTTTCGTCGGAGTATTCGGTGTCTTCGTACGAGGAATCGTCAGGCATCGATGGCGTTTCGCGGAGAATGCCCATCGACCGCAGGTGATCCATGGCCGACGCTTCTTCATCGGTTGGTTCCGGTTCCTTTTCACGTCCATGCAGATCAGCCAGACGTCTCTCATCCTCCAGTTGGCGACGGATGTCCAGGCACTGTTGCCGGGCTGTATCCAACTGGTTCTTCCAGTTCTCTTCGATTTCTTTTTGCTGGTTGATCGTCTGGTGCAGTTCGAGGTTTTGCTGTCGCAGTTCTTCCAGTTGAAGCTTCAGGTCGTCACCGCGGAACGTGGCGTCTTCCAGCTCTTCGCGCACTTGCTTCAGCTGCGACTCGTGGAGAGCAATCTCTTCGTCGGTTATGCCGCCAGGTTGAACGTTCTGGGCGTCGGTCAGTTGTTGTTTCAATTCGGCGATCGTATGACCCAGTTCTTCGGCGTGCTGCTGCCGCTGTTCCAGTTCCTGCTGGGTCCAGGCCAGTTCGCTTTCGGCATCTTTGAGCGAATCCCGACTCTCGTGCAGTTCTCGCGAGGCATCGTCATAAGCCAGCCGCAACTTGGTCAGTCGCGATGCTCCCTCTTCTTCTTGGTCGTTCGCCAGGTCATCCTGCTGTAAGAGCTGATCACGCATGTCGCGTAAGTGCGTAAGAATCGACTTGACGCGGGACTTGCCGAGCTTGCGGGTCGAGATCCAACGCTCGCGAAGACGTTCTTCACGCGATTGAAGTTCGCTGGCCTGTTCCTTCAGGTGGGCGATCAATCCTTCCGACTCTTGCAGATCGGCTTCAAGTCGACGGTGTCGTGCTCGCTGCGCTTCGGTAGCATCCGCGTTGGTTGTCAGCTCACGACGAATTTCGTTGACCTGGTTCTGTTTGATCTCGAGTTGTTCGTGCAGTTCGGACTGGATCTTGTTGTTGCTATGGATCAAATCGCGAACATGACCGATCAGAAGACGCGCACGTTGGTTGTGCCGTTTGCGCCGCTCGATACGCACTTCCGACGATTCGACCGGTGAACTCTGGGAGGCATCGTTGGCGTCAGCTTCGCGGGCCAGCAGCGAGTCGACCAGTTGCTGCGTTTCGTCGAGCTTGGTTTGCAGGACGCTGAACGAATCCTTGTGCTCGCGGACCACATTGAGCAGATTACGAATCCGGCGGTTGGTGCGTTTGCGTAGTTTTTTTTGCGAGGGAGCTTGAGTCGGAACCGATTGGGTGACGCCAGCCGATTCCGGCTGATCGTCGGCGAGGACTTCAAAGCTTAGGCTTCCCAGGCTCAGCCGATCGCCGATGCGCAGCCATGCCTCGCTGATCGTGTCGCCGTTGACGCGTGTGTCGCGGGTCCATGATTTCACGATCATGCCGCCGGCACCGCGATAGATAACGCAGTGCTTCGGCTGGACATCGGCCGCGATCAGACGCAGTTGGCAATCCGCGGACGATCCGATCAGGCATTTGGGCGCATGAACACGAATGATCTGGCCATCGCGTTCGGTACCTTCAATCTTTAATACCAGCGGCGAGGTCGACTTTCCGAGAAGTCGTGATTCGCGTTTCGATCGGGTGGCGACGTTGTTCTGGACCATGATATTGCTTGAAAAAGGGGAGATCCGCTGGCGGATCTGGGACTAACGCAGGCGATCGTTGTGCTGTCGCTGCCTGCCTGGGTGCGCCTATTTCGCTAAGGCATATAGGTCACGCAGACGGTATGGTCAAAGCAGTCCCCCAAGAGATTGGAGGGGTCAAAAAGAGACCAGTCGGTGAATTTTGATAGGTTTCGACCAACAAAATGACGATGATCGGATTGAATCGACCGATCACTTTCGAACGATCTGGTCCCGGTTTTCGCAAGAGGAAAGTGTCTCAAATGTGAAATCGGATCGACTTATCCGGGGTTCCTAAGCCATGCCTGGAACGCCTGGTAGTGTCGTAAAGCATTTTGCATAAAGCAATTACGGCAAAATGTACGAATTTGAAAGAGAACGAGAAACAAGCGAAAATTTTCTCGGTTACTGTCCCAGAGGCGTACTATAGTTGCGTGACGATAAATCACTGACAGATTTGCCCGCCAGATAGGGGGATCGAAAACCGCGAATAGAATCGCGAAAAAGCGACCCATTCAAATACTAGGCAGGGGCGAAACGAATCGCTAAAAATACGACTTTCCTGCTCCTAAGGTGACACCATGGCACGGTCAAGAGACGAATTTATCAGCAAGATGAAGGAGATTCTCCTTCGCCGTCGCGATGCCCTGCGTAAGGCTCTCGCCGGGGACTTGAGTCTGTTGAAAGAACTCGAACAGACTTCGGGCGACGTCGTCGACTTCGCACTCGATTCGGTACAAGACGAACTCAGTTCGCAGCTGGCCGAAGTCGAAAGCCGCGAGTTGGCGAGTATCGACACCGCTCTCGAACAAATCAAAGCCGGCAAGTATGGGGAATGCGAAGGCTGTAGCGCCACCATTCCAATCGCTCGCTTGCAGGCTCTTCCTTACGCTACGTTGTGCATCAAGTGCCAACGCGAATTGGAAGAACTCGGCCCCGATGGAGTCAGTTGGGCTCAAACCGACGACACCCAAGCCGTTAACTAACGCACGGCCGTTACAATCGGAAAACTTTCGGCGGGATGAGTCCAAAACTCATCCCGTTTTTCTTTTCCCAGTCCCGCTGCTAGCACGATCTAAGTTGTGAGGCGTGATACATGAAGAGTTACGCCCCAACGACTTCCCCCGGTTTGGTAGCGATGCTATGCGATCTTTCCTTGCTCTCTTGCTCGTGCTTCTGGTCACTGGCCTTTGCGTCGGACAGGATCTTCAATTCGTATCCGCCAATCGCGCGGCACAGCGGGAAGAGATTCTGGCGGAAGCAGACTTTCTGCAGCGTGAACTCAACCACCTGAAGCGGGTTGTCCGATACGTGCGTCCTTCGATCGTGCATATTGAAACAACAATGGCCGGCAACGGGTTCTCGAAGTCGAGCGAAGTCGACGAGGCTGGGGCAGGGATCATCTTCAAGCACGAGAAGAGCTTCTTCGTGCTGACCAATCGCCACGTGATTAACCAGGCTCCCCTTGAGCGAATTCGGATCTACCTGGAAGATGGTCGCCAGATACGTGCCAAGCGGGTACTGACCGATCGTGATACCGATGTCGCCGTGGTGGAAGTCGATTCCGATCGCTTGATTCCGGCCGAAGTGGGGGACAGTTCCCAGGTGGAAGTTGGCGAGAAGGTTTTCGCCGTTGGAAGTCCATTTGGCCTCAGCCAAACGGTCACTTACGGCATCATCAGCGCCGTGGGACGACGGAATCTGCAGCTCGGTCGACAGGGTTTGAAGCTACAGAATTTCTTCCAGACTGATGCCGCCATCAACCCCGGTAATAGCGGTGGACCACTGATTAATCTTCGCGGGGAAGTGATCGGGCTGAACACGGCCATCGCCAGCAACTCCGGCGGGAACGATGGAATTGGTTTCGCGATTCCGATTCATGCGGCTTTGGGCGTCGCGGAACAATTGATCGAAAAAGGTCAGGTGGCTCGGGCGTTCTTTGGTGTTCGTATGGACGCCGACTTCGACGCGACTGGCGCGAAAGAGATTGGTCTGTTCCGTGCTCGCGGAGCCAAGGTTAGTGGCGTTACGCCGGGCTCGCCAGCGGAAGCCGCGATGATTCAAGTTGGCGACGTGATTACCAAGTTCTACGGCCAGGAAGTGGAAGATGACTTGCAACTGATCAATATTGTCAGCCTGTGCCCGCTGGACGAAGACATCCGCTTCGAGATTTATCGCGACGGCAAGTTCGTCGAAAAGACCGTCCGCCTGGCTGCACGGAATCGGTTTGAGAACTAGCGTTTAGCCAGGCAAATCGGCTAGATAATCGATACTCTTGGCGATCACGCAGTAATCTTGCCCCCAAGACGAATGAATCCAATAGATCGATTCTTCGTCATCTGGCACCTGGCCATGTGGGGGCTGATCAATGATGCCGAGGGTAATTGACTCGACAGTAAGATGCGGCACGATCGTCAGATAAGAGACGTCCACAAAACGAAGCGTTCCGATTTCCGGTCCAATCTCTTTCGTCACGCGGATCGTTAGGTCGCCAGTGACTGCGTCCCATGCAATGACATCAAGATCGGCGTCGGCAAGATATCTTCTTAAATCGGCAGGTATCTCGCTCATCGCGAATTATTCAGCCGTTTCTTTGACGGCTTGAATGAGCCCTCGAATGATACAGTCTTTCACGCCAGCGGCGTCGACGCTGGTCATCACTTCCATATTGGGCGTCCAGGTCTTTACCGTTCGCTGATCGAAGATCGTCGCGCCGAGCGTCAGGTCGCCTTGCGTTTCCACGTCGCCGGCCATGGGAACCGACTCGAACAATTCTGGCTGCAGCAGGGCAACCAATGCGACGGCGTCGTTCAGGCAGATGCCTTCCTGGGCCAGGTGGCGTCGATGCGAGCGGAACGAGAACGGCAGGATCTGATTCAGCAGATTCGTGACCCGCGATTCCTGCTTGGGAATGTGATCCAACAGGTCGATGGCGAAGGTGACCTGGCTGGTAATATCGAGCGGGACCAACGTTTTGGTCGTCTTCGAGTGCAGCACGCGGCGGGCACTTTCCGCATCGAAGTGGCAGTTGAACTCGGCACAGGGGGTTACGTTGCCGATGCCATGGACCGAACCTCCCATGATGATGATTTGTCCGACCTGCGAGGCAAATGTGGGATCACGCTGTAGGCAGTTCGCCACGTTCGTCATCGGCCCGAGGCAAAGGATGGTGACCTCTTCGGGGTAAGCTCGGACTTCGTCGCTAATCAGTTTTTCGGCCGAATGTGTTTGATGCAGCTTGGCGACGTTCAAGTGGATTTCGGCCAGCCCATCACTTCCGTGCAAAAAGGTTGAATCGACCGGCGGGGCGAGTCGTGGACCCGGCCCCATAGCGATGCGGGGACGTCGTGGCGGGTCCAAGCACTCGACAAGAGCTTGCAGGTTGGTGTAGGCCTGATCGGCGTTGACGTTGCCGGCGGTAGAGGTGACCGCAATGACATCCAGACGCGGATCAAAGAGGGCGATCATGAGCGCGACGGCGTCATCGATGCCGGGATCACAGTCGATAATGACCTTCCTGGACATAATGGACGGAACCTCCTGCCTTCATGGTGCGTGTACTTGAAGATGCCGACTTTGGGGGTGGCGTGACCATCGTTTGCAGGGCACGCAGCGTCCAATTCCGGTTCAACGCATGCCGAACAGGTTAGTCCTTCAGACGGGCCACCCGGGTCGACATCGCCATGTTATAACAGTTTTTGCCTTTCGACGGCAGAGATAATCGTGGCTAGGACATAGGCACCGTGGGGACTAAAATGACGGATTTCGCATACGCACCAGGCCCAAACCCGGGGAGTTGATCGGTTGTCGCATTCAGAAGTAATCGCCAAGGTACGGTCCGGGACAGATCTCTCACTCGATGAAATGGCTGGGGCCATCGGTCAAATGATGGAAGGCGCCTGGAGTGATGACGACATCGGCTCTTTTCTGTTGGCCTTAAATGATAAGGGACCGTGCGTCGACGAAATTGCCGGTGCCGCGACCGCGATGCGCAGCCACATGGTCACCATTCAATCTCCCAGCGAGGACTTTATTGATACCTGTGGCACGGGGGGAGACCGAAGCGGAACCTTCAATATCAGCACGGCCACGGCGCTGGTGATTGCCGCGGCCGGGGTCACGGTTGCCAAGCATGGCAATCGCGGCGTTACGAGCAAGTCTGGCAGTGCGGACGTTCTTTCCCGTCTGGGGGTCAACATCGAGGCCGACGTGCCGACGATCGAAAAGTGTTTAAACGAAGTCGGCATCTGCTTCTGTTTTGCACCCCTGATGCATGGTTCGATGAAGCACGTAGCTGCTGTGCGAAAACAATTAGGCGTGCCGACGATCTTCAATCTATTAGGACCGCTATGCAATCCGGCCAATGCTCCCTATCAGCTGCTAGGGGTGGGGCGTCCGGAATATCGCGAACTGCTGGCCAGCGCACTACAGAAACTGGGGACGACCAAAGCGGTGTTTGTGACCGGGCGCGATGGCATGGACGAAGTCACCATCAGCGACGCGACCGACGTCACGATCGCGACACCGGCCGGCTTGGTGCCGATTGTGTGGCAGCCGGAAGAATTCGGTATCCAGCGACAAGGCAAAGAAGAGATGCTGGTCGAAGGGCCTGAGGAAAGTGCGGCCATGATTCGACGCGTGCTTTCCGGCGAGAAGGGGGGATCACGCGACATTGTGGTGATCAACGCCGCGGCTGCTCTTTGGACGATTGGCAAGAATGACTCGCTCAGCGAATGTGCACGACTCGCGGAAATTGCTATCGATAGTGGTGCGGCAGAGAAGACGCTCGCCAAGTTGGCGGAGGTCAGCCGCGGGTGAAGTCTGTCGGAAAACCCCTGGTCGTTTTGATTCTGGCGGTCTGCGCGGCCCATGCCATGGTGCATGTGCTGGAAGGCTCGCTGCCGTGTGTCGAGCAGTCGATTGCCGCCCAGTTTGATGTTGGCTCGTCGACGACCGGCTGGCTACAAACGGTGTGGCGATTTCCTTGGGGTGTCGGCGCGCTGGTGGCTGGCTGGCTGGTCGACCGCTACGGGGCCAAACGGATGCTCGCCCTTTACTTGCTTGGTGGCGGCGTGACGTGCTTCACGGCGATCCTGCTGCCGGGATTGCCGCTTCTGTTTGCCTCGATGTTTTTGATGGGGGTGATGGCCAGCATTTATCATCCAGCGGGGCTGGCGCTTCTTTCGCACGAAACGACACCGGAGACGCTACCCAAGACGCTCGGATGGCACGGAGTGTTTGGTTCGCTGGGGATCGGTGGTGTGCCGTTGATCGCGGCCGGCGTGCTTTCCATGACCCACTCGTGGCATGCTTTTTATGCTGTTCTGGGCGTGATGTCGATTTCGGTCGGAATGGTATTTGTGTACCTCACGCTGCAGTCGCCGGAACGTGTTTTCTCGAAGGTCGATCAGGCAGCCGTCGACGATCGTGGCAACTGGGCGAGCTTTGGGGTGCTGCTGGTCATGTCCAGCACGATTGGCTTGTCGTACCACGGCGTAATGAGCTTTTTACCTCGCTACTTGTCCGACGCGAAGGTACTTGGGTTCCAGACCGAGGGAGAGATTGGCGGGAATATTCTGGCGGCTAGCTCGCTCATCTTGGGATGTATTGGTCAGTATATGGCCGGCCAGATGGCACGCCCCAAACGGCTTGAGTTTCAATTGATGCTGATCTGTGCCAGTACGGTTCCGTTTCTGATTGGGATGAGCTTCGCCCCGCCACAGTGGAAATGGTACTGCGTGGCCGCGTGGGGAATGATCTTTTTCATGCACCAACCGGTGTTCAACAGCTTGATCGCCAAATACACGCCCCGATCGCGGAGAAGCCTTTGCTATGGGGTCTCATTTGCCGTAGGAAATGGCATTGGAGCGATAGCGGCAGGCCTGGTGGGAGAGAACGCTCATTTGCAGTCCGCGTACCTGGGACTTGCCGGGTGCGCTTCGCTAGCGTCATTGAGCGGGTTGATTTTATGGATTCGCGCGACCAAGAACCCTCCGATCGGGCCAGAAAACTCGTGAGAACAAAGTTTATGCTTTGCTTTCCTGGGCTGGGCAAGGATAATCGGAGGACTGAAGAGGGCTGGCTCCATTGACCTCCCTAGTGGTCCTTATCTAACCTTCTAGGGGTTCCAACTTTTTCATTCGTAGTCATTTGGCGATTTCTAGAAAGCCGACTCCATGGCGATCAAATACCACTATTTAAAAGTTCGCGACGTGAAAGACGTCGTCGTTGCCGAATTCATCCAGTCTTCGATTTTGGACGAAACAGCGATCGATCGCGTTGGGAAGGAGTTCGAGCAACTGATTTTGGAGGCCGCGACGGCCAAGAAGCTGCTGCTGAACTTTCGTGCCATCGAATACATGTCGTCGGCTATGATCGGCAAGCTGATTCTGCTGAATAAAAATTGCAAAAATGCGAAGATCAAGTTCAAAGTTTGCAATGTAACCGGCAATATTCTGGAAGTGTTCCAGATTATGAAGATTGGCAAAGTGATCGATATCCAAAAGGATGAAAAGTCCGCCATCGAGGCCTTCAGTGGGCCATCGATTGGCAAGTGGTTCGGCCTTAGCTAACCGCACAATCTTTCTATTGATCGAGTCTGTTTGCCTTGTCCCGGTTGGCTACCGGCAAGGCTCGCGGGGGTGTCCGTCTTTTCGCTCTTCGAAAGTCCGGTGCTTGTGCTAGCATTGCTGGACTGCCAGTTCGCTCTTAGCGCCGCTTAATCGTTTGCGTAAGATTCTGCGAACTTGGACACCATCCGTTTATCGCAACATCGAGTTGTCTGTGCGCCAAGCGTACTGCGCAGCTATCAGGGCACATGCCTAAGCATACTGAAACGTCAGAAGAAAAATCGCTTCTCGCGAAGCCCCTGGCCTGGGGAACGCGCCTGGTTGTGCGCTTTCCGATTGTCGTACTGTTGGTGGCATTCCTGGTGGCGGGACTATGTGTCTTCTACGCGACCAATCATCTCGGGTTCAAAACGAGCCGCTTGGATTTGATCAACCAGCAAAGCGGGTTCAATCAGCTGTGGCTCGAATACCTCGATCAGTTTGGTGCCGATGACGACGTGGTGGTCATCATTGAAGGGCCGGGGCGTGAGGAAATCGTGCCGGCACTGGAAGACCTGTACACCCAGCTGATGGCTCAAGATCAGTCCTTCTATGCGGTCCTGCATGAACGTGGCCTCAGCAAGGTGCGTGAAAAGGGGCTGCACTTTCTACCAGAGTCCGATCTGACAAAGATCGATCAACAACTACAGCGGCTGCGGCCCGTGATGCAAGGGCAATGGGATTCAATGGGGGTTGGTCAACTGGCCTACAATTTGAATCAGCAACTGCTGTTTGCTCAGCGTCAACCTAACTCGCCCCAAGCTCAGATGATGGCCGAGCAGAGCCGTGAGCAGCTTGACCGTCTGGCGAGCAATCTTCTGGCCGCGATGGGGCAAGGGGAATCGCAGGGGTCAGTGCTCGTTCCGCCGAACGATTCGTTAAATGCTTTGAGCCAGATCGACTCGGACTATTTTTTGGCCAACGAAGGACAGCTCGGGCTGATCCTGTTGCGTCTGGTGAAGGACAAAACGGAACTCGCACAAGGCAAAGAAGCCATCGCCCAGCTGCGGAATATCCTCGACCGTTTCCAGGTGAAGTATCCCGGTCTGAAGTTCGGACTGACGGGGCTTCCGGTCATGGAAAACGACGAGATGGAACGCAGCCAGGTCGATATGACCAAGGCCAGTATCATCAGTCTGGTGGGGGTCGCGTTTTTGTTCATGGCGTCGTTTGGCGGCTTGCGACATCCGCTTTTGGCGGTTGTGGCGCTGTTGGTGGGTATCGC
Source organism: Blastopirellula marina (assembly GCF_002967715.1). Classification (NCBI taxonomy): domain Bacteria; kingdom Pseudomonadati; phylum Planctomycetota; class Planctomycetia; order Pirellulales; family Pirellulaceae; genus Blastopirellula; species Blastopirellula marina. Next base: position 529,679 of record NZ_PUIA01000016.1, read on the forward strand.
GATGTCGGTTGGCTTCGCGACGGCATTTGTCGGTCACCTGAACATCTTAAGCGTCTCGTTTGGCGTGATCCTGATCGGCTTGGGGATCGACTTTGGCGTGCATTATGTTGCGCGATACCTCAAGGAAGCTGAAGAAAAGAAAACAGGCGATGCCCTGGTGCAGACTGCTCGTGATATTGGCCCTGGTATCGTCACTGGTGGTTTAACGACGGCGGTCGCGTTCTTTACGGCATCGCTCACTGATTTCACCGGCGTGGCCGAACTGGGCATCATTGCCGGTGGTGGTTTGTTGGTCTGTCTGATCGCGTCGATGACGGTCTTGCCGGCGTCGATTCAGCTGGCCGATCGACATCGCAATCGATATCAGCTGCCCAAGCCGCTGCATCTTGATTGGTGGGTGTTGCCACTATTGAAGACCCCCAAGATCACGCTGTTGGTTTCGCTGGTGGCCGTGGGGCTGTTATCGATCGGCGTGCCGAAGCTGCATTACGATCACAATCTGCTGAACCTGCAGCCGAAAGGGCTGGAAAGCGTGCAGTGGGAAGAGAAGCTGATCAGCGATACCGATCGCAGTGTCTGGTTTGCCTTGTCGATTGCCGAAGACCGCGAGACGCTATTGAAGCGGAAAGAGAAATTCGAGGCGCTGCCAACGGTGAATCGCGTCGAAGAAATCGCGTCGCTCATGCCGGATAGCTCGCCTGAGAAGTTGGTCATGATCGAGGATCTTGATCGACGCCTGAAGAAACTGCCAGAGAACGTACCAACGATTTCCATTCCCCAAGCAGCGCATTTGGGGCAAGTCCTGGCAGACTCGCAGCGACTTCTTTCTCCAGACGACCCCGCGGCACAGCATACCTACCGACGACTGGCACAAATCCGCGAGCTTTTGCGAGGGATGCCGGAGCCAAAGTACAATGCGATTATCTCTCAGTTCCAGCAGCGAAACGCTGGCGAACTATTGCAGTGGCTGCACTCGTTGGCCGTAATTTCAAACCCGGAACCACCCACCATCAGTGATCTGCCGGAAGCGCTCGTCTCGCGATTTGTCGGGAAGAATAATCAGTTACTGCTGCGTATCTATCCCAATGCCAGCATCTGGGATATGGACGCGCTGGAAGGGTTTGTGAAGCAAGTGACTTCGGTCGACTCGAAGGTGACCGGGCAGCCCCTGCAAACCTTCTATGCTTCGCGGCAAATGCAACGGAGCTACATCCACGCTGCCGTTTACTCGCTGATCGCCGTGATGATCATCTTGCTGATTGATTTCCGCAGTATGACCAATACCCTGCTGGCGCTCACGCCGGTTGGGCTGGGCATGCTGATGCTTTTTGGCGTACAGGGATTTGCTGATATCCCCCTGAACCCTGCCAATATGATCGTTCTGCCGCTGATCCTGGGGATCGGCATCGACGACGGTGTTCACGTGGTACACGACTATCGGCGGCAAAGCCGGGGGTACTTTCTGGGGGCTTCGACGGCGACCGGCGTGATTATCACTTCGCTAACCACCATGATCGGTTTCGGAGCGCTGATGCTGGCCGATCACCGTGGTTTGGCCAGCCTGGGACGTGTTCTGACTATTGGTGTGGCCTGTTGCCTCTTCACGTCGCTGGTCGTCCTTCCGTGTTTGTTGACGATTCTTTCCGGCTTCCGCCGAGAGGTGCCCGATCTCGACTCAACTGCTTCGGCAGCACGTGAGCGGCCTCGTGGACGGAAGCTGGCAAGCATTCCCGACGAGCCTAAATCGCACCCCATGAAGGAACCGGCACGCGAGGATACTGAATCGCGTGATGCGTTTGATGAACCGAGGATAAATCGCTAAGTGCTGCTTTGATAGGTGCTTGCGACGATGGTTGACGGTTTTTGAGAACTCTCTGCGGACCCCCATTAGGGCTTTCGGTCCGTCCTCAAATTGCTATACTAAATAGATTCTGAACCAGAATTTGGCGCAGACTCTTTAGTTTGCCCTCTATATCACGTATTTTCACCACAAGGTAAGAACCATGGCCAAGCCACATCGTAAGTTGAAGAAAGCCAATCACGGTGCCCGTCCTGCGAATGCAAAAGCTCGCAAGTCGAAGCGTAAGAACATCAAGACCTAAGACAGATCTTGTTGCTTTGACGCCAGGATCGGAAGATCCGGCCGACGTCGTTGAACTAACCCCATTTTGTCCTAATCGGTAGCTGAAGGATTCACGGTGGCGCGAGAAGACCTGATTCTCGACCCTGCGTCGATCGACTTTGATAACGTAATCGCCGATCTCGAAGCGGTTCGGAAGACCAATCCTCAGCGATACGAGATGGAACAGCTAACCGGCATCGTTTACGACGATGTCGAGGCAGGTATCTGTGCGGGATATTTAGATATCGCGGAAGATGCTTTTTGGGTGCGAGGGCACATGCCTGGTATGCCGCTCATGCCAGGCGTTTTGATGTGCGAGATGGCTGCCCAAGTCAGCACCTGGTACGTCGTGGTGCATGACTTGATGCCCGGCAAGCGAATGGGCTTTGGGGGCTTGGACGAAGTCAAGTTCCGCGGAATCGTTCGTCCTGGTGATCGCCTGTTGTGCGTTCTTAAACAGACTCGCTACCGCCCTAATCGAATGCTCGTGTGTGCTTTCCAGAGTTTCGTCGGAAGCACCATGGTGGCCGAAGGGGTGATCCGAGGCATTCCGTTGCCAGATCAGATCTAACGCTGGTCCCGGGGTGCGGTCGCGAACTACGTGCCTGTTCTCTGCTGGTAACTCCCCATGCTTTTCCCACTGATCGATGAAAACCCAACGCGCCGTTGGCCGTTCGTGACGGTGGGACTGATCGCGATCAATACTTTGCTGCTGCTGGCGATGCTGGGTCTAGATCCACTGGAGCATAATCGCCTGTTTCTCGAGTACGGCTTCGTACCTGAGCGATTTACCGAAGCGATAGGTTCTGGCGAGTCGGTTCGAATCGATTTGGAAGAACTCGTACAGGGCTCGCCTGAAGCACACGAGGTTCTCGAAAGGAGCCAGGAAGACTCGGTCGTGACCCTGCCAGGCACGATGTCGGCGGCATTGGGGACGATCTTTTCCTCGATGTTTCTGCATGCTGGAATCGCTCACCTGGTAGGCAACATGTGGTTCCTGTGGATCTTCGGGAACAACGTAGAGGATCGGCTAGGGCATGTTCCTTACCTGTTGTTTTATTTACTGGGAGGGATTTTCGCGGCACTTGCCCATTGGATTACCGCATCCTCGACCGGGGCTTTGATTCCGACGGTTGGTGCCAGTGGAGCCGTCGCGGTCATATTGGGAGCCTATGCCGTGACGTATCCGAAAGCAAAGGTCCGTTGCGCGCTCTTTCTATTTGTCATCTTCTTCATGATCGATCTGCCGGCGCTTGCCGTGCTGGGCATTTGGATCACGTTTCAATTGGTGCAGGGCCTGGGGGCTTTGCAGGTGGGGCTCGATGGAGGTGTTGCCTGGTGGGCACACATCGGCGGGTTCCTCTTTGGCATGGCCATCATGCCGCTGCTGTCGCTGATCATTCCGGACACAACCTACGGGTCGGTTTTGAAGAAGGAACGGTCGTTCCAATTTGACCCAAGTCGTCACGACGATTTCCGCTTTTAGTTTTATCGATTACGAAACCATTATGGGCCGCAAAGCACTTCCCAAACTGAATCCTGACGTCGACTTCTCTCAGCACTTTTTCGAGTCGGATGTACTCGAAACACGCCCTGACCTGCAGTCCTACTTCCCCATGCAGCAGCCGCTAGAGGTCGAGGTGGGGACTGGTAAGGGGCTGTTCATGAAGAACGCTTCTGGCCAATGCCCCGAGCATAACTTTCTGGGTATCGAGATCGCATTCAAATATGCCCGATTCGCCGGCTACAAATTGGCCAAGGAAGGTCGTACCAACGCGGTCATGTTTCATGGCGACGGACAGAAGATCTTTCGTGAGACCATTCCCAGCGATAGCTTGGAAGCGGTGCATGTTTATTTCCCCGACCCCTGGTGGAAGGCCCGGCATCATCGCCGTCGTTTGATGAACGAAGAGTTCTGTCAGCAGATCCAGCGTGTCCTGCGTCCCGGCGGTAAACTGCATTTCTGGACGGACGTGCTGGACTATTTTGAAATGGCCGTGGAAACGCTGCACCAAGCCACGACGCTGCAAGGTCCCATCGATGTCGAAGAAACGCCAGCCGAGCACGATCTTGATTACCGCACCCACTTCGAGCGGCGGATGCGGAAGAATGAGATGGACGTGTTCCGCAGCCAGTTCTTGAAGCCAGAAGCTTAGGCTTAAGCCGAATCCAGTAGACTCTCATCCAGGCTCTCTCCCTTCGCGGGAGAGGGAGTTGAATGGGGGCTAAGCGCCTGTCGACTGGGCTGCTTGCTCTTCGGCTCGGCGTTCGTACGTGCGGCCGCCGGTTTCTTCCTGGTCTTTCGTTTCCAAGGCGATCTGATAGAGCCGCTCGCCCCCTTCGGTCGGGTACTCGCCGGTAATGCATGCCTGGCAGAGTTCGTTACTCGAAAGGTTTACTGCCCGGGCGATGGAGTCGACCGGCAGGTAACGCAGCGAATCGGCACCCAGTTGCTGGGCCATCGCTTCCTGCATTTCTTCGGTCAGAAGGTAACTGTCTCCCATGAACTTCGGAGCGAAGAGCTCGCTGATGGTCGACATGTCGATGCCGTAGAAGCATGGGGCGATGATCGGAGGACAAGCCACGCGAACGTGGATCTCTTTCGCTCCGCCGCGTTCACGCAGACGGTTGATCAGGACCTTCATGGTGGTGCTGCGGACGATCGAGTCCTCGACGAGGAAAATGCGTTTCCCTTCCAGTACTTCCCGAAGCGGGGTGTATTTGATTTCGGCGGCGCGGCGACGCTTACTGCCACTTTCGATAAATGTTCGGCCAGAATAGCGGTTGCGGATCAGGCCTTCGCGGGAAGGAATGCCCAGCTTGAACGCCATGGCGTCGGCAGCCGCTTTGCTGGTATCTGGTACCGGCACGACGATTGTGTCGCCGTCGTCTAGCGGAATATCATTCCGCTCGAGTTCGATGGCAGCTAGTTCTTCGCCCAGGTTGGTGCGGCTGACGTAGACACTTTGTCCGTCCAGAGTGCTGGCCACGTTGGCGAAGTAGATCCACTCGAAGAAACAGTGTGCTTTCCGCTTCGATTCGATGAACTGTCGGACCTCGATCTTGCCATCGGTAATGGTGATGGCCTGGCCTGGTTCGACGTTGCGGATTTCGTCTTCCTCGAAGCCGATATTAATCAGGGCGACGCTTTCGCTCGCGGCAGCGAATAGGGGGCCGGAAACGGCATAGCACAGCGGCTTGATACCGTAAGGATCACGGGCCACGAGCATTTCGCCGTAGGCGTTGAGCATGACCAGGCTGTACGCCCCATCAAATCGCGGTGCCGCGCTTTTAAGGGCGTCGAACATGGTGATCCGCTTTTCACCGGTCATCTCACGGCTTAGCTCGTGCATGATGATTTCGGTGTCGGTCTCGCGGCTGAGGTGGTGGTCGTCGTCGGCCAGCAGACGGTCGCGAAGTTCGCTGTAGTTAGAAAGCTGTCCATTGAACGCGAAGCTGAACCACTTGTGCTTCACCAGGTGGTGCCGCTCGAACGGCTGGGCGTAGCTGCGGTCGTCCTGGCCGCAGGTCGCGTAGCGGACGTGTCCGATGGCGGCGCGGCCAGCATATTCCTTCATGAGGGATTCGCTCTTGCCGCGGTGCGACAAGCGAAACACTTCCTGGACGGTACCGATGTCTCGGTGAGTGTCGATCAACTGGTTGCGATTGGGGCTGTAAGTGGTGAATCCAGCTGCCAGTTGGCCTCGATTTTGGATATCGAGCAGCATTCGCGGCATGATCCGCGAGACTTCTTCCGGGCCTTGATCAGGACAAAGAGGGCTCTCTTCGTCGCTAGGGAGGTGATAAATCGCCGCGATACCACATTCGTGGAAGAGTTCACTCATAGAATTTCAATTCAATCCTGCCGAGTTTACAGAGCCCTCCCAGACAAAATCGAATCAGCGGGATCGACATGAATGGGGGCGTGGGCCGGAAGTAGCAAGCACGCAATTATTTTAGGGGCGAAGGTGCAAATCCTCAACCGTCGCAATCACGAACTCTCGGATTCCCCCAGTCCTTTTCTCGGTTGGGTGGGAAGCATTTACGACAGGGAGAACTATCCTCGCATAAAGACGATTCAATGGGGAACTGGGCCAGGACAATCGATTCACGGATAGGACATTTCCCGAAAGCGTAAACCCCCATGGCAAGTGGCTCGTCAGGCTCTAAGATATCGTTACCAACCCACTTAGTGCCTTCTTGAAACCTTGCCACTATGACCGACTTGCTGCGGCAGGAAATCGCTACCTCGGCCCACACGATTGTCGTAAAAGTAGGAACACGCGTTCTTACTACCGACCAAGGAGTGCTCAGTGAGCAGCAGATCACCCAACTGGGGAGGCAGCTTGCTCAGTTGGCCGCTGCGGGACGACGCATGGTGTTGGTCTCTAGTGGGGCCGTGGGTGCCGGGATGAGTCAGCTCGGTTTGACCCAGCGTCCGACCGACCTGGCCAAGCTGCAGGCCGTCGCCGCCGTGGGGCAGGCCAAGCTGATCGAGCTGTATGACCGCGTTTTGCGAGATAACGGCTGCCACGCCGCCCAGGTGTTGCTGACGGCGGAAGACCTCGACGACCGCACGCGTTACCTGAACATTCGCAACACGCTGCTGAGTGTGCTCGACTTTGGCGCGATTCCGATTATCAACGAGAACGACACCGTCGCGGTCGAAGAGCTGATGCTCACGTTCGGCGACAACGATCGCCTGGCGGCCCGGGTAACCAACCTGCTGCGGGCCCCGCTGTTGATCCTGCTTTCCGATGTCCAAGGGTTGTACAACGGCTCGCCGGAACTGCCCGAGTCGAAGCTGCTGTCGGTGGTACCGAAGCTGGACGAAGAGGTGATGGGCTTTGCCCGCGATAAGAAGACGGGGCACTCGAAGGGGGGCATGGCCAGCAAGCTAGAAGCTGCCCGGATGGTGACCTCGACCGGCGAGAACATGATCATCGCCTCCGGTCGACAGCCGGACGTACTGACACGTCTTCTGGATGGCGAAGACCTGGGGACGCTATTTCTCGCCCAGGGTAAGGCCGTCACGCCTCGCAAGCGTTGGATTGGCTATTCGGTTCAACCACGCGGCGAACTGATAGTCGATGACGGGGCCGTGAAGGCGCTCGGCGAGAAAGGGAAGAGCCTTCTCCCGATTGGTGTCACTCAGGTTCGCGGGGCGTTCACGAAAGGGGATGTCGTCCGCGTGTGCAATGGACAGGGACAGGAAATTGCCCGTGGCCTGACGAACTACACTTCGGAAGAAATCGGCAAGATCTTAGGCAAACGAAGCGATCAGATCGAAGGTATTCTCGGCCATCATCCGTACGATGAAATCATTCATCGCGACAATCTGACGGTGAGCCGGGTTTAAGGGCGTAAAGATCATATGCAATGGGCATCTAAATTCTTGCAATTCCACGTTTGATCGCTTAATTCTTATCTTTTGCGACGATCTCACAAAATACCTTGCAACGCTGGCTGCCTTTACGTGACAACCAAGTTGTCGGGGCGAATTCCAGCAGCGGTTACTTCTTAGCTGTTTGCCCGTTGCAATTGGATTGCGTTGGTTGTCATCGTGACGATAACCTTTTCCCGCTTGCTTGTCTTCAAAACAACTCTCGTCATATGGTCCAAATACGGGGGAGTATTTACCGTGATCGGTTACGAAATTACGGCCAGGTGCCACAAGCTGAATTACGCGCGGTCTTACAGTGGTTGGTTCGAGGGGGACCCCAAGCTCGAGAGCAAGGCCAAAGAGGTCGCCGCGAAAGCTGTCGTCAAGCAAGTCGCCAAGCAGGGGGTCAAGCTGCTGGTGAGTGCCAGTGCCGGTAGCGTGGTGACGGTCGCTGATATTGTCTCGAAGCCGCTGCAAGGGCTTGGTTCGGCGGCGGGTCAATTGATTGCCGACAACATCCTGAAGATCAATCGAACGTTGGCCGGACAGGGGCTGATTTTTAACGACATCGCAGTGAGTTTGTCCGGCGACTTCGAGGGAGGTTATCGGATCGATACCGACGAAGACCTCGAGAAGTTGCCTCACCTGTTGGCGCTTATCCCCGAGAAGGGAACGACCGATTCGTTCATGGGGCAGTCGGTTCTTGAAATGGCCGTGATGGGCCACGTCAATTTTGCTCGATACTTGTATCAGTTCCACTTGAAGAAAGGATCAAATCAGACGTTGTATCACCTGGAAGTCAAAATCGACGTCTGATGTATCAAGCGGATTGACGCTGCCCAAAAATAAATCGGGAGGCCAGGGACCTCCCGATTCTGATGACTTTACAAGTTGACTTTCGCCGTTTGGTGAGCCGTTTACGCTTTCTTCTGGGGGAAGAAGCGTGCCAGGTGCTCTTCGCTGGGTGGCTGAGTCATCAGCGAAACGACGATCATCGCGATCGCCGCAGCTGGCACCATGGTTGCCACCGGCATCATGCCGAAGACGGTGAAGTGCGGATTCAGGGCCATGTCGCTCATATAGAAGAACAAGCACCACAGGCCGATTGCCGTGATCACACACGCATACGCACCGGCCTTGGTTAGACGCTTCCAGTACAGAGCGGCGAAAACCAGCGGGAACAAGCTCGAGAATCCGCTGAATGTCCACACACCCAGTGTAAACACGCGGCGCGGTTCGTATAGGCTCAGGATGTACGTGATCGCTACGATCGCAATGATGAAGCAGCGAGCGATGATCAGCACCTGCTTGTCGGTGAAGCGTTTCTTGCCACCGTAGTGCACGACGATGTCCTCGGTGAACATCGTGCCGATGCAAAGGAACTGGCTGTCGAGCGAAGACATGATCGCCGCCAACACGCCTGCAGTGAGCAGACCGCTGAGGAATGGCCCACTCATGTTCGCCACCATGAACGGCAGCACCGCGTTGGTGTTGAAGTGAGGTGGAATGAGTGCCCGCTCGGTGCCAGGCACAACGGCGGAGGTCGCCCAAACACCTACCAGCACGCACGGAATCCAAACGATGGCGATAAAGATCGGGTGAGCAACCACCGGTAGCTTGAAGCTCTGGGCATTCTTGGCGGTCAGCCAGTGCTGGAACAAGTGCGGGAACATGCCGACCGAAAGCGGAATAAACATGTAGGTAATGAACACCAGCATCGACATCGCTCGCGGTTCTTCAGGCGACCACTTGGTTGCCCGGTAAACGCCAGCGGTACGCTTGCGGGTCCACTTAGTGCCCAGTTCCGGCTTGTCAGGATTGATCAAGTCGTTGGGGTGCCCCATGTTCTTGTTGTAGATCGGATCGGTGTAGGCGGCGAGCACGGCATCTTCGTTGCGTTGATACTCGTTCAACTCGTGCCCGGTCATGACTTCCTTGTCCCACCACTGGGGCTTCTGTTTCGGCATGACGCGGTCATCTTGCTCCATGAATGCGTCATTCTTTTCGGCGACAGAAAGGTTAAGCAGGTTGTTAGCCACGGCAACGTTAGCTTCGGCTCGGGCCTTCCAGTTGCCGATCGGTGGGCCTTTGTAGTCGGCAATCGCTTTTGCCTTTTGCTCAGGCGTCAGTAGTTCGCCGTTGGCCTTCTTGTTGGCATAGTTGTATTCGGCCAGCGATTGCCAGGTAGCGAAGGCTTTCTCGTATTTCTGTTCGTCCGATTCGGCGACCGATCGCATAAGCTTCGACGGGTTTCGCTTTTCGACCGCTTCGGAGGCCGCTTTGACGCCACCCAAGTTGTCGGAAATGACCCAGAAGGTGATGATCCCCAGGATCATGAACACGATCGTCTGAAAGGCATTCGCCCAGGCTGTACCACGCATGCCACCGAAGAAAACGTAGATCAACACGACGATCGAAATGACCAGGCTACCCAACCAGTTGGGAACGCCGTAGTCGTACTCGGCAAACATATTCGAGAACGCGCCTTCGCTCACCGCGCTAACCACCGTGCCGGAAGCCATCACGCCGATCAGCAGATAGGGAATCACCAGGCCCACGAGAATCGGGAACAGCAGGATACCAATCTTGTCGCTTTGCAGGCGATCACGAAAGAACTGAATCTGTGTCGTGTAGCCGTACTTCTTGCCGAGGGACCAGAGCTTGATACCCAACACAAAGAAGCAAAGCGAGTGAATGATACCGCTGGAGGAAGCCAGCAAACCGTAAACGCCCACACCTTCGGCATAGGCTTCGCCGGTCGAACCGACCAGTGCGAATGCGGTCATGGTGGTGCCGAACAGGCTCATCAAAAGCAGAAAGGGGCCAATCGAGTGACTGGCCAGCATGTAGTCCTGGCTCGAGCCGCGGAACAATGTGCTGGCGAAGATACCCAAAGCCAGCAGCAATACGAGATAAACGCAGATAACTATCAACGGTACCATTATTCGCCCCCCTCAGCTTCCTGTTGAGCTTCTTCAATCAGATCCGACGGCCAGGCAAAGATGGTGGCTAGAAACCATACAAAGCCTGCACCGAGCGAAATGCCGGCTTGCCACAGGAGCGTGATCGGCATGAAGCCACCAACCAAGGTGCGATCGTCCCAGTACCAAAGATCTTGATGGAGGATGATGAGGGCTACTACTAGTAGCCATACCACGTATCTCATGGGTATGCGGCCTTCAGGGTGGAGTGGGGCAGGCAAAACACGTTGAGAAGACAGTTGGTTAAACAACTATCGGCACATTCTAAACGCCTCGGTAGCGCGATACCAGACCGAGTTGATTACTTTTCCTCGGAGTTTAGGCGGTTGGGGAAGTTGGTTTTGCGTTGGAGTCTCTCTGATCAGGCTGGTAGACTAAACCTCGTCACCCAGCCAATTACCTCCCTGGAATGACCCTGCCTGCCACCTATTCATGTGAGATTTTTGCATGTCGAATTCCCTTTCCCGCCGTCAACTTCTGGCCGCTTCGGTCTCTGGTGCCCTCCTTCCGGCTGCTTTGCAGGGGGCCGACTCCACCAGTAATTCCCCCCACCAACTTACCGAGCCCCAACGAACCATTCCCGTGGCCGGCACGACCGACGTGCTGGTTTGCGGCGGTGGCCCTGCCGGCATCGCCACGGCCATCAGTGCCGCGCGTACCGGGGCAACCGTTCGCGTACTGGAAGCACACGGCTGTTTAGGGGGCGTGTGGACCAGCGGGATGCTCTCGTACGTGATGGATGCCGAGAAGCCGGGTCTCAATGCCGAGCTTCCCCGTCGGCTCGAGCAAATGGACGCGGTTCGACACAGCGGTCCGAAGAACTATGTTTACGATGTCGAAAGCATGAAGGTCCTGCTGGAAGAGCTGTTCGACGAAAATAATATTAAGGTGCAGTATCACACGCGGATCGTGGCCGTCGAGAAAGATGCCGCCAACCGCGTGCGTGGCGTGATCACCGAATCGAAATCGGGACGTCAGGCCTGGCGTGCCAACACGGTGGTCGATACGACCGGCGATGGCGATGTCGGTGCTTTGGCGGCATGTGAGTGGGAGTTCGGCCGCGATGCGGATTGCCCGTGCCAGCCGATGTCGCTCATGGGAATCATTACGGCCAGTCCGGAAGCCCTGCAGCAGTTCGATCGGCTCAAAGGAGGTCAGACGAAAGACGAGTTTCGCGCATTCATCCAGAAAGCGGGACTCGACCCGTCGTACGCCAAGCCTACCCTCTGGTACATGGGAGGCAGTGTCGCCGCGGTGATGATGAACCACGAGTACGGCGTGCGTCCCTTCGATGCCGTGGCCGTTACCGACGCCACCATCCGTGCGCGTCGCGAGTTGTACGATATTTGCCAGGGACTACGCGGGCTCGGTGGAGCCTGGAGGGACTGTCGCCTGGTGACAACGGCCGAGCAAATCGGCGTACGTGACGGCCGGCGTATCAAGGGGCGGTACTTTGTCACGGTGGATGATGTTCGCGAAGGTGCCCGGCATGAAGACGCGATCTGCCGTAGCGAGTTCAGTGTCGATATCCATGCAGCGACACGTGAGGAAAACAAGAAGGCCGCCTACAGCGGTCAAGGCATCAAAGCCAAGCCGTTTGATATTCCGCTGCGTGCACTAATCGCCGCCGATGTCGACGGTCTGATGATGGCCGGCCGCTGCATCAGTGGCGACTTCTTCGCGCATGCCAGTTACCGTGTAACCGGCAATGCGGTAGCGATGGGTGAAGCGGCTGGGGTGACCTCGGCACTCGCAGCAAAAGAAGGTTGCTTGCCGCAGGATGTTGCCTGGAAGCCGATTTCCGAAAAGCTGGCAGAACTTCGTAAGCCGGTCGCTTAATCGCGAGTCACGATCTCTAGCAGTTCGACCGCGGGTTCGCCGTTGCAATAGATCAGAGCCGTTCGTCCGTAAACCGTTTCGTTCGGCTCGAGTCCCATCAACTCGCGAAGTTCGCTCGCCGGCTGAATGTGCCACAAGCAAGTCAGTTGGACTTCTCGCAAGACGTTGTGCTCGATCAGGACACGTCCGAGCGGGATGCGTTCGCTCTTGATTTCGTTGGCCGGCTCTTCGGCCAAGAAGTCGCAGTTCAAGCGGACGATTCCGTACTGCACGACCTTGCCGTCACTTTGCCGCGTGAGCAGGATCTTTCGCGAGTAGTACTGGCCGTCGGTTCGCTTCTCGAGAACCGTCACATCCACGTGACAGCCGTGAAAGTTCTCGACGGTCACGGTCATGTGCTCGTCGTGGGCGAGCAGTTGATGAAACGGAGCAGGCGTCTGCTGGGCAGAGACTTCCTCGAACTGGCCTAGTTCCTCGGGCTTGTCGTAAAAGAGCGCAATCAGCTCGCTAAGCTCAGGCATCGTATGGCGAGACGGTTTCACGTCGGTTCCTTTTGCTTAAAAGGGAAACGAAACTTGAGTTGGCCAACGAGGAAATTCAGGTGGGGCTATGAGGTGGGCGCGGCCAAGGGGAATTCGAGTGTAGTGGTAGGGATGACGATTGTCGGTTTGTGATCTTCCGTCGTTTCCAAAATCGAATCGACTAGATAATACAACAATCGTCGGAAGGGTTCAGGGTCGATTTCATCGGCGATTTCTTCCGCTTTTGCCCGATATTTTTCCACGAGCTGCTGTGCGGCCTCGAAAACGCCTCCTTCGAGGTAAAGGCTTCGCACCCGCTGAATCTTTGCCGCGGCGGTCAAATCAGGATCGTTCGCAATTTGAATGAGTTCGTTTTTGCGATCCTCTTTCAGGTTTTGCAGAGCCAAAGCCCACAGTACCGTTGGACGACCGCCGATGATATCGTTGCCGGCGGAAAGCTTGTTGTCCGAGTCGCCGAGCCAGTCCTTCAGGTCGTTCAAGATCTGGAAGGCGACCCCGACATGCCGGGCAAACTTTCGCATCTCGTCGCGATAATCCTCCCGCGTTTTGGCCAAGGCAATCCCACAGTGCAGGGCAGCCTCGAACGCTGGAGAAGTTTTCAACGCATATATTTTCAACGCATCGATCGGAGTCAACTCTTTGCTGGCCGAGTCGCGCCACATCAGTTCGGCCCCTTGGCCTTCCGACAGTCGCATGTGGGCTTCCGCCAATTGATCGAGGATCTTGGCGACCACTTCTGGCCCGAGCGTTTTGACTTCGCGGCTTACCAGGCGGTAGCCAAGCCCGATCATGTAGTCGCCCAGGTTGATGCCGGTCGAAATGCCGAACTGACGATGGACGGTCGGCTCGCCATAGCGGAACTCGTCATCGTCTTCGATGTCGTCGTGGACGAGCGAAGCTTTGTGGAATGTTTCAATTGCCAAAGCGCTGCGTTTGATGGCATCGCTGTAACCCGCGACGTGGGCGGCACCCTCGGGAAGTGTCCCTTGGCCGCCGGTTAGCGAGTCGTAGACAGCAAGCGTTGTGAACGGTCGCGAGTACTTGCCACCGCGACCAATGAAGTCGATCGCCAAGCGTTCGGTCGCGGCAATCGGGTCAATATTCGGGAGATCGCGAAGCTCGGCGTTGGTGGTTGCTTCGGTCTGACGCTGTGGTGCGATCAAGCGGGTCAGCTCTTGGCGATCGAACATCTCCTGAGCCGCACGCATCAGGTGGACGTATGTCGCCGTCTTCTGTTGCGGTTCGCGGTGGGGGAGGTGGATCATATCGAAGACCCACTGTTCGTCGACCGAGGTATTGCGGCAGTCGCTCGAATGCAGCGGAACGGCCATGCAAGGAATACCGGCGAGCAGGATCTTATCGAACGCCTTCTCCAGCACGTTCAAACAGGCCACACCAACGACCGCATCGACATAACCGCTCACCAGAATCTTCATCACGATGGGCGAGCCTTCGGCGACGAGAACCCGGTAGCCGAGTTCTTCGGCCTGGGTGCGGTAGTCGGCGATGCTGCATGCTCCGCAGGTTTTACAGTCGAGACCGAACTGATCGTAGTCGGCCGGACAGCCTTCGGCGTGTTTCAGGCAGTGTGGCAGCAGGAAGAGTCGTCGCTCTGGCGGAATAGCCGAGACCTGGTCACGCCAGAAGGCGGAGGTCATCATCACCAGGGTCCACCCTACGTACGATTCAGGGAGGTTCATCTCCTCAAGCAGTGCCCGGGTGATCTTCTCCATTTCGTCTTTGGAGAGGGGGCGTGACTTGTCGAGCTTCTCGCAGATCTGATAACAGCGATCCCGGATCTCTTCGCGCAGCGCCAAGCGATCGGGAACTTGTTTCAGGTGGGCCGTTTTGCGGCGGCGGGAAACCCGCTTCGTTGCACCACCGTTGGATTCAGGCTGGGAGGGGGAAGGCATAGGCAAGGTAGCTTAACTCGATTCTCTCGTTCCACTTCCGCTAAGGGCATTGCCGCGATCATAGGATTGTAGCGCTCGGCAAACATGGGCCAGCGCACTGACCGTCATGATCCGCGGATAGAGCTTTTCATAATACCACAGCTTAGAGAAGTAAAAACCGATTGGCGAACATTCGATATGAGAATTTTCCTCGACCCGCCGGCACAGCCAGTCCACCGCTTTTTCCAGGCCTGGGTAGTTTTCTATGCCCTTATTATCGCAGAGTAACCCTTCAATGGCCAGCGAAGTCTCCTCAACACTGCTTTCGTATCGTCCATTGGTGGCATCTTTGACGGCCTGACCACCCCCGAAACCGCCGTCTTCGTTCTGTTGGTTCGCAAGCCAGTTGAGAGCTTTTACCGGAATCTTGGCAGGCTCGAAATCGGGGAAGCCGAGTTCTTCCGTATCCACGGATTCAAACATTGGGAACAGCACCTCGCGGTAATAGCAGAGGACTTTGACCGTCCCGTAGATGGGATTCTCCTCTTCGGGATGATCTTGATTGCCGAACCAAAGTGGTAGCCAACGGTCGTTGTGTTGCTGATCTTGAAGGTAGAGCCAGCCATTGCCAACATTTTTCTGTTGGGTCATTTCCCACGAAAACCAAGCGAATAGGCCTCGCAGTGCATGTGCCGTGATGTCGCTACCACTTCGATCAAAGGGTTGCGTTCCCCAGCCTCGGCAGAATGTTGGCCAGCCACCATCTTTGTTCTGTAAGTCGATCAGCCATTGGCATCCATGGTGGGCTGCTGTGTGGATTTGCTCTTTGGTGGCTTCGTCGAAATCGCCGTGATCGTGGAAATTTCGTAACGCTAAAAGTGCCCCCGGCGTGTCATCAGCATCGGGCACACTGCCACTCAAATCGGTCCAGCCCCAGCCGCCAGGATCTGCCCCGGTAAATGGGTGAATCTCCTTGTTTTGGCAGTCCAAAAGCCACTCAAGACATTCCGACGTGAGGTGCGAGTTGTCGTCTTCCAGTACCGACAATGCATTGATCGACAGCGTAGTGACCCAGGTTGCCAGGTTGGTATCAATGGGCCAGCTTCCGTCAGGGCGAACGCTTTCGCGAATGAAACGGAGGCCGTTCTGGGCAACCTGGCTGTTCGCCCGTCCGGTCGAGGCCAGGCTCATCACGACAAAGCTCGTCAGAGGGATCGCCTCGAGATAGCCGCCACTTTCCGGCTGCATCTTGGTCAGGACCTTGGCGGCCGAGTTGAACGTGGCACCGCGGATCATTCTCATGACCGGGTTCCACGGTTTGTCGTGGAAGTACTTGGCCTGACCGATCGCGACCAACGCCGGAATCGCGTAGCTGACGACCGGTAACTGGATGAACTTGTAAAACGACTGCGGCAGGACGGCGGCCTCGAAGGGGAGGGGAGCGACCTCTTTCCAAGAGACTAATCCGGCGAGCGCATAGTTCGTAAGAATTGGCACCGCAAATGTCTTGTCTTTCCCGTAACGAGCACGCAGACCGGGTATGCCCCCTTTCTTTTCGATGTAGTCATTTGCCGCCGACAGGACACTTGGGTTTTTCTCGGCATCGCTGGTGAGTGTCAGTGCGGCAACGGCCAGCATGGTGGTGGCGATGTTGGAGTAACTCAGATCGGTATCACCCCACCCACCGTCGGTGTTTTGGTGGTCGAGCAGATACTGCACACCCCCACGGATGAGCGACGCATCAGCATCGCTGGATTGTGAGCCATTTCGCAGTGCCAGTTGCAAAGCGCTGACGGCTGTCGCGGTCGAAAGGGCCGATGTGGATAGTTCGCCGATCCAGTGCCCCGACGGGTCTCGCTCGTTGAGGAGATCTTGTTTGGCGATTTCGTAACAGGCGCGAATGCGGGCAAGATCAATCATGCAGACACAATCAGGCAGATGGGCAAGCGGACGAAGGTCCTTGCATCGTAAATGGCATGGCAAAACGTGTCTATCGCCAGCGTGGTTTCCACTGACTTTTGCCGCCTGTTGGGTTAGAATAAATCGCTGCACGTCCCCCTCGATCCCTCCAAGGTATCTGCATGTATTTTCGTCTGGCAAAACGCGCTCTTCTGGAAACGGACAAACGTCTCGTTGCCAAGTTCCTGTGGCTGATGGGCTATAAGGGGCTGCGTAGTGTTCAGAAGCACAAAGCTCGTCTCAAGCGAGGCGAGTTCTTTCCGCCGTTTCTCTATATCTCGGTGATCAACAGCTGCAACCTGCGCTGTCAGGGATGCTGGGTCGATGTTTCGGCGAAGCAGTCGAAGATCGATCTCGATGCGATGGATCGAATGCTGGGCGAAGCCAAGGCGATGGGTAACGCGTTCTTCGGGATCCTCGGCGGCGAACCTTTCATGCACGCGGATATCCTGGAGATCTTCCGCCGGCACCAGGACGCCTACTTTCAGGTCTTCACCAACGGGCACTTCATCACCGACGAAGTCGCCAAGGAACTTCGTAAGCTGGGCAACGTTACGCCGCTGATCAGCATCGAAGGGACCGAGATTATCAGCGATGTCCGCCGTGGCCGTGGTGGCGTGTATAGCAAGTCGATGGAAGGGATTCACAACTGCATCAACAACAAGCTGCTGACCGGCGTGTGTACCAGCTTGTGTCAGTCGAACTTCGACGATCTGCTGCGCGAAGAATGGATCGACCGGCTGATCGAAATGGGGGTCTTCTACTGCTGGTATCACGGTTACCGCGTGGTTGGGCCGGTGCCGAATCCTGATCTGGCGTTGACCCCAGAGCAGCAACTGGCGGTGCGAAAGTTTGTCGTCGAGATGCGCACGAAAAAGCCGATTGCCATTATCGATGCTTACCACGATGCCGACGGAAACGCACTTTGTCCGGCGGCAACCGGGTTCACGCATCACATCAGTCCGTATGGCGATATCGAGCCTTGTCCCGTAATTCAATTCGCGAAGGAATCGATTCACGATGAACGTCCACTGCGTCAGGTGTTTAACGAGTCGGAGTACCTGCGTGATTTCCGTGAACTGGCGGCTAAGAATACCCGCGGCTGCATCATCTTAGAGCGGCCCGATCTTCTGGGTGACTTTGCCCGTCAGCATGAAGCGAAAGATACCACCGTGCGCGGCGAAGCTTATCAAGAGCTCGACGTCCTTAAGTCGAATCCATCGCAATACAATCCCGGCAATGAAATACCCGAGAAGAGTTGGGTCTATTGGCTGTTGAAGAAATATGCCTTCCACGACTATGGGGCATACAAGAAGAACTTCAATATCGAGAACTGGCAGCCAACGATTCACCAAGGCGAGACCTCTTCGCCTGCGGTACCAGATAACCTCGTGCAGCTGGAGGTCGATTCGTCGAGCAAGGCGTGAATTCGTTGAATGTCCGGTAAATTCCCACTAAACTAAAGTTGTTTTGTGGACGACAGGCGTAGCCAGATTTTCAGCGATTGCCTCGACCTTTTCTCCAGCCATCGGAAATCTCCATGCGTCTCGCTACCTGCCTGATTGTTCTTATGCTGGGTTCAGCCTTATACGGGCAAGACCCTTCCAAGCTTCCCCATGGCGAGCATTTGCCGGGCGTCGATAACGTTCTGAAGGTGACACCGCATGTCGTCAGCGGCAGTCAGCCGCACGGCGAAGAGGGATTCAAAACGTTGAAATCGCTGGGCATCGACGTGATTGTCTCGGTCGATGGGGCCACGCCAGATATCGAAAATGCCCGTAAGTATGGCATGCGGTACGTGCATGTGCCGATTGGCTACGACGGCATTTCGGATGAGGCCCAGGCGGCACTCAAACGCGTGATGAAAGACTTTCAACAGGACAAGATCTTCTTCCATTGCCATCACGGCAAGCATCGAGGCCCGGCGGCCGCGGCCGTTGCTTGTTACGAATCGGGTGATCTATCGCAGAACCAGGCCCTCGACTTCATGCGCAGTGCCGGCACCAGTTCTGACTACGGTGGACTGTGGAAAGAGATAACCGAGTTCAAACCCATTCCGATCACGACCGAGCTTCCCATGCTGGTCGAAGTTGCCGAGGTGGAATCGGTTGCGGCTGCGATGGCCAAGCTCGACCGCATCTATGACGAGCTGGTTCTGTGCGAAAAAGCCGCTTGGAAAGCACCTCCCGAGCACGCCGACCTCGATCCCACTCAACAGGCCTTGCTATTGCAAGAAGGGTTGCATGAAACTGGGCGGCTACTTGGCGAAGACCAATACGATGCCAAGTTTCGTAAGATGCTGGCCGAATCGGAAGCCCTCGGCAAAACGCTGAAGCAGCAGATCGAAGCTGGCCAACAGTCGGAAGCCAGCAAGACGCTTAAAGCAGTCAAAGCGTCTTGCTCGGCCTGTCATCACGACTATCGCAACTAGCGAGATCTGCCCGAAGTACTTTCGGTCTCGATCTTGACCATGTTCAGGACTCCCTTTTGGGCATCGAGTTCAAACTTGAACTGCCCCAGGAAGCTCATCCCCAAGAGGGGAGCGGCGTTGACGGCCGTAGGACTAAGGACCGCACACTCAACGTCTTTCACCGTGAACTTGCCAACGCGAACCAAGGGAATGGTTTTCAGGTTGGCTTTAATCTGGCTGCCGTCGGCTAGTTCCAGAATGATTTCGGGGTCTTCCGAGGTCACCTCGATTCCGCACTTGGCTGCCATCTGAAAGGGTAAGCTGATCAGGCTGGCACCGGAATCGACGTGCATTTCGACGTTGTGTTCTCCGTTGAGAACCACCGAGACCATCATCGCGTTTCCACCATCGTCTCGCAGCGGAATCTCTTCCGACAGAATCGAATCTTCCATCGACTTCAGTCGGATCAATGCGCTCTTGAAAGCTGTCGAGGCACCCAGCTCGAAACTGTTTTCAGAGCTGCTATTGAGCTTGCTGACCGTTTCCTTGACCGCGGGATCGGCGGCAAGTTCGGCATAACGATTGTTGATTGAATCCGCCAGTTTTCTCAGCCCGAGGACGTGTTCAATGTAATCCTCGCGGGCTTTGCTGGCCTCGGCTCTGGCGTTCTTCGACGCCTTTTCCATCTCGGTCAATTGTTGCTCCAACAATCGAATCTGAGCGACATTGGCATTGATGGCACCGACCAGTCGATTATTTAACGTGATGTCGCCGGGGCCAAGCTGGGTCAGCTGAGCATTGAACTGAACGTTGGCCTGCGTCATTCCCGTGATTCGTCCCCGAATCATTTCTTCCTGCTGTTTGATGGTTGCCAGCTCTTTGTCTTTCGTGAACAGGGCTCGCTTTAGTTTGCTTGAGTCTTTTTCCTCTTTGCTGAACTTCGTTTCATCGTCGAGAATCAAACCGCGGCTCAAGGCACGCAGGCCTTTGGCTTCGAGCGCCTTCGTAGGGGATTCATCCATCGCGGCATCAGGGGCCGAGCCCGGCTGAGACTTGAGGAACTCTTGGTCTTCGGTACTGAGCCGGTTTAGTGGAACGGTAATGACCTGTCCATCAGCCCGCTTCAGGGCGACTTTATCGCCGTCAACTTTGACCAGTTCGGCTTCGACGGTGTAGCCACCATCAGAACTCTTCCACGTACGGGCCGATGCAATCGAGGTAACAGCTAGTAAGAATATGACTGTCAGCGACATCAATGCTTTAATTGGCATGACGACTTCTCCCTGCCTTGCAGAATACGACCAGGTCAGTCTGGTCGATGGTGAGAATAGTGAATTGATAAGAACAGATTGGCAGAGCGAGTATAGTCCAACCACATGAACGAGGCAAACTCATTTGGGGGGTTAAACAGGCCGGATTGGCCCCCCAACCGTGTTAAGTCCCTGAGAAGGCTTGCTTTAGATATCTAGCTCGTCTACGGCATCGATCAGGTCGTCGAGTTCGTCTTTTGCGCGATCGTCCTTTTCGGCCTGACGCTTGGGGACCCCCACGGCCTCACCGACCGCCTCGCGGCCTGCCAGGAGAAGCTGTTCGTCTCGCTCGCGGACGGCCGTATCGAGCGACTTTTCGTCTTCCTGCGGCTTGCCAAATAGCTGCGATAGATCGATCTTCAATCCACCCCCAGCCACTTCATCGCTTCCGGCGATCGTGGGCGTTTTATGCTGTGGGAAGATGATCGCGTTTTCCGGGCACACGCGGCTGCATGCTGGACAGCCTTTGCGGCAGTTGTCTGGCATTTCGACCAGAATGGTCTCGACACCGTCGACGCCATACACGCCGAACAGGCAGAAGTCGATGCATTCCATGCAATTGGTGCAGCGGCTGTAGTCGATCACGGGGTACCAGCGACGCGTGGCATCTTCTTCGATGCGCAGCGGCTCGATCGCTTTCGGCGCTTCGAGTTCTCCGCCTTCTTTCAGGGCAGTATCGTTCGTCGGATTGGCAACGCGGGCTAACTGCTGTGGAGTAGGAGAAGGTGCTACTCCAAGTCCGCCCAACTGAACGACCTGGGTCGAGATCTCCTTCTGGATCCGTTTGACTTCGTCGACAAATTCTTCGACGTTGTTGGAAACGCGAAGGTCGATGCAGTAGATGAACCGGTTAGGCAGCGGGCGGTTCTCGATAACGCGCAGCTTGTCTTCGTCAGCCGGTTCGTCATCCAGCAGGTCGTCTTCGTCTTCGTCCGTTTCATGCACCAGCAAGGTCGTCCCTTCCTTGCCACGGATGTTGTTCCGGTCGAGGGTCCAGCGAGTGGCACGTTCGTACAGCCAAGAGATCACCACGAAATCGGTGGTGATCGCTTGCAGCCCCATGATCCCAGGGCCGTCCGCCTTCAAGTCGTATAGATGCGGAACGATCGTGACCTCGATACCAGGCTCAAACAGAAGCGACGCAACGATATCCTCTTCTAGCTTGCGCTTGGCAGGGTTGTTGCTTTGGCCTTGGCTGACGACGACCGTCAAACGTTTGGGCATGGGGTTACTCGTTCAGTTGTCCCTTGATGGTCCGCTGGGTGATTTCCCAGACCGACGCAAGGTGCTCGATATATTGGTGCGGGTCGAGCAGCTTTTCGCCGCTCCCTTCAATCTCGTAGAGCCATCCTTCGCCGTACATATCGACGTTAATCCGCGAAGGGTCGCTCATCAACTCGGGGTTCAACCGCGCCAGAACACCGGGAATGGGGGGGTAGAGCTCACTTTCGGCTTTGCTGCTTTCAATAAAGCCGATCTCTTGACCTTCGGCAATTGTAGCACCTTCGTCAACCTGCCATTCCAGGAAATAGACATCCTGGAGCAAACGCACGGCGTAAGCAGAAAACCCGAAACGGTATGCATTTCCGCTTCGGGTTGCCCAACAGTGGTTTTTGGCATATTGCCGGTCGGTGGGGAAGCGGGCCTCGAACTTCCCCATCATGAAGACCAACTCGTCGCTCATTAGGTGTACCGCACCCCTTGGAACTGCGGTTCAAAGAACGGCGGCAGCAGACCATCAGCACGCAGCAAGCCGTCTCGCGTTAGTTCGATGCGGTCGCCGTTGACGGTGACAAAGCCTTCTTCCTGATACTGCTTCCAGATGTCCGACCATTTGTCGAGGATCTCGACCCCAAACTTTTGGCGGAAGTAGTCGGCATCCAGGTAACCGCGTTTGAGCAGCAAGATCGTCTCGCGGATGAGCAGCTGCTCCGGCGTCGGACGATAGGCCCGCTTCAGGGGAAGTTCTCCCTTGTCGAGCAAGGTGCCGGTGTAGTCGGCCCACTCGGTCTTGTTCTGGTAGTGAATTCCGCTGATGTGTCCGAAACTAGCCACGCCGGTGGCGAGCAAGTCGCTACCACCGAAGAGGTTGTCGCGGTAGCTGAAGTTCACCTTCGTAGGATCTTTAACCATGGTGTAGGCGCTGCTGACGCTGTAGCCTGCTTTGGCTAGTTCGTCGAACGCATAACTAACCCAGGCCCGCTTCATGGGCCAATCGGCAACTGGTGTCTCGATCTTGTTCCCCAGGATGTCCTGCGAGTAGACCGTATTGAACGGCAGTTCCATCTGGTAGATGGTTACGCTCTCAGGCGAGAACTCGAGGACCTTTTTGATGTTCTCTTTCCACGTGTCCCACGTTTCGCCCACCATGCCGGCGATCAGGTCGATGTTGACGTTGGGGAACTTGGCGGCTTCGATCCATTCCCAGGCGGTGTAAACCTCTTTGGAAAGGTGAGCCCGTCCGTTTTCTTCCAGGATGTGATCGAAGAAGTTCTCGACGCCCAGGCTCAACCGGGTAACACCCATATCGCGAAGCGCTTTCACTTTCGATTCACGCAGCGTACCAGGCTCGCACTCGAAGGTGACTTCTTCGGCCTGGTCCCAGCTGATGCTCGTTCGCAGTCGATCTTCCAGACGCTTGAGCTGTTTTGGGCTAAGAAACGACGGCGTCCCCCCCCCAAAGTAAACGAAGCGGAACGGTCGTCCCCCCATCGCTTCGGTCTGGCTGACCAGTTCGATTTCCTTCACCAGGGCCGAGACATATGTTTCGACTTCCTGCGAATTTTTGTCGGTGTAAACGCGGAAGTAACAGAACTTGCAGCGTTTGCGGCAGAACGGAACGTGTAGATACAAACCCAGCGGCACGCCTTCGCGGGGCGCGGAATGCATCGCCGTATTGAGATCGTCGGCGTACTCCTCGCTCCACTGCGAGAACGGCGGATAGTTGGAAATGAAGTAACTACCGACTTCGGTCTTCGTGGAATCGGTGGCCATGAATCAATCTTGCTTTCTGCTAAAGGTAACCTGCCGATGGCCGGCATTAGCGAAAGGGTGCTCTATTTTTTGTCGGCGAAGCAGTACAACACGCCTCGCTCGGTGGCAATCAGCAGGCATCCGTTCGACACCGCCGGGCCTGCGGGGAAGCCGCTCTTGGCCTCGTATTGCCAAACTTCTTTGCCGGTATTCAGGTCGACGGCGCGAACGCGGCTATCGGCCGAACCGAAGTAAACACGCTCTCCGGCGACAACCGGAGAGCTGTTGATCTTACCTCGGGCTTTGAACGTCCATTGCTCTTTTCCCGTCTCACGATCCAACGAAACGAGGTTCTTACTGAACGAACCAAACACGACGCGATCAGGCAGTACCGCCGCGCTGGCTCGGATCTGTTGTCGGTTCCTATCGTCTTGAAACTGCCAGACGACCTTCAAGTCTTTCCAGTTGATCGCGAAGAACGAACCCGCTTCGGTACCGAAGTACGCGACATCATCGCGCACGGCCGGTGCGGAACCGGTCGGGCCGTCGATGGGCACCGTGCCGAGCGGTTCTCCTTTATCCAAATCGATCACGTGCAGCTTGCTGTCGCAACCGGCAACGAATCCCCGATTGGAAACGACCGTTGGCATGCAGCGGATTTGATCGTCGATCTGAACTTTCCAGGCCAGCTTTCCATCTTCTTTATTCAAGCAATACAGATTGGCATCTTGCGAGCCGATCAGGATTTTGTCTTGGTAGAAGTTGACGCTGCCGTTGATTTCCAGGCCGGTTTCAAATTTCCAAAGAAGCTTGCCATCGTCGGCATTCAGGCAGTGCAGCACTCCGTCGATATCGCCAACGTAGATTCGACCTTCGCGATAGGCAGGTGAACCCATGAACCCGGAAAGCTGATCGACGTTTCCTTCATAAGTCCAGACTTTCGATCCATCCTCAAGCTTCACCGCGTAGACGCGACCGTCGAGGTCGCCGATGTACACGATCCCATCGACGACGATCGGCGTGGCCTCGAAGGCACCATTGTCGATTTCCAGCTTCCACCGGACGTCCAGGTTGTCGGAGAGAGTTTCATGCGAGACACCCTGAGCGAGGGCATTACCGCGATACAAGGGCCAGTCCGCGCGCAGCTGAGCGACGGCAACCCATGCGAAGAGCATCGCGGTCAGCAGATTCGTCAGTCTGGATTTCATGGCGGAATCCTTGAAAGTGGGGCCGGCGGAAGGAAGTTCCCTCATTTTACTCAAAGGTCTCGGCCAAGGCACATCACAGGGGGATTACTGCAACGCCGACCGGTAGAGCTTCGAGAACTCGTCTGCATCGACATCGCGGGGATTGAAGTGCCCGGTCCACTGCTTGGCGGCGTCGGCGGAAAGGGTATCGAGCTTTTCGCCGTTGATCGACAATTGATTCAAGTTGGTTGCCAGTCCTGCGGCATCGACCCAGCTTTGCACGAGGTTTGCTAAGCCCTCGGCACCTTGATCGGGTGATGGGTAGTTGGGCAAATCGACCGGAATGGAAAGCAAGTCTTGGTATAGCTCGTTGAAGGCTTCGCCGTTGTAGCGAATGACCGAGGGAAGCATGACACCGACGGCTTGCCCGTGCACCACGCCGTAGTGGGCGGTCAAAGGATTGGCCAGGGCATGGGCCGCACCGAGCATGGAGTTTTCGATCGCCAGACCGGCGAAACAGGCCCCTAACTGCATTGCGCCTCGCGCTTCGACATCCTCAGGATTGCTGAGCACGCGGGTAAAATTACCGGCCAATAGTCGCCATGCTTCGCGGCTAAAGCTCAGGCTCACTTCGTTGCGCTTCTTCGTAACGAACGTTTCCAAGGCGTGACTGATCGCATCGATCCCCGTCAGGGCCGTCACCTTTTGTGGCTGAGTTACAGTCAGTTTCGGGTCGAGCAAAGCGATTCGGCAGGCCGCTTTTTTATCGCCGCAGGCCATTTTGACGTGCGTCTGAGCGTCGGTAATCAGGGCAAACGATTGCGCTTCACTGCCGGTTCCGGCCGTGGTGGGAACGGCGATCATCGGAAGCATCTCTTGGGTGGCCTTGCCGACTCCCCAATAGTCCTTCATCTCTCCGCCGTTGGTCAGCAGGAAGTTGATTCCTTTGGCGCAGTCCATCGCACTGCCGCCACCTAGCCCCACGATCAGCTCAGGCTGATGCTGCTGGGCGAATGCCACGCCACGGGCGACGTTTTCGGTCGAAGGATTTTCCTGCACGCCGTCAAACAGAAACGCCTCGACGCCAGCCGATTCCAGGCATTCGATTCCGCGCTGCGTATGCCCCGCGTGGATGACTCCAGGATCGCTGACCACAAGCGCTCGCTTCGCGCCGAGCTCGATGGCCAGTTCGCCGAGCCGCTGTAGGCTGTCCGGACCAAACACAATCCGTGTGCGTGGCTGGAAGTCGAATGGAATCATGCCTCGGGATCCTGTTTCGTGCCGGTGCCCTCTCTTCTGTCCGCGCTCAGAGAGATAGGGTAAAGGGCAGCTGCGTGCCCGCATTTCCCCTTGCCCTGTTCCCATTCCCAAACGGGAGAGAAGGCAGAAGCAAGGGGCAGTCTCTCTCGAATACTACGATGCTGCGACTTGAACCGGAGCCGATTGATAGGCTCGGCTGCGGAAGAGGAACTCGATGATGTTTCCTTCGTGCGGTTGCAGCCAATCGACCTTGTGGGTCGGGATCGGACCGATGTTCAGGCGATCGATGTGCGTCGCGTTGACCAGTTGGCGGGCAAATTCTTCGTTGCCGGTGATCGCCGTGCAGATCAGCGAGTATCCCATTTTCTTGATCATCTCTTCCTGTGGGCATTCGACCACTGAGACGAACGGGAACATGTATTCCTTGCTGGCGACCTGCTTCTCTGGATTTTCCGCGTGCACGACCATCGGCTTGAGGTAATCGCAGCGTTCCATTTGAATCAATCGTTCGCCGTACGGCGCGGTAAAGTCGGTCACGCCATCTTCAGCGAGGTCGGACTCGATCATGCCCCACACAGCCGGAGCCATGCCTGGCATGGTGAACGCAGCCAATGCGGCTTCGTCGTCGGTAGGGTCTTTGATTTCGGTCGGACCGATCTTTTCGGCAATCGCCTGAGCGATTTCCTTCGTGTGACGCGAAGCCCAGATGCCAGAAGCATTAATGCAGCTACGTCCGCTGTTAGCGAAAACGCTCTGCACCATCAGGTCCAAGTACTGCGGCCAATCATCCACCACGTCGTCGGCTAGCAGGATCTTGCTGAAGCCTGGGCCGTGTGGCTGGACCTTTGGGTTGCCAGCGTACTGATCGATGGTCTGCTGGCCGCCGAAGACCATTGCTCGATCGACCGACGAGAGCAGGGCGGAGCCTACGT
Source organism: Blastopirellula marina (assembly GCF_002967715.1). Taxonomy (NCBI): domain Bacteria; kingdom Pseudomonadati; phylum Planctomycetota; class Planctomycetia; order Pirellulales; family Pirellulaceae; genus Blastopirellula; species Blastopirellula marina. The sequence continues at coordinate 556,469 of NZ_PUIA01000016.1, forward strand.
CCCCACCAGCACCGGGATACAAGCTGAATGCTTCGGCTGGCAGGCCAGCTTCGACCATGGCAGAGAAAATCCGGTACGGCGTCCATGGCTCCTTTCCACCTGGCTTGAGAACCAGACCAAGTTGAAGCGCGACGGCCGGAAGCCATAGGGTATGCACCCCTGGTGAATTGGAAGGCAACACAGCGCCGAGTACCGGACTTTGAACTTGATAGCTGAGCATGACATCACGGCCAGGTTCTTTACCATAGCCACGAGCCAGAATATTGAGATCGAGCCCGCGAGTGAGCGAGTCGAGAATCTTCGGCATGTTCTGCAGCACGAACGCATTCTTTTGCATGTTCGCGCGGCACATGTGTTCAGGCAGACCGGTCGAAGCGCTTTGAGCATGGACGAATGCTTCAGGCGTCTGCGAACCGTCACCAATGGGAAGATCGGCTTCCACGAAAAGCTTGCCGGCGACGGCCAGTTTATCGAGGATCTCTTCCGGGCTGAATTGCAGAAGTGCATCACGAGCCGACTGGGCTTTCCGCATGTCGCGCTTCAGAAGACCACCACCGACCTGGCTCAACTGCGCGATGGGTTCGCCGGTACGGAAGTGGACGACGTCTTCTTTTTCGAGCGAGTCGTAGGGCTTACCCCAACGGATAGCAGGAATGTTCAGCATGATTGGCGTCCGTAAATGAATTTTGAGATTCGGATAACGAGTCGCTCGCCACTGCAGGCACGGTCGGCAGTGGCAAGCGTTTCTTAGTTGTTAGTAAACACCCACGGTGGTGCTGCTGGCGAAACCATGGAATGGTCGTACGCCGCTGACCCCTTCCCAGGGATAGGTCAAGTAAGGCATTTCCCGTTCCCCTTCGTCTCGTTCCAGGAAGCCAGGAACAAAGAACTCTTTGGTCAGGGTCGTCAGTTTAACGCGACCCGTCTCGCCGTAAGGAACCGACTCGTTCGGATCGTCAAAGGAAACGACTTCCGTTACCGCACGTGGCTGAGGAGCGTAGTATGAGATCTTGTAGCCATCTGCGGCGGTAACCGGTTTGCTACAAGCCAGCCCCATCAGCGTGTTGCCATAGGTTGGGGTCATGTAGATACCGCTTTCTTCCGGACCGCCACCGAAGAGTTCCTCGATGCAGTAACGGGTCCACTGCGGGGTGAACTCGGTGCCGCCACTGAAGATGCCAGTGATGCCGACGTCGGCCAGCGTGGTCCCTTTGTCTTCGAGACCTAAGCACAGTGATTCGATCAGCTTGGGCGTACCGAACATGCACTTCACGTCGTGACCGGCGGTGAGAACCGTGATGGCCTGATCGATGCAGTGCTTCTTATACGCTTCCAATTCGTCCATCTTGCCGCGTTTGATGAGCTTGATCACCCAGCGTGGATCCAAGTCGATGCAGAAGCAGATCCCGCCGCGAACTTGGGCCAGATGCTCGACCGCCAGACGCAGACGACGTGGACCCGAAGGACCCAGCATCAGCCAGTTCGATCCCTTCGGGAAGTACTTGTCTGGCAGCGTTTCGCTGAACAGCGAGTAGTCGGTACGGAAGTCGTCGATCGCGATTCGGCTTTTGGGGATGCCGGTGGTGCCGCCCGTTTCAAAGACGTAGATCGGCTTGTCGGCGAAGGCCTTGGGAACCCAACGACGAACTGGGCCACCGCGAAGCCATTCGTCTTCAAACAGTGGGAACTTCTTCAGATCGTCGTAACCTTTCACTTCGGTCAGAGGATCGAAGTTGAACTCTTTCTTCTTTTCGAGCCAGAACGGGCAGCCGGTCGACTCGTGGAAATGCCACTGGACGATCTCATAGGTATGAGCGTCGAGCTTGTCCTTGGCGGCCTTTACCGCCGCTTCAACTTCTGGGGTTAGCGTGTCGCTTGCCATGGTTCCAATTCAAGCCAACAAGGAAGGATAGAAGGGACTCGCCGCGGACGACGCTTCGACCGGCGGATCGAGCAGAGGGATGTGACTCTACGGATGGTACCGAGAAAAACTTGTTCTGACAACCTTTGGTTGCCCGAGTAATTTTTTCGCGCAATAAAAAAACCTGCAATTCGACAGGTTTTTTCATCTGGGGCAGGGAGCCTGACCCACAGTTTTCGTGCAATTGGCTATTGGGTGTTGGTCTTGGTTGCTTGAACCGGGGCACCCAGTTGGGCCAGCATCTGCAGCACACCGTTCAGGTGAGCGATGCGGGGACCGAAGCGATCGACGAATTCGTTGAGCATGAATTCGCTATCGATCATGTCTTCGGCCGAGTCGTCGACTTCGTTGGCCAGCGTGCCGAGGAAATCGGCATGAACCTTACTGAGGGCTTCCGCGGCCTGGCGGCACTTCTCGGCGAGCTCTGGATGGGCTTTGCGCCATGCATTCAACTCGGCCGTACGCTGTTTCTGCGTGTGGACTTGTTGCTGAAGCATCTCTTCCATCAGCAGCGTCTGTCGCTCCTGTAGCTCAACCATCCGCTTGAGCAGGGCATTCGTTTCTTCCGTGTGAATGGTTTGCTGCATGGGAGATGGACTAGAGGAGACGTCGACGTGGGTAAATAGAGTAGAAAGATCTTTGGGGTCGAGCGGCATTGGTTCGTTATTCTCCTGGTGGATCAAGTAAGTCAGTATACTCACCGGCCCTAGCGACTGTCGAGCATTTCGTTGCACTGCTAGATGTGCTAGCGGCAGGATAACCGTCGTTACGATTGTTAAAGTCCACCTTTCCCAAACACCGATTCTCAAGATTGGGCCGCGAGCCCAAGCTGCCCCAACACGAGATGCTGTCATGAAATGCAAATGGGCGAGATGGAGTGCCTATGTCGAATCGGAACGAGAAATCAGTGCCCACCCTCGGCTTCCTTACCGTGGTGGAGCATACCCCTGGTGGTTTATTTGGTGGACTCTTAGTCTTGAATTTGGCAGGACGTCCATTGGAATTCCACTGCACCGCGCCGGTGAAAGCGAACCGTGCCCAGGAGATCCTTTATGGTCCAACGCTGAAGCCTTACCTGTATGGAGAACAGATTGGCGGAGCTTTGCTAGCAAAGCTTAAATCACCAGCCCTGGCTGTCTGTACGGATACCGAGCACGTGCTGTCACTTCGCGACCATAGCGATATCCCTGTCGCTTTGATTCCCCCCAGCTGTGTGGAAGATGCTGTTGCTACCGATGCTTCCTCTTCTTATGGCAGCGAAACCGCTCAACTGGCCGTGGCTCCCCCCCACATCCGCTCATTTCAGCTTGGCGGCTATGAAGTCGCTGTCAGTGCCCAGCACGAGGCCGACCGCGCCGTGCTGGAAAGTTTGTGGCAAGAGAAGTCGATCGATCTGGACCTAAACGAGCCGTTCACGCGTATCCGAGAAGCTATCGAAGAAGCGCATGGCGTGGGGAAGTAACACGCAGCGGCGATCAGTAGCGTTAGGTTCGAGGGGCATCGGCTTGTGGTACCAGCGGATGCCCTCTACGGATATGGCAACGAATATAGGCGAAGAAGTTGACTGATTCTCTCGAAACGATCTCGCATGATCTGAACATCAAAACCGAGGTCATCTCACTTGGCTGGACGGCGGCGCTGGCTCGTGCGCCGCAAGTGACTATTACGTCCGAAAACTTCAAGGCAGAACGCCCCAAGGCTGTTTCGCTGACCTGTAGCGGTCCCAAGATTGGCGTGAAGAGCTTTGTCTTCCCCGAGGCACCAGCGTGGCTTCAGGCCTTGGAAAAGAAGTCCCCTCCCAAGAAAGAGGCCACCACCGAGCCGGCTGCCGAAGGAGAAGCCCAGCGGAAGCCAAAGGCCAAGCGGGTCACGCACATTCGCCCGCCTGGCGATGTCATCAAGCTGGAGGATCGTCTGTATTACTTGCTTCAGCCGTCGCTCGAATCGCTGGTATCCAGCGGGGCGATGGAATTTCCCTTCGAGCCGTTCCCGTATCAGTTTGAAGGGATCGCGTTTCTCTATCCGCGGCATGCGGCCGTCATGGCCGACGAGATGGGACTCGGCAAAACGATGCAGTCGATCAGCACGATGCGGATGCTGCTCCGAGCCGGCGAGATCCGTAGCGTACTGTTGGTTTGTCCCAAGCCGTTGGTTTCTAACTGGAAACGTGAGTTCAGCCTGTGGGCTCCTGAGATTCCGATCAGCGTGATCGAAGGGGACTCGGCCAAACGAAGCTGGCTATGGCGAGACAACCAAACGCCGGTGAAAATCGCTAATTACGAACTGCTGATGCGCGACCAGGAACTGGTCAGCGAAGAAGGGGGACTCCATTTCGACCTGGTCGTACTGGACGAGGCCCAACGCATCAAGAACACGGCCAGCACGACGGCCGAGATCGCCAAGGGGATTCCCCGCACGCGAAGCTGGGCCCTGACCGGTACCCCCATCGAGAACAGCACCGACGACCTGGTGGGCGTGTTCGAGTTCCTGGCACCTGGTCTGCTGACTAAAGGCATGAACATCAAAGCCATGAGTTCCACGGCCGGCGAGTACATCATTCGTCGCACCAAAGACCTGGTGATGACCGATATGCCGCCGCGGCTTTATCGCGACGCCGAACTCCAACTTTTGCCTGCCCAGCAGGAAGCGTACGAAATTGCCGAGAAAGAGGGAATCGTGCGGCTGGAAGACATGGGGCAGGAACTGACCGTGCAGCACGTTTTCGAGCTGGTGTTGCGGCTTAAGCAGATCTGCAACTTCGATCCCCTGACCGGCGAAAGCGCCAAGATGGATCAGCTGAAAGCCGACCTGGAAGAGGTGGCCGCCAGCGGTAAGAAGGCCATCCTGTTCAGCCAATGGACACGCACGATCCAAGAGATTCGTAAGCACGTCGAACCGTTCGGACCGCTCGAGTACCACGGCAAAGTCCCGCACAAGCAGCGGGAAGGGGTGATCGATCAGTTCAAGCACGACCCCTCGAAGCACGTTATTCTGATGAGCTACGGGGCCGGCAGCGTAGGCTTGAATCTACAGTTCTGCGAGTATGTGTTCCTGTTCGATCGCTGGTGGAACCCGGCCATCGAAGACCAGGCCATCAACCGGGCCCATCGTATCGGGGCCGCTGGTGCCGTGACGATCAGCCGTTACCTGGCCGTGGGAACGATCGAGGATCGCATCAACAAGGTGTTGGAAGAAAAGCGAGAGCTATTCAACACCTTGTTCAGCGAGACCGGCGAACCGAAAAAGGTTGGTTTCTCGAAGGACGAGATCTTTGGACTATTCGACCTGCGAAGTCCGAAGGGACCGATTCGCTTCGCGGCGTAAGGGATTTGACCTACCGCGTTTTCACCCGAAAGTGGCTCACGTAGATATCGCTCAGCTGGCCATCTTCGATCAGGCGATTCATTTCCTTGAGCAGCCGTCGGCGGAACATGACCAGGTCGGGGTCTTCGAGTTCTTCGATGGTCGACTCGCGGGAAACGATCATCACGCGATCGCGGATACGGATCTTTTTCTTTTCCAGTTCGATTTGCAGGCCTGCCAGGTTATCTGGTTCGACCAGGCCTGCCAGCGAGAAGTCGAAACGCGTTTGCGTATTGGCAGCCGGATCGTAGGCGCGAAACGCATAGTCCCCAATGGCGATCTCCTGCGGTGGCAGGGCAGGCTTCTCCTGGTCTTGTGCCGTAGCGTCCGGGTTGGTGGAACTGCTGCACCCGGCAAAGAGGAGCAAAGCAAAGAAGACGGTTGCTATAAGGCGTACCATTAGAATCGCTCCAAGGTGACATCCGAGAAGACGAATCGCTTGATCGCACCGCGGCCAATTGTCTCTTCGGTATAGTCGCGTAACTGAGAACGGATCAGTTGAAGCTCGGGGTCGGCCAGGTCGATCAAGTTCGCATGGCGGCACGTGCGAATGATCTCGTCCGACAGTTCCCCTTTGCGCTGTTCGAGATAGGTCTTAACCCGCTGTTCTTGTTCCTTGGCGACCAGGCAGTGCAATTGATAATGCAGCGCGACGCTTTCTTGGTAGGTATTGAAGTCCGGATGCCGACTCGGATCGTCGGCAATCAGGACCGTGATCGTGAAGTGCCCCAGATCGATCTCGACCCAGTCTCGCTTTTCCAGCGAGAACAAAAGCTCCTCGTCTGCCGACGCGGACTTCTCGCAGCCCAATGCGGCCAGACCACCCAGCAGGATCAGCAGCAGGGTCCAGCCCTTCGGATCGATCGATTTGGTCCAGTGGAAAGCAGCTTGCATCGAAGCGTAACTCGTTACCAGAAAGAAGGTTTCGTGCACGTTTGAAAGGATAGGCCATGCTGGGGAATCGTCGAATGGAATCCCCTGAATTCGCATATTTCCGCAGTAGCCCCCATGCGAGTTGCATGGGGTGTAATGCAAGTCTTTGTTGGTATTGGGGTTACGGGGATTTTTGTGGTGCTAGAATCGCAACCTAGACTTAACAAGTCGGACGATTTACTAGAAATGGGCCACAAGGCGATGTTACAACCCGAAAGCTCCGCTGGAAATTGGTTTCCTGCCTGGCTCAAAGCCAGCTGGGTGCGAATTGCTGCGCTCGCGGTGCTCGTGTTCCTGGTGGGCTGCGGTAAGCCTTATCCTCAACAGGAAAGGGCAGCCAAAGATATGCCGGACGCGTTGGTTCCGGTTGAGGTCGACTTGGGGAAATTTGAATGCACCATCCCCAACGATAAGACGAACAGCACGATCCAGATCGACTTCCATGCATTCGCCAAGATGCCGCGGTACAAGTCACAGGAACTTGAACCGCTGCTCGAGTCGCATCAGAGCCGTTTTCGTCATGACGTTCTGCTGCGAGTGCGAAAGTTCGATCGGCCGACTCTCAACGATCCCGATCTGGCGCAGCTACGTGAAGCACTGCTGCAGGCAGTTAACGAGATCCTCAAAGAAAATAAGATTGAAATGGTTGGCTTTTACCATTTTCAATTCTTGGAAGAGTAACGCTGCCGGCGGGTAATAAGAAAGGGACCCGCCATGCGAGTCCCTCTTCAAGTTTATGTCTGGACAGAGATGCTCCAGGACGGTCGGAGGACTACTCCTCTTCGTCGTCGCCCCAGTCATCTTCTTCGTCATCGTCGTCGTCGAAGTCTTCCTCTTCTTCGTCTTCCCAGTCGTCGTCTTCGACTTCTTCCCAGTCGCCTTCTTCATCGTCCGATTCTTCGAGGTCGTCTTCGTCTTCGAATTCTTCCTCGTCGTCCTCGTCTTCGTAGTCTTCGTCCCAATCCTCATCGTAATCGTCTTCGTCGTCGTCATCCTCGTCTTCATCTTCGTTGGGGATTTCGTCGTCGTAGCCGTCGTCGTCTTCGTAGAGTTCGTCTTCTTCGTCTTCGATCGGAGGGGCTTGGGCCGACGGCTGGGCGGGGCTCAGAAGGGCCGTAGCGGCTCCTTCGGCGACCAGGTCGTCGTTATCGATGGCAGGGCTTTGTGGGGCAAGTGTGATCGTCACCGATGTCTCCTTTTGATCGTCAACCTGACTGGCCGCAGACGTGTCGGTCTCGGCTTCGAATCGTCGAAACTCATCTTTACGAGGCAAATCTTCCAGGGAGCGGAATCCGAACGTTCGCAGGAAGGCGGGCGATGTCGCGTAGAGGAAGGGTCTACCCAGTTCCTCACTTCTTCCTTTGATTTGGACTAAGTCCCTATCCATCAATTGGCGAATAATTTCGCCGCAATTCACTCCGCGAATCGCTTCGACGTCGGCCCGGAGGACCGGTTGTCGGTAAGCAATGATCGCTAGCGTTTCCATGGCCGGCGTCGATAATCGCGTGGGATCGTCGCTACCAACCACCCGCCGAACCCAGTCGGCAAATTTTCCCCGAGTCAGCAGTTGGTAACCGCCGGCCAGCTCTTCGATACGGAACGCTCGGTTGGCCGCGTCGTAAAGCTTATTCAGGGAACGCACTAGTGTACGGGCTTCGGTTCCATCCGCCAAGTTGGCAAGCTGGGCCAATTTACGGGAAGTTAGCGGTTGCTTGGCAAGGAATAAAATTGCCTCTAACCGCTGCATTCGACGGTTCCGGACAACCGGACCTTTGGGCTTTTTCGACTGTTGTTGCCGTTTTCTTCGGTAAACCAGGGCAAGAATCTTGCGAGCATTTCCAGAACTGCTTGCGCAAGAAGTGGCCAGACCCCAAGGACGGGCCGTATGCCGGTTCACAAATTGGGAATTCCGATGCCGCAACTTGAGATGCCCTACGAAGAAAATTTCTACCGAGTCCTACTTTCTAGCGGAACGCGGGCAAACGTCAAATGGTGATAGCAGTTTGACGGATGGGGGACTGGGCGATGACGAGGACCTAACGGAACTCGTTCATGCGTATCTGGTCACGCCGATGTATTCGTCGTATTCCGCCCGTTCTCCTTCCGGTTTCCGGGCACGCTGGTAGCGAATCGAGTAGCCCCCGTGTAGTGTTCCTTCATCGTTTACCATCCAGTCCATCACATCCTGGGGGGCGATCCGCAGGTAATCTCCCTCGGCATACTCAGTGAAATTCTGGGGCACCTCGAAGAACATGGCGGTGAAATCGTCTCCGTCGCACACCGCATTCATCAACCACATGAATGCCCGATTCTCGCCTTCCTCAATGGTCGTCTTCACCATGGCATTGGGCATAGAGCTGCCATCTTCAGGGAGCATGGCTCGAAACTGGTCGAGCGTGTTCTGGGCATCGACGATCGTCTGTTGATACTCAGGATCGCTACTGGACATCTGGTTGAATTTAGGGCCGGGGTCCAGGTCCGGCTTGCGGCCTAGCTCCCGTCGTAATAATTGAAATTCGTACCAGCAGTTTTCGGGATCGATATCCGGGCCGCGTTCCTTTTCCATTTTCTTGAATCTGGCCGGACTGACCATGATGCACGACGCGTTGTTTCGCACGCGTATCACCTCGTCCGGCGAAAGGGGCTCCCCCTTTTCATCCTCAGCATAGATAAGAATGGACGATAGGGACGGCATGAATAGAGGTACCAGTTCTTTCTTTTTACCTGGCATGATGAGGGCTCCGTGGGCAAGGCCGACCGAAGAGAATCGGTCCCCAGTATATCGGCCCTAATTGCCCAGAAAAACTCTTTGCGGATGATGGAGAGATTGGATTGTCAATCCACGGGAAATTGTTGGACTTGATCGGCTGACTCTTTATGATGGTCCCTCTTGCGGTCTGAATATGAAGGGAAATAGATGGGCTGGGACATTAGCTATCATCCGGTCGATATCAAGTGGATTCACAAACGGGTGCTTCCCTATGTCCAGGGACATGGAACGCTCGATGATTTGATGGACGATGCCCTGCGAATTGCCAAAGTTCGTCAGCGTTCCAACGCCTGGGGGTTGGGGCTGATGCGGCTTCAGCATAAGGTCAACGATGCCCAACGCGAGGCCCGCGATAAGCGGAATCAATCACGCGGCATGTTCCAGAAGCTGCTCGGTTCCAACAAGCCGGAGAATGACCCGAGCCTGGCTTTCGGCTTGCCAGGTTTCTCGACGGATCGCTGTGTGTGGGGCGCACCTTTCTTTATCTGCGAAGGGGATCTCGCGAAGGTTTCCGAGTTGGTGGATCAATACCTGGGGGCAACCGAAGACACCGTCGATGAGATTGCCAGAGGACAGCTAGTCTGCGTCGATCGGCATATCGATCAGGCAGTCCATGCGGACCGCATTCGTGAGATCATTGGGGGATCGGTTGTGGAAAACACCCACCCCAAATCGGAAGAATCGGAGTTGGACGACCAGGCAATCATTCATTCCGTGCGATGGAAGATGGACCTGTTCCGAGATGCCTACCAGGCCTATGGTACCGGCCAAAAGGTCCGCGACTCTCAAGGACAAGAACACGACCCGAAAGGGCTTTTCGCGAGTGACTTTCCGTTAGCTGTGCTGGAGTTTGCCGCGTTTTTCCGGCCAGGGTGGATGGCGCGGGGCTATGGCTGGCCGACCCTTCTCTTGGAGGAGGCTTCGATAAAATCGACGTTATGGTTCAAGAAGCCAACGCCGCTGTTTGCTCCACTACTGCATAATGTGCCTGAAATCGATGAATGCTTGACCAGTGCCATCGAACAGAACTATTCGCTGGGTGGGTACATTCCGGCCGAACTCGTGCCAGAGTTCAGCAATAACTTCGAGGTGTACTTGCCAGAAATTCGCGCGCAAAAGCTCTCGCAGAAATGGACGGATGCCGACCTGCAGCCGTATGTCGAGGGGATCCGCTGGGCGCTGCAAGACGCCAAGCGGCGGGGCCTAGGCTTTGTGGAGGCTACCGAAGTTTACAGTGGTCCGTTTGGGATCATGAATTGATGCCCTAATCCATGCGGCGGCGGTTTTGAAAGTCGACGTTAATCACGTTCCCGCTTTGCGGCGAATCAACGGTTGGTTTGATTCCTCGATTGGCGCGGCTCGTCGGTGAGTGGGCATTCATAAAGAGCAATTCATGGGTCGACTCAGAACCATCCGGAGCGATTTCTTTCCACTCTGCTTTCCGCATGAAGGGGCGGTCTTCTCCCTTTTTCGTGACATCGGTGATCTTCACTTCAATGCCGGTCCCTTCTTTCAGTTTCTCAGCCCACTTGTCTTCAAGTTGACGGTAGGTACCGTTCTGGTTCATGTAGCGATGTTGGGCCGTCAGGTTGCGCCCATCCCCTGGGGCACCAAAGCGATCGCCGATCAAGTGCCCCGCGTCGTCGCCGGTTCCGCCGGAAACTTTGCGCTGCTCGCTGCGGCTGCGGTGTTTTTTGACGGTGCCAGGGACTCCCAGGCGGCCTGATGCTTCCTGGTAAACCTTGTCGACTGTTTCCCGTTTGGTGAATTTGAATCGGCCACTGATGTCAGGCAAGTGCTTCAGCCCGGTGGTGCCTGATTTCACGAACCGATCGACGCGACGCCTCATTTGGTCGATATAGGTATTGGCACCGGTAGGAATCAGGTCGAGAACTTCTTTCAGCTTCTTGATGCCTGGCATTAGCGTGGTGGCCGCTTTCTGGGAACGCTCGGCCAGATCGATCGCCTTGTTAACCGACTTTAAATAGCGTGGAAGTTTGCCTGCTTTGGCCAGATCGCCAATATAAGGAACCATGCTGGCCCCCGAGATCAACGCATCGAGCCAGTTACCACGACCAAGCGCCAGCAGGGCACTGGCCCCATCCGAGACCGGTGTCGGATCGACAATCCCTGCCAGGTCGAGTGCTAATTGAATCAGATCGAGCCCTAGGTCCTGTAGTTCGGCAAGTTCACGGTCCGGAGCATCGGGGTGATCGGTGCCACGCCCGGTAGGACGAGGATCGTGTGATCCGCGACGTACCATGGTGCCGGAGTCGACCGCTTCGGCCGACCGGCCAGCGGTTTTCGTAAAGATATTCGGTGCCATCGCGATTCTTCTCCGCGAAATTGACCTTGAACCTGAGCAGCATCAGAAAAGCTAACGAGGATTATCGCACAACACGGCGGCCGGTTGCGTAAATTTCTGAAGAAATTCTGTCTTGGGAATGTAAACGGTTTATCCGTGAATGTTTAAGTGATGATGATTTTATGTTGTGACAATTCAGGCATTCTTCGTCACGTGAATGGCTGCGGGTGCCTAAGACTAATTGCTCCACTCTCGAACTCGCGATTTCGCCCAGTGGATTCGCTGGTCATGGTCGAAGAGCAACGCCAGGCCATTTTCAAAGACTAGCAGTGTGTCTTGGCCAAGTCCAAAGCAAGGAACTTCTGCAAGACGCTCTGGAACTCTGTTTGAGTGACAAACAAACGGCAGGCAGTTCTCAGTAGATCTGCCACCTTGTCCAATCGCATCTGGCACGACAACGACGCGGCCTGCGGGCTTCAGGCCTGTATAACGTAACAGTCGGGTATAGACTTCATCATCTGTACCTTCCATGCCCCCACGCCGAGCGAAGCCAAGGTCTGGATCGGTATCTCTTTGATACGGATCGCATGAAAAGTCCGCGTGATAGTCCGCTGCCATCATCGCGCTGAGAAACGGTTCCCAAGCGAGTCCGGTTTCGATCAGGATGAAAGCCTTCGCTTCCGGAAAGAATTTGAGGGCCAAGCGTGTAGCTTCAAGCAGTTCCGGGGCCTCCTTGTTCATTTGAGAACTCATCATTCGCGGGAACAACGCGTTTCATTTCTACTTCATGCACAACTTCAAAAAAAGTGCTACTACACCATTCGGCAATTCGTTCGTGTAAGACAATAAAACCTAGCCGATGAAACAGTTGAACGTTTCCCGTTTCCGCAATCGTATATAACCCAAGTGATGTTGCGCCTCGTTTTCGGGCAACTCGGTCGGCATAGCAAACAAGTTGCCTGGCGATACCCTGTCGGCGAAACTCGTTGAGGACAGCTAGTCCCACTATCCGAAGGACATCTTCTTCTGAGTAGAGGCCTATCACACCTACGTTCTGACCTTCGACTGTAGCGATTACATCAATGCGATCTCCACCAATGTTTCCTATCGGGTCTCGACTTCGATCATCTATGGGGCGATAGATGTGCCGAACTGTTGCAAATGCCTTTTCTCGGATTTCGTTCGCGAGGGTCTGATCGTTCACGGTAGTTTGGCGAACGGAAATCAGCAATGCATTTGCTCCAAAATTCTACTGCAGCACCGGTAATTCGTTCGGTTTTCGTTCAGGACGCTGCGGTGGTTCCGCATCGTCAAAACGTTGATCCGTATCGAGGTCGACGATGGGCCGGTTTTTCTTAGGAGCCCCGAACAAGGTCAGTTTGGCCGTTTCCATCAGTCCGCGTAGCGAAGAGAACGTGGCATCCACGGCACTTGGTTCATAGCCGCTGTGGACCATGCAATTGGCACACTTGGGGTTGCCACTTTTCGTGCCGTAGTTGTCCCACTCGACGGCTTCCAACAGTTCGGCAAAGGTTTGTGTGTGCCCTTCGTCGACCAGATAGCAGGGCTTCTGCCAGCCGAAGATGTTGTAGGTCGGGTTGCCCCAGGGGGTGCATTCGAGGTCGTAGTTCCCCTTGAGGAACTCGACGAACAGAGGGCTTTGATTGAACTGCCAGGCCTTCTTGGGTGCTGACAGGATCTCGCGGAACAGGCGATACGTTTGATTTCGTTTCAGGAAGTGATCCTGGTCCGGTGCCTTCTCGTAGCTGTAGCCAGGGGAAAGCATCATCCCTTCAACGCCCAACGCCATCATCTCGTCGAAGAAGCCTCGAATGCGTTCCGGCTTGGCTCCATCGAACAGTGTGGTGTTGGTCGTAACGCGAAAGCCTTGCTTGAGGGCTGCTTTGATCGCGCTAACGGCGATGTCGTACGTTCCTTCCCGGCAGACGGCATGGTCGTGCTCTTCACGAGGACCATCCATGTGAACCGAAAAGGTGAGGTACTTGCTCGGCGTGAACTGCGAAAGGGACTTCTCCAGCTTCAATGCGTTCGTGCAGAGGTAAATGTACTTCTTGCGTTTGACCAGCCCTTGAACGATCTCCGGCATCTGCGGGTGCAGAAGAGGTTCGCCGCCGGGAATACTGACAATCGGAGCTCCGCATTCGTCCACGGCCTGAAAGCATTGTTCCGGGGTGAGCTGTTTGCGCAGGATTTCGACTGGGAACTGAATCTTCCCGCAGCCGGCGCACGCCAGGTTACAGCGGAACAGGGGTTCCAGCATGAGCACCAGTGGGTAACGCTTACGACCTAGCAGCTTTTGTTTGAGGACGTACGACGCGACGGTCCACATTTGCGAGATAGGGACACTCATCGCGATCCTTCTTTCATTTCACTCGTTTTCTTCGCCCATGTGGCCAAGGCCAGCAGCGGGAAGTAAATGCGGTAATAGTGGTAGCGGAGATAGAAGACCTGGGGGAAGCCAGTGCCGGTGTAAGGCGCTTCGTCCCAGGTGCCATCTTCCTTCTGCGTGGAAAGCAGGTAGTTGATCCCCTTGCGAACGGCATCGCTATCTTCGTGCCCCGCCGCAGTCAGCCCCAGCAGCGCCCAGGCCGTTTGCGATGGGGTCGGGGTGCCGATTCCTTTGAGGTTGGGGTTCTCATAGCTGTCGCACGTCTCGCCCCAGGCCCCGCATTGCTGCTGGGTATCGATCAGCCACTGGGCACCCCGCCGAACCGCTTCGTCATCGGTCGGAATGCCCACGGCTGTCAGGCCCACCAGGCACTGCCAAGTGCCATAGACATAATTGACGCCCCAGCGACCAAACCACGAGCCATCTTCGTACTGGTTATCTCGGATGTAGGTGATCGCTTTGCGAACGACGTCACCCAACTTACCGCGACTGTGCTGAGTTACGCCGAGAAGGCCGTACGCTTCGATCACGCGGGCCGACAAATCGGGCCAACTCGGGTCGATCATGGCGTTATGATCGGCGAAGGGGACCTTGCACAGGAACTCGGCGTCGTTGTTCTTATCGAACGCTCCCCAGCCGCCGTCGTGGTTCTGCATCTCAGCGCTCCAGGCCAACGCTCGCTTGGTGGCACCAGAGACTTTATCGAGCAGCAAGGCCTGGTTGACGGCGTCTTCAGCCGAGACCTTGTTCGAGGTCGTCACGATCGTGGTGTTTTCCCACGATTGGCCTGGATGCACTTCCAGCGAAACGCCACACTCGGCCAACTGTTCTTGCAGGGCCATCAACGCCATCGCCGTGTCGTCGAGATCGGGATAGAACTCGTTGTTGAATTCAAAGTACCACCCGCCTGGCTCGCAGCGGACGTTGTTGGTCCAGTCTCCCTGGTCTCGGACTTCCTTGGAAAGCATCCAGTCGATCGCTTTCCGCATCCGGGGCTCGTCGGCCCCATGTCGGGAAGCGGCCAACGCTCGCAGGGTGATCGTCGTGTCCCAGACGGGGCTTTTGCACGGCTGAATACGTGTTGTCTGGTTCTCGTCATCATGGAGCATTAGCTTGTCGATCTCGTTCCAGCAGAACTGGACTGCTTCGTGATCGTCGTCATAGCCAAGTGCTTTGAAGGCGACGATGCTCCAGAGAACAGGCGGGAAGATGGCCCCCAGACCATCGCTCTTGGGCATGCGATCGAGGACCCACTTTTCGCACAGCTTAAGTGCTCGCGAGCGTAGTGGACGAAGACGCAGTTTCTCGATCTGCTTCAGGAAGCTATCTGCCGTGCGGAAGAAGCGATCCCAGGTGAACAGACCTTTCGCTTTCTCTTGCCCTGGACAGCGAAGTTCCGGCCATTGGTGCGGCGGATTGATGAACAGTTCTTTGATCGAGTACTCTTCCGAGCGATCGACGACCGGTCGCAGTGCCCAGCAGATGGCCAGCGGAATGAAGATCGTGCGCGACCAACTGCTCATGCGGTAGATGTTCAGAGGGAACCAGTTGGGCAGCAGGATCATCTCGGGTGGAATGGCCGGACAGATCTCCATCGGGATCTGCCCCAGAAGAGCCAGATACAACCGGGTGAAGCTGTTCACGGCATCGGCCCCGCCTGCTTCCAGGATCGCATCGCGGGCTTTGACCATGTAATCGGCCGATGGTTTGTGTCCCGTCAGCTTCAGGGCGAAGTAAGCTTTGACGCTCGAACTGATGTCGATCTTCGCTTCCGGGTACTGAGCCCAGGTACCATCTTCTCGCTGCTGCTCGTGCAGCTTCTTGGAGACCCGCTTGGCGATGTCCGATTCTTCGCGACCGGCCCAGGCCAGCAGTAGCAGGAACTCGCTTTGCAGGATGGAATCCCCTTCCAACTCGGCACACCAGTATCCCTCTGCGGCTTGCTGTGAGAGAAGCCAGTTCGAGGTCCGCTCCATCGCAGTGGCAATTGTGGGAGCGTTACCGGCACGCTGCGACGCATCGCCGTCGGGGCACCGGTCTCGGGCGAGTGAGGAGGATCCATCCATCATGGCTAATTCATTGCCGACTAAGGGGGAAAATCGGTTTGTCCAAGCCTTCAGCCTAAGCCAGAACGACAAACGGAGCAAGCCAGACCTACGGGCCACTTGCCGGCAACACGCGATAAATGACCACTGTGGGGTTCTCTGGATTGCCTAGTTGATACTCGGCCGGCTCCAGGATGCCCTGGCTCTCCATTTGCGCAAACAATTCGCGGGTAACATCACTGGGAAAACCGTAGTTTCCCGGGCTGCGGAAACGCTCGATTTCGCCCCAGTGAACGTAGATCCATGCGATATTGGCTTCTGCCAGGTGAGCCTGACGCTGCTGCTTGGTCATGTCGACCAACTGCTGCATCGTCGAGTCGTTGAAGCAGGTGTGGTAGAAGACCGGCGGCTGTAAGTAAAAGAGTGCCGCATCTCCCGTTGCCAGAACGGCATCGCCCGGGGGAACGTTCTCGTTTAGAAAAGCGACTGCCTCCGAAGTGTGAGACTTGGCGAGGGCGTCGAGGGAGACGAACACCCTCGGATCGAGCTTGATCGACTGGGTTTGATTCACCAGCATGAACCCGACCAGCAAGCCAAGCCCCAGCCAAATGCGTAGAGCCACCCTTCCGGCCACAAACGGAGCAAGCTTCTGAGCTCCGATGCCCGCCAACAAGCAGCCCAGCGGTATCGCCGGAATGAGAAAACGTTCTAGACGGTGCGATAATCCCCACCACACGATCCAGCACACGGCCAGCAAGACTACCAGTGGGATGACAAGCTTTCGATCGTGGTAAAAGAGCCCGCAGATGGCCAACGGAACGATAATCATCCCGGCCCAGGGGCTGCGGCCGAATGGTGTCATGATTCCACTGAATAGTTGGTTGATGGAATAGCGGTTGCCGTCGGCATTCTTGGGAACCTGGTGCGCACGATTCCACTGCTGGATCTGATCTTCCGAGCGGACGTCGGTCGGAAAGACGTTGCCTGCCAGGGGAAAGACAGGGTTGCCGGTATCAATCGCGTTTCGCATCAGCCACGGGGAAATGGCCACCGTGACGGCGACCACATGCATCACCAGCAATCGCCAATCGGTACGAACGGCGAAGATCCACAGGCCGAAAACCGGCAGCACCACCACCAGCAGGGCAGGGTACTTCACGCTGAATGCCATGCCGGCCATCAGTCCAGAAAGGATTGCCAGCCCGTCACGGTGTTCTTCTTTGGAGGGGTCGTTCAAAACGATCAGCACAGGATACGTAGCTGCCAGGGTGAAGAACGCCCAGACGCCGTCGACCAGCCCGGTTCCACTTTGGTAGGTGAGCCAAGGAACCGCAATCGCCGCAAGTGCCGCGGCGCGGCCACCCCAGACCCCAATCAATCGTTTGCCGGCTCCATACAAAAGACCTGCCGTTAGCAGCGTGAACAGACCGATGATCAGCTTGCCCACCAATGCCCCAGTCAGCCAGCCCTGTGGGCCGGTTAGGAAGATCATCGGCAGCAAGGCCCACATTTCCGCTCCCATGGGCATGCCGCTGTAGACATTGTTGGGCAGCATGCGGATCTGACCGATGATGTGCCACTCTTTGGGAACCAGCAGGTGATATTCCAGAACGTCGTATTCGTACGGTGGCAAAATCGATACGCCTACAATGAAAAGGCACAGCGGAGCCGCTGCCAATAGCCACCACCAAGATTCCCCCTCAGGCTGCTTCGTCTCGGCCTCTTCCGCATCAGCTTCGCTCTCGCGTGGTGCGAAGAGTTGCTTCTTCCAAGCCGAGCCGAGCGTGACGAATAAAATGGCCAGCGAAAGGACGATCGACAGCGGTCGATGCAGTAGGCCACACATCCCCAGCACTGCGGTAGACCACGAGAGTACTGTCAGTCCGATCGCCAGCCGCAGCACGATGCCGTCGACGCGACCAAAGAAATCGAGCAGTTTCAAGCGAGCTAAAAGAAACTCACCCAGGGCATAGCTGAACAGCAGCATGACCCCCGCAATGAGTGTTACCCCGAGTCGATCGAGCAGGCCCAGCGGCATATCACCCCCGCCAAACCAGAAGCTGATGGTCTCTGGCAGCAGTAGTAGGCCTGTCTGCACCAGTGTGCCCCGGGTGGGCAGAAAGGGCGTTTCCCCCGGTGGTGGTGCCGGCCAAGGCATGGGGACGGAAAAATACCATAGGGCATAGACTACCGCACCCACGACGAATATCCACACGCATAGCGGGGCTTCCCACGGGGAGGAAGCGTCCTGAGACGGGCGTTCAGTGCGTTTTTTGCGAGACACCGGGCGATTAGCTTTGATGGGCTGACGTGGCCGGTCCGGCCAACTATGCTAAGCTTCTTGAATCAGTATTTACCTGCACCAAGCATGGCCCGTAAATTCTAACGGGTTTCCTGCCCCCTCGCCTAACCCCCGTGCTGCTCGGATTGAATTCATGGCCGCTTCCTCAACGCGACTTTCCGGAATCTTTACCCCCAATATTGTTCCGCTGGATGCCCATGGCGACATTCACGAGGCTGAACTGCGACGATACGTCGACTGGCTGATCGAAAAAGGGGTTCACGGCCTCTATCCCAACGGCTCGACAGGGGAGTTCTTGCGATTCACGGTGGAGGAACGTCGCCGGATTATCGCCATCATCGCCGATCAAACCCGGGGACGTGTGCCGATTCTGGCGGGTGCCGCCGAGGCGAACGTCAAGGAAACGCTCAAAGCGTGCGAAGCCTACCACGAGATGGGTTGCCGGGCGGTGGCGATTGTTTCGCCGTTTTACTACAAGCTGAGCCCCTCGGCCGTTTATGCCTACTTCAAGGAAATCGGCGACAATACACCCATCGATGTCACCCTGTACAACATTCCGATGTTTGCCTCGCCGATCGACGTGCCAACTGTCCGCCGCCTGGCCGAAGAGTGCCCGCGGATTGTGGCGATTAAAGACTCGTCCGGCGACCTGCCGCACATGATGCGGATGATCTCGGCCGTTCGACCTGTGCGACCCGACTTCAGTTTTATGACCGGTTGGGACGCGGCCCTGATGCCGATGCTATTGATCGGCTGTGACGGCGGTACGAATGCCACCAGTGGCGTAGTGCCGGAAATCACGCGTCGGTTGTACGACCTGACACTGCTGGGCCGAATCGATGAAGCTCGCGACCTGCAGTATCGGTTGCTGACGCTGTTCGATGCGATGATCCAGAACTGCGAGTTCCCCGAAGGCTTCCGTGCCGCACTCGCCCTCCGCGGCTTCAAGCCAGGCAGCGGCCGCCAACCCCAATCGGCCAGCCAAAAGCTGGAAGTGGAAATCCTGCGGAAAGAACTGCAGTGCCTCCTTTCGGCCGAAGGGTTCGTGAACGAGCCGGTTGGCGGCTGCCCGGCAGGACAGCAGGCATCGACCAATCCCGACGATGTCGCACGCATTGTTGCGGGAGTCGTCGAAGAACTGCGACGTCTGGGCCTGGCCACTTAATTCAGCGGTAAATCTGCGTGTTCTTTCTGAAAACGGAACACTGAAAACTTCACGCTACTTACAAAAAAGGGCGTCTCGAAACCGAGACGCCCTTAGCCCTCCTGGGAATTGGATCGTTAGGGAAGCACGTATCGGAAGCTGTTACGGATCGGCTGCCCTTCGGTGTAAACCTTCGGTTGGCCGAGCAGGCCGCGTCCGACGTACGAGTTGTTGTTCATCGGGATGATCGGCAGCACGGGGCGGAATGCGGTGCGATCGACCGGGTAAACGGTGGCGTTAGGAACCGGGACGGTGCCAGTGACAACGGGGGCCGCAATGACCGGCGGGTTGTCGTAGGCGATCGTCGTGACGGGGCGATTCACAACCACCGGGCTTCCAACCGTCGTTACTGGAGCCGGATAGGTGATGGGGGAGTTGTACTGAACTCGCTGCACGCCGTTGTTTATCGAGTGCCATGGGTTCGGGTTCACAGGCTCGACGTAGTAAGAAGTTTGCGTCTCGTAGGCGGGATACTCGACGCGGCGAACTTCCTGCTGCTGGATTGGCTGTGGGTTGTCATAAATGACGGTCCGCGGCTTGCCAGAGTACTGCACGATGGTCTCTTGCGATTGGGTTTCCACAACCGTCCGCGAGGGAGTTTCCACTGGTTGCCCCACGTACGTCCGCAGTACCGTTTCCCCCTGGTTGATCGGCGTGATGGCGGAGGCACGCTGCACGGTGTTCGAGGGGGAGGCCGTTCCGTTCGAGGACGACAGCTCAATCGCCCCCGGTTCTTTCAGGTCACCTGGGGCCGCCATACGAGTCATGGGGCGGTCTTCGTTGTAGGTGGCGTCGACCCATTTGATTGTCGGTTCATCCTGGGCATAAAGCAGGGCAGGGGCCGCAAACATAACGCAGGCGGCAAGCGTGGTCGTCCTGAACATGGGAACCTTCTTTCTTCTCACAGGGTCATTTGGGGAACGCTCTTTCATATTGCAACCGCTATGCCGAGAAGGCAAATAATTCGCTACCAGGCCCTGACAGCATCCCCAGCCGTCAATGCCAGCAAGACCGCGCAAGTCGAACATGTGGAATTGGTTGCAAACGATACCGCGTGGCTAAAAACGAGTGGAAATGGTGATTTGCCAGCGTGAGGCCACTCTGCACAAGACTAGCGTTGTTGTAAGTGTTACAACGTCGTTCGCAGGTTTGTACCGAGTAACTGACGGACAGCCACTCACTCGTTGGTTCTACTCCGGCCAAGCACGGTTAGGTATCCGCTTCGATTTCCGCCGCGAGTGCTTCCGGATTTTTGCCCAAGAAGAATAGCGTTCCGATCATCGCCCCGATACCCAAAACGTGGCACACATAGACCGGCACGCCATACGCGACGGGAACGGTCCCCAGGATGATCGATAGCACGGCCCCCAGAAACGCATAGGGCATTTGCGTACGAACATGGGCCATATGATCGCAGCCGCAACTTTGCGACGACAGAATTGTCGTATCGGAAATAGGGGAGCAATGATCGCCGAAGATCGCCCCTGCCAATACGCTGCCGACGACCGAAAGCAGGACCGGATCGGCTATGTCTAAGGTTTCTCCGTTTCCGGTCAACATGCCGGCCGACAGGGAGACAGAAAGGGGCACGAGTATCCCCATCGTGCCCCAGCTGGTACCGGTCGAAAATGCCACGGCTGCCGCCAATACAAAGACGGTCGTGGGAAGCATTTCGATCGGTAAATTAGTTTCCAATAGTTGCTTCAAATATCCGGCCGTGTTTAGCCCGTTGAGGGTCATCACACCGGTATCTTCGTCGAAAGTCGGAGGCTCAGTCTGGGCTGCCAGCGAGGCCGCCAGCCACAGGATCAACAAGGCCGGAAGCATCGCGCGGAAGCCCTTCAGGATCGCCCGTCCCATTTGGCCAGTGGAAAGTAGTCGCTGAGGTGCAATGAGCAGGATCGCCACGGCCAGGCTCACTGCTGAGCCGTAGAGAAGTGCTTTGTAAGAATTACCCTCGCCAATGATTTGCAACAGCGAAGGTTCGGCTGCTTCACTGGCCGATGCCTGGTAGCCGGTCCAATACAGAATCGCCACCACGGCGGACAGCATGGTACCCACCGGTATCGCTGCATTGAGCCAGCTCGAACTTTCCGGCAATAGTCCTTCCTCTTCGGATGGCGAGCTGGCAGCCGGACCTTGGCTGAGCATGGTTACTTCGGCCTTGAGCATGGGGCCAAAGTCGCGGCGAGTCATCGCGACCAGCGGAACCAAGAGCAGCGCCCACCACGAGTAAAAGCGATACGGGATGCTTTCGACGAACAACAGGAACGCATCGGGTTTTTCGGGGCCGGCAATTTGGTTGATCCCTTCTTCGATGAAGCTGATTTCCGTTGCGACCCATGTCGAAATCAACGCCAGGCCAGCGACCGGTGCGGCGGTCGAATCGACGATGTAGGCGAGCTTTTCGCGGGAGATTCTCAGGCGATCGGTCACTTCTTTTAGTGTTCCACCCAAGAGAAGCATGTTGGCGTAGTCGTCGAAGAAGATCGCCAGTCCCATGACCCAGCCGGTGACCTGACCTTTAAGCCGTGTATCCGCGAAGCGAACGATCAAGTTCACCAGGCCACGCATGCCGCCGGACGCGGACACAACGCCAATCATCCCGCCGGTCAGAAGGGTGAAGAGATAGACCTGAACTTTATCCCAGTCGGTGGCTTTTACCCACAGATAGTCGGCACATGCCGACCACAGCCCAGTGATAGGATTTCCGTTTTGTAGGATGATGGCCCCTGCGAGGATGCCCACCAGCAATGAAAGAAGTGTTCGCCGCGTAAGAATCGCCAGGGCAATCGCAACCAACGGAGGAACCAGGCTCAACCATCCGAAAGGGTGCGGATCCATCCGTTACTCACTCTCGCAATTGATTTTCGGCGACAAGGGAATTTCCAAAACGATCCGAGCCCCTGGGCCATACGCCGTATCGACATAGGTATCGCCCCCGTGGGACTGAGCGATCGTCCAGCATTTGGTGAGCCCAAAACCCAAGCCACGGCCAGCTTCGCGCCCGCTATGAAAGGGATCGAATATAATCTCTGCCTGTTCGTCTGGAATGCCAGGGCCGTCATCCTGGACGGCGATCGTTGCGACGTCGTCTTCGGTGGCCAGCGTAACCTCGATCTTCCCGCCGGTCTTGAGTGCTTCCAGGGCATTGCGCACCAGCGCACCAATTGCCAGCAAGATTAAGTTGGCATCGGCGGTCAGGCGGATCTCACTCTTGGTCGGAACGAGTGTCAACTGCGTCTCTTGCAATTTCGCTTGAGGAAGCATCTGACTGATCGCACTAGAAGCGATCTCGCCCAGCAGGCATTCGCTAAGCTGCGGCTGCGGCGGTCGGGCAAACAGCATCAAGTCGGCGATCATCTCGTGCCCACGCATGGCTTGGGCATAGATGGTGGCCAGTTCATGCCGACGATCCGGATCGGTTTCGCCGACTAGAAGGGCCTGGGCGCGACTGGCAATGTTGGCCAACGGGTTATTGATCTCGTGACTGGCCCCGTAGGCGAGACGCTTCAGGCTTTTCAGTTTCTCGTTGCGTAGGTCACGTTCCGAT
Organism: Blastopirellula marina; assembly: GCF_002967715.1. Lineage (NCBI taxonomy): Bacteria > Pseudomonadati > Planctomycetota > Planctomycetia > Pirellulales > Pirellulaceae > Blastopirellula > Blastopirellula marina. Next base: position 579,275 of record NZ_PUIA01000016.1, read on the forward strand.
TCGATCGAGTCGGCCATAGGAGGAGATCATATCATCCCGTGAGGTGCGAGCTGTGAGACGCTTCGCACCGAGGTCGCATTTCTGGTGCGATTCGCCACGCTCCTCGCACCTTACGGAATTCCTGGAGCTTAGGAATTCACCGATTCCATATCCAGCATGTTGCAGGCCTTGTCGACCAATGCTTCGACCGAGAACGGCTTCTGCATGAATTCGTTGGCACCACAGGCCATCAGGTCGGCGACCTTGTCTTGTTCGATCATGCCAGAGATGCACAGGATTTTGACGTCTTCCATCGTCTTGTCCATGCGAACGCGTTGGCAGACTTCCTTGCCGTTGATATCCGGGAGCATGATGTCCAGCACGACGATGTCAGGGTGGAATTCCTTGACCAGCATACCGGCGTCGAAGCCGTTGTTGGCGGTACGCAGTTCGAAGCGGCCGTCGCGTTCAAATGCATCGACCAGCAGTTCGACCAGATCGACGTCGTCGTCGACGATCAGGGCCTTACGCTTGCCACTTTCCAGAGCGTCGGTAGGGATGCCGTTTTCACGCATGAAGTTGTAAAGCTGATCACGCGGGATGCGACGGAACCGGCTGCCTGGGACGCGAAATCCTTTCAATTGCCCCGAGTCGAAGCAACGAATAATGGTCTGTTGACTGACCTTGCAGATCTTCGCTGCTTCACCGGTGGTAAAGACTGTTTTCATGTGCTGTCATCCTATCCCTAGCGTGTTTGGCTACCAATGCGATAAGTGAGTTTGGAGGCCGCCACGTTGTCCTGAGCATCCTCGCGCTCCGCGCATCCGTGTCAAACGAGTACATCCCGTTTAAAACTCTGATTTTCTGGAAGGTGTGTAATCGTTGCACCCCACGATAAATGAGTATTTCCGCTCTTCATCCGGATATACCCTGTTTACCGAATTTGCCAGATGCCGGAATTATACTGTCCTAAATTGCCACGTCAAGATTGATGTCGATGGCGCAAGTTTAGACACGACAACAGTTTGTGACACAAAGTGAAACCCTGGCCAATATTTTGCCTAATCACAATCCAAAAGCTTTCAAGGGCAAGCATTCCGGAATTTGGAGACTTTTTGACGGCTTGCTAGTGATAGCAACCCTATCAGTATCCCCAAGTTAGGAGGATTTCGCACCCATCCGACCATCCAGATAAACCAGTAGCAAAGCGATGTCGGAAGGGGTGATTCCGCTGATTCGCTCGGCCTGAGCAACTGAGGTAGGGCGGATCTGGCTGAGCTTCTCGCGAGCTTCGGTTCGCATTTGGGTAAGTCGCGTAAAATCGAAAGACTCGGGGATTCGCTTGTGAGAAAGCCGCTTTTGTCGCTCGACCTCGACTTGCTGGCGAGCGATGTACCCTTCATAGCGAATGTCGTACGTGACCTGCAGAGCCGCTTCGTCCGTGGTTTCTTTGAGCGATGGTGCTAGCTCGCAGACCTGTTCCCACGACGAATCGTTGCGTTTCAGAATGTGAGACAGAAGCGTTCCTTCGTGCCGCGTGCTGCCCAGAACGTCCATAGCGGTATCGATTTGTTGCAGCTTTCGATGGAATGCTTCCCACCGGGCAGGCGGGATCAGACCGCGATCATGGGCCAGCGGTGTCAGGCGACGATCGGCGTTGTCTTGCCGGAGCATCAAGCGGTGCTCGGCCCGGCTGGTAAACATTCGGTATGGTTCGTCGACGCCGCAGGTAACCAGGTCGTCGATCAGCACACCGATATAGGCCTGTTCGCGCCCCAGGACCAACGGTTCTTCGCCACGTCCTTCCAGTGCCGCGTTGATCCCGGCCATCAATCCTTGCGCGGCAGCTTCTTCATAGCCGGTGGTTCCATTGATCTGGCCAGCGAAATAGAGCCCTCTCACTTCTTTCGTTTGCAGCGAAGGCCACAACTGATCGGGCGGGCAGAAATCGTACTCCACTGCATAGCCATAACGCATGATTTGTGCGTTCTCGAGCCCTGGGATCAGCTTGAACATCTCGTCCTGGACATCGCGCGGCAGGCTGGTCGAGATTCCGTTCACGTAGACTTCGCGCGAGTTAAATCCTTCTGGCTCCAGGAAGAGCTGATGCCGGTCTTTATCGGCGAAGCGGACGACCTTGTCTTCGATGCTGGGGCAATAACGTGGGCCACGCGAATCGATCTGTCCGCTATACATTGGGGCACGGCTTAGATTGGCCCGAATCAGGTCATGCACCTTTTCGTTGGTATAGGTGATATGACACGGCATTTGCTCGAGATCGAGCCTTTCGGTCAGGTACGAAAAAGCCTGGGGATCGTCGTCGCCGGGTTGAAGTTCTGTCTGGGTGAAGTCGATCGAATTGTAATTCAGTCGAGCAGGCGTGCCGGTCTTGAAGCGATCGAGCCGAAAGCCAAGCCGGTTCAGGGCGCTGCTGATGCCGCTGGAAGTTCCCTCGCCCCCGCGACCACCTGGGGTTTTCGTTTCGCCGGTGTGCATGATCGCAGACAGAAACGTGCCGGTAGTCAGCACGACACATGGTGCTGCGTAGATGGCTCCGCCATGCACGCTGACGCCGATGATACGCTGGCTGCCATCGATTTCTTCAGTCAGCAGATCACTGACGATCTCTTGCCGCAGGTCGAGATTTGCTTGATCCTCAACCGCTAGTTTGACCCAAAACTGGTAGGCTTTCTTGTCCGCTTGAGCCCGCGGACTGTGCATCGCAGGACCCTTGCGGCGATTCAATAGCCGGAACTGAATACCGGTGGCGTCGATCGCTTGCCCCATGATGCCACCCATGGCATCGATTTCGCGCACGATCTGCCCCTTGGCGATCCCGCCAATCGCCGGGTTACAGCTCATCTGGGCAACCGTGTCGAGATTGGTCGTCAGCAGTGCCGTTTTCGCCCCCAGGCGCGCGGCGGCCATGGCAGCCTCGGTACCTGCGTGCCCGGCTCCTACGACAATGACGTCATACTGATAACGACTCTCCGACATCCAATCACCTTGCAATCGACCTGCTTTATGAGCGAAGCTTGTATTGTAGATCCCTCGGCGGTTAATCGCGAAGGGGCGAAATTTAAGTTTTCAGCGTGAAGTGTTCAGTTTTCAGCCAGACAGCGCCTGAACATCCGACGATTGCGGGGCACCGCTCGAGAAAACTGAAAACGAAACACTTTCCACTGAAAACTATCCCATGCTTCTACGCTACCTCGTTTCCAGCTTCCTCCAGCAACAGGGCCAAACCGTGGTGCGGGACTTCGTCTCGCAGCAGTTGGCCGGACAAAACTCGGAGGAGATTCCCCCGGAAGACATTCCCAAGCCGGATGTCGTGGTGCTCTTCGCATTGGGAGTCGAGTCGGCCGGGTTCAAAGAGTCGCTCGAATCTGCGGCGACCGTGAAAATGGAGAAGCGTACCGTCACGGTTGGCAAGCTGGGCGAACGTGCTGTGGGGGTGGTCGAGACTGGCGTGGGACGAAAAGCGGCCGAGGCTGCCGTTCGCGATGTGATAGAGATCATCGGGCCAAAGTGGATTGTCTCGGCAGGATTCGCCGGTGGACTCGTCTCAGACCTGAAACGCGGCCATGTGGTGATGGCCAGCTGCGTCAGCGATATCGAGGGAAACGAAGTCACGATTCCCCTGAACCTGACCCCCGAGCAAATCGAAGCAACGCAGGGGCTGGCCAGCGGTAAACTGCTGACGGTCGACCGCATCATCGGCACGGTGGAAGAGAAGCGGGAACTCGGTGAAAAGCATACCGCCGTGGCGGTCGATATGGAGACCCTGGCGATTGCCCAGGCATGTCACGAGAAACAAACCAAGGTAATCTCCGTTCGCATTATTTCCGATACCGTCGACCAGCCGCTGCCCAAAGATCTTGAGAAGCTGATGAGCCAGAAGACGACCTCCGGTATGCTGGGGGCAGCCGCGGCGACCATCTTCAACCGGCCTGGCAGTATCAAGGATATGTGGAATCTGAATGCGATGGCGAACAAGGCCAGCGACAAGCTCGCAGGCTTCTTGGGTGGCGTTCTTCCGCAACTAGACCTGGCAGTGCGTGACGAGGACGAGAGTTAGGCTGTTTTAGGAAGCGTGCTGACGTACGCGAGGAGAGCTGCTGAAGCCAGGAAGATTACCCATTCCACGCCAGCCAGCGCGTAGGTTGTCGTTCCTATGCCGGAGAAAAGAAAGAAGCTGATCGCTCGGAAGATGACCGCCGAGCCGTGGATCAGCACGCAGGCAATCAAGATCGGCCGGATGGCGTCGGTCATTACCAACGGCATGAGAAAGATCAGCCCCCAGGCAAATTCGAGTCCCCCGTAAACGGTGAAGAATTCTGACTCCCCGCTGCCTGGCTCTAGATGGAATCCTACTGACTTCGATGTTTGTGACGGAGCAGCCGCGCACCAGACGCCGAGCAAGAGATAGGCAGCGCCGACAATAGCCAAAACAATACGAGCAGCGATCATAGTGTTCCCGTTACCGTTCCAGGACGAAAGAGGTATGCCCAGTAACAACTGACCGCAAAGTGTGCTTGGGACTAACGCGACGGCTACTCTTTTCCCAGTCCCCAGAGCATTCGCGAGAGCAAGCTGACGGGTAGATCGGCATCGCCGACCGGCTCGTGGTAGTCGTACTTGCGGAGAATGGCTTCCGCAGCGAGGTAGCCACTGCGGACAGCTCCTTCCATGGTGGAAGGCCAGCCGGTCTTCGTCCAATCGCCAGCCAGAGCCAGGCCTGGCAAGATGGTTCCTTGAGTCGGTCGAAGTCCTTCCATCGAAGGGGTCGCGGCGAACACGGCCTGCTTTTCGGTCACTACCTGGTAGTCGAGCAGGTAGGGGGCCGGCGAAGACCCAAACGCCCCGACCAACTCGCCCAGGACATGCCGAGAGAGTTCGTCGTGCTTCACACCGGCCAAGTCTTGCGAAGCACTGATGACGACCTGGTAGTAGTGACCAGTCGTTTCTTTGAACTGCCGGGCCCCATGGTTGAATACCCATTGGCTGGTCCGATCCAGCAGTACCGCATGCGGCAATTTGGTTAGCGGGCGGTCAAGCCAAAGATGAACGCTAGAAATGGGAGACGAATCAATCTCGTCCACGTTGTCTAGCTTCGGCATCAGGTTCTTGAGGATGGGGGAGAAAAGCTTAGGGGACTGATGCCAGGGGACGGCCGAAATGAAGTTCTCGAACGTTGCCTCATTGCCTTGGCCGAAGCGAACGTTGAATCGCGAATTGAAGTAGGCCACTTGCCGAACTGGCGTTTGCCGGTGGAAGCGAACGCCCCGTTCTCCCAGTTTTTGCGCGGCCTGAACGTCGAAGACATCTTGCAGTGGAATCCGCGGCACATAGATCTGGTAGGCACGCCGATGCCGCAGGAAACCATCGACAAAGACCTTACGTGCCGCGACGAACGAAACTTCGGTCAGTGGTGCGCCCAAGGCACTCACCAACACGATTTCCCAGAAGCGACGAATGGCGGCCTCGGACTGAAGTTGCTCGACCAACCAGTCGTGCATCTTCCAGCCAGCATACTTTTCGACGGCGGATGGTGGAGCCATTTCCCACAGGGCTGCTGCGATCCGCTTCTGATCTGGCTTGGAAAGGTAGGATTGACGACGAAACGCGCCTGCCAAATGCATGGGGGCCGGCAGCCAACTGCTGGCTTCAAACGGATGTGCCTGACCGTCGCCGTCGATAAAGTGCAGCCGCGTGTCGCGGCGGAAGCAATCTTCCAGGTCCAGACGCTCGCAAAGTCCCAGGAAGTTCGTACAGCACCCCATTGCGACATGCTGACAACGATCGATTAACGACGGATGTTCCGGATCGCGATAGGCTCCGGCACGTCCTCCCAGCGATCGCTTGGCCTCGAACAGGTGAATCTCGAAGGGAAATCGCGAAAGCGCCTCGGCGACAGCGATGCCTGCCAACCCACCCCCGACGATGGCGACGCGTTGGCCGCGCATGGAGCTGACATCCACTACGGAACCTCCACTTTCAGAGGTTCTCTCGATCCCAAGGGGATCCGCGACATGGCCAGTCGGGCAAACAATTTCACTTTGCGCCACGAACCGACCTGAATCTTCCGCCGCAGCACATCCCCGGGGCTGCGAGCAATCTGCTTGAGCAGATCGTGGTACGTCTCGGTCATGGCGTCGAAGATTCGCCGGCCATCGGGATGAAGATCGTGGCGCAGGTCTTTGGCTTTGGTGAAAAGCTTTTCGGCTCGATCGATTTCAAATCGCATCAGGGGCTCGAAGCCGGGGGAGTGCTGCCCCTTCAGGAGCGACTCTTCGGACACGTCAAACCGCTGAAGGTCGTCAAGCGGAACGTAGATGCGTCCACGCAGGGCGTCTTCGTGAATATCGCGAAGGATGTTGGTCAATTGAAACGCAACCCCAGCCGCAATGGCGGCTTCTCGATCGAAATTCGGACGAATGCCCCAGATCGGTAAGCAACTCAAGCCAATCGCCGACGCAACCTGGTAGCAGTAGTGATGAAGTTCGTCGAAGTCGGTAAAGCGAGTTCGCGTCAGGTCGCTGGCCACACCGTCGATTGATTCCAGGAAATATTGCTCGGGGATCTCATATCGGCGAATCGTATCGGCCAGGGCCGGCAAACGGGGATCGTTGAAGCTTCCCTGCATGGCCAGGTGGAATTGGTCTCGCCATGAATTCAGACTGGCTGCCTGATCTGAACCTTCCTCATCTGCCAGGTCGTCGGTATGCCGGAAGAACGCATATAAGGCATACATGGCCTGCCGTTTCTCTCGGGGAAGGAACCAGAAAGAGAGCAGGAAGTTGGAGCCAGACTGCTGGGAAAACTGGCGGCACAGGGCGTAGCTGTCGGAAAGGCTTGTGGTCATGCCGGCACCTCGTAGGAATCGGCACGGAACTGCTTGTTACGGACGCGGATCTCCCACCAGGCCTGAGCCAGCAATTTGACCTTGGTCCCTTTGCCGACTTTCGGACGGTGGCTCCACGTGTCGAAACGCTGTTGGCGAATCTGCCGCAGGATTGTTTGCCCTCCTCGGATGAACAGGGCGATGTCGACTTTCAACTTAGAAGGGAAGAAGTCGACAATCGGTTCGCCGGAAGCCAAGAGTTGTTCGGCGCGGCGGACTTCAAACTCAATCAGTTCGCGAAAGGCATCTTGTTCTGCACAGGCGGGCATGTCGTCAATCGAAAGGCCAAACCGCTGAAAGTCTTCTGCCGGGATATAGATGCGTCCCTTGTCGAAGTCGCGGCGGACATCTTGCCAGAAGTTGGCCAGTTGCAGCCCAGTGCATACCCGGTCGGAATAGACGACCGCTTCGGGGGAGTAACAGTGCCCCAGATACATCACCAGGCGTCCCACGGGGTCGGCGGAGTTACGGCAATAGGCCAGGAGCTCTCGGTAGGTGTTATACCGCTTCTTGGTCTGATCCTGGCGGAACGCAATAAGCAGGTTACGGAGTGGGGTGATGGGAATCTTGAATTCTCGAATCGTACGCTTCAACGCGACGAATACCGGATGGTGGGCATCCTCTTGGTAACACGATTCGAGCTGTTCTTCCCACCAGGCCAACAGCTTAAGCCCCTGGGCATCGGTGGTGGTTTCGTCCGCCAGGTCATCCGCCCAGCGGCAATAGGCGTAGATGGCAGCAAAGTGGGGATGAAGCTCGGTGGGCAGAAACCAGCTAATGACCGAGAAGTTTTCGTACGACTGGGCCGTCAGGTCCTGGCAATACGAATAGGCGTCGCTCGTGCTGGGGGTTTGCCAACTGGCGGTAGGTCCATAGTTTGCCAGTTGATACTGAAAAGGAGTCACGAGATATCCGGGAAAGCTGGTAGTGTTGCGGCAAAAGTAGTATCGGCGGTTTGCAAAGGAGATTGCAAACTGCAAATTTTGCGGAATTTCGAGTCAAAGGAAAGTCCGTTTTCCTCGGGGGGAGTGCTGGCATCGGCTTCAGGCGGCTGCCCTAGGCCCTACTGAGGGGTTGCGGTAAGATGCAGGGTATGGAGGAGGTTTCCAGACCAATGAAAGTGATTTTAGCAAGTCCACGCGGGTTTTGTGCGGGGGTGAACATGGCGATTGAGTGCCTTGACTTGGCGCTCAAGACGTTTGGTGCTCCTGTCTACGTTTATCACGAGATCGTCCATAATAAGTACGTCGTCGAGACCTTCAAAAAGAAGGGCGCTATTTTCGTCGACGACGTGCAGGAAGTCCCTTCCAAATCGATCCTGCTATTCAGCGCCCATGGCGTCTCGCCAGAGATTCGCAAAGCGGCCAAGGAACGCGACTTAACCGCGATCGATGCGACCTGCCCGTTGGTGACTAAGGTCCACCTGGAAGCGATCAAATTCGCCAAGCTGGGTTATACGATCTGCCTGATCGGTCACGAAGGGCACGACGAAGTGATCGGCACGATGGGGGAAGCCCCCGAGGCGATCGTCCTGGTTGAGACGGAGAGCGATGTCGACCAGTTGGAAATCGCCGATCCCGAAAGGCTGGCATACCTCACCCAAACGACCCTCTCGGTCGACGATGCGACACGGATCATCAACCGACTCAAAGAGCGGTTCCCGTCCATCAAAGGCCCACCTAAGGCCGACATCTGCTACGCAACCCAGAACCGCCAGGAAGCTGTGCGGATTCTGGGGACCGAAGCACAACTGGTGCTGGTGCTTGGCAGCCAGAATAGCTCGAACAGTCAGCGTCTGAAGGAACTCGCTCAAGAGAGTGGAACCCCTGGCTATCTGATCGATGGTGCCAGCGACATCCGGCCCGAGTGGTTCGATGGCGTGGAAGGGGTGCTGGTAACCGCTGGGGCGAGTGCCCCTGAGGATGTCGTTCAAGAGTGTCTCGATTACCTGGTCGAGAAGTTCGACGCCAAAATCGAAACACGCAGCATCCGAGAAGAAGAAGTTCATTTCCCGCTGCCGAAAGAACTTCGTAAGCTGGTTCAGCTTAATTAGGAGCTCGCGACTAACAGCGATAAGAACAAAGAAAGCCACGGAAGTGCAATCCGTGGCTTTTTCATTGTGTGTTATCGCTATCGTGATCTTACTCGCTGCGCTTCACTGGCCAGCGCTCTGGTAGCTCTTGGATCTGGAAGTTGCGGAAGAGAACGTCGGTCGTCGGGTCGTGCCCCTGGAGGATGATACTGCCAGCTTCCAGACGCAGGCCTTTGCGTGGGTTGGCATCGGGCTTGCGCTGGTCGGTCCAGTCGGTGACCTGGAAACCGTTGACCCAAACCGAGATATGGGCACCTTCGGCGATCAGCGTCTTGGTCAGCCACTGGTTATCCTTGCTGACCACCTTTCGGGCAACCGTGCGGCGGAAGATTGCTCCTGTGCCGCTATCAACGGGCTTGGTCGGGTCATCCCCTTCAATGCCGTTATGGATCTGGCTTTCGTAGCCCATCATCTTGTCGCCAGGGATACTGCGGAAGAAGAGGCCAGAGTTCAGGTTCTCGGCGTTGGTTTTGGCATTCATTTGCAGAACGAAATTGGCGTACAGCCCTTCGGTTTCCAGTTGGCCGGGGCCGTCCTGGGCATGGATGGCACCTTCTTCCGTGACGTCGAATTTCGTGACCATCTCGGGGTACTGTTTCCACCCGGTCAGGTCTTTGCCGTTGAAGATCGATTTCAGGCCGAGTGGTTTCAGGCTGATGTTGCGGAACTGGATCTTCCCTTCGTTGTGCTGCAGCCCGATAAAGCCTTTGCCTAGGTAGTCTTTGTCTTCCAAAGTCGAAACCACCTCGCCATCCAGTTTCACTTCCAGGACGGGGCCTTGGACACGGACTTCAAACGTATGCCACTCACCAGGCTGGCAATCGGGCGTGACCTTTTCGCGGGCGACAAAACTGCCGGTGGGAAAGGAATTCGAGGGAGGGGCGATGTTGAGCTCGTAGCAATCGTACGAGGGGCTCTTGGGCCTCGGTGACGTTCGCAGGAAGATGCCACTGTTGGTGTTCTCTTCGGCCAGGAAATCGGCTCGCAGGATATAGTCGGCAAACTGGGTTGTCGTGCAGAGCAAGCCGATCTCACCGTCGGTGGCCTGAATGGTTCCGTCAACGACTTTCCAGTCGGTCTTGGTCACCTGATTCCAGCCGAAAAGGGTTTCTCCATCGAACAGGGAGATCCAACCATCTTCAATCTCTTCGGGTGTAAGCCCTGGCGTTTGAGCGAACAGGCTAGCGACCGGCATGGTCCAACCCATGACCAGCGTCAGGAGCAGGAGCGAAATATTGTGAGATTTAGGGCGCTCTCGATGATCGAATGGCATAGCGTGAAATTCCTGGGCGGGAAATGAAGGACCTTAACTGGCGAATAGGTGGAACACTCTAACCTAAAGAAATCATTGAGGTTTGGGAAGATCCGCGGGGTTTGCTCTGGCGGTGGCGTAAGGTAGGTTAAAGAACCGTAGCAATGCGAGCGGCACTGAATTGCTCGCGACCTGGAGAATGCGTCGTGGACGAGAAGCTATACCTACTATATTTCGCCGGCATCCTGGCCCTGGGCATCTCAGCTCAGTGGATCGCTTGGCGGCTGCGGCTTCCTTCCATTTTGCTTCTACTTGGCTTCGGTTTTCTGGCCAGTTTTTTGCCGGAAGGCCCCGACGAGATCATCGGGCGCGAGGTCCTGTTTCCCATCGTCTCTCTCTCGGTGGCAGTGATTTTGTTTGAAGGAGGGATGAGCCTTCGTTTCGCGGAACTGCGTGAAGTGGGGCCGGCACTGGGGGGGCTGGTAACGATCGGGGCCCTGGTTGTTTGGGGCTTGGGTTCTCTTGCCGCGCACTATGTCGTTGGTTTTTCGCCAGCGATTTCTGCCGTGGTCGGTGCGATTGTGGTGGTGACCGGGCCTACCGTGGTTGGTCCTCTGCTGAGTCACATCAGGCCGTCGCGAAAGATCGGCTCGCTGGCCAAGTGGGAAGGGATCGTGATCGACCCCATCGGCGCGGTGCTGGCAGTGCTCGTTTTCGAGTTCATCATGCAGACCGGCGAAGGAGCAACCTGGGCCACGCCGATGTGGTCGATCGCCAAGACGATCGGCGTTGGTGTGATTCTCGGTGTCGTGACCGCCTACATGATGATCTTCGCGCTCAAGAGCTACTGGGTTCCAGACTTCCTGCACAACGCGTTCATCCTGGCTGTTTTGCTGGCCGTATTTGCGATCTCGAATTACATCCAGTCCGAGTCCGGCCTATTAACGGTTACCGTGCTGGGCCTGTTGATGGCCAATCAGAAGCATATTCCCGTTCGGCATATCTTCGAGTTCAAAGAGAACCTCCGAGTTTTGTTGATCTCGTGTTTGTTCATTGTTTTGGCCGCACGAATTTCCCTCGGAACACTTCTCGGAGTGGGCTGGACCGGTTTGCTGTTTGTGGCGGTGCTGATTGTCATCGTGCGTCCCGCTTCGGTTTTTCTTTCGACTCTGGGCAGCAGTCTGAATTGGCGGGAAAAGGTTTTTCTTTGTTTTATGGCCCCTCGCGGGATCGTCGCTGCCGCGGTCGGTTCGATTTTCTCCTTTGAACTGGTTCACCATGCCGAGAATTTAAATCTCAGTGAAATCGGTGGTACGTCCGAAGGTGCCCTCGTGGTGCCGGTCGTGTTTATGGTGATCGTGGGGACGGTCACGTTTTACGGTCTGACGGCCGCGCCGGTTGCCCGTTGGCTGGGACTTGCCAGTCCAGCTCCGCAAGGTGTGCTCATTGCCGGGGCGGATCGCTGGATTCGCGAACTTGCTGTGGTGATCAAGAGTGCCGGCTTTCACGTGATGCTGGTAGATACCAATTTCCGTAACATTACCGCGGCACGCATGCAGAATCTGCCTGCCCAGTGTGCAAGTATCCTCTCGGACTTTGTCAGCGAGGAACTCAATCTGGGTGGGATCGGGCGTCTGTTGGCTGCCACCCCGAACGACGAGGTTAACTCATTGGCGTGCATGGAGTTTACCCATCTGTTCGGTCGGAAAGAGGTCTACCAGACGAGCCCGTGGGATTCCGGTTCCGGTAAACGGCAGTCGGTTTCGGATCACCTGCGTGGGCGTGTGATCTTTGGGCATGGTCTCGACTTCTACAAAATCGCGCGACGCGTGACGGCAGGGGCCCAGTTCAAGAAGACCACGATCACCGAGGAATTCACCTACCACGATTTTCAGCAAACCCATGGCGAGTCGGCCACACTGTTGTTTGTGATTCCCGAGCCCAACCGGCTCAGGATCGTGACGGCCGACGATAGCTTCGTGCCTAAGGCCGGGCAAACGATCATTGCCTTGATTGATCCGCGCACCGAACCGATTAAGCCTCCAGCAAAGGCCGACGATTCAGGTTCTAGCAATCCGGTAGAATCGCCAGCGAAATCTGTGGAGTCGGAATAGTCTTCTCGAGCGGTGCCAATGTCTTGATGGTGATCGTCAGGCGGCTTCGAGTGGCCAAATGTTCTTTCACATTCATGGCGTGTTGTTGGCTGACAGGGAATTCGCCGAGGCTCGTCTCGTCGATCTGGGCTGATCCTGCAAAGGGAAGGTCGATCAGGTGAAGCTGGACTCGGCTGCCATCGTCGATGCCGGTGGGCCGATGGAACCAGCGTCGCAGGACAACTGCCTGCTCTTTGGCGGTTAGCAGAATCTGCGGCCAGGAGCCGGGTAGTTTGACACGAAGGGGCTCATTCTGGGCGTCGCTCGCCATCTCCCAGGGGCCATTGAGTCGGATAATGTAAGGCTCGGTCATAAGCAAAAAAAGAACGGGCACACTATGTCATGTGTGCCCGCAATTGTTGAATGGAGAATGCTGGACGGCTACTTCCTTTAGTCCGGCAGGAAATCCGAAATGATCGTGTCCTGTCGAACCTGACGAGTCCCTTCCTCGATCGCTCGGACCGTGATCGAAACCGCACGCAGGGCTTTGTTGTAGGGTGGTTCGGTTTCCAGTTCGCCTGGTTCCGTAGTGGTATTGATGATGTTGTTGTTGTCGAAATCGATGGCGTAGTGGTCATCCACGATGTCGTCCCCATCGTCATCAAAGCCATTGGTCCCTTCGTCGGGAATGGTATCGGTGCCGGAGGCGTCCTGGTTCACCCCGTCGACTTCGTAGAAGAACGGCCATGTGTCGTAGTAGCTATAACCAGGAATCGTTGAACTTGGTGTTGCATTCAACATGGACGGGTTCTGCAAGAAGTAAATCGTGTTTACTTCATTCGCGTTCGCCGGAGCAGTCGAGCCGTAAATGTCTGTGGCGTTCCGGTTGGTATCCACGAAGTAGGCAGTGACTTGCCGTAGAAGTGACTTCGAGTTAGGAGCGTCCTCGAAAGATTGGTTGTAGTAACTTGTCGTTCCGGATGGGACGCTTCGGCTCCAATTCAGGTCGACAAAAGCACCCAACATAGGATTGGTGGTACTCGCCGAGCCAAAACCAGGATCGCCTGGGGCAATCATCAGGCTGGGGGAAGACGCCGAGTCGTTTCGCACAGGTGCGATCGGATCGTAGACTCGAACATCAAATGCGAGGGTATTGGTGAGCATCACGTCTTCGCCGGTGCGGTCCCGATTGTTGGTGCCGGCGAGTTCCAGAGCACGGTTCAACTGCTCGAAGGAGAGCAAGGCGTGGGGACGCATAGGGGCCGGATCAAAATCACCTGTAGCGGGCGGATTGGCGACGCGGAGGATCTTTCCGGTCTCAACGGTAAGCCCGTTGGCAGGATACGGAGCATGAGCTACACGGCGATCTCGAGACTGTAAGTCTTCAAGCGAATTGGTCTTCCATTCCACATTGCTGGCCGACCACATCGAGAGGTCGTAATAGTTCATCGCCTGGAAATAGTTCAGGCTATAAGAAGCCGTGGCTGCCATCGTGTTGGGGTTGCCCATGAAAATGTCTGGGCGAATCAGCAGCACGCGGCGATATAGCGTCACCGTTTCGTCGGCATCACGCTGGCTGTCGCCGTCGGTGTCTTCCAGCGGCGTGTGCTTGGTGAAATAAACGATTTCAGCATAGTGGGAGGTGATCGTCGTGAAAAGCGAAGTATTGCTACGATCGACCCAATACTTGTGGGGAATATCGTTAGCATATCCGCCCACATTGGGCATCAACTGCCCCTGTATCAAACCGACGAACGGCTGATCCCTGCTGTAGGCGGTGAAGCAAATAATGTCGTCTGCATCGCCTGCCAGCGAGCCTTGTGTACCGGCGGTCGTCAAGTCGACATCGGAAACGGCGAAGTCAACATCACGATCAGGCCCTTCGATGATCTCGAAGTAACCTTGATTCGCACCGGGTTGAACCCAAGGCAGAACATCAACCGAGACGTTGTCCAGGTCGTGTTGAAGGTTGGTCGAAACGCTGCGGAGGTTGCCAGATAGCTCGATCGTCGCTCGCGCGTCACGCATAGCGGTACCCATCATGCCGAAAATCTGGGCCACGGCGGCAAACATGACCAGGGTCAACGCCGTTGCCATCAACATTTCGACGAGCGTCAGTCCGCGCGTTTGGGTAGTGATGTGCTGTGTACGAATATTCCACATGCGATGTGCGTCCTGTTGGTTACGCCTGAACTTCAAGTCTGCCCTAGACTGAAATCAGGTTACCGTCCTCGCAGGCCTTTGGGGCAGCCTCGCGAGCCATGGAGATAAGTTGCGTGTCGATTAGCTGGCGAAAGAATCGCTGGAAAACGTTAGTATTCCAGCTGGTTAAGTATAGGGTGCCCCTGTCCAATATTCCACCGGGAATGTCCCTTGCCGTCAAGCGTTTTGAGTAACTTGGTAGCCCGGATGGGGGTTATGGTCGCTTGGACTGGATGACGTCGGCGATGATGTCTTCCAAGGTGTGCTTTGGGGCGTAGTCAATGCAATTCTTGATCTTGGTCAGATCAGGCACCCGGCGCGAAATATCCTCGAATTTTGAGTTAAATGCTTCTTCATACGACTGAAATTGAACTTCCAGCCCAGGATTGGCCTGGCCAATGACCATTTTGGCCAGTTCCAGAATCGTAACTGGGCGGTCGCTGCCAATGTTGAAGACTTCCCCCAGAGCCGCATCGGTTCGCATGAGTTGAATGACCGCCCCAATCACGTCGGCCACGTGCGCAAAGCAGCGAATCTGGCTCCCATCGTGATGAACGATCGGGGACCTTCCGGCTAATGCGGCATCGACGAAGCGGGGAAGGACCATGCCATAAGCCCCTGTCTGTCGTGGCCCTACGACGTTGAAGAACCGTCCGATCACCACCGGCGTCTTCTTCTGATGCCAGTAGGCCAGCGTGAGGAACTCATCGATCGCCTTCGAGGCACCATAACTCCAGCGAGGACGGGTGGTTGCGCCGAAAACCAGGTCGTCTTCTTCAGTCCAGGTATCTTTGGGGTTTTTGCCGTAGACTTCCGAGGTACTGGCCATGAACATGCGAACTTCGTCCCCTTCGGCATTGCGCCGTTGAACTTCTGCCAACAGAAGTTCGGTCGGGTAGATGTTTCGCTCGATGGTTTGAATTGGCTCTTGGTTGATCAAAGCCACACCCACCGCGGCTGCCAGGTGATAGACTTCATTGGCCTGGTTGACCAGGTCGCGAACGAGCGTCCGATCGGAAACGGTACCGTGGACAAACCGAAAATTGGGGTTCGCCAGCAAATGCTCGATGTTTTGCTTCGATCCGGTCGATTCGTCGTCGACGACAATGACCTGGTTGCCAATCCCTAGCAGTGCTTCGGCCAGGTGCGAACCAATAAATCCGGCCCCGCCGGTGATCAGAGAAGTTGCCATGCGCTGGTTGCTTTGCTGAATAATCGCGAAAAGCGATCCATCTCGGAAAACGTTCGTAATGGAGGAGCCGCCCCAGGGGGAGCCGTCTCCCTAATTTGTTGGGAACGCGTGCTTCCTTGGAAAAAGGACGATTCACAGGCGGCAACTCGTTATCCTACAAGGTTTTTCCCTGCGAGGACTGTCAATCCTTTCTATCATGATCGACAATGACGTCAAAAAAGCTGCAAAGTCCTTTTCGACACCGAAATTTAGCTCTAGAAATGGTTTCCTAAGGCGGAATAATGAAACTTCACGGAATTTCCGTCACAATAAGGTGAATAGATCACCACTTAGACCCTCCCCATCTGCCTGCACCTTGCTGACAAATAACGAGGACCGTTGTTCCATGCTGTCTCAGTATTTGGGCTTTAGCTCCCTTAACGCACGATGCGTGACCGACGGGACCGAGCCCTGCCGACGAGCACGTTACGTTTTTATCCCGGCTCTACTGCTTCTGATGATTTGCGGCTCGTCTGCATGGGGACAAGAGTCTTCACAAGAAGCGGCTCTGTTCTTCTCAGACGTAGTGAACTATCAGAACGCCGGCGAGTTTGAACTGGCTGCCGATGAATGGAAGAAGTTCGTCGAGAAGTTCCCCAATGATCCGTTAGCAGCCAAGGCACAAAACTACCTGGCCGTCTGTCAGTTGCAATTGAAGAAATACTCAGACGCGATCGCCAACTTCGAGACCGTCCTGAAGAAATACCCTCAAGCCGACTTCCGCGAAGAAGCAATGCTCAACCTGGCATCGGCCAATTATGCCTGGGCACAGAATGGGAATCAGGCCAAGTATAAAGATGCCGCCGAACGCTTCTCGACGCTGCTCAAGGATTACCCCAAGACCGAATTCGCCGATCAGGCCCAGTACTTCCTGGGCGAGTCTCTCTATCTATCCGGGCAAAAAGAGCAATCGATCGCTGCCTACGACCAGTTGGTGAAAGCGTACCCGAAAAGCCCTCTGGCTCCCGATGCACTGTATGCCAAAGGGGTCACCCTGGAGGAAATTAAGAAATACGGCGAAGCCCAAAAGGCCTACGACCAATTCCTTGCCGCGTATGCAAGCAATCCGCTGGCGACCGAAGTTACCATGCGAAAAGGGGAAGCCCTGCTTCAGCAGAACCAATTCGCGGACGCCGAGAAACTGTTCGAGCAAGCTTCGCAGAAGCAAGGATTTGATCTCGCCGACCACGCGATGTATCGCCTGGCCTTCTGTGCATTGCAACGAGATGAGTTACTGAAGGCGGGCAATGCTTATGCTCGCATTCCGTTGGACTTCCCGAAGTCTGCCTATGCTCCGGAAGCCACCATGCTTGCCGGACGCTGTTACTACCGTGCCGGTCGACTCGACGATGCCGCGCGCTGGCTGGCAGCGGCCGGACGCCAAGGAGGGCAGTTCGAGGTCGAAGCAGCCCATTGGTTGGCTCGTGTCTATTTGCAACAAGGGAAAGCAGCCGAAGCTGAAGCACTGGCCAAGGCCATGTTGCCCAAAGCTGCCGGCAGTGATTTCCAGGTCGATCTGAAGATG
Organism: Blastopirellula marina; assembly: GCF_002967715.1. NCBI lineage: Bacteria > Pseudomonadati > Planctomycetota > Planctomycetia > Pirellulales > Pirellulaceae > Blastopirellula > Blastopirellula marina. The sequence continues at coordinate 596,553 of NZ_PUIA01000016.1, forward strand.
GACATGGCCGACGCCGTGTACGAGCAGCCCCAGCGAAGCAAAGAGTCGATTGCGTTGTACGAACGAATCGCCAAGGACCATCCGGATACGCCAGAGGCTCCTCAGGCACTCTATAACGCGGCATTCGCTGCTTTGGAGACACGTGATTTTGCCAAGGCTTCGGCCCTGTCCGATGAGTTCGCCAAGAAGTACCCCCAGGATCAATCGCGTCTCGATGCCATGTATGTCGGTGCGGAGGCCAAGCTGCAAACCGATAAGCTGGCCGAAGCGGAACAGTCCCTCAAAACGCTGGTCAACGAAGGCAAGGCAAGGCCTGAGGTGGCACGATGGCAATTGAGACTGGCACTGACTCAGTACTTGCAGAACAAGTTTGCCGATGTTGAGAAGACGGTCGCTTCCGTACAGTCTTCACTCAAAGATGCAGACCTGTTAGCCCAGGCAAATTACCTTGTCGGAGCGAGTGCGTTTCAGCAGAGCCAGTTCGACAAAGCCCAACAGGCGTTAGATGCTTCCGTGAAAGCTTCCACGAGTTGGGCTCAGGCAGACGAAGCCCGTTTGATGCTGGCTCGTACGCTGCATGCCAAGGGGGATACGACTGGGGCGATTCAACAGGCCCAAGGAATCCTTTCGAGCTACCCCAACAGCCAAATCCTCGATCAGGTCCACTTCCGACTCGGTGAATTCCTGTTCGCAGCCAATCGCTTCGATGAAGCCGCCGCCGCGTATGCCCAGGTATTGGCCAAGTCGCCTAATTCGACTCTTGCTCCGCATGCGATCTATGGGCAAGCCTGGGCTTACCTGAAGCAGCCTAACGCGGCTAAAGCAGATCAAGCGTTTGGCGAATTGATCACCAAGCATTCCGGCCACGAACTAATTGTCGATGCCTACACCGGGCGGGCAATCGCACGTCGGTCGGAAGGGAAGTTTAAGGAAGCGATCGACGACTTGAACCAGGTCGTCGCCAAGAGCAAAGATCCCACGCAGAAGCTCGAAGCCGAGTACCTCAAGGGCGTAAGCCTGGTCGATGTAAAGAACCCAGCGGAAGCCGAAAAAGTCTTCACCGCGATTCATCAGCAGAATCCGAAGTTCGTCAGCGATGATAAGGTGCTCTACGAGTTGGCCTGGGCACAACGAGCCCAAGGTAAGGGAGATGCATCCAACGCCAGCTTCCAAGAGCTGGCCAAAGCGCACCCTCAAAGTCCCCTCGCGGCCGAAGCGATGTATCATGTCGGCGAATCTTACTACGCGAAGGATAACTTCGCTGAAGCCGAAACGTGGTATACCTCGTCGGCCAATCAGGCCAAAGCCCCCGAAATTGGCGAAAAGGCGCTCTACAAGCAGGCCTGGTCCCAGTATCAGCAGGGAAAGACGAAAGAGGCGTTGGACGGTTTCGGCAGCCAGATTACCAAGTTCCCCAACGGCCCTCTCGCATCGGATGCGATCTTCATGCAAGGGGAATGCTTCTACAAAGATAAACAGTACGACGCCGCACTCGACTCGTACGGCCGCGTCGATCCCAAGCGTCTTTCCAGCGATGAAATGCGATCGCTGCTGATGCTGCACGCTGGTCAATCGGCCAGCCAACAGAAGCTGTGGGGAGAAGCAAAGAAGTGGTTCACTCAGTTGGTCGACCAGCTGCCTAGCTCGCCACTTTTGGGCGAAACCTATTACGAAATTGGCTGGGCCAACTACAACGAAAAGAAAACGCCTGAAGCAATCGAATACTTCAACAAGGCAGCCGAAGAGTCGCGAGGGCTCGCTGGGGCTCGTGCACGCTTCATGCTGGGGGAAATCTACTTCGAGCAAAAGAAGTACGAAGATGCCTTGGGGCAGTTCAAACGCGTGGTCTATGGCTTCGGTGGCGAGCAAGCACTCGATAGCGTCAAGCCATGGCAGGCCAAGTGTGCCTACGAAATCGGTCGCTGCAACGAAGTGCAAATCCGCATGGCTGCTCCTGCCGAGAAAGCAGCGTTTGTCGACGAAGCAAAGAAGTTTTATGCCCTCGTTGTCCAGCGTTTTCCACAAGCAGCGGAAGCCAAGCTGGCCCAGGCCCGGCTCGAAGCCTTGGCCCAACTTTAACGCCGAACCCGGCGAAGTGACCTGTCCGAAATGAATGATTCAACGCGACTTGGAAGCCACTCCTTTATGTCACCAATGGCTCGTTCCATTCTTGTCCTTCTAGCGGTATTGGCCTTCACGTTGCCCTTGCTGGCGCAAGATGGATCGGCCCCAACCGATCAGCCAACCGAAGAAGAATCGCCGGCCTTGATCGAGCAGCGTCTTAACGAGACCGATTCGTTGACTTTGGTAAGCCTGATCCTGCGTGGCGGAAAGATGATGATCCCGCTGGGGGTCATGTCGGTCGTTGTCGTCGCGCTTACGCTCGAGCGTCTTTTCGCCCTGCGCAAGTCGAAGATCATTCCCTATCAACTCCAACGCGAACTTTCCCAGCTTCGCCTGTCGGAAAAGGGGCTTGACCCGCGCGAGGCGTACAAGCTGTGCAAAAAGTATCCTTCGGCTCTGGCCAATGTAATTAAAACAATGCTTCTGCGAATCGGTCGTCCGCAATCCGAGGTCGAGCATTCCGTAGCGGAAGCCACCGAACGGGAAGCGGATCGGCTGTACAGCAATGTCCGCTGGATCGCCCTGATGGGAAGCGTAGCACCCCTGTTGGGGCTGATGGGTACGGTCTGGGGCATTATCTGGACGTTCTACAAGACAACCCAGTTGGAAATCGGGGCCGATCGTGCGGACCAATTGGCTGGCGGTATTTTTGTGGCCCTGGTCACGACGCTGGGTGGTTTGACGATTGCCATTCCCGCAATGATCTTCGCCCAGTACTTTGAAAGCCGGATTGTCGCGCTGTTTCATGAAATGGACGAGATCCTGTTCGACTTGATCCCCGGCTTCGAGCACTACGAAGGGAAGTTGCGAGCGAAGCATCGCACTTACGACGGGCCATCCCCTCCGGCAGTAAAAACGATGGAGCCCCCCAAGACCGCGGCTCCCGGCGGAACGCTGGATGGCTCGCAGACGCAAGCGTTGCCCCGGTCGCAGTAGTCGACAGTATTGATCCTACAGAAACGTATTTGCGAAGAAGACCAAGCCTGTGGCAGTCAAACTCAATCGTGGACGAGCTCGATCGATGTTGGATATTACTCCACTGATCGATATCGTCTTTTTATTGCTGATCTTCTTCATGGTGATGACCCGATTCGATGAAGAAGACTACAAGCTGGATGTCGTGTTGCCGACCGCCAGCGAGGCACAGCCCTTGATATCGCAGCCTCGCGAACTGTTTATCAACATTGATGCCGAAGGACGCTTTTTTGTGCGGGGGGACGAACATTCGATCACTGAAATCGAAGAGATCCTCGAGCAGACGGCTGCCGACAATCCCGAGAGTTCAGTGATTATTCGAGCGGACAAAGACAGCAAAATCGAATTC